>DUFC01000031.1 GCA_011191875.1 Dehalococcoidia bacterium | reverse complement strand
TGGTTGCCATCCGCGCCGTAACCAGCGAGGATGCGATGACCGCTGACTGGTCACGCCTCCCCTACGATGTCCTGGCTCGGATTTCCAACCGCATTGCCAACGAGGTGCCCGGAGTGAACCGTGTCGTCTATGACATAACCTCCAAACCCCCCTCAACCATAGAATGGGAGTAATGGGTCGTTTATCAAGAGAAGCTTTAAGAGGCAAAGACCCTTCAAAACAAATATTCCCCCTCTCCTTTGAAGAAGAGGGGGAGAAAGGACGCGAGGTTGATAAATATTAAAGGGGGCAAACTATGACTCCTGAAAGCTTATCCCGGGTAGCCGTCTTTGTAGATGGTAGCAATTTGTATTTTGCAATTAGGGAGGGACTGCATAGGCAAGACATCATTGATGTAGAAAAGCTCGCCAGGAAACTGACTAAAAAACGCCAACTAATACGCATTTATTATTACCATGTGCCGATACTGGAAGGGGACTCTGAGTCAACAAAGCGGCATCAGGCATTCCTCAACCGCCTTGGCTATGTGGATTACCTACAACTTAGACTTGGCAGGCTTGTCCCTAGACCAGTTAAAATCCGTTGCCCATCGTGTGGCAAAGATATTGAGTATATGACACATGTTCAAAAGGGTGTAGATACCAGGCTTGCTATTGACATGGTAGGCTTAGCCCTTCTTGATGCCTACGATGTCGCTATTTTAATATCAGGCGATGCTGATCTGGCTGGGGCAGTTAACTTTATTAAGGAACATACACGTAAGTACGTAGAAAATGCGTGTGTAATGTGGCAAGGGTGGGCTAAAAACCTTAGAGAGGCTGCGGATGTGCGCATTCGCCTGACTGAAAAGTTTCTATCAGATTGCTGGGTGCAAAAAGAAGGAGATTGAAAAGCCCGCTGCTGGCAGCGCAACAACGGGCAGCTTAATTACCCTCTGTTGGCAGTACAACAGAGAGCTGTTCAATTGTGAGCATATTATGCACATAGAGTTCACTGTTTGTCAAGACCCCTACTCAAATACCTACAAAGATAAACTTGATATAACCAAAGTAAACGCTGAAGGAGCGAACGCTGAAGATACTGGTTGTTGGTGGTGGGGCTAGGGAGCATACCTTGGTTTGGAAGCTAGCCCAGAGCCCCAAGGTTAAAGAGATTTATGTTGCTCCGGGCAATGCCGGTACAGCCCAAATTGCCCATAATCTGAATATTGGCTCTACTGATATAGCGTCACTAGCTAAAATAGCCCGAGAAAAGAGAATAGAGCTTGCTGTTATCGGACCCGAGGCTCCTCTAGCTGACGGTATTGTTGACTACTTTCAAGGTATAGATATTCCTATTTTCGGTTCGACTAAGAAAGCTACCGAGATAGAGTCAAGCAAGGTGTTCGCCAAGGAGCTGATGCAAAAATACGGTATCCCCTGCGCTCAAAGCACTAGCTTCTCTACCTATGCTGAGGCAAAAGAGTATATCCAGCGACAGACACCACCCATTGTAGTTAAAGCAGATGGCTTGGCAGCCGGTAAGGGGGTAACCGTAGCCGATTCAATCCCACAAGCCCTAGACGCCCTTGCCACCTTTATGGAATCTAGAGCCTTTGGTGCCGCTGGGGAGAAGGTAGTTATTGAACAGTGCCTGTCAGGAAAGGAGATGAGTGCTTTCGCCTTTACCGACGCCACCACCGTCATCCCTATGGTAGCCGCCTGCGACTATAAAAGGATATATGATGGAGACCAGGGTCCCAATACCGGCGGTATGGGTAGCTATAGCCCTCCACACTTTATAACACCCACACTGGCTAAAACAGTAAAGGAAAGCATCATGGAGCCAGCAGTAAAGGCTATGGAGAAAGAAAAAAAACCTTATAAAGGTGTTCTTTATGGCGGGTTAATGATTACCACCGACGGACCAAAAGTGCTAGAATTTAATGCCAGGTTTGGTGACCCAGAAGCCCAGGTTACCCTCCCCTTACTCAAAACTGACCTGGTAGATATTTTCCTCGCTGTAATTAATGGTAACCTTTACCAAATAGATGTAGAATGGAGTGAGGATGCCTGTGTGGGAGTAGTAATGGCTTCAGCCGGATATCCCGGTAGTTACCAAACCGGCCTCCCTATTAGCGGCTTGGACAACTTAGATGGGGACATCCTGGTATTTCACGCTGGAACCAAGATCGGGTCAGAACCTGGGCAGGTATTGACTAATGGGGGACGAGTGCTTACTGTAGTAGCTAGCGGTAGGACTCTAACTGAAGCAAGAGAGAAGGTTTATAACAATATTTCGCAAATTCGCTTTGAGGGTTGCCACTATCGTAAAGACATTGCTGAAATAAAGGGATAATTAAAGAGAATGGGTCACCAAATTAGAAAAATTGAGGGGGTTAGGTAGATAATATGCCACTAGTAGCGATAGTTATGGGTTCTAAATCAGATACTGAAGCACTCCAGCCGACGCTGGATACATTAACCCAGCTCGGCATTGACTATGAGGTCAATGTAATCTCAGCCCACCGTAACCCAGAAAAGGCAAAACAATACGGACTGGCTGCCCAAAGTCGGGGAATTGAGGTCATAATTGCCGCTGCCGGCGGAGCGGCACACCTGCCCGGAGTTTTGGCTAGCTGGACTACCTTACCTGTCATCGGTGTGCCCCTAGCCACCAGCGAGCTAAAAGGTATTGATGCCCTCTACTCTATAGTACAGATGCCAGCCGGGATACCGGTAGCCACGGTGGCTATAGGCACTGCTGGAGCTAAGAATGCTGCTTATCTGGCTGCCGAAATTTTAGGGCTAAAGTATGATAAAATACGAGAAGCCTACAAAGAATATAGGAGTGAGCTACAAGGAGATAATAAATGATTGAACGATATTCCAGACCGCAGATGAAAGGAGTCTGGTCTGACGAGAACAAGTTTGCTAAGTGGCTTGAGGTAGAGATTGCTGTTTGTGAGGCTTGGGCTGAATTGGGTGTCATCCCCAGAGTAGCTGTACCCAAGATAAAGCTAGCCCGGGTTAACATCAAACGCATGGAAGAAATTCTCAGAGAAACTCACCACGATATGACTGCCTTCCTTGGTTCGGTTTCAGAGAGCCTGGGTGAGGAATCACGCTTTGTCCATCTTGGTCTTACCTCTTCTGATGTAATAGACACCGCCCTCAGCTTGCAGCTAGTTGAGACAGCCGAGCTACTTAATCAGGATATAAAAGAACTCATCTCAGTATTGGCGGAAAAGGCAATAAAATATAAATACACAGCTATGATTGGTCGTACCCACGGCATTCATGCTGAACCAATTTCCTTTGGTCTAAAGATGGCATTATGGATTGAGGAAATGAAGCGCAATAAGCTAAGGCTTACTGAAGCTAAAAAGGCTATCGCTGTCGGCAAGATTTCAGGAGCGGTAGGCACCTATGCTACATTATCCCCAGAGGTTGAAGACAAAGCTTGCTCCAAGTTAGGGCTTGCCCCGGCCCCGGTATCAAGCCAGGTTTTACAACGCGACCGTCACGCTCAATTCATTACCACTTTAGCTATAATCTCCAGCTCCCTGGAGAAATTCGCCTTTGAGATTAGAGGTCTGCAGCGAACCGAAACCCGAGAAGTAGAAGAACCCTTCGGAGCCGGACAAACTGGCTCATCAGCTATGCCGCACAAGCGGAATCCTGAGCTTTGTGAACGAATCTGCGGTTTATCCCGATTGGTGCGAGGCTACGCCCTGACTTCAATGGAAAATATTTCCCTGTGGCATGAACGTGACATTAGCCACTCCTCCACTGAGCGCATTATCCTGCCCGACTCCTGCCTTGTGCTGGATTACTCCCTTGCCCTGTTCACCTCAGTAATGAAAGGTCTACAAACCTATCCACGACGGATGAAACAAAATATAGAGCTTACTAAAGGCTTAGTTTTTTCTCAGCGCATAATGCTGGCTCTTATTGACAAAGGACAGAGTCGGCAAAAAGCCTACGAGCTGGTGCAGCGGAACGCAATGAAGGCATGGAAAGGGAATAAAAACTTCCTCAGCCTGCTCAAGGCTGACCCTGAGGTTACTGCCATTCTGCCCCAAGCCGAGCTTGAGCCACTTTTTGACTATCAATACTACCTGCGTTACATAGATGTTATCTTTGCCCGATTAGGCTTAACCGAAGCCCAGTGGAAGAAGAAACCTATCATGACTGAACCCGATGAGCTGGCTCCTAGAAAAATATAATGTTAACCTTGGTAGTACAAAAATGTAAGAGTAGACATGGCAACAATAAAGCTTGCCGCTCTCACAGAACTAAGGAAGCCAACAAGGAGTATTATTGCCGGTAAAGCCCCTTTCTTTGTTGGGCAAGGCGATACCGACCTCATCTGTGGTTCATGCGGTAGCACTTTGGCGGAAGGGATTGTTAATGGACAACTACGTGACATCGTTCTCAAATGCCCAGGATGTGGAGAGTATTGCGAGCAGATTATGCTTCCGCCTTTTCCTGAAGTTCGGGTTATTAGGTTATCGGCGGGATATTTTGATTTCAGCACACTCAGTGCACCAGTTAGATGTCCGCCTGATGTGGCGATTATTGGGACTAAACTGACTGTCCCATAAGTATGAACCCAAGAGATTATATTTATTAAGGGGGTAAATTAGATGAACAATCTCAATTCATCAGTTTTGCTAAGTACAGACCTGCCACTGCCATTATTTATTCGGGGCAAGGTGCGGGATAGCTACGACCTGGGTAATCACCTTCTTATAATAGCTACCGACCGAATCTCAGCCTTTGACTCGGTCCTGCCCTGCGGCATTCCTGATAAGGGCTTAGTGCTCAATCAGCTCTCCGTCTTCTGGTTTAGGCAAACGGCAAGTCTGGTGCCCAATCACTTGATAGAAGCCGTTGATGATGTTCACTGCCTTGATACCTATATTCCTGCTGAAAACCGTTTTCCTTACCCATCTTACCTTAGCGGTCGGTCTATGATTGTTAAAAAGGCAAAGCGTATTCCTGTTGAATGTGTGGTGCGTGGCTACGTTGCCGGGTCGGCTTGGGCAGAGTATCATCAGCATGGCACTATTTCTGAACTCCCTATAGCTAAAGGCTTAAAACAAAGTCAGGAGTTGCTCCAGCCGCTATTTACCCCCACTACCAAAGCAGAGACCGGGCATGACCAACCGCTCACTATGGAAGAGATAGAAGAACTGGTAGGTGATGCTCTAGCCGAAGAGATAAAGGAAAAAAGCCTAGCCATCTATAATCATACACAGGAGTATGCCAGAGCCAGAGGTGTTATCATTGCTGATACCAAATTTGAGTTCGGGCTGGACAATGATAAACTCATCCTTATTGATGAGCTATTGACCCCGGACTCAAGCCGCCTGTGGGATGCTGAGCAATACAAAGTCGGACAGTCACAGTCCAGCTATGATAAGCAACCAGTTCGCGACTGGCTCGTTCAAGCAGGCTGGAACAAAGAACCACCCGCCCCCATACTCCCCCCAGAAGTTATTGAAGCTACCACTAGAAGATATCAGCAGGCTTATGAGAGCTTAACTGGTAGGAAACTAGAATACCCACCTACTGCTTAGTTATCGGGGCACTGATTTCCTTATGCTACCCCACACTAAGCGGATAAAAATCCTCCATCAACGGGTATCAATGCCCCATGGACATAGCTAGATAAATCACTGGCAAGAACCAGTGCAACACGGGCAACTTCATCCGGCTGCCCACCCCTGCCCAAGGGTAATCTCATTTTGTATTGTAAACCTGATTTAAAGATACTAACATCAAACTGGGAAAGTTGCTTAGCTACTGCCTTTGTTCCAGGAGTTATTATTCCACCAGGTATAATTACATTTATTCTGAAACCGCTCTTCCCATGCTCTTTAGCTAGAGCCCTTGTCAGAGCAATAACTCCCGCCTTGCTAATATTATAGGGAATTAAATCTGTTGCGAAAGGCATGATGGCTTCAATAGAACCAATATTTATAATTACCCCTCCCCTTTTCAACCTTCTCTTTATCATATGATGGCACATCCAGAAAGCCGAGTTTAAATTGATATCCATCACCCTCTTTAAAAAAGCATCGTCTACTTCCAGGAAATCCTTAAAAGGATACATCCCAGCATTATTTACCAGTATGTCGGGCTCTTTCCCATTTAATTTTTCCCATAAAACATCTATTTCCTCTTTTTTAGAAAGATCTACCTCATGAATGTTTATTTTTGATTTGAACTGTACAAGTTCCTTTGCTACAGCTCTTAAACCCTTCTTATTTATATCGACAAGTTCTAAGTCTGCACCCGCTTCTGCGAATCTGTAGGCTATTGCCTTCCCAATACCAACAGCAGAACCGGTAATTAAAGCTACTTTCCCTTTGAGAGAAATAACTTCAGATAAAGGCTTTAAAGTGTTCTTCACCGACTTCCTCATTAACTTTATCAATTAGCAGAAGATTGACTAGATTACCCTCACTCCTCCAATAAATCCTTGGTGCTGGGTAGTTCGCCGCTAATCCGCTGGTCAATTCTGGTAGCTGCGTCCAGGGCTCTACCTAACGCCTTAAACAGCGCTTCGGCTTTGTGATGGTCATTAATACCGTACAAAACCTTGGCGTGGAGATTAAGCCTGCCTTCAATGGCAAAGGACTCAAGGAAATGCCGGATAAGGTCAGCGGGAAATCCAGCCATATCATTATCAATAAAGGGCAACTCTAAAACGGTGTATCCCCTACCACCAATGTCAACCACCACCGTAGCTAAAGCATCGTCCATAGGCACAGCAGCATTAGCCATTCGGACAATACCCCTCTTCTCCCCCAGGGCTTCACCAAAAGCTTTGCCCAGACAAATAGCCACATCTTCTACCAGGTGATGCTGGTCGCTCCCCGTGGCTGAAACCTTTATGTCAAATATTCCGTGCTGAGCCAACTGAGCCAGTAGATGGTCAAACATCCTAATCCCGGTATTCATCTCCCACTGACCACTACCATCAATATTAAGCTCCAAGCTGATATTTGTTTCCCTGGTCTCTCTTTTGATAATAGACAGTCTATTAGCCACTTGTCTCCCCTCCTATTTCTTGCAGTGCCTTGATTAGAGCATCGGTATGCTCTGGTTTACCCACGCTAATGCGGATACCATTTCGCAAAAGCGGCCTATCAAAGTAACGAACCAGTATCCCTCTATTTTGCAATTTTCGGTGAAGCTCACTTGCCTTGTCATTCAGGACTGAGCAAAAAATAAAGTTAGCTTGAGAGGGAAAAGGTTTTAACCATTTTAGCTTCTTTAACTCACTAAAAAGCCTTTCCCTTTCAGCAACTATCGCCTTTACCCTGCCCTGCAAGTAATTAATATCCTTCAGTGACTCTTGCACTGCAACTAGAGCCGCTACATTTACATTATACGGTATCTTGATTTTAAATAAGTAATCAGCAATTCTAGGTGGAAAGATACCATAGCCAATCCTCAGACCAGCCAGCCCTGCCCACTTACTGAATGTCCGCAGTACTATCAAATTTTCATGCTGACTAACCAGTGGCACCACTGTTTCCCCACTAAATTCAAAGTATGCCTCATCAACTACCACTGGTAGCCCGGTGTCCACTATTTCCAATATATCCTTTTGGGGAGTTATATTTCCAGTAGGACTATTAGGATTAGCCAGAAATATTAATTTGCTATTTTTGTTTATAGCTGCTTTCACTGCATTTACATTGACGGCAAAACTTTCATCCCTAAGCACCTCAATCAATGTGCCACCATTTATCTGCGTGCTAAAACGATATATATCAAAGGTAGGGGCCAAGTTTATCACCTCATCACCCGACCCGATAAATAAGCGTATAATGAGGTCTATTAGCTGGTTGCTGCCACCGCTAGCCACGATACACTCGGCATTAATACCAGTATATCCAGCCAATAGTTTCCTGAGCTCGGTTTGCCCGTCATCAGGGTAGACATTTAAATAGGAGTAGTTCGCCAGAGCCTGGTTTACCCTTGGTGAACAGCCATAGATATTCTCATTAGCATCCAGCTTTATAATATTTTCCACCGGAACTTCAACCTTCCCCTTCAATGTCTCAGGTGATGTACTGGCAGAATAACCACCGAAAGTAACTAAGTCTGACCGTATGAACTTGTCTATTCCTGTTCTGTCTGGCATCTCTACCTCTTAATCTCCTCAGTCGTTAGGAATATACTACTAGCGGATGTTCACCTGCCTTCGGGGCAGACCCTCACACATTCACTACATCCTCCAGAGGCACTCCGGTAAGAATTACAGGCAAACTTATCAAAAGCATACTGCTTATTTGACTCTGGTACAGCCAGGGCCATGGCAGGACAGTTATCAAGACAAATGCCACAGCTTTCGCACCGGAGGGTAAATCCGGTCTTTGTTGGCTCTAGCTTTGCCTGGGTTAAGCAAACCGCTATTCTGACCTTAGGCCCGAAATCAGGGGTAATCAGCAAGCTGTGCCATCCCATCTTGCCCAGCCCAGCAGCCTGACCGGCATGCCTATACGAGAATACCGCACCCAGAAACCTATTGTCCATAGGGCAGCCTTCTACCGGCAAGACCAACGCTTTCAAACCAAGGCTACGGCAAGATTTGGCGAAATCGAAAGTAGCCTCGTTCAATTGGCCATTGATATAGTCAGTTTCAGCATTAAGCAAGTCATTCATAGAAGGTGCACCTACGATTCGACTGTGTGTTGATAGGTCGAGAACCTCTTGGGAAATCTCCATAGCCAAGACCACCACTGACTGTGCCACCGGCAATAACTGCAAGGCATCTTCTTCCAGCTTCGTCTCTTTCCACTCAGCCAGACTGGCAACACCTACTGCATCAACATCTACTTGAGATATTAACTCCTGTAGGGCACTATTTACTCCAACCATGTCTTGTTCTTTAGTCATCCGTTTCCCCTCTGTCAAGCCGCTTTTCCACCGCCCGGGCATGAGCCTCAAAACCCTCGGCTCTAGCTATAGTCACTGCCGCTTGACCTAGCTCCTCTAATCTAGCCCCATCAATATTAACCAAGTCCATAATCTTGATAAAGTCGGTCACATTAAGCGGCGAGCTAAATCGAGCTGTCCCTCCGGTAGGCAAAGCGTGGCTTGGTCCAGCCACATAATCACCAAAGACCACAGTTGAGTTCTCCCCTATGAATATACACCCGGCATTAGACACCCTATTGATATAAGAAGCTGCCTTCTGCACCATCAGGCAAAGGTGCTCAGGGGCATAAAGGTTAGCTAATTCTATAGCCTCATCTATATTAGTAACCACTACTATCATCCCCCTATTTTCTAAAGATTCGGCAGCTATTGTTTGACGCTCCAAACTCTTCAGTTGCTGCTTAACCTCCTGTCCAACCTCATCTGCCAACCGCCGTGAGGTAGTTATTAAGATAGCTGAGGCTAAGGGGTCATGCTCCGCTTGAGCTAAAAGGTCAGCAGCACAATATCTAGGGTTAGCTCCCTCATCGGCGATAATTAACACCTCGCTTGGTCCCTGAAGCCCATCAATATCAACTACGCCGTATACCAGCTTCTTAGCCAAAACTACAAAGATATTACCCGGACCACAAATCTTGTCCACTCTAGGAATAGACTCGGTGCCAAAGGCTAAGGCAGCAATTGCCTGAGCCCCACCCACACTAAAAATACGGTCAACCTGAGCAATATCAGCCGCTACTAATGCAGACGGAGGAATTATCCCTTGCCCTCTTGGCGGGGTAACCAAAACAACCTCCTTGACCCCGGCTACCTTAGCCGGTATAGCTGTCATCAGCACTGTTGATGGGTAGCAGGCAGTGCCGCCAGGAGCATAAGCGCCGATGCGCTCTAATGGGCGGACTAATTGACCCGATTCTGGCTCAGTGCCTCCACTCCAAAAATTGTCTTTTTGCGCCGTGTGAAAGGAGCGAATTTGGTCTGCTGCCAGCTTGAGCGCTGATAGAAGCTCTTGGCTCACTTCATGGTAGGCACCAGCTACCTGTTCTTTGCTTACTTCCATTGAGGCAAGCTCTATTCCGTCAAACTTTAAAGTATAATCAAAAAGGGCGGCATCTCCTCTATTACGCACTTCACTAACAATTTTCTTGACAGCCTGCTCTGGGTCATCGGTACCAAACATCTCCTTTAGCCTTTGCCTGAGCGCTGGTGAAACCGGATAAAACTCAGCCGGGGCTTGTCTAGATAATATGGATTTTGCTGACTTAAAACCTTCAATGATTATCAATTTGGACATCCTCCACTGCAATCCGTAAGGTCTCAATAATAGACTTTATCCTTTCACCTTGGCTAGAACTGGATATACTGTCGGTATTACCAATCAGGCAAGCTGTTGATGTAAAAAGGGTATCAATAATCTTAAGATTATGGCGGGATATGGTTTGTCCTGTCTCAGTATTCTCAATTAAAAGGTCGGCATCCTCGGGTAAAAAGGCCTCACTGGCTCCCCAAGTAGGAATTACTCTATACATTCCCAGGTGATTATCCCTGGCATACTTGTCAGCTATATTCAAATACTCTGAAGCTACTCTACATGGCACCGGCTGCTCAGCGATAAGTTGCCTCAAGCCATAGACATCGGCTACAGGCAAATCCTTGCTTACCACGGCCACTATTTTTACCTTCCCAAATTTAAGGTCTAGAAGCTCTGTCACCGGGCTAGAGGGAAATCGGTAAAGATGCTCCGTAAGCCAATCCCTACCGGTAATAGCCAAATCAAAATTACTGTTAGCTACCTGCAATGGCATATCCTGAGGTCTAATCACCTTAATCATGACCCCATCTAGGTTAGTAGTTGGTCGACGATTGCCTATCGGTGATGTGTAATCATCTACCCGAATACCAGCCTTATTCAACAGACGAAGGGTGGGCAATTGCTGATGTCCATCGGGTAAAGCTAACCGGACTATACTCTCTGCCACCTTAGGAAAATGTGGACCAGCAATTTCCGGTACTCTCACCGCCTCTACCGAAGAAGGCTGCTTCTGACTAACCACTGGTTTATTATTAATAGAAGCCAGTATATCACCCAAGTCCTTGGTTTCCCAGCTATTCTTATTAGCTATCAGAAAGGTACTAATACTAAGGACTTTGGCTACCGACACTAGTCCACAGTCAGACAGTTGCTCCTCTGCCCCCCCAGGAATTAATACCAAATCACAACTTTCCGGGGGATAAACCTCAGCCGCCCCCCACAAAGGAAAGACGCTAAACCGTCTCAGACGAAGGTTTACGGCAAAGGATTCAGCCAGGTTCGGATACTCACTAGCAATGCGTATAATACCCGGATTGGCTTGTGCCTCATACACTGTGGCTGCATCAGACCTGCTGGTAGCTATATATAAGGCACCATCTCCATATCCCAGGTCTCTCACCTTAACCAAGGCACTACTTGGGTATCTAACCAAGAGTTCTTCAATCCAATCTAGCCCACAAATGCCCAAATCATAGTTACCCACCGCTACCTGAACAGGGATATCCTTCTCATGAAATATCTTAGCTGAGAGATTGGGAAACTTCTGGGATTCAAGGCGGTAAAGACGCGCCGTCTTATGGTAGCCATCTAGCCCCCAGCCTGCACTACCGAGCAAGCTAGCCGTCTCACCTAAAAAGCGACCCTTAGGCAATGCTATCTTAATTTGTTTGTCCACCTCACCCCCTTTGAGATTAGCCTCCAGTCTTTGCGAGGAGTCCTTCAGTGAAAGGACGACGAAGCAATCTCAAGAGATAACATAGCTATTTATTTTTATTAACCCCATCCCCTGTATCCCTTTCCCCTTGATAAGGGGAAAGGTAAGAATTTTTAAGAGAGGCGAAGCCTCTCTTTGACTCTCCTCCGAAAGAGGGATAAGTATAGGTTTTGAAGGGGATTTTCAATCCAAAGACTTTATTTTTTACGAGGACTCCATGTAATTCGCCCCTTCATACTACCCTAAATTCTCTTAATTTACGGAATGCCAAATTTAATTTCTCTCACGGAACCTTGTCCATTTTCAATAATGACTTGTAAGCATTCGGACACTTATATGTCACCCTGAACGAAGCGAAGGGTTTGAAGCGCTTAAAGATTCTTGGCTACGCTCAGAATGATAGTAAGGTAAACTATTACAATAATTTTAATACTTCATCCGCAGTTTGCACCTTAAACGTTTTATGGTTAACCTGGTCAGTTAAAATAAATAAAGGCGCTTTATTTTGAACATCAAGCTTCCATCTCAAATTAGCTAGCTCCTGACTGCCCAGATTAAGTTCAGCCACATACCCAGCTTCACGGAGGCGACTAGCCATGGTGAAACTTTCTTTTACTGCCTTTGGTTGAGCCCTGATTAGAATTCTCTGACCCGAAGGCTCAGTAAATAATTCTGGCTTCACCAGGTTCATCAGACGGTCAAGGTAGAGGGCAAAACCTGATGCCGGAATATCCTTGCCACCCATTAAAGGAATAAGGGCATCATATCTCCCCCCGCCGGCTACCTTCTCATCACTAATAAAGAATTGATAAATCACCCCGGTATAGTATTCAAAGCCCTTTCCTGAGGTTATATCAATCTGGTAGTTACATTCCAGAGCATCAAGCAAATCAACGATACTTATGAAGTCATCAATAGGAGTTTCAAGCTCGGCTAAATTCTGGTTAAATAGTGCCTTCAAGTTTTTTAGAAACCCGGATGATTTTCCTTTTGAGTTTAGTAATAGGGACAAAGCCTCTCCTAGCTCAGGTCTCCCCGACCTTAGCCTAGCCAGCGCTTCTACATCCCCATCCAAAATCTGGTCAAATACCTCTGTCTGCTCTCCAGGGCTCAACCCAAGCTTGGCTAGCAACGCCCTTATTAAGCCAGCGTGCGATAACTTCAGCTCTACGCCTCCAACCCCTAACCTCTTTAAAACCTCTAAAGCCAGGGTTATCAATTCAACATCGGCTATGGTTGACCCCACCCCAATAAGTTCAGCCCCACACTGCCATCTCTCCCTCGTCTCCTTTCCCGTCGGCTCGAAGATAAAGATATTAGTCACATAAAAGAGCTTGGCCAACTCTTTCTCTGCCATACTATCAATATAAAGCCTGGCCACAGGGATAGTGCCGTCAGGTCTCAGCACTACCCTCTCCCCACTCCAGCCATCCCAATCAAGAAAGGAATATACCCTATTTAACATGCTGGGGGTAAGCGTCCCGGTTGAGGTGAATAGGTGGAGATATTCAAGCGTTGGTGTCCTCACCTCCTCATGCCCCCATTTAAGACAGCAATCTCTAAATACTCCCTCGATTAGGCGAAACCTTGTCATCTCTTCGGGAGACAAGTCTCGACTTCCTTTACACCTTTGGACTCTCATATTGCACCTTTAACATAAATAGTCGGTAAATTCTAACACTAATTTACCTAGCTATTCAACTATGCCTTTTTATTTGCAACATAACTCCAATCAATATATACTTTATCTATAGACCTTTCAGTAGGGTTGATTATGGTAAAAATCATACGCCTTCTACTACTAGTTGGTTTATTAGTTACCGCCTTTATAGCCATTGAGGCTCAGGCAGCTAGCTCCAAGATTGATGTGCTTCATGTTGAAGGAACCATCAACCCTGTCCTCGTTGATTATATTGAGCGTGGCATTGCCCAGGCTGAGGAAGATAACACCATTGCTTGTATCATTCAAATGGATACACCCGGTGGTCTAGACACCTCTATGCGTCTCATTATACAGGACATCCTTAATGCAAAGGTTCCGGTAGTGGTATATATCCCCTCAGGAGCTCGAGCTGCCTCAGCCGGATTTTTTATCACTATAGCTGCTCATGTAGCTGTTATGGCACCAGGGACTGAGATTGGCGCGGCTCACCCGGTGGCAATGAGTTCCGAGGGCGAAGCAGCAATGTCAGAAGCTATGGAAGAGAAGATTGTCAATGATGCCGCAGCTTATGCTATAAGTATCGCCAATACTCACGGGCGCAATGCGGAATGGGCGGAAAAGGCAGTTAGAGAAGCAGCTTCACTCCCATCACACCAGGCTCTGGAGCTTAATGTCATTGATATGATTGCCCCCAACCTTGATGCCCTCATCTCTCAACTTGATGATAGGCAGGTAACTATGCTTGATGGTAGTACGGTCACTCTGCGCACTCAAGGAGCTACCGTTAACCATGTCAACATGACCGTAATTGAAGACTTCCTCTATGCTATCAGTGACCCAAATATTGCTTACATACTGCTCAGCCTGGCTATGCTCGGCATAATGGTTGAAATCTTTAACCCGGGGCTTATTTTCCCTGGTGTAGTCGGTGGCATCTGTGGATTACTAGCCTTCTACTCACTGGGAATGTTGCCAGTAAACTACGCTGGGGTCCTACTTATAGTTCTAGCCTTCGGTCTCTTTATCGCTGAGGTATTTACTACCACCTTTGGTTTATTTACCGCAGGTGGCTTAACCTCACTAGTTATTGGCTCATTAATCTTATTTAAGGGGGGTCCATTGTTTCAATTAAATCCGTGGCTAATTGCTACAGTTTCAATCTGTATTGCTGCTCTGTTCGCCTTTGTAATTAATAGAATAATTAAGGCGCACCGACACCAGGCAACTACCGGCAGGGAAGAGCTGGTGGGAAAGACTGCCATAGTTAAGATAGCCCTGGAACCTGAGGGAATCGTTTTCTTTAGGGGCGAACGTTGGATAGCAGTATCAGAGAAGGGTCGAGTGGAACCCGGGGAGGAGGTGATTATAACCAAGGTTGACGGCTTAAAACTATATGTAACCAGAAAGGATGGGGGAGGTAAATAAACGAGCCCAATTAGCATCGTTATGATTATTTTAGCTGTGCTTATAGTTATTCCAAAATCTTATTTGCTGGGAGGTCTCCATTGTTTCAAATAGACCCGAATTGGTTCCAAGTGGACCCGTGGTTAATTGTCATAGTTGCAATTGGTATTTCTGCTTTCCTTGCTATCACAATTATTTGGGGAATTCGAGCCCACCGCCACCAGGCATCTGCAGGCAGGGAAGATCTGATAGGAAAGACCGCCATAGTCAAGGTAGCCCTGGAACCTGAGGGAATCGTTTTCTTTAAGGGTGAGCGGTGGACAGCAGTATCAGAGAAGGGTCGAGTGGAACCCGGGGAGGAGGTGATTATAACCAAGGTTGACGGCTTAAAACTATATGTAGCTAAGAAATAACAAAGGAGGTAAACAATGGACTTTATATGGATAGGGGCAATTGTTTTAGCTGTGCTCGTAGTTATTCCGATGACGGTTAAGATTGTTACCGAATATGAGCGTGGGGTTATCTTCCGCCTGGGTCGACTGATTGGAGCCAAGGGTCCCGGTCTATTTCTAATCATTCCCTTCGTTGACCGGATGATGAAGGTAGACCTCCGGGTAGTAACTATGGATGTCCCATCACAAGAGGTGATCACCAAGGACAATGTTACCGTCAGGGTAAATGCAGTGGTATACTTCAGGGTGGTTGACCCCGAGGCATCTGTGGTTAAGGTTCTAGACCATATTAGAGCCACCTCACAGATATCCCAGACGACACTACGGAATGTATTGGGACAATCCGAGCTGGATGAGCTACTGACACAAAGGGAAAAGCTTAATCAGATGCTACAGCGGATAATTGATGAACATACCGACCCGTGGGGGGTAAAGGTCAGCACAGTAGAGATTAAGGAGGTTGAACTCGCTGAACAGATGAAGCGGATGATGGCAGCTCAGGCTGAAGCAGAAAGAGAGAGGCGGGCTAAAATCATTCACGCCGATGGCGAGTTTCAAGCTTCATCAAGGCTGGCTGAAGCCGGGGCTATTATAGCCAAAGAGCCGGTCACCCTACAGCTCCGCTACCTGCAAACACTGACCGAGATAGCCTCGGAAAGAAATAGCACCCTAATCTTCCCCTTACCCATTGACCTTATTACTATGTTTATGAACCGAGGTGCCATCGAGGAGTCAAGCAAGAAGTCCAGCAAATAGACAATGCCTGAAAGACCTGATAAGAAGTAACCAGAGCCTGCCACCTTAAGCAGGCTCTGGGAGAAAGAGTTATTAATTAGTCACGCAGGGTAACATCTCCGCTTGCAATCCTGTTCAGACTCCCATCTGGGAGGCGCAGTAGCAGACTGCCGTCGGTGGCTACTGATTCAGCTATGCCTTCATATGTAGTTTTGCCCGATTTTACTCTAACACTTCTACCCAGTGTTACTAACCTGTCCCGCCACTCTTCAAAAACCGACCCTCCAGTCTGGAGCGCCAAATATAACCTTTCTATCTCGACCAATAGTTGCCGTATTACATCTAACCGTGATACCTCTTTCCTTAGCTCATCGGAAAGACTGGTAGCAGTGGACAAAATCTCAGGAAAATCAGAAAGCCTGAGATTAACATTTACTCCAATACCAATGATAGCATAGTCCACTATACCCCCCCTGACATTACCTTCAATTATAATCCCACACACTTTCTTATTATTGATAAGGACATCATTCGGCCACTTAACCTGTGATTTCAGCCCAGTAACCGCCTCTATACAATGAACTACGGCTAAAGAAGCCAGCATAATGAGGAAAGGTAGGTAAAACACATCAGGATATAGAATAACAGATAAAGCAATATTACCCTTGGGTGATAGCCATATGCGCTTTAGTCGACCCTTCCCTGCGGTTTGCTCATCAGCAACGATAACAGTGCCCTCTGCCGCTCCCTGCCGGGCTTCTTTCTTTGCCACCTCCATTGTTGAAGTCAATCTAGGATAGCAAATAACCCTCTGCCCGATAAAGTGGGTCTCTAAATTATCACTAATAGAAGCCGCCGACAAAATATCTCCTTCCATTCCTAATGCCACCCTTGAATTAAACTAACGATAGTAAAATAATAATATCACAAGTTAAGCGCCAGTATCGACTAACCGCTTGAAGCGCCTTGACACGAAAATAACCCCACGGCATAATATGGTTAGCTTAAGCGGGAGTAGCTCAGTGGTAGAGCATCTGCTTCCCAAGCAGAGGGTCGCGAGTTCGAGCCTCGTCTCCCGCTCCATAGCGAAATTTCCCGCTATTCCCCCTTTTTTCTATAATCAAGCGGTCTCCACTATCGAGGCTAACGCCAAAAGGGGGTAAGTCCGAATCATATCAACGTTGCAATCTTACAATAGACAAGGTTAGCGCCACCTATGATGTCTGCTCTGCGTAGTAGCTTGGTCAGTAATAGCAAGTCCAGGTTCATTTCTCTCCTTCAATAATTTCCCTTATTCTTGAAAGAACCCCTTCCTTGCTTGTATATTCCATTAGTTTCTGCCAGCGCGTTTGCATCTGGCATAGGCTTTGAAAAGGGTCATATCCCGGCACAGCGTCAGTTCTGGCAAGTTCTATATTGTTTAGTGCCTCTTTGCTACTGTGTCTGTTGCCCTGGATAAGATACTCTTCAGACAACAACTGGCACGATTTTTCGATCTTCTCCTCAAGGTTATCCTTTAAAAACCTGCCCGGATAGGGGTCAAAATCTCCAGGGTAAACCCTGGTCATCCTCTTTACCTCTTTTTGATTCGCAATCTTGGCTTGCTCATAGATGAAACGGTAGATGTCTTGCCTCAACTGCATCCAGGCGAGATGCGTTTTTAGTGGCGGCAGGTGCCTAATAGATAGCTGATTATCCAGGAAGAAGTTGTATGCGAACATCCTCGCATTTATTAAGAAGTCTATGTCCTCTCCCCTCGTGACCCTGGGGTCAAACGGCACAGCAGTAAATAGATTTCGATGAATAACCGTGTTGCCACCAAAGACAAAAGGAGTCTCTTTCAACCTTGGTTCGGTTCCAATATACTTATCAAAGGCCTCGTTCATCGCGTCATATTGCCCCCAACATTTCATCCATGGGGACTGCGTTTTCTTAATATGATAGTCTCCATCCGGCTGAAGATAGTATCCCGCTATTGCGTCGACGGTTCTTCCTCCGATATTTTTACCAATGAACTCTTTAGCCTTCTTCATGAATTCTGGGTCTTCAAATATCTCATCGTCGTCAATAAGTACAGCCACTTCCGAGCCTAGGATATGCGGAAGGAACAAGCACAGATTCCGAATGTTTGAATATCCCCGGAGGTTGAGAAGTTCGATGTAGTCCCTTTTATCTTCACTAATCAATAGGTCATGTATCTGCTTAAGATGCGAAGTCCCAAATAATAGTATTTGTACTCCCGCAGTGGTAAAGGCTGATTTGATTATGCTGGCGACCTTCTTTTCAACCTGAGTCCTAATGTCCTCTGCAGTAGCCGCAGCAATTACTACCAGCTGAAAATTTCTATCTTTTAGTATCTTAATACTCTGGATGGTTCTGAGTAATGTACCTTCGCCATCTAAAGGAGTGGGGTGGTCATATATGGCATCTCCTTCTTGCCAACCAAGCTTACTTTCTCTTGCCCAATATGATGGGATTACCATTGTTACTTTCAAGTATCCGTCCCCCTTCCTTTTTACCCTTTATCCATTCGACTAGAAGGTATACTCGCATGCAGCTATGGCTCGTCGAATCTTATCATCCACTGTGGCGGATGTTCAACCCAACGCGAGGTCCCCCGAACTATTAAAAAAGAGCAATCCGGGTCTACCCTTCTGGAGATATGAAACATTCCACGCTTGTTATCAGTAGAGCAATAAAATGAGCAAATGTTGTATAGAACTTCGCGACGATATTAAGTAAAGGTCTCAATGATACTCCATAAGCTAGGAACATCAATCATCCCTTGCGAGCTCAAGGAGAATTGACAATAGTCATTAAGCTATTTATAGTGTTCATTAACAAGTTTTGCTGGAACAACTGATGGTATTCAAGGGGGTCAAAGATGAAGGCAGCTGTTGAGCCGATTGAAGTTGAACTTTTGACGAAGTTGAATGAATACGGCCCCGATGATCTTTTTATCTGTTGTGCCAGTTTTGAAGAAAGGTGCGTTTCAAGCACATCAAAGATTGGCGCTGACTTCCGGACAAGGTTTACCGTAATCTTTGTAATCGAAGAGTTGCTCCACAAAAAGCACATTGACAACAATCTATTCAGATTGCAGAGTGAACTGGGGAAAAGGACTGCCGAAGGTATATTTATCATTTCCTGCCGGAGAGAAAGTCCAATGGAGGGGATCACCGAGCTCAAAAATATCTGGGGACAGTGTAAGCCCAGAGATTCGGAAAGCCCTTTCATTACAATTGATATCAGTGGCTTTACCAAAATATACCTGTTGGAGCTTCTACATTATCTTGCGATTGATTTGAACTTAGGGATTCCTCGTATGCTTCACACAACGCAGAAATATTTGCCAACTAAACTTACTCGGGGTGTCGATCAAATTACCACAATACCTAACTTTTTTGGAAGCCCTTCGCTAGAGAAGGAGACGATTCTTATCATACTCTTGGGATTTGAGCCTGAACGATCCCTGGCTGTATGGAAGCAGTTTAATCCAACGAAGACAATTGCGCTAATAACTAGCCCACCACGCTATGGAAATCTCGATTACGTAAAATATGCTCAGGAAAATAATTCATACCTACTTTCACAACCTTCCGTAGAAGTAAGAAACGTGCCAGCCGATAACCCGTATGCTGTCAAGAATGTGCTTGAGGATATTTATAAAGATACAAGAGGTTCATTCAACATGGTAGTTGGTCCTTTTGGGACAAAACCACAGGTTGTAGGCGTGTTTCTCTTTTATTGGGAGTACCCTAAAGTGCAAGTCGTCTATTCTTTCCCCATCACATATACAAGGTCTTACTTGCAACGCACGCCTGGCCCCACACTATTATTGCCCCTTGCGCCTGTGGTGACGGTTTAGGTTAAAGAACTAGACAGAGTTCAGTGCACTTAAAAAAGGAATACAAGCCAAGCGTCTGTTGAAGATATCTGGGTTTCTTTTATAAGCCAAATTGCACATAATGGACTTTCGTTCAAAGGGATAAACAAAACGCTATCTTGTGCAGTGAGGTAACAAAAGGGGCAATTGTGATGCCACCAGCTCTGCTAATTATCTAGACCCTCTAATATAAGGTTCACCGTCTTCTTTAGCTGTTTAGTATCAAAGGGCTTCATAATTTTGACCTGTCCCTGTAAACTGAAGATTCGAGACCTCTTGTTGCTACATACGGTATTATAAGGTTATTATAGTAGCCGAGAAATGAGCCGTTTCAGATAAGAGCTAAACTTTTGCTTATATAAAACTGCGGATAAACAGAGTAATGGTATATAGAAGTCATAGTGGGTCCAATTTAACCCCTATATGGTTCTTAATAGGGATGAACTTACTACTATTCGTAGTTACCCTTATAGAACCCACCCTTATTCTATTTCTCGGGTTGATACCAGCAGTTATACTAGATAGACTCTGGACGATAATAACCAGCCTATTTGTCCACGGCAGCATAGGTCACATCCTAGCCAACATGATTACCCTTTACTTTTTTGGCAGATATTTATGTGCATTACTTGGAGAGAGAAAATTCCTCCTCGTATACTTCATTGGGGGAATACTAGGGAATATCTTATACATACTTTTAGCGCCACCACTTTCCATAGCTATCGGTGCCTCAGGAGCCGTTTTTGCCCTAGGAGGGGTCCTGGCAGTAATGAGGCCGAGACTGAGAGTTTTTGTCTTTCCCATACCGGTCCCCCTCCCCCTCTGGGTAGCAGTCATTGGCGGTTTCTTGATAATTTCATTCTTCCCAAACGTGGCGTGGCAGGCTCATCTTGGCGGTATGGCATTTGGTCTAACGATAGGCTTTTTCTTTAGAAAGAGGGAGCGGATTCGCTTTTAGTCTGAGCCACAGGTTATCACGCCTATAATCAACGAGCTTAGAGAAGTGAAAATCCCCTGGTCAAGCTGAGAGATGAACTACTCAACTGTGAGCCAGTTCAGATAGACAGGTGATACTCATAATAGTGTCACCTATAAAGTGCAATCAAGTGTAGGGAGATGCTAGATACCGTAGCGATCCTCGACTGCAGTTTTTATTATTTCCGAGGGGAAAATCAAGCTTTGATTACCGTCGCTCCGGCGCCACAATAGCTATGCCTCGTGGATGACATCAAAATGTTCAGACTTTGGAAAAGCTAAAGATAATATTACATATCAGGAACAGTAGAAGTCACCATGGAGTATGCGGGTCCTTCTTCAGAGTCTCAATCAAGTCGTCCAAAGGAATGGCAGCCAGGGTCATAGGTTGAACAGTTCCCGTCGCACTCAATCTTATTGCCACTTTAGCGACAGTCTCATCGCTAGGAGCTTCGATAATGTTGACAAAATCAAACTGGCCTAGAAGTGCATACTGAGTCAGTACTTTTACTCCCATAAGCTCCATGTTTCTATTTAGCTCCTTAATCCATTCCGGGTTTTCCTCAAAATTCCTCCTTCCTTTATCGGTAAGAACTACGAGCTGTAAGTAGTAAGCCACTACGACCTCCTTGCTCAGGTATTTTAACCTATATAATAATGGATTCATCCTGTGGACTTTGTCAATAGCTGACAGTATATTATCTATCCACTTCTTGATAGCATAAAAGCCACAATATACCATTAAGACTGCAGTTACCCAATCAAATTTACAGGCTGTTGAAATCCCAGATTAGACAATGGTAATATGATAAGCGCTGATAAGGAGCACTTAGATAGGCATGGTGAATTGGCAGTTAACCGCAACTACTATTTATTGTGATGGGGTAGATGAGGAAGTAACCTTACTGGTGTACAGAGACTGGTCGACAAAATGTACTGGCTACAGGAAGTATGGTGAACCTAGTAAGGAGATGCTCAATCTACTCAAGAAGAAAAGTAAGCAGTCAAAACGGCAGTTGGAGTGTACGGGTCCGGAATGTCCCAGAGTGATTCAGTATAAGGAAAAACTGTTTACCGAGGAGGCTAACAAAGGACACTTAGAGCAGACTGGTAGAGAAACGGCTGTGCCATCTCAGGATAGGGAGGTTGCCAAGGGTGGGAAGTGAAAACCAAGTGAAAATACGAATTGATAATCTCTCCCTCTCCTTTGGAGGCGTGAAGGCTCTTATCGATATTAGCTTTGACATAAAGGACAACGAGATTCTAGCGATTATAGGACCAAACGGTGCTGGTAAGACCTGTCTGTTAAACTGTATAAACGGCTTCTATAAGCCACAAAAGGGTGAAATATACTATGAAGACCAGAGAATTACCCGGATCCGTCCGGATAAGGCAGCCCAGCTTGGTCTGGCCAGAACCTTCCAGAATATCGAGCTATATACCGGACTAAACACTCTGGACAATATTATGGCGGCTAGACACGTGCTTATGAAACAGAACTTCGCCGGTGGTGCCCTGTATTTTGGTTGGGCTCATAAGGAGGAAATTGAACATCGCAAGACGGTGGAGGACATCATAGATTTTCTAGAAATAGAACCAATTAGAAAGAAGGTAGTTGGCGCTCTCCCTTATGGAATGCGTAAGAGGGTTGAATTGGGTAGAGCTCTAGCTCTGGAACCGAAAGTGCTGCTGCTTGATGAACCGATGGCGGGAATGAATCTAGAAGAGAAGGAGGACATTGCCCGGTTCATCATTGACATATTTGAAGGACAAGGAGATATGTATGCCGAAACACCGGTTTTAAGGGATGGCGTTAGTTGCATTGTCCTCATCGAGCATGATATGGGAGTGGTTATGGATTTAGCCGATAGGATTGTGGTTCTTGACTTTGGAAGGAAAATTGCTGAGGGTATCCCCGATGAAATCAGGACCAATCCGCAGGTCATATCAGCCTATCTGGGAGAGGGAGAATAGTCCCGAATGCGGCTGGCTTACTCCCAGATTCTTTCATCTACTATCTTTTGATGCTCTTCTGGAATACTTCCCTTATCCACAAATTCAATCCTATCTATCTTGACCCGGCACAGGTCTTGAAACCTCTTATTCAAATCACCAGCTAGTTTTTTCCTGTCTACGGATTCGTCCTTCAACTCAATCTTAAGGGTCATCTCATCCCGCTGTCCCTTACGCCCAATCACTATTTGGAATTGGGAAATCGGCTCAAAGCTGAGAACTGCCTGTTCGGCTTGTTTCACAACGACAAACATGCCCCTCACTTTGATGGCATCACTAGTTCTGCCAACGATAGCCACCAGCCGGTTGGCCGTCCGACCACAGGGGCAGGGTTCGGTGATATATGAAGACATATCACCGGTACCAAAGCGGATAAGTCTCCAGGCTTTATTATGGATGGGGGTAACCACTACTTCACCTATCTCTCCCGGTCCTAGCTGCTTTCCTGTCTCGGGATCAACTATTTCTACTATATATTCATCCATAAGGTGCATGCCCGATTTCTGACGACATTCATAGGCGATGGCACCACCCGGTTCGGTAACCGCATAGGCTTGTGCGGTATTAATTTCGTAATCTTCCTCAAAGGCTTGCCGTAGTGAAGAGGATAGCATCTCACCGGTAAACCAGGCGCGCTTAAGAGTAAAATCCCGCCGAAAGTCATACCCTATTTCTCCTGCTCTTTCAATGATGGTCATTAGAAAGGATGGCGTGCCCACGAACCCGGTGACTTTTAAGTCATACATGGTCTGAATTTGAATCTCAGTATTACCTATACCCATGGGTATGGCGGTAGCCCCGCAATCCCTCAAGGCTTCGTGAAACAGAATCCCAGCCGGGGACATGTGGTAGGTGAATGTGTTAATAACTATGTCTCCCTTCCTAAATCCAGCCGCCCAGAATGATTTGGCAAACCACTGGATACCCGCATACTGGATAGGCTCATAGACAGGGCCGGGTGAGAGAAACACACGGTCAACATCCTCAGGGGGAATGGCAAGAAAGCCCCCGTAGGGTGGTTTTGCTTTTTGTAACTCTATCAGGTCAGTTTTTCTGGTGATGGGTAACTTTTCCAGGTCTCTTATAGTTCGGATTTCGACCGGACTGACTCCGGCCCTGTCAAGTATTTCTTTGGCAGCGGGAGCGTTGCGATAAGCATGGTCAATCGCCTGAGACAATCCCTGGTTTAAATATGTCTGCCTTGCTTCAGCAGGCATTATCTCCAATTCATCAAAAAACTCGTAAGGCTTACCTGTTGACTCTATAGCCATCGTTTTCGCCTCTTATAGTGTTTTACTTCCCGGTAGCTCTTCTTCGTGCCCACTGTAGATAGCCCCATGTAAAACTCCTTCACATCCTCGTTATTCTTGAGGAAATCTGCGGAACCGTCAAGAACCACCCGACCATTTTCTACAACATAACCGTAATGAGCGATACTCAAGGCAATCCTGACATTCTGCTCCACGAGGAGGACTGATGTTTTATGCTCAGTATTAAACCGCTGGATAATATTGTATATTTCTTCAACCAGCAACGGCGCCAGACCCAGTGATGGCTCGTCCAGCATCATCAGCTTGGGGGCAGCCATCATAGCCCGGCCAATGACCAGCATCTGC
Source organism: Dehalococcoidia bacterium (assembly GCA_011191875.1). Taxonomy (GTDB): domain Bacteria; phylum Chloroflexota; class Dehalococcoidia; order Dehalococcoidales; family W498; genus W498. Next base: position 158,118 of record DUFC01000031.1, on the reverse strand, counting down.
TGCTCGCCTCCGGAAAGATAGCCAGCGGTATTATGCCGAAGCTCCTTGAGACGTGGGAAGTAGTCATAAACCATTTTCAGGTCTTCCTTAACGGTATGACGGTCTTTACGGTGATAAGCTCCAACCAGCAGATTTTCCTCAGTAGTGAGGTGCCCGAAGACCCGGCGTCCCTCCAGTGCCTGGATAATGCCCAGCTTGCCAATTTCTTCGGCGCTTTTATTATCCATTCTTTCCCCGTTCCACTCAATGCTGCCATCGGTTACTTCCCCCTCCTCAACATGAAGTAGCCCCGATATTGCCTTGAGGGTGGTGCTTTTACCAGCACCATTAGCTCCCAGCAGGGCAACAATCGAGCCGTCCTCCACATTCAGAGACACGCCATGTAGCACCCGGATAACATTAAGATAAGCAACCTCAATGTTATTCAGTTTAAGCATACCAAACCTTCCATTAGCAGGGCTCCCATCCGGAGCAGGAGCCCTGCCCAAGCTCTATTTACCAAACTAGTCAAACTCGTACGGTATCAGTGGCGCATCTACCCAGCCGCTAATAGGCACGATTTCACCATCTTGAATCTGGAAGACCCTGACTGCTTTAGACAGCCGGTTGTCGCCCGGGGTATAGCTTACCGGACCGTGCAGACCACCGACATTAAAATTATCCAGCTTCTTGAAACCGTATTCCTCCACTGCTTGCGGGGTCAGGTTATCAATGCCGACATTCTCCACAGCCAGCCTCAGAATCTCCGCAACTATAAGACCCTCTGCCCACGAGGTGATGTAGTCCATATTGCCGTAGTCGTCAGGGTGGTATTCCTGGCAGTATTCTGTCATCTTGGCCATAGCCGGTACATCATCACCCCACTTCACTGTCGGGTAAACACCATAAACACCCTCAGCATCGGCACCAGCAAACTCAATAAGCTCGCTAGTGATACTGGCATGACCCAGACCAATGGTTACACCGGGATACATACCCAGGTCTACGGCATCCTTAATAATGATAGAAGTTGGCTGCGGTGTGCTGGATATATATATAATATCGGGATTCAATGCATTAATTCTAGTCAGACTTTCTATTTCAGATATGGTGGTGGTTGTGTGCTCTTCCATAGCCACAATGTCAATACCCAGCTCATCAGCTAGAAGCACAGCCGCATCCCGGGCGCCATAACCGGTGGAGTTATTGAGCAGGTGCATAGCCATCTTGGGTTCTCCCTCACCCTGCCAGATATTCTCCAGGTAATAATTGGCAAAGGCAGCCCAGTCATCACCGTAATCAGGCATCTGGGCATAGATGTGCTGTGGTGGATTAGTCAGTGCCGGAGCGCTGAAGACAGCAAAACCGGGAAACTCAGCCCGGTTGGCAATTTCCGCTGATGCCGTCATCATCGCTGATGAGTTAGTGGTGAAGAGCAGACAACCCTTATCCATTAGCTCGTTAATGATGGTAGCTGCTTTAGAGGCATCGTATTGGTTATCACGCCATATCACCTCAATCTGGTATCCGGCAACGCCACCTAGCTCCTCATTGATGTATTTAATGCAGTCCAGCTTGCCGTTACCCATGGGGCGTCCCTTTTCGGCGGCAACACCAGTGTAACAAATACTAAAGCCTGCCTTTAGCGTTTTCTCCTCAGCACTGGTACAACCGGCGCTCAGGAGGGGTATTATGGTAATCATTAATGCCAGGGATACAATCCCCGCTATCTTTAATAGCTTTCTCCAGTTCATTTATCAATCCTCCCACTTATTTTAAGGTTAACGGGCAAGGTCTTTAAGTGACATTACATTGTTCTATCCTCCTTTATCAAACTAGTAAGAGAAAGGCCAGAGCCGGTAGGAAGCTTTAAACAATTGCCACCGGTGGGCTAGCCCGCGGGGTTCCAGTATCAGGAATAAGATGATAGCCAGCCCAAATACCATTGGTCCGATACCGGTGGCGAATCCGGCGGGTAGAGTAAAGATGCCTTCCAATCCTGGCACAATGTATGATGTTATCCACTGTTGCAACAGACGGATGAAAAGGACACCGAAAATAGGACCGATAGTGGTGCCCAAGCCACCGATGATTATCATACCGATATATAGAATGGAGTCCATTATACTAAAATGCTCAACACTCATAAAGCCAATCCAGTGGGCAAGTAGTGAGCCGGCTATTCCAGCCAGGAAACAACCAATGAAGAAGGCGAGAAGTTTATAACGGAAGAGGTTAATGCCCATTACCTGCGCTGCCAGGTCATTATCCCTGATGGCGACAAAGGCCCTACCCGCCCTTGTCCTGGCTAGATTCTTGGCCAGGAAGACTACCAGCACTGTAATTACCATAATCAGGTAGAACAGACTGGCCTGACTGGTAAAGGTAATACCACCGATTGAAGCTGGTGGTACACTGATACCAGTAAAGCCCCCGGTTACGCTAGTCCAGTGGCTGATAACCCAGATAATGATAAACTGGGCGGCGATAGTGCTGATTGCCAGGTAAAAACCCTTGACCCGGAGGGAAGGGATACCAAAAATCATCCCTATCAGCCCGGCGGCAAACCCGGCAGCGATTAGCCCTACCAGAAAGGAAAGCTCAAGACGGCTGGTTAGCACAGCCGAGGTATAGGCACCTACAGCAATGAAGCCGGCATGACCGATAGACAACTGCCCGCAGTATCCGGTTAAGATATTCAGTCCTGTAGCAGCAATAATGGTAATACCAATCAGGTTGGCGACACTTAGCCAGTAGTTCCCGCAGTACAGGGGAGCGGTGAACAAGATGACTAGCAGAGCCAGCAGCATTGCCCAGTGGGTCTTGGTTCGGAAAATAGCCATATCCTGGGCATAGCTATAATTACGAGTACCGGCTGGTAAACCCAATTTGCTAAATCCTCTCTATACGGACTTCTCCAAATAAGCCGTAGGGCTTCAGGAACATAACAATTATGATAATAATAAACGGGATAACTTCCCTGACCCCGGGCCAGGTTAGCGGGGTCAGGTAGCCACCACCAAGATTTTCGGCTAGACCGATTATGGGACCGGCTATAATAGCGCCGAGGAAAGAATTAAGCCCACCAAGTATTACTACCGAGAACGCCTTGAGCCCGGTATGCACTAGACCAAAGGTGATACCACCAATGCAGGACATAAGAACACCGCCAATAGCCGCCAGCGCACAGGCCAACATCCATGACATAGAAAAGATTTTAGTTACGGGGATGCCACAGGCCTGGACAGCTCTCTGGTCATCAGCCGTCGCCCTCATAGCAATACCCATTTTGTGATACCTAAAGTACAGGGATAAAAGACCAAATAGAATTAAGGAGATAGCAGCTGCCCACAGGTATTCCTGGGAAACAACCGCTGTACCGATATGGACAGGCTGTTGAGGGAATAAACGAGGTAAAGCCGCCACACTTTTTGGCCAGATAAAACTCACTGCGCCTTCAATGAAGAAAGCCAAGCCCAGTGTAACCGTGATTAAAGACAGGATAGGTTGGGCAATAAGCGGGCGCAGGATAAATCTCTCGATCACCCAACCCAGAGCTAGGGCGAAGAGGATAACCAGCAGCAAGCCAAGCCAGAGGGGAAGACCAGCCTGAACCAGCATCCCATAAGTGAACCATGAAGAAATCAGTACCAGTTGTCCTAGTGCCAGGTTGGCGACACCGCTGGATTTCCAGACTAAAACAAAGCCCAAAGCAATGAGGGCATAAACCATGCCTACGGTTATGCCAGTAATCACAAATTGAAGAAGTTCAGCCATTCTCAGTAAGCCCTTCCGATACGGTCCTAACTTTAATACTGGTGGTTACCATACCTTTTCTGCCATCTCGATAGGTTACTGCCGCCTCAACCTTTATTTCTTCCCCATCGCTATAAATACGCTCTATTAAGTCTCTATACCGCTCTTCCATAAATTCTCGCCTTAGCTTTCTGGTTCGGGTAAGTTCGGCTTCATCAGGGTCAAACTCTTTGTGCATCAGGACAAATTTCCTTACTCTGGCCAGCTCAGGCAGGTAGCTGTTTACCCGGACCAGGTCTTCTTGTACCAAGTCGGCAACCTCTTTTTTCTGTGATAGGTCAACAAAGGTAGTATAGGGTAACCGGTTACGTTCTGCCCACTTGCCCACCATGGTAAAATCCATGTTTATTATGGCTGAGACAAAATCTTTATCCTTACCCCCTATGACCATAGCATCCTTGATATATGGGCTGAACCTGAGTCTGCCTTCAATATACTGGGGAGCATATTTGATTCCCGAACTCAGCTCACCCATATGCTCCAGCCGGTCCATAAATATCATGTGTCCCTTATCATTAATATTGACAGCATCCCCAGTATGGCACCAGCCCTCTATTAATGTAGCCGCTGTTTTTTGGGGGTCTTTATGGTAGCCACCAAACATACAATCACTTCTAACCAGAAGTTCTCCTTCATCAGTTATTCTGACCTCGGTGTTAAGTGCTGGCCGCCCCACGCTTTCAAACATTATTTCCCCTTTACCATGGGAACAGATAAAGCCAGCTTCAGTACTACCATAGTTCTGCCTCAGCTCAATACCTATAGCATGGATTAACCGAAAAGTATCCAGGCTTAATACCGAGCTCCCAGTGACGGCAAACCTGACTTTACTTAGTCCTAGCTTATCTTTAAGTGGTCTGAATACAATTACATGAGCTATCCTGTGAAGAGCCCGCCAAAATAGATTTGGTTTTTTATTCTGGAAGTTGGCATCGGCAATCTTATGACCCACCGGCAGAAATAGGTTATAGCAAAAGCGCTTCAAGGGATTAGCATCAATCATCTTTACCTGAATTTCACTAACCAGACCTTCCCATTGCCGGGGACCGTATATCACGAAGTCGGGACCAACTTCTCGGGTATCCTCGGTAATAGTTTCTGGCTCCTCAGGATAATTAATTCTTGCCCCGGTTAGTAAATGGGGAATAGTAGCGAAAAAACTATCACCCACCCAAGCCGCCGGAAAGTTAGAAATCAAATCATCCTTTTCACTTAGGGGGTAGCGACTGATGAACCCTTGAGCCGTATTTATCAAGGCTCGGTGAGTAAGTATGGCTCCTTTAGGTAAGCCAGTGGTGCCCGAGGTATAGTAAATAAAGGCAGTGTCATCTCCCTTACCCTTGTCTACATTCTGCTCAAAGAGCCCCGGGTGTGTTTCTTCATATTGTTTGCCCAGCTTCATCACCTCAGTGAAGCTGATAAGGAGAGGGTCATCGTAGTTCTTCAAACCCTTGGGGTCCCAGTAGATAACCTTCTTTAGTGAAGGTAATTCACTCTTGATTTCCAGAAACTTATCCGTCTGCTCCTGGTCATTAACTATGGCAAATTTAGCCTCAGCGTGGTCAGCGATATATTTTACCTCAGATGGAATAGAGTCAACGAATATCCCGGTGACTATACCTCCGGCTGCCTGAGTGGCGAACTCCCCCCAAAACCACTCAGGTTCGTTGTCCCCGATAATACAGACCACATCCCCCTGCTTAAGACCGAGGCTGACCAGACCTAGCGAGAAGTATTTCACATTCTCATAATAGTCCTCCCAGCTATACCTCTGCCAGATGCCGAATTTTTTCATGCACATAGCTGTTCGGTCGCCCCATTTTTCATAATTACCCCGAACTATCTGGGGAATTGTATCCCAGCTTTCCATTTGTATCATATCGGCCATTATTCCTCGAATGTATTCAGGTAAAAATAAGAGTACCTCCCGCCTGGAAGGTACTCTTGTATCAAATTATACTTAGGTAAATAAATTTACTTAGCTAAATATGCATATCAAAACCTCCCAAGCGCACCTCGGTGCGCCTGGTAAAGACGAATTTGGTTCTCTCCAATCTGTAAATGGTAGTGGGCATATCTATGGGTCACCTTTTTACTAGCTTAACAAGGAAGCAGTTTACCATAATCAAAGTCACTTTGTCAACGACCATAGTAAGAGATTATTAGGTAACCCTATCCCCTGCCTCCTTTCTGGTATAGCTACCATTACAACCAGAGAAGTACTTAACTACCGGCTCTAGCCTACAGGAATAGTCGTACCGGTGGCCTTGGCGATAAGCTTGCCCTCTTGATTGGTCACTGTCATCTCGGAGACACCAACCCGTCGGCCACTCCTCACCACCCGGCACTCGGCAGTTAATTCGTCATTCACTACGGCACCGTTGATGAAATGGATGTTAAACTGGGAAGCTATGCTGGGATAGGCTAGAGAATTAGACGCATAGGCAAACGCTTGGTCAGCCACTGCCATAACAATACCACCGAAGATTAGACCATTGAAATTCTGGTATTCGGGTACTAGCTTTATGGCTACCTTAGCATAGCCCGGAGTAAGCTCCAGTATCCTCATTCTTAGAAAGGAGGCAATAGGCTCTCTTTCCTCTTTGGCTATCAGTTCCGCCACACTATCAGACGATCTCTTTTCCTCTTTTGACATTTTATCCATAATTCCTCCACTCATAAGTTTTTAACCCTGGAGCCTAAACTAATTACACCTGGGAGTAAGATTTTTCAGGTGCCGAATCAGCGGTGACAGTATAGCTTGTTTTGTGAAAGATGAAAAAACAAACCTCTTTAGAAGACTACCCTATATTGAATTTTTCAGCAGTCTTTTGGAAACCAGCTAAGGAACCTGCCAGTGTTCTATCATCAACACAGTATGATATCCGAAAATGCCCCGGTGTCCCGAAGCCACGACCGGGTACAGTCAGTACTCTCCACGACTGTAGCTCCCTGACGAAAGCAACATCATCTTCCAGCGGTGATTCGGGGAACATGTAGAAAGCCCCTCGAGGCTTCATTACCGAATAGCCCATCTCAATAAGATGGTCATATAAGAAATCTCTCTTCTTTTGATACTTGTCTATAGGAACAGTCACTGACTGCAAACGGCTCACTATGTGCTGCATCAAGGCTGGGGCATTAACAAATCCCAGGGTTCGGTTGCAGTGGATGAGACCGCCCACCAATTCCTCTCGCTGCCGGCAGGTGGGATTTACGGCAATATAGCCAATGCGTTCACCGGGCAGCGCCAAATCTTTGGAGTGAGAGGTGACGACGATACTTTGCTGGTGATGCGACCAAACTTGGGGATATTTCCGTCCATCGTAGATAATCTTGCGATAGGCTTCATCACTGAGGAGGAAAATCTGTGTCTCATATTGAGTCTCCTTTTTACTGAGCAACTCCCCAAGCTGACGGATAAAGTCCTCACTATAGACGGCTCCAGAGGGATTATTGGGGGAGTTTATGAGCACCGCCTTAGTTCTAGCCCCGATGGTAGTTTCAAGAATATCAAGCCTGGGTATGAACTGCTCATCTGTAGGAAGAATTCTAATTATCCCGCCATGATTATCAATATAGTTGGTGTACTCCGGAAAGTAAGGTGCGAATACGATGACCTCGTCCCCTTCATTGAGTATTGTCTTCAGCACCACATTTAACGCTCCGGCAGCGCCACAAGTCATGACAACATCGTTCATAGTGAACTTAATACCGGTCTCCAGCGAGAGCTGTATTGCCACTGCTGCCCTTGTCTCTGCATAACCGGCGTTTTCCATGTATCTATGCATCCCCGGTAGAGAACTCTCTACCAGCCTCTTTAGCTCTTGATGAAACTCACTAGGAGGCTCCATTACCGGGTTGCCTAGAGAGAGGTCAAAGACATTCTCCTCACCGTACCGCCGTTTAAGGCTAGCTCCCTCCTCAAACATCTTCCTGACCCACGAGCCCTGCGCCATACTTTTCTTAATCCTGTCAGATACGGACACCACGGATTTCCTTTCTACCAAGGTTAAAAGCGGCAATATTCATTTGTCGCATAGTCGACGATACACGCTGAGAGATACTATCCTTCCAAACATGAACCTTAAGTGGGAGAAAAAGCGAGGCACATCCCAACATAAACATATTAAGCGTTCTGACATCACCAAACTTTCTGGTCCGGCTGGTGCCATCGATGAAATAAATGCGGTCTGCCCACTGCCCTAGGCTATCGGCTATCTCTTCATCAGTAGGGTACCGCTCATTTCCTAGAACGACAGAGAGTGGCGGGAGCGCATGGCTGTTGACAATGGCTATCGCTCCCGACCGAAGGTAGTGACCCCATCTAGTCGCCTCCAACTTCTCAAAGGCAACCAGTATGTCAACCTCTCCCTCCTTGATTAAGGGAGACCAAACCCGCTGCCCTATCCGCACATGACTTACCACACTACCCCCCCGCTGTGCCATACCCAGGGTATCCGTTTTCTTGACATCGTATCCAGCGGCTAAAGCTGCTTCACCAATTATGTCACTGGCTAGAATAACCCCCTGACCTCCTACCCCAGTGATAAGTAAGTCAAACTTCTTCACTGTGATTTCGCCGCCTTTATCTTAGATTTTGGAACTACCGCCTGCCGGGGACAAACCTGTTGACAAATAGTACAGGCACTACCAGCACACAGAGCGGTATCAATATAGACCTGCTCATCCTCACTTTGAATGGCTGGACACCCAAGCAAGAGGCAAATTCCACACCCATTGCATTTTTCAGTATCAACGGCTCTGGGCTCAGAGGGCTTCGTCACCTGCACCGAGCAGGCGCCACGGACTATAATAACGGAAAGCTCAGGACTATCCAGTGAATTCTTTACCACAGTCCTGATGCCCTCTATATTAAAGGCATCAACTACGTTGACATCACTGATTCCCATACCCCGAACTAAGTGTTCCAACTCCACCGCTTTGGTTTCTTTTCCCTGTGCCGAAATACCGGTACCAGGGTGGTCCTGGTGACCTGTCATGGCAGTAGTCCTGTTATCGAGGATTATAACCGTTATTTGTCCCTCATTGTAGACGGCGTTCACCAGAGGGGTTATGCCAGAATGCAAGAATGTGGAATCACCGATAACAGCTACCACTTTGTCGCTGATACCCGCCTTCTCCATGCCCAGGGCCTGACCGATGCTGGCACCCATACAGGCACAAGTGTCCATGGCATTGAGTGGGGGATAGGCGCCCAGAGTATAGCAGCCGATATCCCCGGTGATGATTAACTTTGGTTCCTTCGGCGCCTTGCCCTTAGCCTTCGGTGGTTTGGAACGCTGTCCCATGCTACTGAGCACAAAGAATATGCCAGTATGTGGGCAACCGGGACACAGCAGGGGAGGACGCTTAGGTAGTGTCAGGGCTATATCTAACTTATGCTGAGGCAAAGTCTCAGCCACTAGCCCGGCAGTGCCGCTAGCTTCCCCGATAATACCTACATTTAACTCGCCCACCCTGGGGATAAACTCCTTCCCGGTAACCTTTATCCCCATAGCCTGGATATTTTCCTGGAGAAAGGGGTCAAGCTCTTCAATGACTATTACCCTATCTACCTGGGCTGCGAAGTGGCGGATTAAATTCCGGGGGAGAGGGTAGGTCATAGTCAGCTTGAGAAAGGACGCCTCAGGGAAAACCTCTCTGGCATATTGGTAGGCGACTCCGCTGGTCACCACGCCAAGGTGAAGCTCGCCCCACTCTACCTGATTTAGAGGAAAGGTTTCAGCGTAGGCGGCCAGTTTAACCAAGCGTTCTTCTATCAATGGGCGCCTGAGGCGAGCACAAACCGGCAGCATAACATACTTTTCCACATCACGCTGGAAACCTGCCTGACTAACTGGCACAACCCGACTCCGATTTACCTTCACCACTGACTTTGAATGGGATATACGGGTAGTGGTGCGCACCAATACCGGAGTATGAAATCTTTCACTGATATCAAAGGCATACGCCATGAGTTCATAGGCTTCCTGGCTATCACTGGGCTCCAGCATAGGCACTTTAGCCAGTTTGGCATAGTGGCGGTTATCTTGTTCATTCTGAGAGCTGTGGATTCCCGGGTCATCAGCTGAAACCACGACCATCCCGGTATTGACCCCAGTGGTTGCGGCTGCCATAAACGGGTCGCTGGCTACATTCAGCCCTACATGTTTCATAGATACCAGCGAGCGAGTCCCGGCATAGGCTGCCCCCAGCGCTACTTCCATAGCCACCTTCTCATTTGTTGACCATTCGGCATAGACATCGTCAAAGCGAGCTATGAATTCGAGTATCTCGGTACTTGGGGTTCCGGGATAAGCTGTAGCTATCCCTGCACCAGCATGATAGGCTCCCAAAGCCAGAGCTTCATTTCCAGAGAGCAGTTTTACTACATTCACCACTCTTAATCTCCCATGAGTCACTCGCTCCAAAGGCAACGGTTCGACCCAATGTTTGCATATTGTGCGTAAAGGCATTAGCTCGACAAGGTGTCCGGCATCGGCGTGGGTAGTATTAATTCCGTTTACTTAGTCTGGTGCGAGCTGTCGAAATTTTATGGTAACAAATTACCACCCGATTGTTTTCGCTGTCAAGCCTATGCCCTCAATCCAACATTCTAATGAAATATCCAGCGGAGGGCAAACTTGAACTTGTCTTCATACACTAGAACTGCTGGATTGAGAGAAGTTTAAGGCGGCTTCAGCATGAATTCTAGTGGTATCAAGTAGCGGGATGCCAACAACCTCTTCAGAAAGAATCAATGGTAATTCCGTGCAGCCCAATATCAGGGCTTGAATACCTCGTTTATCGGCCATCATCCTGGCAATTCTGGACAGTTCTTGCCGGGTTTCCTCAATGATACAGCCATCTACAAGCTCAGTCATGATTTTGTGGTGGATATAGTCCTGGTCGGCTTTCTGGGGAGTAACTACAGATATGCCATATTTAGTTGAAAGGGCATTACTGTAGAAATCAGCTTGCATGGTGAATTTAGTGCCGAACAAGCCCACTCTGGTAAATCCCAAGTTCTTTGCTACTCTGCCCGTCTCGTCAACAATACTTAAAAGTGGAATGGGTGACCTGGCAGCCACTTCGTTGAAAACTATGTGCGGTGTATTTGACGCCACAAGGGCAAAGTCCGCACCTGCCTCAGATAGCGAATTGATTGCATCACAAATGAGATTGGTCACTTCGGGCAAGTTCCCTGACTCGACCAGACTAATAAACTCATGGAAGTTTAGGCTGTATATAATAATCACCGGATAGCGGTGCCCCATTCCCCTTTGACGACAAAGAGTAGTGATAATACGATAATATTCTACTGTCGACTCTGGAGCCATTCCCCCCAGAATACCTATCTTCCTCATAGTTTCCCCGCTGCTTCGCCTTCTTACACCCCCAACCAAACCCGATTATAGCAAATTTGACCGCATCTATTCATCAACAGCCTAGAATTGGAGGCAGGTTACTATTTTGCGTAGAAACTACTTATCCAGGCAGGCCTCTCTGGTGCATCCCCTTGCTCAAGCATTTCCCGCCACTGCTCATCGGTAAGTCTTTCTGCCATAGGATGCTTGAACTCATAGTAACTAAAGACGGGACCAGCTCCAATAAGAATTCTGCCATCGGGAACCTTGTATGCTACCAGGATGAGGTCAACATAACCAACCCCCTCTTCTAAAACCTGCCTCGGTGGGTTGGTATCAGTATGGACATCGGCAACTATGGTCGTTTCCTTCCCTTTAGCTTCCACCCCAGCTACAATAGAATCAAGCTGTTCACCAAAGTTTCTGATGAATTCATAGTCGGCTTCGTCCAATTCCTTGTTCTCCAATTCATCCCTAGAGATGTCAATCAGCCTACTAAGGATATACTCCAGATTCTCCAATCGGACTCTCTCATCATCATTTAAGGCATTAAGCTGGGTAAGCCCCTCCTTGGTCATACTGGTTAGTGCCAGCATTCGCGCATAGAAATCGGGGACAGGCTCCACATATCCTACTACCGGCTCAGGCTGTGGCGGGATGGCCGTACAGGTAGGAGTGTAGCTTTGCTTGGCATATAAGATGGTATCGTGCCGCAATTCAGCCCAGGATGCCAGAGCCGTTTGTAGCTCTTTGTCCTGCCATGCTTCCGTCTGCATGAAGGTGGGATACCCGTCACCGAACTCCTCGAGCAAAGGCTTCAACGCGTAAAGCCACGCCCAATAGAGATTACGGTTCCATTCAGCGACATCAAATTCATCAAACTGGCTTTTTAGCTCGTTTAGTTGCTTATCGTAGCTTGTATCTTTACCCTCATATTCAGTGTCTCCTTCGTCCTTTAGTATTTCATAAGCCCGCTCTGAGCCCAAAACAGCCATAATATCTAGACCTCGGGGAAAGCATCTGGCTGGCCCGGCTTGGGTCATCTTCATAGTAAACGGCTCATCATCACCAACATACATACCAACCGCCGGGGTGACCAGGTTTTGGAACATATATGAATCGGGAACAAACCTCTGCCCCATGAACCGCATCCCCTTGGTCTCTGCCAAGCACTGATAAAGCTTTTCTTTGGTTATTGGCGGGTACACCACGCATATGCCTGAGCCACCATAGATTTCAGGATTTCTCATCTGAGCTAGCTCAGCCTTAAGAGTTAGCAGTTTTTCATCATCAGCAAGTTCAGAAGCTTGAAACTCAGGATCAAATACCTTCTCTATAGCGCCAAGATATTCGTATGGGGTAAGGTCATCGGCTGCTCCCACAAAGAATGAGGTAACCGAGTAAATCCGCTCCCATATTTCTTGAGCGGTAACCTCATTAACCTTTACATTGGGTAACTGAGCAGAGATAAGTGAGGCTTGAATAGTAGCGATTTTAGCATCCTCTTCGGCAATCAAAGATCCTTCAGGCTGCATGCACTCACTATCCTCCCCACCCTTCAGAAGGAAAGCCATCCTGCCATACCACATCATAGTCTTAAAGTACCTCTTTAAGGACTCACTCTGGGTATAGTGCCCTCTTGGGACATACTGGGAGTAGTCCTCACAGTAACAGCAGGGCAGGTCGCACATGCAATCGGTATTTGAATTGAAGATAGCGCTTGGCTTAAAGTCCTGGTGCTCTTCAATATTCTTAAGCTCCTCATTAACTTCGTCTTTCACATAGTCGGGGATGGTAAAATCAACCTTCTTTATCGGTTTGAATTCCCTCTTATCCCAGGGATGTTCCTGATTCCATTTCTCGATTTCCGCCTTCAGCTCTTCCTCATCATAGCCTTCAGTTGGCGTTTGAAGAAGCTTTAGTCCAACGGTAAAATAAGCTACATTTCTTCTCACTGCTTCCTTGAGGTCTGAATCGGTAAAGCTCTCATAATCCTCAATGGCTCTCTCCAGCATGGCTTGGCTCATGCCGATGAGCTGGGCGAAGAATTCCTCTTCTTCAATGCGTTTCAGGGTCTCGTTAAACTGGATATGATACAAGTGGAGAAGGGTGTCAGAGGTTATGAAGATGGGAACTTCCCATTCCTTCATAGTCTTATAAGGTTCTACTATATCGTCACCATGCCACGGAATGACCACAAACCCGTTTTCCCCAAGGAGTTCTTTCTGATTTTCTCCTAACTGGAACTGGGACTCTATCTCTTCTAAATTTGTGATGCTTGTTAAGGCTAGTGGTAAGGAGTAGGGAGGCGAAGCCAAAGTGACAGAGAAACCCTCCATCTCATAGCAGGAGGCCAGCACCAGTTTTGGATTTGATATATCGCCGGCTGTCACTGATGGTATACTTAAAGTAGGCGGCGGCTTCTGGTTCACACACCCGCTCATGAGGATAACGCCAATTAGTACTAAAGAAGTAAGTAATTTCACCTTCATTGAATTCACCCCGCTTAGCATGTTCGCCTGCCTACTATAACGAGTTTCTGAGTAAAAGGTTAGCATTATTCTAGCCTAAAAGTTGAGAGCTGCTTGCCCCATCGTTACGCGATAGAGCTGAGTGTGCAATCATAATTCCGGTGATACTGCTACAGAATAATTAGTTTATTACGGAGAACAAGCAAACCTGACGGTTCAGATACGAGGCTGTCGAGGGTTCTCCAGTCTGCTCGTAATCATCTACCATTCGCTGAGTTCAACCTGAGTGGCTCCTATGCCCCCGTGATGGGGGTCGGCTGCTCTATGAAACCTCACCAAAGGATGTTTTGATAAGTAACGTCCAACTTCCCGACGCAATATACCTGAACCCTTACCGTGAATGACCCACACCCGATATAACCCAGCCTGAAATGCCACGTATAGAAAATCATCGAGCTTGGGGAGAGCCTCATCCACAGTCAGGCCATGGAGATCTATCTCTTCTATGATCGGGAACATCTGTCAATTGCTCGGATATAAACTAAGTCCACGACTTGTTGGCTACCCAATTATACCACTATCGCAGTAATAAGGTTAGACTTGACAACTGTTTGTCACTAACGCCTAAACTGATAGCCCCTCGGAGTTATGAATATATTTTGTGTGTTTTAAGATGGCCATTCTCTTTGAGCTTGGTCTAGCTATGGGATATAAATGCGCAGAGTTCGAAGGCATAATGGACGCTAATGAGCTGGCTTTAAATCTGGATGACTGCTTTCTCCGACTAACCTTACAAGAGCTGGGAAGCGAATTCCGGGAGTGTAAAATACAATCCGTCGCGGTGTGCTTGGCTCCAGCAAAGAAAGGGCTAAAATAATAGCTGGGCTTAACGCTGTCCCTTCTCGTACCTGGCAATTGCCCTGGTTATTAGCCCACCCCTTTCTTTGTAGCTTGCTTCTATTACCATTGAAAGAGGGTCTAATAATTGGACTAAATCTTGAAGGATGCGGTTTACCGCATGCTCCTGTAATATTCCCACATTCCGATAGGAGGTAAGATAATATTTTAAGGACTTGAGTTCGACTAAAGAGTGGTCTGGGACATATCTTATCGCCAATCGGGCAAAATCAGGTAAGCCCGTCCAGGGGCAAACAAAAGTAAACTCCTCGGTCTCATAAACTACCTCAGTCGCAGAACCGGGATAATCAAAGGGGATAGCTTCGAGCACAGCAAAATCGATTGCCTCTTCCTTTTGAATGTCAAACCGTCTTGAAGTATATTTATCCACTACCACTTTGTATCCCTCACCAGTAGTCTCTTTCTGCATTTAGTTGCCTTGAAAGGCATCAAGAAATGTCTCAGGGATTTTGGGGATCTGAGCCTCTACCCACTTCTGAAGACAACCAAAGGAGCAAAAGTCATACTGGTCAACAGACCCCTTTCCTTTCCAGCGAGTAACCGTTAGCCAACCGGCCAACACATTACAGCGGGCATCCTCAGGCAAAGCCTCCCTTTCATAGCAGGGAGTATACGCCACTCTTCTACCACAGGAATAGCATATAGCCATCTTCCTTACTGGCAAGATCAACCTCTACTCATGCTTTTGGGTGTCACTATCCGCTTTAAGAATACTTTACTCCAATGCAGGTTGTAGTCTTGTCAATCCCACCCACGGCGTGAATCTGCTTAACCACACTGCCCACGCCATCCAAGCTTGCCACTCCGATAACTGCAATTACATCAAAGGAACCGGTTACTGAATCCGCTGACTTCACCCCCTCTAACTTTCGGACGGCACTCACTACCTCACCTGCTTTACCTACATCGGCTTCGATCAGCACATAAGCTTTTACCGCCATTGCTCAACACCTCCTGCCTTTTTTGCTTACACTATTTATTATACACCATACACCAATAAGCAAGCTAACGCTAGTAGGTGCCGGTGAGCTTCCCCTGAGCCAGGATGTGCCCTTGCATAGCATCAAGAACCTGCTTCTTAGATACACCTGCCTTCAAATCCAAGACCCGGTCCAGCGCATAAAGAGTAAAGCAGTAGCGATGAGGACGACCCGGTGGCGGGCAGGGACCACCATAGCCAACTCTACCGAAGCCATTCCTGCCCTGTAACGCACCGCTGGGTAGTTGAGCTTGAGTAGGTACAGCCTCTGGCAATCGGCGGTTATCAGATGGAATGTTGAATAGAACCCAGTGGTTAAACACACCACCAGGAGCATCTGGATCATCCACGATAAGGGCTAAAGATTGAGTCCCCTGTGGAAGCTCACTCCACATTAATGGTGGCGATACATCTTGACCCTCACAAGTGTGCTTAACCGGGATTCCTTCTCCATCTTGAAAGGCTATACTAGATAGGGATAATGTCATCTCACCCTCCTCTGGCTAAATCGTATCCAATTATTAATTGAGTGTCAAGGTAGTTTCCTCACAATAAAGGTGAAAGCAAGTTGCGCTGAAGTTGCAAAAACCGTATATCAATTGATACTTCTATTCCATTGGGTTAAATTATAGTTGGGAAGCAGCTAATATGAAAGGAGCAAAATGAGCATTGCAATTTTATATCGAGAAGAATTGAAGGAATACGATTTCGGACCAGGTCATCCCTTTCATGGAGAGCGCTACGAATTATTTCCCCGATTCCTGCGGCAGAATCTAGCTGAAGATGATAACTACCGGATTCTCAAGTCAGACTGGGCGAGTGATGAAGACCTCCTCCTAATCTGCCAAAAAGATTATATTAATTTTACCAGAGATTGCTACAGGGCGCTCAATTTGGGCTTGAGCTACTCTGGTCAATTTCCCCGGTTTCACAGTGGAGATAATATACCGGTTGGTAAGCCAGGAAAGCTTGAAGAAGCAGCCAGGCTGATTATTGGACAAGCTAAGATGGCTTGCCAGTTGGTTCAAGAAGGCAGGTTTGAAAAAGTAGTATCCATAGGTGGCGGACTGCATCATGCCAAGCCGGCTTATGGAGAAGGTTTTTGTCTTTATAATGATGTTGCCTTTTGTGCTATGAATTTGATAGACAAATATAATTTGGATAGAATCCTAATCCTAGATACCGATGCCCACGCTGGAAATGGAACCTCTGAGTATTTCTATAGAGACCAGAGAGTTTTGTTTATTGACCTGCATCAAGACCCAAGAACGCTCTATCCAGGGACTGGTTTCGCCCATCAAATTGGCTTGGACAGTGGAGAAGGGTTTACTATCAACATCCCAATGCCGGTTTATGCTGGTTATGATTCCTATCAATCAGTCCTAGATGAGATAGTTTATCCAGTAGTTGAGGAGTTCAAACCTCAGATTATTATTAGAAACGGTGGTTCGGACCCGCATTTTAATGACGGGCTGACCAATTTGGGGCTACCAGTAAAAGGCTTCAGAATGATTGGAGAGGAAGTGAGAGAAATGGCTAAAATTTGCGATGGCAAAGTCATAGATTTAATTGCTTCTGGTTACAATAAGGAGGTTTTGCCTTATGGATGGCTAGCCTTAATTTCTGGACTGGCCGGTATTAATATTATTGTCGAAGAACCAGAGCCAATCCCTCAAAGATTCAAGGAAGACTCTTCCTTACCGGAGACCAAAAAGGTCATAGAGGAGGTTAAGAAATACCACCAGGACTATTGGAGATGTTTCAATTGATGGGCTTCCAATCCTTACCGATGAATAATGTCCCACTGACAACAAGAAGCTGTAATAAGCGACCCCGGGGGGATTCGAACCCCCGATCTCCACCGTGACAGGGTGGCATGTTAGTCCACTACACCACGGGGCCATCCTAGTTCATTAAGAATTATAGGAATTAGTAAATAAAACTTCCTCTTAGCCAAAGTCTATCAGGAGCAATGTATTGTGTCAAGCTAGTGGACTCCAATATCTTATCAGCACCGTCACCCCAGTAATAGTTTATTTTAACGAATAAGTGAGGTTGATAAAATGAAGTAAATGGGATACACTTAAGATATGATACACCTTGGTACTTCAGGGTTTAGCTATAACGACTGGGTGGGGAACTTCTACCCGGTAGGTATGCCCAAGCGGGAATGGCTTACCTATTATGCCCGTGAATTTAACACCTGTGAGATAAACTCAACCTTTTATGCACTGCCTAAACCGTCTAGCTTAAAAGCTATGACAGAGAAAACAGATGATGGCTTCCGATTTTGTATTAAAGCCAATCAAAAAATGACTCATCAGCAGGAAGATAATGCCCCTTTTTTTGAAGATTTTTGCCAGGTACTAGAGCCTATTATCGCTGCCGGGAAGCTGGGTTGTATCCTGGCTCAGTTTCCCTATAGCTTCGGGTTCAATCGTCGCAACTGGGATTACCTCGGGCTATTTAAAAAACGGTTAGGTGAACTACCGATGGTGATAGAATTTCGTAATGCCCAGTGGATAAAAAGTGAGGTGTTTAACTGGCTTCGTCACCAGGACTTAGGCTTCTGCTGTGTTGACGAACCACAGCTACCTAATCTGTTGCCACCACTAGCTGAGGCAACAAGTAAGATAGGCTATGTCCGCTTTCATGGGCGTAATAATGCCAAGTGGTGGCATCATGAGCAGGCTTATGAGAGGTATGATTATAGCTACACACCACAAGAGCTCAGCGAGTGGTTACCTAGGATTCAGAAGCTGGATAGTATAACTGAAAAAACCTTTGTCTTCGCCAATAATCACTGGCGAGGTCAAGCAGTTAGCACTATCCGCCAGCTACGGGTAATGCTAGACTAATCTATTCCGTCTATCATTGCTCTCTTAAAAACCACTAAGTATAATAGCTTACCTGTCAGTCCCTAACGGGGGTCAGAAACGGTCCACCTTAAACTTGACAGGTGGGAGGGAGGATGAAGAAGTGACTATTGGTTTCAACATGCTTCGCTCGCGTTTGGAGAGTGAGCAAAAGCGCTTAACTCAAGAATTAGAGCAATTAAGAGCTAGCATCCGTCCTTCTGATGAGAGACGCGAGGGTAGTCCCTTCGGTAAAAGGGAGGAGGAGGCTACAGAGAGCTTCGAGTTAGAGAAGCGGCTAGTCTTAGAAAAGCGCCTAAGAGACCTTCTGGCTGAAGTAGAGTATGCTTTGCGCAAGTTTGAAGAGGGAACCTATGGCTTGTGTGATATTTGTGGTCAATCTATAGACCCAGCCCGATTAGAAGCACTTCCTCAAGCAACCCTGTGCTTGAATTGTAAGGCTCAACAGACAAAGAATGCAAAAGGGAAATCGTCTCCAGGGTAAGTGGCGGAATGTGAGTTTCTTCCTTCCCGCATTACTGGTGGTAACTGCCGACCAGCTCAGTAAGATATGGATACGGTCTTATCCTGAAGAGCAAGTAATCTTTAAGGCGGGGTTCTTTCAGATAATCCATACCCACAATACCGGAGCCGCTTTTGGTTTATTTCAAGGGCAGTCTTTTGCCCTAACTATAGTTGGTTTAGTCAGTGTTACCGCTCTCTTAGCCTATGCTCTCTTCTTTTATCGCCATTTCCCTCTTCTAAACAATAGGCTAAGTAATTTAGCCCTTAGCCTAATTCTTGGTGGCACTCTGGGTAACCTGATAGACCGGCTAAACCCTAACCTTGGTGGTGTTACCGATTTTATCAGTATTGGTATCTGGCCAACATTTAATATTGCTGATTCGGCTGTAGTTGTTGGCACCATTATATTTGCTTATACTCTCCTTCGCTTGGCTCAAACTGAGAAACACTAGAATGGACAAAGTATATAATTTTATAGTTGATGAGCCGGGGGCTCGTCTTGATAAGTATGTTTGTCAGAAGTGCCCAGAGCTATCACGAACATATGTTCAAAAGCTTATTAGTGACGGGCATATCACTGTTAATGACCGTATGACAAAGACGGGACTTAAACTCAACATTGGTGATAGGCTGACCGTTACTATACCCCCCGCTACGCCCAACCCCTTGTCGCCTGAGGCTATTCCATTAAATATCATCTATGAGGATGATGACCTTTTAGTTATAGATAAACTAGCCGGGCTGGCTATCCATCCAGCACCGGGACACCTGAGCCATACCCTGGTTAATGCTATTCTGTCTCACTTACCCAACTTGCCTGATACTGACGACTCACTGCGACCGGGAATTGTGCATCGGCTAGACAAAGATACCTCAGGAGTGATGTTAGTAGCCAAGAATAGACAAGCTCAGGCTAACCTGATAGACCAGTTTAAAGCTCATTCTGTAGTCAAAGCCTATCTGGTATTGGTTAAAGGACACCTCACCCCAGAGAGCGGTGTTATTGAGGCACCTATTGGGCGTGACCCCCGGAACCGAAAGCGTATGGCAGTAGTCACCAAGGGCAGGGAAGCCTGGACTCAATATAATGTGGTCAAGTATATAGGTGACTATACTCTGCTTAAAGTCAAGCCCGAAACCGGTCGCACTCACCAGATACGGGTTCATCTATCGGCTATTGGCTATCCAGTGGTAGGAGACACAACGTATGGATTAAAGAGTGCCTATTCATCACGGCAGTTCATGCATGCCTGCTGCCTAGGCTTCAAGCTACCATCCACCGGTGAATATATAGAGTTCACCTCTGAGCTACCCCCAGATTTAGCCCAGACACTGAAGAACATTACCTAGAATGTTGAGGGGTTAGGTGGTAGAATGGATTATGGTCTTGTTTATTTAATTGCTAGCCACTATTAAAGTAAAGGAGGATTGTAACATGCCTATGAAGCCCGTTGTTATCAAGTTTTTTACTCCCGTTGTCGATGTCACAATCAACGCCTTAATGAATGCGATTGACCAAAAGATGAAACAAGGTGCTACTGAATTCATCCTTCTCATTTCATCCCCTGGTGGTTCTGTTTTTCACGGGCTATCGGCTTACAACTATCTGAAAGGTTTGCCTGTAACCATAACTACGCATAACTTCGGAAGTGTGGACTCTATCGGAGTTGTTGTCTTTTGTGGGGGCAGTAAAAGGTTCTCAGTTCCTCAAGCAAGATTTTTACTTCATGGCGTAAGTGCTGGTTTCAAAAACGAGCGTTTAGAAGAGAAGCAGCTTGAGGAGAGACTGAAGGGGCTGAAGATTGACATGGAGAATATCGCCAAAGTCATAGCTGCAAATACTGGCAAGACTGTTGAAGATGTCACCGATGCCATGCTAGAAAGAACTACACTAAATCCTGATGAAGCCAAAGCGTGGGGGTTAGTTCACGATATCAAGTCTGAGCTATTTGAGACAGGTTCCGAAGTTATATCAATACAATATCAACAGAAGGAAAGCCAGTAACAGCTACGGCTATGAGGGAAAGTTTACATGACTAATTCAGTTAGAGTCCGCTATGCCCCCAGCCCCACCGGTTATCCTCATGTGGGGAATATCAGGACGGCACTGTTTAACTGGCTCTTTGCCAGACACCACAACGGTAGCTTCATTGTCCGCATTGAGGATACCGATGTTACCAGGAAAGTTGAGGATGCGCTGGAGGCTATTCTTGACGGTCTGCGCTGGCTGGGCTTGGATTGGGATGAAGGTCCTGAGGTAGGAGGTAAATATGGTCCCTACTTTCAGTCACAGCGCCTGGAGCTATACCGCCAGACAGTCGAGCGGCTGGTTTCTCAAGGGGATGCCTATTATTGCTACTGCTCCCCCCAGCGTCTGAAGGAGATGCGGGCTGAACAGGTCAGGCACAAGCAACCGTTAGGTTATGACCGGCACTGCCGCCACTTAAGTGAAGAAGAAAGGTCAGCGAAGGAAAAGGAAGGCGTCACACCAGTGGTTCGTTTCCAGACCCCGCTTACCGGGCAGACCGGATTTAATGATTTAATCCGCGGTCAGGTTGTATTTGACAATAATACCCTTGATGACTTTATCTTGCTAAAATCAGATGGCTATCCCACTTATCATCTAGCCAGTGTAGTTGACGACCATCTGATGGATATAAGCCATGTGCTCAGGGCTGAGGAGTGGCTGTCCAGTACTCCCCGCCATCTGCTTCTGTATCAGGCTCTGGAATTTGAGCCGCCGCAGTTTGCCCACTTGCCCATGATACTGGGGACTGACCGGGCGAAATTGAGCAAGCGGCACGGGGCATCGTCTATAACTGAGTATCGGGGGCAGGGCTATTTACCCGAGTCAATGGTGAACTTCATGGCTCTGCTCGGCTGGTCTCTTGATGATAGAACCGAGATTTTATCCCGGCAGGAACTAATAGATAACTTCTCCCTTGAGAGAGTTAGTCAGACCGCTGCTATCTTCAATCACGAGAAACTGTACTGGATGAATGGTGTTTCCCTGCGGGAGTTGAGCCACGAAGAGTTGTTGCGTAAAATCATGCCGTTTTTAGAAAGCGAATTGCCTGAAGAGGTGAAACGGCCTATCTCTAAAGAATATGTGAGCCGAATTGTGCCACTGATTCGGGAGCGGATAAACACACTGGCGGAGGCTGCGACATATGCTGACTTCTTCTTTCTCGATGAACTGGAATATGACGCATCGTCGCTGATGGGTAAGAAGATGTCCGCCGAAACTACACTCAAGGCACTGAAAGCCGCTCAAGAAAAGCTATCCTTATTGGAGAGCTTTGACCATGATTCGTTGGAAGGCACGCTTCGGTCCCTGGCTGAGGAACTGGGACTCAATGCGGGGCAACTTTTCAGCCCACTTCGGGTAGCTACCACCGGCCGCACTGCTGCCCCTCCTCTCTTTGAGACGATGGTGGTGCTGGGTAAAGAAAGATGTTTGGAGAGGATTATGGTTGCGATGGAAAAGCTGGGAAATAACTGAAGTTTGCTGGGATTGTTAGTGAATTCTTCTGAGCAAAGGAGAGAAATCAATAGGATGGTTCCACGAATATGACCACAACCAATTCTGAACCTCCCCGTAATTTCATCCGGGATATTATCAATGATGACCTCCAAACAAACAAGTACGGCGGTCGGGTCCATACCCGGTTTCCTCCAGAGCCGAACGGCTATCTACACATTGGACACGCCAAGGCTATATGCCTCAATTTCGGTATCGCCGCTGAGTTCAACGGCCTCTGCAATCTGCGGTTCGATGATACCAATCCCATCAAGGAAGAGCAGGAATATATCGATTCAATCATCGAAGATATTCGCTGGCTGGGATTTGACTGGGAGGACCGTCTGTACTATGCCTCAGACTACTTTGAGCAAATGTACGAATATGCTGTGCAGTTGATTAAAGCTGGTAAAGCTTACGTTGATGAACTGAGCGCGGAGGAGATTAGAGACCACCGTGGCACCCTAACTCAGCCAGGCAAACAGAGCCCGTACCGAAACCGCTCAACCGAGGAAAACATCGACTTGTTTAAACGCATGCGGGCCGGCGAATTCCCTGACGGCTCACGGGTGCTCCGAGCGAAAATTAACATGGCTTCTCGGAACTTGAATATGCGCGATCCGGTCATATATCGCATTCTGCACTCCGAGCACCCTCGCACGGGCGACAAGTGGTGCATCTATCCGATGTACGACTGGGCTCATGGTCTTGAGGACTCCATCGAAGGGATTACCCATTCCATCTGCACACTGGAATTTGAAGACCATCGTCCACTATACGACTGGTTTCTGGACGAGTTGGGCGTCTATCACCCCCAGCAGATCGAGTTTGCCCGCCTCAACCTCACCTACACCGTGATGAGCAAGCGCATGCTTCTGGAACTGGTAAAGGAAGGGCTTGTGAGTGGATGGGACGATCCACGTATGCCGACGATATCGGGTTTGCGCAGACGTGGCTACACACCGGAGTCTATCCGTAACTTTTCTCGGCGCATTGGGGTAGCGAAGACCGGCAGTACGATTGATATTGCCTTACTTGAGTACAGCCTCCGCGAGGATTTGAACAAGCAAGCTCAACGTGTTATGGGAGTGTTACGCCCACTGCGAGTGGTCATCGATAACTATCCTGAAGACCAAGTGGAAGAATTGGATGCGGTGAATAATCCCGAGAACCCCGGCGCAGGGACACGAAAGGTACCCTTTTCACGAGTGCTATATATTGAACGCGACGATTTTCGCGAAGACCCACCAAAGAAGTTCTTCCGTCTGGCGCCAGGCCGTGAGGTGAGGCTGAGATATGCGTACTTTATCACCTGTGTGGATGTGTTAAAGGATGAACAAAGCGGAGAGGTAGTTGAACTCCGCTGCACTTATGACCCAGCCACGCGGGGTGGTGATTCCCCGGATGGACGGAAGGTCAAGGCAACGCTACACTGGGTTTCGGCTGAGCACGCACTCGAAGCTGAAGTACGCTTGTACGACCACTTATTCAGCAAGGAAGACCCAACTGATGTGGAGGATGGGACTAATTTCAAGGCTTATTTGAATCCCAATTCCTTGGAGATATTGTCCTCGTGCCGTGTTGAACCCAGTCTTGCCGGTGCAACACCCGGAAGTCGGTACCAATTCGAGAGGCAGGGCTATTTCTGTATTGATCCCGATTCATCTGCCGGGAAAATCGTATTCAACCGGACGGTGCCGTTACGGGATACCTGGGCCAAGATAGAGAAGCATAAGGATAAATGAGTTTTGCTGAAAAGCTCCTGGCAGCACCACTATTATTCCAAGCCACGGCGGTTCTGGATAAGGAGCGATGCCTGAGGCGAATTAAAGTAGCATTAAATAGATTACCTTCTTAATTACTTTCAAGTTTTTCGGGGAAATAATGGATAAATACCCGCTTAAGAAATATCCGATAGTTGGTGCCTGTGGTCTTAACTGCGGTCTATGTCCGAGATACCATACGGAAGGGACATCAAGATGCCCCGGCTGTTGCGGCACGGATTTCTGGCAGAAACATCCGTCATGCGGATTCATCACCTGCTGTGTTAAGAAGAAGGGTCTTGAGACATGTGCTCAATGTAGTGACTGGGTAGAGTGTGAGAAGGTAGCCAAACTCTTGGATTCGGCTAACTATCATGATTCCTTTATCTCCTACAGGCCACTTGCTACTAACTTCGCTTTCATCCAAAAGAATGGTATCGAGGAATTTGCCCGACTGGAAATCGAAAAACAAGCACTCCTCCGGCACCTTATTGATAACTATGATGAGGGTCGTTCCAAGAGTTTCTACTGCACCAGCTGTCAACTGATACCTTTGGGCAAGTTGAAGGAAGCGCTGGCAGATACGGAAACAAAGATAACCGAAGATATTGGCATCAAAGAGAAAGCTAAGCTTGTCAGAGCGGCAATTAGCAATGTGTCCGATACCTTACAAATTGACTTGAAGCTGAGGAAGTAATTATCTACCTCACCCCCTTTACCCTGTTACAGTTCCTAACGGGGTTTATCCCCCTCTCCATGAGAGGGATATATATTCCTATGATGGAGAGGGGGAAGATTAAATAAAGAGGGGCTTCTCCCCTCTTAAACTCACCCGGGCTGGCATTTAGGGCAGAAGTAGGTGCCACGGTTGCGGACAACTATCCGCTCAATGAGTGTGCTACAGACAGGGCATAACTTACCGCTAAGGCGGTGAGCAACCTGGAACTGAAAGTGGGCTGTTCCCAACTCACCGCTGGGACGGAAGTAGGTATCCACGCTAGCCCCCTTATTACCAATGGCTGACCACAACACCTGCTGAATGGCACTATGAAGGCGCTCTATCTCATCACGAGACAGGCTACCTCCCAACCTTAGCGGATGGATTCTGGCAGCAAACAAAGCTTCATCAGCATACATATTGCCTATGCCGGCAATAAAGCCCTGGTCGCAGAGGAGAGCCTTTATGGGAGCTGTACGTTTAGTCAGCCGCTGAGCCAGAATTTGAGGGGTAAAGTCGGCTTCCAGCGGTTCGGGACCAAGCTTACCTGTAATAGAGTTGGTATCCTCTACCAGCCACATCACTCCCAGCTTGCGTGGGTCGCGAAAGTGAAGCCCGATTTCTTCATCCAGATGGATTATGGCGCGGATAAATTTATCAGGCTCTGCTAGAGCCGACTTCAATAGCAGTGAGCCAGTCATTTTTAGGTGAATAATCAGTGCCTCATCACTGGTTAGACTAAAGATGAGGTATTTACCGCGCCGAGCTATTTCAGTTATTCTTTGTCCGATGAGATGGGAGCAGAATTCTTCCACTGAGGGCTGGCGCACTATCCCATCCCAGAACAGGGTGACGCCGGTAACACAATGACCGACAATGTAAGGCTGCAGCTCGTTCTTTATCGTCTCTACTTCAGGCAGCTCAGGCATTCTAATTACTGCATCTCCCCCCAGTTTTTACCGGTCTTGATGTCCACCTTTAGGGGGACGCAAAGCTCCAAAGCAGTGGACATTATTTCTGGAACGAGCTGGCGCACATTCTCCAGCTCATCCTCAGGCACCTCAAAGATAAGTTCATCATGCACTTGAAGCAGCATCTTGCTCTTTAATTGGCGCTTTTGCATCTCCCGGTCAAGGTTAACCATAGCCACCTTTATGATATCGGCTGATGTCCCCTGCACTGGCATATTTATTGCCATACGTTCAGCGGCTTCTCTCACTTGTCGGTTAGGAGAGTCGATTTCAGGGATAAAGCGCCTTCTACCCAGTATTGTTTGAACATAGCCTTCTTTCCTCGCCTGCTCTTTGGTGGACTCAAGATATTGCTTTACCCCCGGGTATTTACTAAAGTAGGCGGCAATGAACTGGGCAGCCTCTTCCCGTGATAGCTCTGTTGCCTGCTCCAGCCCGTAGTCACTCATACCATAGATGACACCGAAATTAACTGTTTTGGCCACCCGGCGCATATCCGGTGTTACCTGTGAGGTGTCCACGCCAAACACCTGGGCAGCGGTAGCCGCATGAATATCTTCGTCGCGGTGGAAGGCACTGAGCAGGCTTTCGTCCTGAGACAGGTGAGCCAGGGCACGGAGGTCAATCTGTGAGTAATCCCCAGCCACAAGGCAAGAGCCGAACGGAGTAATAAAGGCTTGCCTTACTTGCTTACCCAGTTCACCACGGACAGGAATGTTTTGCAGGTTAGGTTCACTAGAGGAAAGCCGACCGGTAGCTGTCCGTGTCTGGTTAAAGCTGGTATGCACCCGACCTGTTTTAGGGTTTATCATGCTGGTCAGAGCATCAGTATAGGTTGACTTTATTTTACTTAACTGGCGGTAGTCTAGGATAAACTCTATTATAGGGTGGGTGCCCCGTAGCTCCTCCAGTACTGAAGCTCCAGTGCTTTTAGTCTTGCGAGATGTTAATAATTTCAGCTCCTGAAAGAGGACAGAGCTTAATTGCTGGGGCGAGTTTATATTGAAGCGGTGACCGGCAGTGTTATATATTTCGGCCTCCAGCTTGAGCAATTGCTCACCGAGGCGGCGTGACATTTGCCTCAGTAATTCTATATCCAGGGCTACCCCGTTTCTTTCCATACGGGTAAGCACCGTTACCAGTGGCATTTCAACCTCAGAGAATAACTGCCACAGCCCTTGCTGGCGTAGTTCGGTATTGAATAATTCGGTCAGTCGCCCGGTCATGTCAGCATCGGCACAGGCATAATCGGCTGCCTGATTCACCTCGACCTGGGACATAGAAATCTGCTTAGCCCCCGAGCCAATAAGAGTAGCGATTGGTGTCATTTCAATGCCCAGCTTGCTGAAAGCAAGAGCTTTCAAGCCCAGGGATTTCTCCCCCAGAAGGTAAGCAGCGACCATGGTATCAAAGGTCAGATTATTGACAGTCACCCCATATTCAGCCAGCACTGTCATATCATACTTACCATTGTGGGCAAATTTGGCAAGGTCAGCATCTTCCAGGGGGAGCTTGAGCCGGTCAATGACCTGCTCCAGTGGTAGCTGCTCTACCTGCCCCCAGCCAACATGACCGACAGGGATGTAGTAAGCCTCGCCTGGAACTGGTGATAGAGATATGCCTACAACCTGGGCCAGCATGGCATTTACGCTTGTCGTCTCCAGGTCAAAGGCAAAGGACTTAGCCGCTGACAAACAGTTCAGCAGTTCGTCAAGAGCTGAGGTGGTATTTATAATATGGTAGGCTCGCTGGGGTGGAGGCTCAGTTTTAATCTGGGTGTAGGATTCGGGCGCCTCCTTCTCTGCTTCTAGCTCAGGCAGTTTAGGCAGCAGGCTAGAAAACTCAAGTTCACGGAAAAGCTCAGCTACCTGGTGACGGTCATAGTGACTAATCCGGCAGTTATCAAGGTCGAGGGTGACCGGTGTCTGGATAACGATGGTAGCCAACACCTTGCTCTGGCGGGCAATGGCTTCATTTTCCCGTAATAGAGCCTGGAGTTTGGGTGGAGTTACCTCATCTATGTGGGCATAGATTTGGTCTATAGAGCCAAATTGTCCGAGGAGCTTGACAGCAGTTTTTTCACCTACGCCGGGGACACCGGGGATGTTGTCCGAGTGGTCACCTACCAGTCCCTTAAAGTCGGCAATCTGCTGAGGTTTAATGCTATATTTCTGGTTAACAGCGACTTCATCGTAAAGTGTAGTATCACTGAAAGAGCCTCTTGGTTTGGGATAAAGCACTTTCACCTGGGGTGATACCAGTTGCATAGCATCAGCGTCACCGGTAACGATGATAGTATCAATGTCCTGCTGGCTAGCCTGGTGGCTGAGGGTGCCTAAAACATCGTCTGCCTCATAGTCATCCAGTTCAAAGATAGGGATATGGAATGTATCTACCAGCTGCCTAACCCGCTCCAACTGATTAACCAGCTCATCAGGGGTTGGGGGTCGCTGTGCCTTATACTGGTTAAAGAGTTTATGCCTGAAGGTAGGGGCTTTCCTATCAAAGGCAATGGCATAGTGGGTGGGGTTTAGCTCATTCACTACTTTAAGCAGCATGAGAGCAAAACCATAAACAGCATTTACCATTTCGCCAGTCTTACTCACTGTTAATGGTGGTAAAGCGTGGAAGGCACGATGAACCAGAGCATTACCATCAAACAGCACTAAAAGCGGCTTTTTCATAAGTGTATTATAGCAGAGTGAGTAGGGTGGGAGAAGGAGATATATAGTCGTCAGTTTAAATCCTGCATCAACCTTGGCTGCATACCCAGCCGGTTAAGGATTGCTATTACTTCTGACTTCATTCCTTTGGTGGCAAAAAATAGGTGACTCTGGCACCGGCAATCACTGCAACCAAAGCGGGGAATAGAGTCAAATTGATGGCTGAGCGCCTGAGCAATGGCGCATTCAACCCTATCTCTAGTCTCGCAGAGGATGACTCCATTGATAGAAGCTTTTTGCAGTAGATAATCGATATGCCAGTGAGGTCTTTTGCTTTGTTTACAATGGTGGCTTAGTCTGGATTTAATCCCTCCCATAGCTGAGCCGACATAGGCATAGTAGCCAGAGGGGAAATGAATATCTTTCAGGCTGCCTACGGTAATTGTCTGCTTTTCAGGGAGTTGAACAAGGAGAATATAGCTTCCCTTCACCGTTTTAAAGTTCCTTGGCTGGGACAGCAGTAAGGGTCTCAGCAGTATAATCGGTGTCAAACCCTGTTTCCATAGCAAAGCTCATAGCTGTCTTTACATCCAGCGCTTCAAAGACGATTACGCCGTCATACCGACCAAGGGTAAAATAGACATCATGAATGGTAATGCCTGGAGGAGCTTTTAACTCCTTGAGATACTTGACTGCCTCAGTCCCTCTTCCTTTTGGTGATAAAAGCATCACAAACAGCATCTTGAGTCTCCTTTCCCCTAGCATTATATGGGTATCAAATGACAGAAACAACATGTGGAATGGGATTTTTTACTCCTCTTAGACACCCGGCAGGTAGCTTTCCCTCCCTGAGTAAACTATCTCTCCCAGTGGTATTATCTATAAATTTATACTATAGTATATCGGGATACCGCTTGGGCAAGGAGAAAGAGATGCCTGACACAAATAATGATTATGTCATTATGTTTGCTGGCAAGGGTGGAGTAGGCAAGACAACTTGTGCTGGGGCTACCGCTCTTCACTATGCCTCCCTTGGTGATACAACATTAGCCATATCAACCGACCCAACCCCGTCCCTATTGCATATTTTTAATATAGAAGACAAGCAAAAAACGGCAAAAGTTCTGGATGGGCTGCATCTGGCTGAGCTCGGTATTGGTGAGGTAAAACAGATGTGGGATAGAAAATTTGGCAAGGAACTTTATGAGGTCTTTTCCTCGCTAGTATCAGTAGACTATGATGAATTTGTCGATTTCATTGCTTCCATATTACCGGGGATAAGAGACGAATTCATGGTCGATTATATAAAGGAACTGAGCCAGGAAAGGAAGTATAAGCGTATAGTCTGGGATACTGCGCCTTTAGGGCAAACGCTTGGCTTGCTTCAAACCCCAGCTATGCTCAGAGAGCATCTAAAACCTGCCCCTCGAATTTATTCCAAGCTGAAGCTTGGTAAGGAAACAAGGA
This sequence comes from Dehalococcoidia bacterium, assembly GCA_011191875.1. Classification (GTDB taxonomy): domain Bacteria; phylum Chloroflexota; class Dehalococcoidia; order Dehalococcoidales; family W498; genus W498. The sequence continues at coordinate 128,103 of DUFC01000031.1, read as the reverse complement.
GACCAGTGCTGGACATTATAAAGGGGTGGGAAAGTTTATCTGGTGAAGATATGGACTTTCTCAGGCACGGGGTGAGATTCACCATTGTTACTATACCCGAAGCACTAGCTATTGAGCAGCTTGACAGCATCTTTGATGAATTTGATAAACACGGGCTTGAGGCTGAGCAGTTAGTGATAAATAATGTAATTAAAGAAGTAACCGGCTCAAGTTTTCTTCAGTCCAAAGCTGAGCAGCAAAAAGGGTATATTGAACTTCTCTACCGTAGGTATCAAGGGCTTAGAATAGTTGAGTTGCCCCTGTTTCCCTATGAGATAAAGGGGATAGACGGACTGAAGGATATTGAGAGAAGCCTCTTTAAATAGTAAATTCAGCGGCAGCCACTAAAAATCACTGAGTGGGGCTTTCTGTGTAGGCTTCAAATAGGATGTGTTGTTGTGCTCGGTGAGGATGAAGCGTCCATCTTCATAAATAAAGGTTGTAGTTCCGCAGGTATCCAGTCTTATATTCCAGAAATGGGAATTATCCAGCCCTAACAAAGCACATACCAAAACTTTATTCACTACGCGGTGAGATACTAAGACTATACTACCTTCATATTTGGCTATTACATCACTCACCACACCCATAGCTCTTTTCCTGACATCACTCAGGCTTTCTCCAGCCGGCATCTTCACCTGGTCGGGATTATTAATCCACTCAGCATAAAGCTCTTTATATTTATCTTTTACCTGCTGATGGGCTAAGCCCTGCCATTTCCCATAATTAAAATCTATTAGACCAGGAGTAATTTCTACATCAAGTCTATGATAGCCAGCAATAGTCTCTGCTGTCTTTAAAGCTCGCTTCAGTGGACTTGAATAGACGGCATCTATTTTTTTATGACTTAGATATTCTGCCAGTAGTCCTGCCTGCTTCATTCCAGTTTCATTCAGCTCAATATCAATTCTTCCTCTAAATACCTCTTCTATATTCCATTCAGTTTCCCCATGTCTTACCAAAATAATCTGTGTCATTCGGTCAACTCTTTATTTCTAGATTTCAGGTAGATACCCTCCCACTTTCCACTTGTAATTTTCATATTTAATTCTTCTTTCTAGATAGATATTGAACGAGGTAGCCACAATGAGAAGAAAGCTATAGTAGCCGGCAATAATCCACCAGGTTGGGCTGAATATAACATAACCTTAATACACAGCTATTCTTCCATCTTCTCGACCTCAATGGTGCACTCCGTCACCAGAGCAGCGAAAGCACCCAGGGCAGCCAGAATCGGAGCTATCAGAATCCCTATTGCCGCCGCTGGAGCCCCTATTGACAATGGAATCTCTAATACCGGTCTCCCTTCGTGTAGCACCCGCACCCTTCTGATGTTACCTTCATGTATGAGTTGCTTGATCTTTTCAACCAACTGGCTTCCCGATACGGTAAACTTTTCGGTATTGCTCATTTCAAACCTCCTCACCTACATCTCTAGGCGTTATAATCCAAGAATCTTTTTAATTGTGTTTAAACTATAGTCTAATACGGTCTCCTCGGTCAGGGGAACTCCCATCCTCACCCTCGTACCCGAGAGTTGAGCATAGACGGTGACTAGCAGAGGCTTCAGTGCTTCCAGCATAGCATCAGCACCAGCTTCAAAAGTATTTATGGTTGGCGAAACATCTTTTAGCTGTTCCCTCCGGCAAGCCTCTTTGTATAGGCTTCCCCAATTATCTGGTCTATAACTCATTTTTAGCCTCCCTTAAATCAAGATCAAACTATATAGACCCTAGATAACGACTTCAGTTATATAGGCTTTTTAAATCACTTCCCGCCTGTAAGAGGCAAACCTCCAGGTAAATCCCACATCCATCACACAGCTTCAGCGATTCCGATAGTTCGGTTATAATCTTATTATAGCACAGTAGGGAGGCTACCCCTATTTCTACTAATGCTCCAGCATTTTCTTTCCTCTATTCAATAGTTTCTTTTTCGTGATATACTGCAGGGCATGAAGGGGAAGGACTTACTTTCTATATCTGACCTCAGTAGTGAGGATATTCACTGGCTAATATCAGATGCTGTAGATATGAAAGCTCAGGGCTGGCTTTCTTCGCTTAGTGGAAAGACACTAGCCATTATGTTTGAGAAGCCCTCACTACGGACCCGGGTAAGCTTTGAGCTAGCCATGCACCAGTTGGGTGGACAGACCGTTTATCTGTCACCGGCTGAGGTTGGACTGGGGCAGCGTGAGTCAGTTCCAGATGTTGCCAGAGTGCTTAGCCGCTATGTAGATGCTATTGCCGCCCGTACCTTCTCTCACCAAACTTTGGAGATTCTGGCCAGCTACTCCAGTGTGCCGGTAATAAACGCCCTGTCTGATTTGGAACACCCGTGCCAGGCTTTAGCTGACCTGCTCACCATCTATGAGAAGAAGGGAGAGCTAGATGCCTTAACCCTAGCCTTTGTCGGCGATGGTAACAATGTGGCTCACAGTCTTCTGCTAGCTGCTTCACTCATCGGGATGAATTTCAGAATTGCTTCCCCAGCCGGCTACACCGTTCAAGATAGAATATTATACATGGCTCAAGACTATGCTACCGATAGTGGTGCTGAAATACTTAGCACTGAGGAACCAAACCTGGCAGTTAGTGGAGCTGATATAGTTTATACTGATGTGTGGACGAGTATGGGGCAGGAAGCTGAAGCTCAAGAGCGACACCAGATATTTGCTAGCTACCAGGTAAATAGTGAACTTCTGTCTTTAGCCAAAGATGATGCCATATTAATGCACCCCTTGCCGGCACACCGTGGTGAGGAGGTTGCTGAGGGCATTCTAGATAGCCCTAAGTCGGTGGTTTTTGACCAGGCTGAGAATAGGCTGCACCTGCAGAAAGCGCTGTTGGCGGGAATGCTGGGTGGTCTGGAAATACCTCTGGCTGGCTATCGCTAGGGAAAAAGTTATCAGAGGTGAAGTGATTATCTACCTTGCCCTATGTGTCCTCCTCCTTCAAGAGGCTGTTTAGTTGTCATTGTGAATCCCCTTCAAGAAATTATCTTCCCTCTCCCCTTGTAGAAGTGCACAATTGGCGATCAAGTTGGTTATGGAGTATGTTGGAAGTAAAAGTTAGCAAACTAAGAATTAAAGCAAATTACTGAAGTTTTACAATACAATAGAAATGAATTATAAAACAAGCCAAAGCATTTAATATATAAAACCTACTAGATTCAACTGTGGGAGTCTGCTGGGCTCTCTTGCAGACCTTTGATTATGCTAATCACTTCACCCGGAGCGGGAAACCGTCCAACCTTAGACTTGGAGAACACCAGCTTGCCGTCAACGATTACATCGTAAGTGCCAATCCACCCTGGTATAAGCTTCGCCTCGACATTTAGGCCATTACGCAGCTCGTCTGCCAGCCTGGCAGCACGGGGTCTGTAGTTTCATACCAAGCAATAACGGATCTTGATTTCCACCTGGTTATCACCTACTACTTAGATACTTATCAACTATTTCCCTATTTGATGTTTTCGGCCAAGATACTCGCAATTTTATCAGGCTGTCTAGTTGAAAAAACCAGTCTTCCGTATTCACCATCCATCAAATCCAACATAACTCTAGGTGATTTGGTGGAACCGAATATTATGGTTCTCTTACCATCTATTGTCTTAACACGTATGCCCTGACCACGATAAGATTTAATAAACTCCTTATCAATATCCCATCCCTTAATTTCATTAAAAAACACAGTTCTACGCTTGAATCCAAATGCTAATGTAAGAGCTTCTGAAGTAATAGTAATTTTTAACTTCCTCCGTAGGAACTGACTTATGCTAATAATTAAGGTAAGAAGAAATAATCCAGTAAAAACTGCCCATGTAAATGGGTCATGCAGAAAAAAGAAAAGTTCACTAATAACACCCGAAAGAAAAAGGGCAGCTAGTAGTGCCATGATGATGGTTGCTATTGTAGTGGACACAGAAGTCACTTCTTCCTTGTATAAGTCGGTTTCTGTTGCATGATTCATTAAACTATCCTAGTTCTGCCATATCATCTCTAATTTCACAAGAACTACACCTCATAACTAACTCACAGCCGCTACCAGCATTTCAGAAAGCCTTGGCAGCACGTTGTCCATAGTTTCACACCAAGCAATAACGGATCTTGATTTCCACCTGGTTATCACCTAGTACGTAGATCCTTTAATATATAATGCAGGCACAGCGTATTGTCAATCCCTGATATTACAAGGTAATATTAGGGCCATTTGATTAATGGAAAAGACTATTAATGAGGAGCAATTAATTATTTTTCGGTAATTCGCCAGAAAGTGCAATTAGCGGAGAGCACTAGCCAATGGGCCTTTTAAGAGTCTCCCTTCCCCTTTAACCTACTGTATAGGCGCCTCAGTAATGAACTACCACCCCCCTATCCTCTAAAGCCTTAATATCGTTCGTGTCTTCTGAACCTTCCGACAGGTCCAGATTGTTGTCTTCAAGCCATACTTCGTCTCCTGCGCCCAGTCCACTGTTATCGACCAGTGGCGAGATATCGCTTATCCGGTTCTCGTCAAGGTCGAGCTCGGTTAAGTTGGTGAGGGGGGCTAGTGGTGAGATATCACTTATCTGGTTATCCCAAAGGACGAGCCTAGTCAGGTCAGTAAGTGAGGCAAGAGGTGAGATGTCACTTATCTGGTTACCCTCAAGGACGAGCTCAGTCAGGCTGGTTAGGGAGGCAAGAGGTGAGATGTCACTTATCTGGTTACCCCAGACGCCAAGCTCAGTCAGATTGGTGAGAGGGGCTAGTGGTGAGATGTCGCTTATCTGGTTACCCCAGATGACAAGCTCAGTCAGGCTGGTTAGGGAGGCAAGGGGTGAGATGTCACTTATCTGGTTCCTATAAAGGACGAGCCTAGTCAGGTCAGTAAGTGAGGCAAGGGGTGAGATGTCACTTATCTGGTTACCCTCAAGGCTGAGTCCAGTCAGGCTTGTTAGGTAGTCAAGGGGGGAAATGTCGCTTATCTGGTTCCAGCCAAGGTAGAGTTCGGTCAGACTGGTGAGGTTTTGAAGTGGGGTGATGTCGCTTATCTGGTTCCTCACAAGGAAGAGCCGAGTCAGGCTGGTGAGGTTGGAAAGGGGGGAGATGTCGCTTATCTGGTTATCAAAAAGGCCTAGGTCAGTCAGGCTGGTTAGGTTGGAAAGAGGGGTGAGGTCGCTTATCTGGTTATCATAAAGGCCGAGCTCAGTCAGGCTGGTGCAGTATTCCAGACCAGATAGGTCGGTAATATCGCTATCACCAGCTTCCAGTGTGGTAAGCCCAGCCAGTTCCTCAGCCGTTATTTCCTCACCATCTAGCTTGCCGAGGGCATCCCTTATGGCTGCTTCTAGGTTCTCATCAGGGAAGGTAACACCCTTAGGTCCGCCACAGCCAACAACCATTGCCCCCAGCAGAGCAAGAGTAATAACAGCAGTGAATAGTTTGGATTGCCTCATCCTGTGCCTCCTTTGTTTATTACCATCACTTTCCCCAACCCAATTTGTTATTAAGTTTAGTTTATATGATGGAACTTTAAGTAGTTGAGCCGGTTTTGTCAATACTCTCAAAAGGAAATAAACTCCTGGGCGTAAGATTATTTACCAATTACCTAGCTTCACATTAAACGGTATCAACCTCTTTTTTAATGTGTCTAATGTTCGGTATGGCAGCGATATGGTGAGGAAAGGGAGCTCCTTTATGTGAGCTCCCTTTCCTGTTTAGATACGATTTTGGCCCAAACTGAAGGGTGTAGCTTTTCCCGGCTGGAGAACTAACTGTAGGTTACTAATGATAATAGTCTAATGCTACACCTGAGTATAGAACCCATGATTATCTAATAAATAGCCAAAACTCTATAATCTTGTGTATCTTCGACAATAACACCACGACTCAGCAATGCACACTCTAAGTAGACAGGCTATTCTTTTTCGGAGCTCATATTACTATTAGTGCTTAATTTTTCAGCAACAAGCAAGCTATAGAAGCACTAAAATACAATAGAAATGCATTATAGAACAAATTAAAGCATTTAATATAGGTTATGCTTTAGAGTAGCCTGTTTTGGAAATTAAAGAGTTGAAATTAGACAATGTGGGCAGTGCTTATTAACTTCAGAGGACACATACCATCAAATTGTATGCCAGCAAAGCACGCTATGCTTATTCTTCCTTCTGGCATCAAACTACTAGTAATGTCTAGCAGATGTATATGTCGTCTTGACTCACCTCAAACTGAGTGAAGCATGAACTACATTGAAATGTCACTCTAATTAGCGATTGTTCTGCCCTCTCGATACTGGCCACAGAGGCGAAGCTACCATCTTTCGGACAACGCGCAACCATCGAGTACCTATACCCAGTCTGTGGGTCTACAAGAGTTAACTGACCTTGCGCAAACATCTTTTTGACTTTTACAGTGTCCTTGATTGGCTCCATCACCCACCTCCTCTGACTTAAATTCTAGCCCAATTCACACCTCTCATCTAATGGTATAACCATCCGTTTTGAAAGTCAATGCTAAAAGACAAGCCTTTTTACATGGGGTATCACACTTTCCATCTTTTTGTATACTCCGGTCATTAGCTGGAAGCATGCCAGTCTCAGGGTGACTGTAATGATTGTTGTAGTATGACGAAGTAACATGAAAGCTACGCTTTTCTTACCATCAGGCTTGACGGCTAGCTCCTGTCACCATTATCATTACTGAAAGTGACGAGAGCCAGGGATTGCATTTCAGTGAGTTGAACAAGAAATCACGACTTGTGAATGAGCTAACATAACAGGCTATGATAGTCGAAATGATAAAAGGTGCCAGCCCAGAGGAGGTAGATGACGTAGCACAGAGGGCTAAGTCACTGGGGCTAAATGTCCAGCTAAATATAGGCACTGACAAAACGGTAGTAGCTATACTGGGAAGCAATACAGGGCAGTTGTCCACAGATCTTTTTGCTATCCTCCCTGGGGTAGAGCGCGTAGCCCGGATTATGAAACCCTACAAGCTCGCCTCCCGTGAATTCAAGGCAGAGGACAGCCTTGTTTACATTAATGGGATTGAGATTGGGGGCAAGCGTATTGTAGTTATGGCTGGGCCTTGTGCTGTAGAGGGTGAAGAGCAGATTGTGGAAGCAGCAAGAGCGGTAAGAAAGTCAGGGGCCTGTGTTTTGCGCGGCGGCACCTTCAAACCACGTACTTCTCCTTTTAGTTTTCAAGGTCTGGCTAAAGATGGCCTGGAATTGCTAGCACGTGCCAGGCAACAGTTTGGCATCCCGGTGATCACTGAAGTGGTAGACCCCCATGATGTCAGCCTTGTTTCTAAATATGCTGATATCCTTCAGGTAGGTTCACGCAATATGCAAAACTTCGCTCTGCTGACTAGTATTGGCAGGAGTAAGTGTCCCGTTGTTCTGAAGCGCGGGTTTTCGTGTACTGTCACCGAGTGGCTTACAGCAGCTGACTACCTGCTAGCAGAAGGAAATAATCAGGTTATTTTGTGCGAGAGGGGGATCAGAACATTCGAGGACAGTATTCGATTTTCTCTAGATATCTCTTCCATTCCGGTAATCAAGAGCGTCAGCCATCTGCCAGTGATTGTTGACCCCAGCCATGCTACAGGTCACTACTCACTCGTGCCAGCGGTAGCCAAGGCGGCTGTGGCGGCCGGGGCCGATGGACTTCTTATTGAAGTTCACCCCAATCCAAAAGAAGCCTTGGTAGATGGTCTTCAGTCTCTTACGCCATCAGACTTCGCCAGGTTGATGGGAGAACTCAGAGCAATTGCCAAATCTGTGGACAGGTATATCTAGTCCCAGCCACGCACCGTTACTAACATTGGTATAACCCACCTGTGAAACCTCGACCACAGCTTTTATTAAACATTTAGACAAGTTGTATGCCAGATTAATAAAAGGACTTCCCATAATTGAACAGAACAGGCTTTTGTTTAATGGACAACAAAATAAGCAAATATGTCCAATAACGAACTGCCACATGGACATTGAACAAGTGGCCCCATTGTCAGGTCATGGCATCTTGTTAATCTTGGACCAAGGAGCTACAATATGGGGCAACCTTAGCAGACTCTGATTATCGTTGGGGAAACTAGGGAGTAGAGTTATGGCTGAAGCATTTCTGGTAGCACAAGGCCTTCACAAGAGCTTCAATGAACATAAGGCGGTCAATGGCGTTTCTTTCACTATCTACAAGGGCGAAATCTTCGGCCTGCTGGGCCCTAACGGCGCTGGTAAGACCACGACCATACGCATGTTGTCTACAGTTCTGAAACCGGACCGTGGCGATGTTACTGTAGGAGAGTATTCCATACGACATGATGCCGATGCTGTTCGCAGCCTCATTGGGGTTTGCCCTCAGGAGTTAGCTCTCTACGAAGACCTTTCTGCCCTTGACAATATGGTCTTTTTTGGCCGAATGGTGGGACTAGACGGCAAGGAAGCACAAGCCCAAGCTATGGCTCACCTGGAGCTTATGGGGTTGACGGAGAGAGCCAAGGGAAAGATAGCCAAGTTCTCCGGTGGTATGAAGCGACGCGTTAACCTGGCTATCGCTCTTATGGGTTATCCCGAACTTCTCTTCCTGGATGAGCCTACGGTAGGCATAGACCCCCAGTCGCGGAACAATATCTACGAAACTATTGAGGGCTTAAGGGATAAGGGAATGACCATTCTCTATACCACCCATTATATGGAAGAAGCCGACCGTCTCTGCGACCGTGTTGCCATCATGGATGGGGGCCGGATAATCGCTATGGACACCCCCTATCAACTCAAGGGGCAGGCTGGTTCACCAGAGCAGGTAACACTGGAAGATGTCTTCTTAAAACTAACCGGCCGAAGCCTGCGTGACTAGTGAAGGTTATGAGCAGAGCCTTAATAGTCGCCCTGCGTGAAGTCCGCACCTATTTACGGGATAAGGCCGACCTAGCCTTCAGCCTGCTCCTGCCGATAGCCATCTTCACTCTGATGTACGGCGCCTTCGGCGGAGAATCAATGTTCCACGGCACTGCCCATGTAGTCAATGAAGACCAGGGAGGTACCTACTCCACTCTCTTTTTAAAACGGCTGAATGAACTGGACAACTTAGATGTCAGCCTGCTCTCCTGGTCAGAGGCGAATACCAAGCTAGAGAGGTCTGACGTGCTACTAGTTGTCCACATTCCTGAAGATTTCTCCACTCAGCTAACTTCTGGGAAGTCAACACAACTCATTTTCTGGCAGAGGGGCAACGGTGGACCGGAAGGGCAGATAGTAGCCAGTATAGTCCAGAGTGTAGCCGAAGAGATAAGTCAGGGGGTACAGGCGGAGAGGCAAGTGCAGAGAGCTTTTCTCGGCAAGGGCATTGGTGAGGACCAAATACAGACCACTGTGCAAAAGTTGCTGGAGCGAGAGCGCCAATCGCCTATTGTAGGAGTGAGTGAAGAAACGATAAGTACAGCAGCTGACCCAGTGAATCAGTTCCTTCCTGGTATCGTAACCATGTTTGTCCTCTTTGCTATAACCCTGAGCGCCAGGGCTATTGTTGAGGAACGCAAGAAGGGGACATTGGAGCGCCTGCTCACTACCCGTCTTCGTGTTGGTGAACTTTTTATGGGTAAATTTCTGGCTAGCGTATCTCGTGGATTATTGCAGACCTTGATATTGTTAGCCCTAGCCTATATCGTGTTTCAGATTTTTACCCCGCTTTCCTTCATTGAGGCTCTGGTGGTTGCCCTGTTTTTTGCCGCCGCCGGCAGCGCTCTAGGGCTGGTTATCGCCTCTGTTGTCCGCAGTGAAGACGCGGCTAGCTGGGTTGCCGTTTTCTTCACCATGGCTATGGTAATGATAAGTGGTACATTTTTCCCGATCTCAGAGGGCTCTGTTCTATATATTTTTAGCAAATTATCTATAAATACCTATGCCAATACTGCCTTCAGTGTGATAATAGCTGAAGGAGGCTCTCTGACTGATGTGGGAATGGAGCTTACCGTACTGGCTGGGGTTACTGCAGCGGGTCTAATCCTCAGCCGAATTTTATTTAAAGTGGTGCCTGGGGGTAAGTAGTCGATTATGACATCGTTAATGCATATATGGTCCATTGCGCTGAAAGATCTGAAGATATTCGTTAAAGACCGACTGGCGCTGTTATTTGCCATACTTTTCCCTTTCCTGTTTGTGGTACTATTCAGTGTTGTCTTGAGCGGTGTAGGTAGTGAGGATGAGAGGTTAGAGCTGCATCTGGTCACCTTAGAGGATAGAGGTGGACTCAGCCACTATATAATCGAGGCTATAGAGACTGAAGACGAGTCTGAGCTTGAACCCGGTGAGCCCGTAATAGTCTGGAACGATGATTATGAAAAGGCTTACCAGTCAGTAGCCAACCAGGGGCTGGAAGGATTTTTAGCTTTTCCAGATGATTTTACGGATGGAGTATCAATGGGATACGGTACCAATCTTGAAGTCGTGGTCGACCCGGAGGCTACCTACACCAGAGCCGCCCTCAACGCGGTGGCTGAAGCCATTGCTTCCCGTGTTGGTCAGCAACAGGTGATAAGCAACGCCATCACCGAGCTAATGTTGGAGCGGTGGCTTGAATCTCCGGGTGATGTAGCTGATATTGCGCAGGATATACCAGAACTCCTGTCGGTACAAAGAGGAGTGCCAACCAGGCCATCACTAATAGAATTTGAAGTGGAGAAGGTGGGTGAAGTGGAAGGGGAAGAGCCATCGAACTTCGTCATCCCGGGCTACCTGGTCATGTTTGTCTTCTTCACCGCGGCTCTATCTGCTGTGAATATAGTCCGTGAGCGGCAGAATCGTACTCTGGAGCGATTGCTAGCTAGTTCGGTGAGACGTGAGTCAATTCTGGGAGGTATATTCACGGGCACTGCTACTAAAGGACTGATTCAGATAATTATATTCTGGGTGGTTGGAATTCTGGCTTTCAATATAGACTTGGGGCTTGCGCCGGCCGCGGTCATACTGCTATCAATATTAATGATTATTATGTCCTCAGCTTTCGGTGTAATGCTGGCTACCCTGACTAAAACCGAGCGTAGCGCCTCGTCTATCGCTGTACTTACTTCGCTGGTGCTAGCACCACTCGGTGGTTGCTGGTGGCCTCTCTTTATTACACCTAAATGGATGCAATTCATTGCTAAAATAACTCCCCACGGCTGGGCAACTACCGGGTTCAATAAATTACTTGTTTTTGGTGCCGATTTTAGCGCTGCTGTTCCTGAGATGCTAGCCCTCGTTGGATTTACCGTTATATTTAGCATTATAGCGATATGGCGTTTCCGCACCAGTGCTGTTTAAAGAGGCCATAATAGCAAATAGTATAGTTAGTGGCACGAGAACGATAGCAGTATGCAGTAAATTCGTTAAGGCTCAACAACTAGCCGAAAATGAAAGTAAATTGATGAGTAGGAAGTAATGGGAAGAAAGTACTAAGTTGGGGGGAAAGGTTAAGTGCAGGGCTTGATTTTCGCTATGTGTCGGGATATTATTATTGTTATCTGGTTGTTTCACGCCTGGGATTGAAAAAGGTGGAATATCCTGATAAAACAAACTCCGCATTGAGTATGATATGTTATCGTATAGCAAGCGGAGGAAGACCGTAACGGTATCGCTTTATTTATGTAGGAAAGAGCGGGGATATTATGTTGGAGCCGACCAATCAAGCTAAACGTAAACAAATTACCGCCTTACGGAAAGCTGGCTTGAGCTATGCCGAAATCGGTCGCAGGTTGGGCTTCAGCAAGGAGCGGGTAAGGCAGATTGATAAAAAAATACCGGGGCCCAAGAAGCCTGCGCCGGAGTTCGATACTCTACTCATGCCACGTAATGTAGCTCGCCTGCTTGGGATACATGTAAATACAGTTAGACGCTGGGCCGATAGAGGCTTCCTAAAGGCATACAATATCGGGCCACGCGGTGACAGAAGGTTTAGACAACGGGACATTGAAAGTTTACTTGTTGCTAAGTCTTCGGCAAGCAAGCGCTGAGCTTCCGAGCACGATAACCTAGTGTACTGTAAATGGCGAGCCTGGCTATCGTGGGTGGGGATGCGCAGGCCAGGGGGAGTAAAATGCAAGCGGAGTACCTGCCTCTGGCACTTTCCATGAGCGAGATTTCCCACAAGACTATATGTAATGCGTTTCAGAGTTCGGAATGGTTTGTTGGTGGCACAAGCTAAGAGCAGCGGTATGAGACACTGGCTGATGCTCTCGACCGGTAAAGAATGCGGTTAATTAGTACAAAAGTAATAGGAAAGAAGTCCTAAATTGGGAGGAAAAGTTAGGTTAAAGTTGAGTAAAGTGGTTGACATCCGCCATATTTCGGACTATTCTATTAATAACTCTACTCACTATAGGGGGGATGCTTAGTTTTCAGTCGAGCAATTTGGTGAGGCTAGAAAAATGAGCTAACACGGGTGACCATTAGCTAGGTAGTTAGGGGGCGTTGAACCGCCACCTGTAGGTGGTCACTTGGGTGACGGGGAGCCAATAGTGAAACCGACCTGAAAAAGGTCGGTCTTATTATTTTAAAAGGGGGTGGTATATTTCAAACATATGATTACTAAGCAAAACGCTCTAGGTCGAGGAGTGATTAGGAAGTATTCATAAAGGAAAGGAGGTGATAAAGATATGAGGAAGGTGATTTCGTTAGTTGTGGYAGTATCTGCTAAGACTCTAAGCACAGACTAATTCTTTATTGACCACCCACCTAGCTGCAATTTTGTGTCTTTTGTGTACAGGGTGTGAAGACGACTGGATTCTGTACAGCTATCCTATAGTACCACATGAGTGCCACTGATACAGTGTAACCATGATTGGGAGTTAGGTGATCTAAACAGTTCTATTCTATATAAACAAAATGGTTCTTATTTTGACACGAATTGCTAACGCAACAATTTCAAACTAGCACTTCCTCCAGTCTCTCATCCGCTTGTCTTCTTATTAGTTAGTGATTATGCGCTTCTACCTAGTCGCAGTTAAGCCCCAGCAATCTAGAGCTGTAATTCAGGCCTAGCTGCCACTGTAAGAACCTTGCTGTAATTCGAAGCAGTCAAGGAAGTTAAGTGTGTCCCATTATTACTTTACGTCAACATTTGAGCCAATGTGAGTCTTGTCTGCTGGTGAATGATATATTTTGCCGAATCTTTTGTGGTAAATCCTCACTACATCGACTAATGCATCCTGCTTTTTCAAGAGATCGGCAATAATGGCCTCATGGTTCTTCGCTTTATACTGCAGGTAGACAGTGAGCAGCTTATGAACTAAGTCGACATGGGTCATTTTCTCTTGAGCTGCCAGAGCTTTAACGGTAAAATAGTCGTCCCGTCTGACCATAAGAGTGTAATATCGGCGCTTGCAGAACCCTATTTTGGTAGCCATTTTTTTAATGATTCCCATGATACCCTCCTTACAGCTTTATTTCCGACTTCCTTAGCCGTGGTTATATAGGTTGTTTCGAGTATTTAATTTCTATATGAGCCTAGAACCTGATATCTACCTGCTCTGCTGGTGAGAATGTCTTCAGGCTTTTTTCGATGTCGCTATTAGCGATTTTCAGATATCTGCGCGTCATCTCCATGGTGCTATGACCTAATATTTGCTGCAGGGTATACGGATCGCATCCATTTCTTAGCAGTTGTATCGCGCCTGAGTACCGCAGTAAATGCGGCGTGCATGGTTTGGTAAGGTTAGCCTTCCGCACATACGCCTGCATCCGGTGCTCGAAGTAAAAACGAGTGAGCTTTCGCCCATCTTCGTGAATGAAAAAGTAATCACTGGTTACCTTTGGCCGCCACTTAGAGTAATATTTAAAGAGTGGCTTGTATACCTTAGGGCTCATGAACACGCTCCGCTCTTTAGCACCTTTCCCCAAGACCTTAATTTGCCCATTGGTAAAATCCACATTAGCAAGTGGCAGACCAAGGAGCTCACTGATACGAAGAATGGTGCCATAGAGGGTAATAGTTACGCAGGCATTACGATAGTCCTTGTTATTGTCACGTGGTATTACCTTGATAAGTTGAGTTACGTCACCTGAAGTTAACGGAGTAACTAGCTTGAGTGTTTCCTGTGGCGTTCTTACCTGAGCGAGAGGATTATGCTCAAGAAATTTTTCACCGTACATCCAAGACCAGAAGGACTTGATGTGCCTGACGTGGTGAGCAATTGTGTTTGAAGAAAGACCGTCGTGATTCTTCTTTATCGTCGGGTGATCCGACCATTTGCAGCATTCCTGAAGATATAGAATGTATTTTCTCAGATCATCAGCAGTGATATCCTGAGCATTGGTGTTTCCGCCGAGAAATCTATCGAATTTCCTGGCGGCAGCGGTAACTGCTTCAACGGTTCTTTCTGATTTATTCTCAGCTTGGGCAAATTTTTCGTAGATAGAAATAAAATGGCCAAGATTGCTTGCTTCCATCTCAACGTTTGGCTAGATGGTTTAGCTATCTGACAATCCTGGCTATCCGTGCGGCCTCACCAAGTCTATACCATTATGCTCCCGATCCGTTACGGGCCTCGGGTGCTTTTGGTCAAATAGTAACAGATTTTATAAGTATTTTTCCCTAGCCTTCCTCCTTTATTAGATTTACCATTATTATACTGCCTGTAAGACACATGTCAAGTACTCTTGTTACCTCTAGGTAAAATGGTATTATCTACCGGTGAGAACTTGCGGTGTTGTTCAAGGATATCACTGGTGATGAGGTTGACATACATTCTTACTACCTCAAGACTTGAGTGCCCCAGTATCTTCTGTAATGAAAAAATATCACCACCCTGTACCAGATATTGCTTAGCAAAAGTATGCCTGAAGCGGTGTGGGTTAAGCCTTACTCCTGACATCTTTGCTTTCTTACTCAGGCGTAGTAGCATGGATTGGACAGCTCGGGATTTTAACGGAAGCCCGTCCTCTGTCAGAAATAGTTCATTCGTTCTGGGAGAGTCGGGCTCTGGCCTGAAATGCATAATGTAGCGCCTGAGAGTGCGCCTGACCTGACTGCCGAAAGGGACTACTCTTTCCTTGTTACCTTTACCTTTCACTATAATGAAGGATTGCAGAAAATCTATATCGTTCATTTGCAGATTGATTAGTTCCGATAGCCGTATACCTGTATCGAGAAGCAGCAGTATCATAGTGAAGTTTCGGAAACCATGAGAGCTTTTCTTGTCGATGGCATTCAATATCTTCTGTATTTGTTCCAGGGAGAAGGTACTGATCACCTTTCTCGGTGTCTTCGGTGGTTTCAGACTGGTCATCGGGTTACGGGTGATATAACCTTCAGCTAGAAGCCAACTCCAGAATGCTTTAATTGTCCGGGCATAACCATGTACTGAATAGGCAGATAGTCTCTTATCATCATGAATATTGGAGTGGTCTTCCCACCTTGTTACCTCGGTCTGCAGGTGGGAGATGAACTGGCGGGCTTCTTCTTTAGTGATTTCAGTTACCGCTTCTGGCAGTTGATTATTACTTAGGAACTGTGCGAATCGTTTCAGGTTGGCAGTATACCATTTGATTGTTTTTGTGCTTTTGCCTTCCGTGCTCAAACAGAACGCATAACTTTCTGTCAGGCGAACAAGGCTGTAGCTAATTCCTGTCATCGTACCCCCCTTTTTTAACGAATCAGGTGCTCAAAGAGGGGCTTTATTTTGGGGATTTTCGGGAAATTGGGGGAATTTAGCTTCAAAATAGAGAGGTTGTAGGCCGTACAGGTCTCGAACCTGTGACACCCTGATTAAAAGTCAGGTGCTCTGCCAACTGAGCTAACGGCCCGTATTCAGCTTTGGTGAACAGTCAAGTTGATTCTTTTGGATTTGTCCGAGGTTTCTGATACCTTGATTTTAACAAATCAGTAGTACCAACGCAACCACGCCACACCGGAGCCATTTTCTTGTAGCAACTAAGCCTCTTTAGTTTCAGTAAAAGCTACTTTAAGTTACCCATGTATAGAGGGTGATTACTATTAATGTCTTCTCTCCATCAAGTATAATATAGGTGATTGAGAACAGCCTTTGGTTTTTAGTGAGCTTCCAGTGATTAAGCAAGCTTTGAAATCTAAGTTTTTGGGTGCTTTAGTTGGCACTGGTATCGGAGATGCGCTAGGGGCACCATTTGAGGGGTGGTACTGGTTTATGCCTGAAGAAATAGAAGCGGTAGCTGAGAGACGAGAGGTTTTAATCTATACCGATGATACCCATATGATGATTGGCGTAGCTGAGTCTTTGATTAGGGCTGGGGGCTTCAATGGCGAGGATATGGCACAGACCTTTGTTGAGAATTATGAGCTGGAGCCTTTCCGTGGCTATGGACCGGGACCACCACGTATTTTCCGATTAATAAGAGCTGGTACCGCTTGGGATGAAGTTGCTCAAGGGTTATATGGTGGCGGTTCTTATGGAAATGGTTCAGCTATGAGGATTGCTCCAGTTGGTGTGTTGTATCACGATAACCCGGCAATTATAAAAGAGGTCGCCTATAAATCAAGCCAGATTACTCACGCCCATGTGTTAGGCAAGGAAGGTGCTGCCTTGCAGGCTTTTGCTATTGCCCTAGCGGCAGACCTTGACCCGCTGGGGGCTTTTGACCGGGGTAATTTCTTGGCAAAACTAATCAATTTTGTACAGGAGGGAGTATACCGGGAAAAGCTAAACCAGATAGAAGCAATTCTTAATCGTCCAGATAAGACCAAGGTTATTATTGAACTGGGGAATGGTATTGAAGCTTTCAATTCAGTCCCCACGGCCATATATTCCTTTTTATCCCAGCCTCATTCCTTTGCCCAAGCTGTCCTTCATGCTATTAGTCTAGGCGGTGACACCGATACTATTGGAGCTATGACCGGGGCCATCTCTGGAGCATATCTTGGTATTGAATCAATCCCAGATAGCTGGGAAGGTAAACTTGAGAATAGGCTCTATATTGAGGAGCTAGCTTCAACACTCGCTGAAATTAAACTAAAAGACCTGCAAAACTGACAGGTAAATTTCAGGTTAATCTTGTTTGCCGAAAGACCACATAGCCAGAAGAATCATAGCTGCCGCAAACAGTGCCAGCATAGTAACATCTTCCCAGATTGACATAGTATGCCCGAATAGGACGATGCTAAAAAGAGAGTCTGGTGATGCTCCCAGTACTACCTGGCGGATTGGGGCGATTCCGTAAGTAACCGGGTTGAACTTCACCAGGATATCCATCCACGCCGGCAGTCCTTGGAGGGGAAAGAATACCCCCGATAGAAACACCATGGGAAACATCAGCAGGGACATCAGTCCGTGAAACGCTTCCAAGGACTTGATGCGTGTCGCCAGCAATATACCCAGTGAGCTCATGGAAATAGCCAGTAGCAGCATTAGTGGCAACAGTACCAGCACTGTCCATGCGGAAACAGAGATATCAACCAAAGGTGCAAATAACAGGATGATGATTCCCTGGATGACTGCAATAGTGGCGGTACCTAGTGTCTTCCCCATGGCTACTGAGGCACGGCTAATTGGTGCTATCAACACCTCCCTCAGGAAGCCAACCTCACGGTCCCAGACCACGCTTACCCCAGCCGTAAACGAGCTCATAAGTATTGTCATCCCAATAATGCCGGGGAAGAGGAACTGGGTGAAATTGATGCCAGGGGCAAGGTCGCCCATCCTGGCGCTGAGTCCGATGCCAAAAACAAACACAAACAGTAGAGGCAGGGTTATAGAGCTAATTATATGTACCCTATCACGCCCGAAAATAAGTATATCACGGTACCACAGGGTGTACACTCCGCGCAGATTATTCATTGTGCTAGTGCCGCGTGCGCCGATCATATTGACGAACGATTGTCTTAATTTCACTACTAGCTGCCTCCTGCCGTATTTCCCGCCCGGTCAGCTTGAGAAAGACATCATCTAAGCTCGGTTGGTGCAAGTTGATACTCAGTATTTTGGTGCCAAATTCCCTGACAAAGGTAGGCAGGAACTCTTCTCCATTGGCTACCTCAAAGGTGAGCTCGTCGCCGTCACGTATCACCTCAATCCGGTAGCGAAGCCCGATTTCTTCAGCGGCTCTGTCGTTATCGTCAGTTTTCACTGAAATTATATCCTTACTCACAATATTCTTAAGCCTCTCTGGGGTGTCTATAGCGATGAGCTTCCCGTAGTCAATGATAGCAATGCGGTCTGCATTTTCTGCCTCATCCATATAGTGAGTGGTCAGAAAAATAGTAGTCCCTTCACGCTGGCGCAAATCAAGTATGTATTCCCATATGTGACTGCGTGTTTGCGGGTCTAGCCCCAGCGTGGGTTCATCGAGGAATAGCACCTTGGGGTAGTGTAATAGACCTCTGGCTAGCTCCAGGCGGCGTTTCATGCCTCCGGAATAAGTACGCACTTCGTTGTTACGCCTGTCCCAGAGTTCCATCATCATGAGCACCTGCTCAATCCGCTGCTCACGAATTGGGGCAGGCACATGGTACACCGAGGCGTGGAAACGCAGATTCTGCAATCCGCTGAGTCTCACATCAAGGCTAGGGTCCTGAAAGACCAGCCCAATCGACTGGCGCACTTGGCTCTGCTGGCGCACCACATCGAATCCATTAACACTGGCTCTCCCTGATGTTGGTTTTAACAGGGTACACAGGATGTTGATAGTAGTAGTCTTTCCCGCCCCATTCGGTCCTAAAAAACCAAAGATTTCTCCCGGCACCACACTGAAACTGATGTCATCTACCGCAGCTAGTTTACCAAATCTCTTAACTAACTTTTCCACTTTGATAATGTAATCAGTCATAACTCTTCCTAAATAGTAGGGGTATTGGGGCTTACCCAAGTGTATCCCCTAGCGGATACAAAATTACCCTGCTGTTATTATAGCATTTTAAGCTCGTTGTTGTTTAAGGGAAAGGCGGGAGTCGTATTAACTGGACTATTGACAAATCAAGACCGCTCAGTGCAAAGACAGGGTAAAGAAACAATATGTCACTAATCATGTGAACGAGAGCATCCTGTTGACTTATGAGTGGCCAATAAGGTATATTTGATATGCCTATAAGGGGTTGAAGAGACCTTATAGAGCTGAATAAAAGCCTCCGAGTTGCTGTGCCTAAGGGTATTTTGCCTATGGGCAGTAACCGATAGGGTGTAAGGGGAAACGCTTACGCCTCCCGTGTTTGAAAAGGAGGATTACTAATGGGCATGAATAATGCCTACTGTAGGGCACCTCCTCATTGAGGTGTTTATTTTTTGTGTTTTGCACAGTAAAGTATCTAACACCTCAGAAAAAGGAGGATGAAGTTGTGAGGTATAAAGTAATTGGTTCTTTAGTAGCAGTGATAGTGCTAACTAGTCTAGTTCTGGGGGTGGTGGGGTGCGGAGACTCGACAGCGTCACCGCTACCACCTCAGGAAAGGCTAAGGGTAGCCACAACCACCAGTCTCTATGATACCGGGCTCTGGGGATACTTGGAGCCTATGTTTGAGGAACAGTATAATGTTGAGCTGGATGTCATGTATGCTGGTACCGGCAAAGCTCTGGAATATGGGAGGAGGGGAGATGTGGATGTTATCACCGTTCATTCCAAAGCCCGTGAGGAGCAGTTCATAATTGAAGGTTACGGTGTAACTCGTGTGCCCTTTGCCTATAACTATTTCCTCATCGTAGGACCCGCGGCTGACCCGGCAGGTATCAGGGGCTTAATTCCCGAGGATGCTTTCAAAAAGCTAATGGAGGCGGGAAGCGGAAGCTTTGTTTCCAGAGGGGATGATTCAGGAACCCATGGCAAGGAGAAGGCAATCTGGACAGCAGCCGGCTTTGACTATGAGACAGTTAGAAAAGCCGAGTGGTACATTGAGGGTGGAACAGGAATGGGTCCAACCCTTATGATGGCTAGTGAGAAGCAGGCTTATACCCTTACCGACACGGGGACTTTCTTGGCTTATAAGGGCAAGATAGACCTGGTAGTGATAGTGGACAAGGGTGACATACTGCTCAATGTCTACTCCGCCATTGCCATAAATCCAGAAGAGAACCCTAAAACCAAGATTGACCTGGCTAATAACCTGATAAGCTTCCTTACCTCGCCTGAAATACAGGAGCTTATCGGGAATTATGGCGTAGAGGAATATGGAATGCAGTTATTTACCCCTTGTGCCGGGGCAGAACCTCAATAGTATTTAGCATCTGTTAACACCTTGAACGGAGCTGAAATCAATTGACTGAAATATGGCAGGGCTTTATTAAGGCTATAGAGCTGATAGTATCACTTGACCCAGAGGTTATGGAGATAGCCGGTAGGTCACTGGGGATTTCGATGACCTCCTGTCTCCTTGCCTCTCTGGTGTGCATACCCCTAGCCAGTCTCATTTACTTTCACAATTTCCCGGGCAAGAGGGTTTTAATAAACATCATCCAGACATTCTTCAGTCTTCCTACTGTTTGTGTTGGCTTATTTGTTTTTGTGCTCTTTTCCAGAGCCGGACCACTGGGCGGAACTAATCTGTTATTTACCCCAACGGTTATGGTGCTGGGTCAAATGATACTAATCACTCCAATACTGCTCGGTTTGATTATTTCGGCTCTGAGTGGTGTAGATAAGGCGATATTAGATACGGCTATCTCTCTCGGTGCCAGTGGCTTTCAGGTTGCCGCCGTTGTCTTAAGGGAGGTGAGATATGCTGTTCTGGCTGCCATAATAATGGGGTTTGGCAGAGCTATCTCAGAGGTAGGCATAGCTCTCATGGTCGGCGGTAATATCAGGGGGTTCACCAGGGTTATCACTACTGCCATATCACTGGAAACCTCTAAGGGTGAGCTAGAGCTGTCACTGGCCCTGGGTATGATTCTTATATTCCTAGCCCTTGTGGTCAATGTGACCTTAAATAGAGTACAGCAGAGGTAATAATGTCGTTAATAGAGGTAGTGGATTTACACCAAAAATACGGTGAGCGAGATATCCTGAAAAACATCAATATCAGGGTTGACAGGGGTGAAGCCTTTGCCGTAATTGGACCCACCGGTGCTGGCAAGACTACGCTTTTACGCCTAATAGACCTGCTTGGTTTACCCACCTCAGGGAGAATATACTTTGATGGCATTGATGTTACCGAGTTGAGAAGAATGAAATTGGAAGTGCGACGAAGGATGGCTTTTGTCCTTCAGAAACCAGTAGTATTTAACACGAGTGTCTATAATAATATTGCCTATGGTCTGAAATGGAGAGGGGTAAGGGAAAGTAGCATCCGAAAAAAGGTCAGCAATATTCTGGAGATGGTTGACCTCTTAGCTTATAGAAAGAGCAACGCTAGAACATTATCCGGTGGCGAAGTACAAAGGGTAGCTATAGCCAGAGCAATAGTGAACGAACCGGAGGTATTGCTACTGGATGAACCTACAGCAAACCTTGACCCGATTTCGACATCAAAAATTGAGGAATTGGTAGCAAATATTATTCACCGGTATGACACTACGATAATAATGGCTACCCACGATATGTCCCAGGGTCAGCGGCTGGCTGATAGAATAGGTGTGCTCATAAATGGTGAAATCCTTCAAACAGGAGTTCCAAGGGATGTATTCAGTTCCCCCCTAAATAGGGAGGTAGCCGAGTTCGTAGGCGTTGAGAATATTATAGACGGGGTGATAGTGTCAAGCCAGGATAAGGTAGTTACTATAGATATTGGTAGTGGGGTTATAGAGGCGATTTCAGATTACGCCGTAGGAGAAGAGGTTTGTGCTTGTGTTAGGCCAGAGGATATAATACTGGCGCTATCAAGAGTTTCAAGTAGTGCTAGGAACTCGTTCTTTGGGGAAATAACTCAGGTAGTATCACTTGGTCCACTCAGCCGCATTGAGATAAACTGTGGTTTCCGGCTAGTTGCTCTAGTAACCAAAAGGTCAGCCGAGGAGTTGAATTTAACCAGGACAAAGAAAGTTTGTGCCACCTTCAAAGCTACAGGTGTCCATATAGTCAGGAGGGGAAGATGACCGGTCTTTTCGACTCTTTTCAACGCCAGATTAACTACCTGCGAATCTCTGTTACTGACCGCTGCAATTTGTGCTGCATCTATTGCTCGGTGGGTTCGGTGTCCCTCTTGCCCCGAAGTGAAGTCCTCTCCTATGAGGAAATCCAACACATAGTTCAGGCAGCTGCCAGTATGGGCATCAGCAAAGTGCGTCTTACCGGTGGTGAGCCTCTGTTGAGGCCTAATGTGAGTAGATTAGTCAGGATGCTTTCCCAGATAGAGGACATCGACGATATCTCGCTTACTAGTAACGGCACTCTTCTAAGTAAATACGCTGTTGAGCTGAAAGAGGCTGGGCTGAAACGGGTTAATGTAAGTCTGGACACGCTAAAAAAGGATAGGTTCAAGCGCATTACTGGCAGGGATAAATTAGGAGAGGTGCTCTCTGGTATCGAGGCAGCACATGAGGCTGGACTACAGCCCGTCAAGATAAACATGGTGGTTCTACGGGGCATGAACGACGATGAAGTTGTTGATTTCGCTGGAATGAGCACCAGCCAAGGATGGCATGTGAGGTTTATAGAATTTATGCCTTTTGGGACGCCACAGGTCGAAGCCTTGGGGACGGTGTCTGCCCAGGAAATTCAGGAACGCATTCAGTCTCTAGGCAAACTGGAGCCTTATACCGGTAAAACAGGCAATGGTCCTGCCAAGTATTACCGACTGCCTGGGGCGAGGGGTACTATAGGTTTCATCACCCCGGTAACCGAGCACTTCTGCCACAGTTGCAATCGCCTTCGTCTTACCTCCGATGGGCAGTTACGCCCCTGCCTCCTAGACGATGATGAGGTCAACTTGAAGGAGCCGCTACGTAATGGAGCCAGCGTGGATGAGATAAAACAGCTTATCCAAAAGGCAGTTGCCATTAAGCGGGAGCGGCATCAACTGACCGGAGGGCTTGCCCCGGGGATAGTGAGGCGGCCGATGTGTCAGATAGGAGGCTAGGGCTTCTGATTGGAGAATTGAAAATAGAGGAGGGGAATGATGACTAAGCTAACTCATGTAGACTCAAAGGGTGAGGCTCAAATGGTTGATATTAGTCAGAAGGCTGACACCGAACGTGAAGCAGTAGCCAGAGGCAGGGTAATGATGAAGCTGGCCACTCTGGAGCAAATTAGGAAGGCTGGGTTGGAAAAGGGAGATGTTCTGTCTGTAGCCAGGGTTGCTGGTATAATGGCGGCAAAAAAGACGCCCGACTTGATACCCCTGTGTCATCCATTATTGATTGGTAATATCGTTATTGACTTTGATTTAGCTAGGGATGACTCTATAGGAATCACCGCTAAGGCAAAGAGCACCGGCAAAACGGGGGTGGAGATGGAAGCTTTGGTTGCTGTCTCAGTCACTGCCTTGACCATCTACGACATGTGCAAGGCTTTAGACCGAGAGATGACTATTGCCGAAATATACCTGGAAAGCAAAAAGGGCGGGAAAAGTGGGACTTACCGGAAGAAAGAGAAAAAGTAAGGAGATAGTTTAGAACAGTATTACCGTAACTGGCTCGCCCTTCTCTAGCAAATCAACATTCTCGGCTATCTCAATGTAGCCATCCGCCTCGGCTATGCTGGTTATCGCCCCCGATTCTTTAAACATAGGAATGGCATCACTTCCATCGAGCTTGACGGTTAAAAATTGTCTTCGACCCACGCTTCCGGGGACTCTCCGGGAAAGCTTAGCCTCAACCATCTCCTTTCTCCTCGGCGGCAGGTGAGCCATCTTTCTTATCGCTGGTAAAAGGAAGAGATAGGTATTAATCAGACAAGAAGTAGGATAGCCGGGCATTCCCAGGATAGGTTTACCTTGTATCATAGCAAAAATGGTTGGTTTCCCCGGTTTGACTTGAATTCCATGAAAGAGAATCTCACCCAGGTTCTGAAGGACATCAGATAACAGGTCTCTCTCTCCTACAGAGGAGCCTCCTGAGATAACCACAAGGTCACTTTTTAGAGCTTCGGTAATTGTTGATTTGAGCTCCTCGGCGTCATCGCCGACGATACCGAACTTGGTGGGAAGGCAACTATTTGCCCTTACCACTGAGGCGATAGTATGGGAGTTAATATCGTAGACTTGCCCTTTCCTTAACCTTTTATCAACCTCACATACCTCTTCCCCGGTAGGGATTATAGCTACTTTCGGTTTTTTATAGACTCTGATTCGGTTTATCCCTTGAGAGGCGAGCACCCCAATCCTCCCTGGGTCCAAGATAAAGTTGCGCCTTAGAATAAGCTCTCCTTCTTTGATGTCCTCCCCTTTTTTAGCCATGTTAGCTTTTGGGTAGACTGACTTGAATACCTTTACTCTCTTGTTTTCCTTTTCGGTATCCTCAACCATAACCACAGCATCCCCACCCTTAGGCATCATTGCCCCGGTAGCAATTTGAATGCACTCACCGGGGCTCACCCTCTTCTGGGGTGTTTGCCCGGCATGTAATTCACCAATTAGGTCAAGCACTTTGGGATTTAATTGGCTGGAATTAAAGGTATCTCTGGCTTTAACAGCATAACCATCCATAGCTGCTCTACTAAAGGGGGGTGTGCTTAAAGTAGCAACAACCTCTTTAGCCAGAACTCTCCCCAGGGAGTCGTCAATGTTGACTATCTCTGTTCTTGCGATTGGCTTTATGTTGACGTCAATAACCCTTTTTGCTTCCTCAAAGGCAAGAAGTGCTCCAAAAGGTTTCACCTTGTTGCCTCCATAACTAAGTGCCCGAGTTCAGGTAGGATTATCTTGTTCATCGCCAGTTTTGCCGCCTCAAGGGAGCCAGGGAGACAAAGAATAACCTTTCCCTCGGCTACACCAGCAATGGCTCTACTCATAATACTGCCGGTGCCTATCTCACTATAGGTTAAGAACCGAAAAAGCTCTCCGAAGCCATCCAGCTTCTTCTCGAGAATGGGGTATATTGTCTCTACAGTAATATCCCTGCGGCTTACTCCGGTACCGCCAGTGGCAATAATGGCTTGAAGCTCCTCCTCTTTCAGGAGTTCATATATCTTTTCCCTGATAGAGTCCGCCTCGTTTTTCAAAATACAATGCAATATTACCCGGTGACCAGTTTCACTGAGTTTTTGCCTGATGAGTCTGCCTGATTCGTCATCCCGTTCGGTTCGGGTATCAGAGATGGTGAGGACAGCACAGCTTATGCTCTTGGGTGCCTTGTGTTTGTGCTCTTGATATCCCATTAACCCCTTTTACCCGTCGTCATCCTCTGACTTAATTATTACTTCAATCTGATTCAATTCTTCATCCTCTCGCTTAAGAGCACCTATAACCCCTACGATTACATTCTTAAAGACGCTCTGAACAAAGGGATTTAGTGGGACTGGCTTTTTATTGATGATAAGTGTAACTGATGTTTCCATTCTATCCTCCTGAATAAGAAACTGTTCAATAAAGTTAGCTATGCCGGACACATCATCGGGTTTAAATAAGGGCTTATCCGCTTTTATCTCAAAATCGCTTACCAGAGCCAGGATATCACCTTGTGGATAAGGGACACGCTTGCTACCCCCTTCCCTGAGCACCAGTATCTTTCTTACCTCTTTCTCTTGACTAAATCCTTCACCAAGCACGATGTCGAAGTCAGCAAAGTAGTGCTCGGCAATATTTCTTAGCCCGGGAACAGGCTCCTTCTCCTCAATGAGCCCAACTAGACCGGGTGAGGTAAGAAATACTCCCCTTGCCCCCGCTTCTGTGAAGCGCCAGGTATCTTTCCCTTCAACATCCAGGTTAAACCCATGGGGACAGTGCTTTGCCGCTGCCACCCTGTGCTTTCTCCGGCTGAGCTCCCTGAGTAAGTGTTCTATCAGGGTAGTCTTGCCAGCATCGGAGTTTCCCACTACAGCAATTACTAACGGACTAACCCTATTCACAGTCATAACCAATGTCACTTAAACGATACTAGATAGTCTCTACCAAGTCAACTTTTATTCTCTGTAGCGAGTGTGATAGCTTGGTCTAGGTCTGACTGAGAATTTATGTTGAAGAAGGTTAAAAGCTGGGGGTCGAATTTCTGGCATTCTGGCCGTTCAATATATCTAACGTGTACTGTGTTAAGGAAGCGGCTAATTTCCAATTGGTTATGCTCCAACCGTGTTTTCATATTATCCAGGCAGGACTTGGCATATATAGCGTGGAGTGGCTCCACCTTTCTTTCGCCTAATCGGGGGACAACTGCATCAAAGCCGGGGGATAGTTCAATCATATAGCGCAACAGTTCAATATTTAGAAGAGGCATATCACAGGCAACCGCAAGGACGTGTGAAGACTCAGAAGCTAGCAAGCCTGTGTATATTCCCCCAAGTGGTCCTTTGCCGGGATAAATGTCTACCACTACTTCTGCTTCACAAGGGGCGGGAAAGTCAATCTGTTCTCGGGAGGTCACTATCAGGGTTCGCCTGCTCACTGATTTGACCCGTTCTATAACCCGCTCAATCAGGCTTTTACCGTTAATGGTCTCCAGACACTTACTCTTACCTAGCCGTAGGCTTTTGCCACCAGCAAGAACAATTGAGGTCATCGTCTCTCCGTAAGAGGCATCTGTCTCAAATCTAGTTTCTACTTGGGTTTAGAAGGTGACTTCAAGCACTACTGCGACTCAACTCTTGGTTGGGGACTGTTTTCAATGGAGGAAGTTGTTCTACGTCCATTCCCGGCTCATAATTAAAAATGCTAACCAGTTCCCTATTAAGCATGAATATCAAGCGGGAAAGAGGAAGCTCCATGGTGCAGGCATCCTGGCACTGCCCACAATTAACACACGAGTCCATAACATGGAAGCTCCTTACCATAGGGAAGATAATGTCGGGCGGAACCTCTCCCCCAGTCACCAAGCCTCTATCTGCCTCCAGATAGCAGTGCTTGCAGTAGCATATGGGGCAGGCATCTCGGCACCCGTAACACTTAATACAGCGGCTGAATTGCTCAGACCAGTAATTTTGCCTTTCGTCACTGCTCATTTCTTTGAGACTGGCAAAATCCTTCTCCTGCCATTGCCGTGCCAGTTCTATTGCTGCCTCATCCTTCTTACTTCTGGTTTCTATAGCATCGCTGCTTGGTTGTTCCACCTTAATCTTGCCAGTTTCAATTGCCGCCGTGATGAAGTCAGACGCTCTTTCCGAGCAAACCTCAATGAAAGTTGTATTGTTGTCGGTAGTTCCCCACTTACCGCAGGTGATATCGGCCATTACTGGGATATTGGTCTCACATCTACGGCAATTCTCTCGCCTCCCATATCCCCGCTCCTCAAGCTCGGTCAGGTTCTTCTCCTTTTCTGTCCCATCCTTTAACCTTATTGTTAATTTATTGTCTTCAATATCCTCAGCAACGACATCATTCGGGTCTACTTCAAACTCCACTTTCATCATTGTCGTTGCCTTGGCTGGGGGTAGGGTGCCGGTGCAGTTCAAGCCAATAAGGAGCAAGTTATTAAGGTCAATCTGGGTTCTCTTGGCGAGCTCAATAATTGCCTTAGCGTCACATGGCTTGACGGTAACGGCTATCTTCAGGTCGGAGGCGCCATCAAGGTATTCCTTGAGAAAGCGTGCGATGTTGGGCGAGGCACAATGCAGTGCTCCCGTGGTTTCTATTACTTCCTCCGGTTTAGTGATTAGAACGGGTACACCGTCGTACCTGTTGCCATCTCTAGCTTTTACGGCAAGCACAGCGTCTACTTTCCCACTCTCCAGGGCAAACTTGAGCAGAGAAGTAACCACGCCACCATACTCGGCTTTTTCTAGTATCTCCTTATCTGTGGAATGGGCGATATACATATCTCCCTTCATTGTTTCACCTCCATCTTGACGGCGCATACTTTGGTTTCAGCGCACTTGGCGCTGGGATCAAGTACTGGGATTGTTAGCACATTGGCACAGGAATCAGCAAAGTGGAAGGGGACAAATAGTAGTCCTGGTGGCACCTCATCGGTCACCTTAACTTCAACTTCTATGCTACCCCGCCTTGTCTCCAGAGTAACTATATCCTTGTCTTTAACCCCAGCCTTAGTGGCATCCTCGGGGTTAACCTCAACGAAACCGCGGCGAACCTCATCAACTAGCTTTGGCGTTCTCCGCGTCATTGCTCCGGTATGGTAATGGAAGATACTTCTGCCTGTGGTCAGGACATACGGATACTCGTCATCGGGTAATTCAGCAGGGGGCTTAAACTCCACCGCTTGGAAGTGTCCCAGACCATCAGGGGTATTGAACTTCTGCAAGAACATGGAGGGTGTGCCGGGATGGTCCTCTGAAGGGCAGGGCCAGTGAATTCCTCCCACCGTCTTCTTCAGCCGTTCGTAGGTTATGCCCTTATACGGGGGAATGCAGCTTCTTATTTCCTCGAATATCTCCCCAGATGAAGTGAAGTTGAATTTATCTTTGTAGCCCAGCTTTTCAGCTAACTGGCATATAATCCACCAGTCGGGCTTGGCTTCGCCAGGGGGGTCAATAAGCTTGTCTATCTTCTGCACCCGTCTGTCTATCCAGGTATGGGTAGCCTCCCTCTCCACCCAGCTAGCTGCCGGTAGTATCACATGGGCGAGCTTGCTTATCTCAGTGGGGAATATGTCCTGAACCACCAGGAAATTAACCTTCTCTAAAGCCTTCTTCAGATTATTAACATCGGGAGTGACCATCATTGGGTCTCCCCCAACTATATAGAGGTAAGAGCATTTATACAGCATGTCTATGTACGTGAAGCCAGGCTTGGTGGGCAGGTTGCTCACTCCCCATGCTTCCTCAAATAACTTTGCCGAATCCTCACCCACGCGCTTGAATCCGGGGTAGAAAACACATAGGCAACCCATATCTCCACTGCCCTCACCGTTTATCTGCCCTCTCATTGAGTTTATCCCACTCCCTGGCTTACCAGCATGCCCGCAGAGAAGAGCAAGATTAGCGTGAACCCTGACATTGTCGGTGCCAACATAATGCTGGGACATACCCTGGTCATAGAGAATGCATGCTGTCTCTGCCTTGGCATAGGTAATTGCCGCTTCCTTTATCTTTTCCAAGGGAATGCCGGTAATCCTTTCCGCCTCCTCTAAGTCTACTTTAGACAGAAAATCGCGTAATTCATCAATACCGGTTGTCCTTGACGCAATAAACTCTTTATCCTCCAGCCCCTCATCTAGGATGATTCGCATCATGGCGTTGATTAGGGCTGCATCCGTGCCCGACTTCAGGTGCAGGTTGATGTCAGCTAGGTGCCTCGCCGTAGCCGTCTTTCTGGGGTCAGTATAAATAACCTTAGCTCCCTTGTCCTTGGCGCGGAATACTCTCCGGGCTATCATGGGAAAGGTCTCCTGCAGATTAACGCCGGCAAGGAAGAAACAGTCGGCAAGCTCAATTTCAGGCTGAGAGGTCTGCATTACCCCTCCGCCCATGGCAGGAATTAGGGCAGCCGCTGCCGGGGAATGACACAGTCGACCGCAGTATTCTATATTATTGGTGCCCATCGCCACCCGGGTAAACTTCTGCATCACATAAGCGTCCTCATTACTATTCCGGCATGAGGCGATAAAGCCAAAGTTTTCTGGGGTAGCTTCCTTTAGTTTGGACGAGATGAGGTTAAGAGCCTCCTCCCAAGAGGTTTCCTGAAAGGCACCGTTCTTTCTCACCAGTGGCATCTTCAGCCTATCTTCACTGTAGAGGAAAGCGTAGGCATTCTTACCCTTAGGACAGTTTGCTCCTTCATTTATTGGGTGCTCCTTCCACGGCTCCTGCCCGATTATCTTGCCATCCTTTACTATGAGATATAGTCCGCAGCCACAACTACAGTAAGGACATATGGTGGGTAGGTATTCAATGCTCATTTCACCTCCTGTTAAGCGGGCTTGAAGCAAGCCCTTTGATAATTTGGGTATAATTTTTTAAATGTCTCAGCTATCTTCAGTGCCTCGGATGCCGAGAGCCATTCCAATCTCAGCCTATCTCTAATTCAAACTTGTGTATTATAACCCTCTCTTTAGGCGAAAATCTATTACCTGAGGCATGTTATGTGGTAAAATAGGTGGCAGCATTAGCGTATAATACCCTACAGAGAGAGGGTATGTCAAGAGAGTAGATGAGCCTAATTTACTACGGAGGGTAAAATGGCAGAAGAAGCAGTATCGGTTGACAACTTGGTCAAGCGCCTCAAAAGGATAGAAGGGCAGATTCGCGGTATTCAGAAGATGATAGAACAAGGTCGCGATTGCGAGAGTATTGTTACTCAGTTGGGAGCAGCGCGCTCGGCTATTGAGGGAGTGGGCGGATTGATGCTAAGTAATTACATGAAATTCTGTTTCTCTGGAGGCAATAAACCGAGCTTGGATAGCGTCTGTTCACTGGCGCGGGCTGTTGCCATTTGGGGCAGGTTGCGAGTTGGTGACTAGAGATAAGTTAGCTCCCTTTATTGCTCTTTGCTAGCTGGCGCTTCCTTGAAAAAGAAGGATACAAAGGCTGCTCACTGGGGCGCATGGAATAGGAATAAAGTTGAAAAGGGGCTAGTAGGCGTATAGAATATCTAGCCAAGAATGTTAAGCTACTAAATGTAAGGGTAGGGGTAAATAATGAATGAAAAAGCTAAGAATATACTTAAAACCAGATTAGGGCAAGAGGGCTACCAGAAACTTGACAGGATAAATAATCCCAAGCTAAATCAGTTTATCGCCAAGTATGTGGAGCTTTGTAATCCTGATAGAGTTTTTGTCTCAACTGACTCCGCAGAAGATATTAACTATATCAGGCAATCGGCGGTAAGAGATAGAGGGGAGGCAGAACTTGCTCTAAAAGGTCACACTATTCATTTTGACGGCTATTACGACCAAGCCAGAGATAAAGAAACTACGAAATTTCTTATACCCAAGGGTGTGGCTCTAGGTCCTGAGATTAATTCAATGGATAGAGACGAAGGACTCAAAGAAATTTACCAGATTCTTAAAAACATTATGCGGGGGCACGAGTTATATGTACGATTCTTTTGCTTAGGTCCTATTAATTCTGAATTTACTATCCCTTGTATCCAGCTTACTGATTCCGCCTATGTGGCGCATAGTGAGGACCTATTGTATAGACCGGGATATGAGGAATTCAAGAGATTAGGCGATTATAAGCAGTTCTTTAAGTTTGTGCATTCTCAAGGGGAGCTACAGCCGGCAGGGCTTGGGTTAGAAGTAAGTAAAAATATTGACAAGCGTAGAATATACATTGACCTCAAAGATGAGACCATATATAGCACGAACACTCAATATGGTGGCAATACTATCGGGCTTAAGAAATTAGCAATGCGTCTCGCCATAAATAGAGCATCAAAGGAAGGTTGGCTCACGGAGCATATGCTGATTATGGGTGTGCATGGTCCAAAAGGCAGGGTGAGTTATCTCTTAGGAGCTTTTCCTTCTATGTGTGGAAAGACTTCCACTGCCATGATAGAAGGTGAGACCATAGTCGGAGATGACATTGCCTATATTAGGAAAAAGGACGGGGAAGTACACGCCGTCAATGTAGAAAGGGGAATGTTTGGCATAATACAAGGCGTTAACTCTAAAGATGACGCTATAGTATGGAAGACACTTCACACGCCGGGTGAGATTATATTTTCAAATGTACTGGTTACCGAGGAGAAAGGTGTCTATTGGATTGGTAAGGATGGAGAAGCCCCAAAGAAGGGTATCAATCACTCAGGAGAATGGACTCCTGGGAAGAAGGATGCTGAGGGTAAGGAGATATCACCTTCACACAAAAACGCACGTTTTACCCTTGACATTAAGCATTTAGAGAATTTGGATCCAAAGCTTAACGACCCTGATGGTGTCATGGTCAGCGGAATAATCTATGGAGGTCGCGATTCGGACACCTTGGTACCGGTAGAGGAGTCTTTTAGCTGGCAACATGGCATCATAATTAAAGGTGCCGCTCTTGAATCAGAAACTACCGCTGCCACCTTGGGAAAAGAAGGGGTTAGAACCTTTAACCCTATGTCAAATCTGGACTTCCTCTCCATACCCATAGGTAAGTATGTTGCAGGTAACCTGAATTTTGGCACTGACTTACCCAATCCACCTCTCATCTTCTCTGTGAATTACTTCTTGAGAGGCTCTGACGGGGATTTCTTGAATGATAAATACGCTAAACGAGTTTGGCTTAAATGGATGGAACTGCGTGCCCATAAGGAAGTTGATGCAATAGAAACACCCACTGGTTTTATACCAAAATATGGAGACCTGGTAAAGCTATTCAAAGAAACGCTCGGTCAAGACTATTCTAAGAAAGATTATAATATGCAGTTCACAATAAGGGTTCCAGAAAACTTAGCCAAGCTCGATAGATTAACGGAGATATACAAGACCAGGGTTACTGATACGCCGCCAATAGTATTCAAAGTGTTTGAAGAGCAAAGGCAGAGATTAATCAAGGCTAGAGAGAAATATGGAGATTATATCAAGCCTGCCTCCTTTGTATAGATACCAGGTATCATCTTGCCCAGTTCCCAGGACTGGATAAAAGTAGTATTAGCGTCTTGAAGCCTTAAGTCTCGGTTCAACTGGCAAAAAGCACAACCGCCCCGAGGAGTGAGTTTCCATTTCTCCCTGGGGTGGTATTTAATAATTGTCGATAGCTTAGGAGCTTTTATCTTGATACTGGCGCGCCTAGAGGGATTCGAACCCACGACCCTCGGTTCCGAAGACCGATGCTCTGTCCGCTGAGCTATAGGCGCACTCAATTAAATTATACCTGACAAGCCAGACAGAGAGCAATGGGCTTCATCACTAAGTATCACAGTTAACAAGACTTATAAAGCTGGCTGGCTGGAGGTAAAAGTAATGAGAACGGGTATATTCCGAATCAATCTGTGCTTTAATAGCTCAAGGCCTATCACAAGTCAAATCGTTGAAATTAGCCTCTTTCTGTGCTATTCTTAAGCTTAGTCATATGAGTGAGCAGAAGATTAAGGTTTTTACCTTTTGCCAGCAACCTCTGTTGGGGGAGGGCATAAGGCATTGGCTCTCCAGTATGGAGGATATGGAAGTTATTGGTCAGGCTGAAGTCACTGGCTGGGCTGTAGCTATTGAGGTTATGCCACCTGATGTGGTGATTGTGGATATGGATGTTCCTTCCGACAGTGGCATGAGCTTAATTCGTAGACTAACACAGGTCTTGCCTAGTGTTGGCGTGATTGCGCTTGCCTCAAATCTCAGTGAAGACCAGTTCGTCCGGGTGCTTGCAACCCAAGTTGCCGCTTATCTAAACAAGGAAGTCAGCGGTGACTATCTGGCTGATATCGTGAGGCGTGTAGCTCGTGGTGAGTACCCTATATATGAAGCTCTTTCCAGTCAACCTGAAATAGCCGATGGAGTATTACGCCAGTTTCGACAACTATCTGGAAAGAGGGAAGATGAGACGACAAAAGCGCAGCTCACGGTGCGAGAGATAGAAATCGTCAACCATATAGCTCAAGGTCGCAGTAACAAGCAGATTGCGTCTGAACTTAACATTAGTGAACAAACCATTAAGAATCATGTCTCTTCAATTATGACAAAGTTGAGTGCCAACGACCGTACTGAAGCGGTAGTGTTAGCTCTGAAGACGGGATTAATCTCTCTCGCCTAAAATCACATTGTCCTCACTATTACCTAGTACCCTACCCTGCCATATACTGGTAAGTAAGATGCTCTGTCCGCTAAGCTATAAGCGCTTCAGTTTGGGGTGAGTGGAGGGATTTGAACCCTCGTTCTCCAGGGCCACAACCTGGCGCCTTAGACCACTAGGCGACACTCACCATAGGTAGCCTGGGTATTATAGCTAAAAACCCTTCTTCTTTCAATGAGGAGTCAACCACTTTTAGACTAGCTCAGCTATAGTAACTCCGGAACCTCCTTCTCCATAAGCCCCCGGTCGGTATGATTTGACCAGCGGATGTTTAGCGAGCTGCTTACGGACTACCTGGCGCAGGATGCCTGTTCCCTTACCGTGAATTACCCTAACCTGGAGTGAACCAGTCATAAAGGCATCGTTTAGATATTTATCTAGCTTTAACAGTGCTTCGTCTACAGTAAGCTGGCGAAGGTGCACATCATTTATCGTATTGTTATATTTATCCTTACTCACACTAGTTAATACTCCCTGATGATTTTACCACTAGAGATAGAGATGGAGCAATATAAAGGAACCGTCTAATTACAGTAGCAGAGACTTTGGTTCAAAATGAAGGCTGGCGTGGCTTATAGATAAAAGAGACTATGATTAGAGCTATCCCGGAAATAAAAAGACCGAGGCTGAACCATTGCAGTGGAGCTAAGAAGTCACTGAGGAGTTGTGGTAGCAGTGGTTGGAACTGAGCCGGTATATCAAGACGCATTAACAGTTTCCTAATAATATTCTTAGCAATTAAAATACCAATGTAGCTAAGGGCTCCACAAGTCAGGAATGGAATGCCTATCCCACGGGTAGCACCCTTTACCTGGCGATTTATGAGAACAATGCCCAGTATTAGTAGCAGAGTGAAGCCAATTAGAATCTTGTAACCAAGCTGGAAATAGCCAATATACTGCCTCGCCTGCTCAAGTGCCCCTTCAGTCTCGGCCAGTGCTTCAGCTATCTCTGCTGGCACCTCAGTGCCCAATAAGCTTTCGTTAATCTCAAAGGTCGACGGCATTGTTTCAGTTAATTCCTGGAAATACACATCAAAGTACAGCTCGAGTTCAGCCTGAGGTAAGTGGGAAAGGTCTGACGGTGGTGATTCTAGGAAGGCTTCCCTCAGAGTATCCTCTAGGCTTTCCATTACTGGTTCTAGTGAGATTACCACGTTCAGACTCTGGCTTTCCCCTACTAGGTAATCGAAGACGGGGTCAGCGGCGATACTTACTTGTTCTTTTGCCCATGGTTCAAGTTCGGCGACGATGTCATCCATATACTCAACTAGATACTCCATCTCTTCTGGGATTTCCTCAATGAACTCCTCGGTGAGCAATTCTTCTGCTAGCGAAGATACATCTAGCTCATCCAGTACGGAGACGACAAATTCCGAATTTAAAAAGGTATTACGTAGCGTAAGCGCCAAGTCTGGGCTTTGGCTTTTCCCCAGTAAGTAATCAAAGATGGGGTAAATGGTGGCATTTGCTCGTTCCTTTACTACTGGTTCGAGTTTGGTGACGGTGTCAACTAGGACAACCCTAAGCTCTTCGGGCAGCTCTTCTTCGGAGATTTCTTCACTGATGAATTCCTCGACTAATGAAGATATATCGACCTTATCTACCTCAGAGACAATGAAATCCGGGTTGAGGAGGGTATAATTTAGTGTAAGTGCAATACCAAAAGCAAAAAGAGACAGGACAAGAAGGGAGCTTATAAGACTGAGAGCCAGCACCTTAAGGAACTTCATTTAGTCACTATCCTTTAATCAAGGACTATAACTAATTTTGAAATTAGGTATTCTGATTCTAGCACCTCACCTGCCTAATGGTCAAAGGGCAGGATATACAATAAGGAGTTCATAGGGAGCTCTATTGGTGCTATAAGATTAGCATCGCGTCGCCAAAGCTGTAGAAGTGGTAGTTTGAGGCTATTGCTTCCTTGTAGGCTTGATTAATAAAATCTCTACCAGCAAAGGCAGCAACCAGCATCAGCAGTGTTGACTTAGGCAGATGGAAATTTGTAATAAGGGCGTCCACCATACGGAACTGGTATCCGGGCAATATAAACAAACTCACCCAGTCCACAAACGGCTCTACAGGAAGTGAGCTACTAGCCTGAGCCGCTTGCTCTACAATTCTTACCGTAGTAGTGCCAACACAAATGACTCTCCGCCCCTCTGCCTTTGCTTGAGATAACTGACTGGCTACCTCCTGAGTTAGCACACCATACTCCTTATAGATAGGATGCTCAAGCGGGTCATCCTCCTTAACTGGTCGGAAGGTGTCAAGCCCCACATGGAGGGTAACAAACAAACAGCGAACCCCCTTCTGTTCTATATTACTAAGTAGTTCAGGGGTGAAGTGTAACCCAGCGGTGGGTGCTGCCACGCTACCGGCTACACTAGCATAGGTCGTCTGATAACGCTCGGGATGAATTAAGGGAACATGTATATATGGAGGTAATGGAATCTCGCCTAGCTCCGGTAATGGTGTTTCATCAGAGAAACTTATCACCTTTATCCCATCCTGCCTTAGCTCGGTTACTTCAGCCAAAACCTTAGTCTCATGCTCATTTGCTATCTCAACCCTGGTGCCAATATTAACCCGCTTACCAGGCTTAACCAGTGCCTCCCAAGTATTGGTGTCAAGCCGGCATAGTAACAAAATCTCTACCCTACCCCCGCTATCAACCTTTCTCCCCTTGAGGCGGGCTGGGATAACACGGCTATTATTAAATACCAGGACATCCCCAGCTCGTAAGTAATCAGTTATTTCAAGAAACTTACGGTGCTTTATCGAACCATTGCTGCGGTTTAGAACCATAAGTCGTGATTGGTCTCTAGGTTCAACCGGGGTTTGAGCAATAAGTTCCGGGGGAAGGAAATAGTCAAAATCGTCGGTCTTCACCAATAACCACCATCCTAAGCTAAAGTATACAATGCATTAGCTAGTGAAGCAATTTAATATATAAAACTATTTAATAACCCTGCCCACGTTCCCCGACCACTACATTACCCACCTAATCTACAATGTGCTACAATGCTCAACATGAGCGACGTAAACCGCTACCATAAGCAGACTGGAGCCGAGAAGGGGGGCTGGGTAAAGAGGAAACTTATTCCTCTTTTAATACTATTTCTGGTCATAGCTATCACCGTTTGTCTCTTTCTTTACCGGGATGAGCTTGCTCAGTTGGGTAACTACGGCTATCTAAGTGCCTTCCTTATTAGCCTAATTACCAATGCCACTATTATATTGCCTTTCCCGGGTATCGTAATAATCTTACTTCTTGGCGCTACTTTCAACCCGGTTTTGGTTGGGTTGGCTGGTGGGATAGGGGGGGCTATAGGGGAGATGACCTGTTATATGCTGGGTTATAGTGGACGGGGAGTTGTAGAAAACAGAAGGTTTTATGACAAAGCAGCGCAATGGCTGAAGAAGTGGGGAGTTTTAACCGTCTTTGTTTTCGCACTAACTCCCTTGCCCTTTGATGTGCTGGGTATAGCTGCCGGTCTTCTTCGCTTCCCCTTATGGAAGTTTTTCGTTGCCTGCTGGTGTGGCAAGACATTAGTATATATAGGCATGGCGTTGGCTGGAGCCTGGGGATGGGAAGCGTTTGTCAGTGGTATGCTCTTCACATCGCCGGTAGCAGTTGGAATATTAGCGGCACTAGGTACATTAGCTCTTTTGGTGTTGGCGCTGGTTATTGAGAACTGGACATGGAAGCGAGGTCGGTGAGGCAGTTTTTACTTAATCTCCTTAATTTTCAGCAGCAGCAACGAGCCGACAATAAAACAGATAAAACAAAATAGAAACATAACTGAGTAGCCCAGGTTAGGGCTAAGGGCATTAAAGAAATCAATCGCCCCTCCAACAGGGAGGCGTCCCAGGACGCCTCCTCCACATATAACTAGATTAACCAGACCAAGGTATCTTGCTTCCTCACCCTTACCCACTAAATCTATAGCCAGAGCCCACTGAGAACTCATCCAGGCTCCACCTGAGATTCCGAGAAGAGCACCGCAGAGCAATATATGCGTATAGCTTTGGGAGAAAAATAGCGCTACAATCCCTAAAGCGCTGAGTAAGCAGGCGGGGAGCATAACTGGCTTGCGCCCTACTCTGTCAGATAAACGCCCGGTAGGATAAACCGTAGCTAATATACAGACGGTAATCACTATTATAAGGTCGGCGGTGGCTGCCTCTGGATTAGGTATACCGACAACATGCTTGAGGAAAGGTAAGGCAAATGTTTGTAAAGCTGCCCATGGGGCAAAAATGAATAGGCAAGCTACTAGAAAAATCGTAAAATCACGATTAGCCTTAATATCAATCTTGAAGCTCTTATACAGGGTTGGTAATAAGGGCAGTTGACGACCACCAGCCCCAGGTCGTTCCTTAACTGTTAAAACCGTGACCAGCATAACCCCCAGCATGACAATAGCCAGTGCCCCTAAGCTTAGCCATAGCCAGGAACTCCCCTCACCGGCGGAGTAGTGTCCCATAAAGCGACCTATCACGCCTATCAGAACAGCGCCACCTACAATGTTTAGTAGATTCCTCACCCCTGAGGCTCGCCCCCTCTTTCCCTCAGGCACCAGGTCGGGAATAAATGCCTGGAACGGTCCCTGTGCTGTATTAGTACTAATTTGCATTAAGCAGTAGATGATGAAGAGAACAGCATAACTACTACAGAAGCCTATTCCGGGCAGAAACAGCAAAGCTAGTGTGATGCCAAGCAGGATATAGGGTCGTCGGCGCCCCCAGGCAAAGCCAGAGCGGTCGCTAATCGTTCCGACAATCGGCTGGGTAGCCATGGCTATGACTGCGCCAGCAGAGATAAGAAGGCCAAGGTAGGTATGCTTCAGTCCTTCGGGAACCAAGGCTGGGACTATATCCTGGAGGATAATGGTATGAAAGCACGCCCACAGGGCAGACAGACCAAAGCCCAAGATAGTAATCTTGATGTAATCTACACCATGAAACTCTTTGGCGCTGGTATGTGCGTCAGTATTACTTCCCACCTTTGCTCACTTTAATAAGGATAACAGGGGTAGAGCCAGTAGGCAATAGTAGTAGGGTTTCAAGTATCGGGAAAATACTTATCAAGGAAGGACATATAGTAAATCCCTCATTAAAGACCCGAGATGCGTAGTGCTTCAGGGGTAGATGGATAGTGCTTGAAGACCGGTTGCTTCAGGTAAACCGAGCATAAGGTTCATGTTCTGGATGGCTTGTCCCGCTGCTCCCTTGACCAGGTTGTCGATACAGCTAATGACAATGAGATTTCCTGTCCTGTAGTCAATAGTAGGGTGAATAAGACAAAGGTTGTTCCCCTGAGTGTGCTTGGTATGGGGAGAGAAGTCTACCACTTTGACAAAGGGCTCATCCTTGTAGAAGTCCCGATAAAGCTGCCTCAGTTCTTCTTCTCCCTTTTTGTCGATAGAGATGGTGCCTGAGGCTAATGGGGCATAGCCGGTAGTTAATATTCCCCTGGTCATCGGTATCAGATGGGGAACAAAGGTTACCGAGGGTAGTTGTTCAGGACTAAGCAGCTTTAGCTCCTGAATAATTTCAGGCAGATGTCTATGTCCGTCCAGAGCATAGGCAGTAGCATCTTCATTGGCTTCTGAGTAATGAGTTTGTGCAGTTAGGGTTCGGCCGGCTCCGGACACGCCAGACTTGCTATCAATAATAATATCCGGCTCAATCAGACCCGTCTTAACTACCGGGGCTAAAGCCAGAATAGCACCGGTGGGGTAACAACCAGGGTTAGCCACCAGTTGGGCATAAGTGACTTGAGACCGGTATAGCTCGGTTAGCCCATACACCGCTTGTTCAAGTAGTTGTGGGGCAGGGTGAGTAAAACCATACCAGTGCCAGTATTCAGCGGTGTCCTTTAACCTGAAATCGGCGCTAATATCCACCACCCTAGTGCCACGGTTGAGAAATGGTATGACCTCTTTAGCACTTTCCCTATGCGGCATAGCTGAAAAGACCAAATCAACATCGCTCAGTTCAGCTTTAATAGTTAGGTCTAGGCTAGCCAGGTGGGGAAAGACCTCACCTAACCTTTGCCCGGCAGCACTCCGTCCGGTAACTGAAGCGAGCTCAACCTCTGGATGCTGATACAGCAGTCTTGCCAGCTCAACACCAGCGTAACCAGTAACATTGATAATGCCTACTTTTGTTTTACTCACCTTTTACCTGACTTCGATTTAGTATATCACAAGCTCACCGCAAATTTATACTAGCCCTTATCTCCCCTGAGACCACACAGGATATGTTGAATCTCGAGGATGGTTAAGCCAAACCTGTGCAGGGTGTGGCGGATTATCTCCAGGCTGACTTCAAACTCAGGAAGGACTAATTCAGCAACACCAATGCCCTTTAGCAGTTCAGCATCGGCATCATGGTGAACCCGAGCCACTATATCAAGCTTGGGGTTGATTTTCAGGGCATTTCTAGTGGTTAATTCCACAGCCATAAAATCAGGGAAGGTGCAAATAAGGACACGGGCCTTCTTAAGCTGAGCGTGGCCGAGTATCTCACGATTACTGGCATCTCCATAGATACAGGGAATCCCCCTGGCATGTAATTGTGAGATGATTTGAGGGTTAAGGTCAATAGCTAGGTAGGAAAGATTCCGCCGCTCCAGAACCTTTGCCAGATTACGCCCAACACGACCATAACCGCAAATTACAGCGTGTCCCGATAATTGCCGTTGCTCACTCTGCCAATCTGGATCAAGACGAGATGCCACTAGCCGCTCTAGTCTCATTTTCTGGCTAAGCCTTTGATAAAGGAGTGAAGCAAAACTTAGAGTAAAAGGAGTTAGCAACATAGTGATGATGGCGCTGGTTAAGGTCAGAGAGTAAATATCTGAGGTGATAATACCGGCTTTCATACCCATCCCAGCCAGGACAAAGCTGAACTCGCCTATCTGTAATAGCCCCATACCAGTAAATAGCGCCGTCTTGAAACTATAATTAAAAAGCCAGGGGACAAGGAAGCAGATGATAAATTTAATCACAATTATGGCTATTACCACTACGGCAACGGTGATTGGACGCTCCACTACAAAATCTAGGGAAGCAAGCATGCCCAGGGAAACAAAAAAGAGGGCACCGAAGGTATCGCGCAGGGGGACAATATCAGCAAAAGCCTGACGGGCAAAAGCCGACTGACCAATCAATAATCCGGTAATAAAAGCACCAACGGCGGGGGATAGTTCTAAGTGGAAAGCACCAAAGGCTGCTCCTAAACACAAGGCGACCACAATGAGCAAGAATAATTCGCGGGAGCGCGTCCCTGCCACCCATCTCAGTAGCCAGGGTAATACCCATATACCCAGAACCAGCATCACCCCAATAAAAAGTAGTGTCTTGAGAGTGGCCATTCCTAAAGATAACCACAATTCTCCTCCTCCCCCACCCATAGTTGGTAAAATTATCATGAGGGGCACTAGGCTCAGGTCTTGCACCAGAAGAATTCCTATCATAACCCGACCGTGCCCTGAGTCAAGCTCTCCTCGCTCCATAAGGGTTTTAAGAACAATCATGGTGCTACTAAGAGCAATGAGAAAGCCAAAGAAGATAGCTTCAAGCATCGCCCAGCCTAGCAACTTGCCCAAAGCTAAGCCTACCGCTGCAGTAAGCAATATCTGAGCTATGCCACCTAAAATGGCGACCTTGCCAATTCGCTTGAGTTCGCTCAAAGAGAACTCAAGCCCCAGGGTGAACAAGAGCAGGATTACGCCGATATTAGCTAGAGTACGGATTGTCTCCTGGTCCTGAACTAAGCCAAAGCCATAGGGACCGACAGCAATGCCCCCTACTAAATAGCCTAAGATGATGGGTAGCCTCAATCGGCGGGCTAACATACCCCCAGCTATAGCAACAGCTAAGACAATGATTAGGTCAAGACCAAGTCCCAGTTCGTCCATGATTCTCCCTGATAAAAGCAGTCTAACGTAGCTATTTTAGCACAGAAGTAAAGCCAAGCGTAGTCGTCCAAAGCAAAATATACTTGCTAAGGGTGGTAAATATATGTTATTATCAGGTTTTCTGAGTTTCCAACGGGAGTAAGATTGTGCCCAAGATTTATTTTATTGATGTAACCAATAGGGATGGAGTGCAGACAGCGAAGCTTGGTTTATCTAAGCTTGAAAAAACCATGATAAATATATACCTGAATGAGATGGGGGTCTTTCAGTCAGAGTTTGGCTTCCCTACCACTAGGCACGAATCCCTTTACCTGCAAGCCAATCTGGAACTAGCTGAGATTGGAGCCCTGCAGCCTATCCGTTTGGAAGGGTGGATAAGAGCCATCGTCGATGATGTTGAGACAGCCTTTAAGCTAGTACCTAATATCCGTCATCTAAATCTCTCGATATCTACATCAGACCAGATGATCAAAGGTAAGTTTCAAGGGAGAAAGACGAAGGATGACATCTTAAATACTATGGTTGAGGCAGTTGATGCCGCTCGGGCTCTTGGCGCTGAGAGCATAGGTGTCAATGCCGAAGATGCCTCACGGACAGACCTGGATTTCCTAATCAAATTCGGACTTGCCGGTAAAGAACACGGGGCTGATAGATTCAGGTACTGTGATACCCTCGGTTATGATAACCCCTTCACTAGCTATGAAACTATCAAGACATTGGCCGAAAATATCGGCATAGCTATTGAGACTCATTGCCACGGTGATTTGGGGTTAGCTGTGGCTAATTCTCTCGCTGGAGCCAAAGGGGCTATAGATGGTGGGCAGGATGTTTATATCAATACCACCCTAAACGGTCTCGGGGAAAGGGCGGGGAATGCCGACCTTGTGGCGACCATTCTAGCTGTGACCAAATCAAAGGGGTTTGCTGATAAATATAAGTTGGGACGTTCAATTGATTTATCTAAGGGATGGGAAATAGCTAAGTTTGCCAGTTACGCCTTTGGGGTGCCGATTCCAATAAACCAACCCGGGGTTGGCGCTAATGCCTTTGCTCATGAATCTGGCATACATGCTGACGGCGTATTAAAAGACCCGCATAACTATGAACTGTATGGTTATGGAGAGCTGGGTAGGGGTGAACCAGAGTTCGTGGAAACCGGGAGAGAAATTTGCACTGGTGAGTATAGTGGAATATCGGGTTTTAGCCATATAATGGGGAAGATAGAGGTATCGTTTACTAATAGAGAAGAGGCTAATGAAGTTTTGGAGCTGGTACGATATGCTAATGTAGAATCACAAAGGCCTCTCGTTGAGGATGAATTGCTCTTTATAGCCAAGTATCCAAAAATTGCCAAGAAACTCTTAACTCTTGCTCCACTGGAGT
Source organism: Dehalococcoidia bacterium (assembly GCA_011191875.1). GTDB lineage: Bacteria > Chloroflexota > Dehalococcoidia > Dehalococcoidales > W498 > W498. The sequence continues at coordinate 85,138 of DUFC01000031.1, read as the reverse complement.
AGTTATTGTTTAGAAATAACCAAGAGGCTGCTTTAAAAGGCAGCCTCTCTTCATTTGTTTTAGTTATGCTGTTATAATGACCAGTGGGAAGCATTGAACATGACCAGTGAACTGCCTAGCATGACCTTAAAAGCTATTGGTATCGTCCGGAGTGAAATTAAGCAAACATCAAGGCAGGACTGTAGAGAAATTGTCTCCGATATTGTAATTGATGGTAGCCTCACCGCGGCTCTGGATAATCTGGACGATTTTTCTCATATCATAGTCCTCTACTGGATGCACCAAGTTCCTGCTCTTAGCCAGGTACCGGCTAAGGTTCACCCAAGAGGCAGGTATGAACTTCCTCTGGTGGGGCTTTTTGCCACTAGGGCGCCATATAGACCGAACCCGATAGGCAAGGCTACGGTTAGATTACTCCAGCGCCGGGGTAATATCCTCAAGGTTGAGGGACTTGATGCCATTGATGGCACACCGGTAATTGATATTAAACCCTATATCCCTAGATATGATTCGGTAACTGATAGTAAAGTGCCACCATGGATAACCAGTCGGTAAGCCAATCAATACAGAACATCTACCACCGACTTATGGCTCGTTATGGAGCGCAGCACTGGTGGCCAGCACCGGAGCCGTTTGAGATAATAGTTGGTGCTATTCTTACCCAGTCCGCCGCCTGGGGTAATGTAGAAAAGGCTATAGCCAACTTAAAATCAGCCAAGGTACTATTACCAGAAGCACTGCGCCGGTTAACCCTCCCCGAAGTGGCTGGACTTATCCGCCCCTGCGGTTACTATAACGCCAAGGCACTAAAGCTTAAGTCCTTTGTCCGTTGGCTGGGAGAAAATTATAATGATGACTTTAGTAAACTGTTTACCAATGATACCGACTATCTCCGCCAACAGCTTCTTTCTGTCTATGGCGTTGGGCAGGAGACAGCCGACTCCATAATACTTTATGCTGCTAACAAGCCAATTTTTGTCATTGATGCTTATACCCGTCGTATCATCAACCGCATTGGTTTAGTCCCCGATAGCAACAGCTACAATGCCTATCAAAACCTCTTTATGAATAATCTGCCGGCTGATACCCAGCTATTTAATGAATACCATGCCTTGCTGGTCTACCTGGGTAAGAGCGTCTGCCGCAACCACCCCCTTTGTCATCAATGTTGCCTTAAAAGTATTTGCCACTTTCATATTAATATGCTCCATTCAGGTAAATAGGTATTATTTGATAAAAGGGAAGTTTGAAGGAGCAAAGTCTCTTTAAAAAGTTTGCATCTCAAGCTTGATTGTGATACACTATATTTACAACGAAGGTTAATTAGTGAAGTGGGTTTCCCCCACTTTTTTATTGTGTGGGGGCATAGTAGAATTGGAGGTTCTAATCTGAGATGAAGAGTGACTTTTTGATTGCTATCACTCAGCTCTCGGCTGAAAAGAATCTGCCTAAAGAGGTAGTTATTGAAGCGATAGAGGCAGCACTGGTATCAGCTTACAGGAAAAATAATTTTACGGCTAACCAGAATATTTCGGTTAAGATTAATCCTACTACTGGTGGGGTTAAAGTGTGGGCTGAAAAGACTGTAGTTGAGCTACCTTCAGATAGTCGTAGCGAGCTATCGCTAGATGAAGCGCGCCGAATCAAGGCGGATGCTCAGATTGACGATGTTATTGAGGTAGAAGCTACACCACGCAATGCTGGACGTATTGCTGCTCAAACAGCAAAACAGGTCATTATGCAGCGCCTTCATGAAGCAGAGCATAGTGCCATATTTGAGGAATATGCTAATAAGGAAGGCGATATTATCACCGGCATAGTCCAGCGCATTGAATCTAGGCAGATATTTATCGATTTGGGTAGAACAGAGGCGGTGCTGCCTGTGGTAGAGCAGGTGCGCAGTGAGAGGTATCGGATAGGTCAAAGGCTTAAGGTTTACCTTTTAGAGGTAGTTCGGAGCGGCAAAGGACCTCAGCTGGTGGTGTCGCGTTCTCACCCTAATTTACTTCGTCGGCTTTTTGAGCTGGAGGTTCCCGAGGTTTTTAATGGGATAGTGGAAATAAAGTCAGTTACTCGTGAAGCTGGCTATCGAAGCAAAGTAGCTGTAGCCGCATGCCAAGAGGGCGTTGACCCGGTTGGTTGCTGTGTTGGATTGCGGGGCATAAGGATACAGAATATTGTGGGTGAGTTAAATGGCGAAAAGATAGATGTTGTTATGTGGGATCCAGATGCCTCTGTCTTTATTACTAATGCTCTTAGCCCAGCCCGGGTATTAGAAGTTGAGTTGGATGATACGGAAGGGGTAGCTACTGTAGTTGTCCCTGACCAGCAGCTTTCATTAGCTATTGGCAAAGAGGGGCAGAATGCCAGACTGGCGGCTAAACTCACCGGGTGGCGAATTGACATCAAGAGCGCTTCTGATGCTGAGGCAGAAAAGGTAGCAGAAGCTAAGCTTTCAACTGAGGCGGAAGAAGAGGTTGTGGTTGGCGAGGAGCTTCCTACTGAAATACCAGCTACTGCTGACTCGACTTCAGTCTTTGCCGAATCGGTAGAAGAAGCGGCTGAGCCCCTACCAGCGCTTGAGGAGGTTCCTTTTGAACCACCTGAGCCGCAAGCAGCAATAGAAAAACCTCCGATCCGGTTTGCTGAGGATATTTTGGTATCGGTACCGGCTAAGCCAGAGGCTAAGTCAAAGAAGAGGAAAAAGAAAAGCACTCAGGGCAAGAAAACTACTGATGATGGCATACGGCTGAAGAAGCTACGTCGAGAGTCAGAGATTGATGTAGATATAGGTGATGAAGAGTATTAAGCATATACCGCAGAGGACTTGTGTGGCTTGTCGTAAGGTAAGACCTAAACGGGAGTTAATACGCTTGGTGTGCATTTCTGATGGGAAGGTCGAGGTTGATACTAGTGGGAAGAAAGCGGGGCGTGGTGCTTATTTGTGTCCAGCAGATGAGTGCTGGGAAATTGGGCTAAAGGGTGGTCGGCTGGAGCGTGCTTTAGGCACTACTCTTACCCAAGATAATCGGGAATTGCTAATGAAGACTGCTGAAGAACTATGTTTTTCAGCCGGGGCTGAGAAGTTCTAAAAAGACCTTCCGAAAGGAGTCAATCAGTGGCGAAGGCGAGCAAACCAGATGAAGTTGTGGAACAAACAGGTGAGGAAGGTAGCCAGGATCGTTCTTCACTGGAGAAACACTTAATTGAGATTCCCCACTCCTTAAGTGTGAGACAGCTGGCTGACCTCCTCGGGATAAGTGCCATAGATATTATCAAGCAACTGATGAGAAATGGCATTATGGCTAATATTAACCAGGTCATTGACTATGAAGCAGCAGCTGCTGTAGCTACAAACCTTGGTTATGAAGCTCACCTGAAGCATCGGACAACACAAAGATTAGCTAGGACTATTAGCGAGGTTAAGAAGCATCAACGGCTCCGAGATGAAGAACTTAGTGGTCTGCGACCACGACCTCCTGTGGTTACTATTATGGGGCATGTTAATCACGGTAAGACTAGATTACTTGATGCTATCAGGCAAACTAATGTAATGGACACTGAAGCTGGTGGCATTACTCAGCATATTGGTGCTTATCAGGTAGAGATTAGCGGGCAGAAGATTACCTTCTTAGATACCCCTGGACATGAAGCTTTTACTGCAATGCGAGCTCGTGGAGCCCACGTAACCGATATCGCTATTTTGGTAGTAGCCGCCGATGATGGGGTAATGCCGCAGACTTTAGAGGCTATAGACCATGCCCAGGCGGCTGGGGTGCCTATTGTAGTGGCTATTAATAAGATTGATAAGCCCAATTCTAACGCTGAGTCGGTTAAGCGGCAGCTAGCTGATGTCGGCTTGCTTATTGAGGAGTGGGGAGGTGATACAGTCTGTGTCCCAATCTCAGCCAGAGAGAAGATAGGCATCTCTGACTTATTGGAGAACCTTCTGGTTGTGGCTGAGGTGGAGAACCTTAAGGCAAATCCTTCTCGACCAGCGGTTGGAGTAGTTATCGAAGCTGAACTGGACAAGACGAAGGGACCACTAGCTACAGTGCTGGTTCATACAGGAACCTTGAGGCTTAGTGATACTATTGTGGTTGGTACCGTATGGGGAAGGGTAAAGGCTATGTTTAATGATATGGGTAAGCAGGTGAGGAAAGCTGAGCCGGCTACCCCTGTTGAAATCCTTGGTTTAAATAGTGTACCTCAAGTGGGGGATACCCTGGCTACTGTGGCTGGCGAACACCAGGCACAGACTTTGATACAGAAGCGTCAGCAGGAGAGGCAACAACGACTTTCGGTGAGCCTTAATAATCTCCTTGACCAAATAAGTGCTGGTCAGGTAAAAGAGCTTAATGTTATTCTCAAGGCTGATGTTCAAGGTAGTATTGAACCGATAACAAGCTCTTTGGAACAGTTAGGAACAGAGGAAGTCCGGGTCAGGGTTCTTCATAGTGGCAGCGGCAATATTACTGAGAGTGATGTTATGTTAGCTATTGCATCTAATGGGCTTATTATTGGTTTTGGTACCGGCATTGAGCCAGGAGCCCGGCGGTTAGCTGATACGGAAGGTATAAATATCAGCAACTATAATGTCATTTACAATTTGGTAGATGATGTAGGCAAGGCTCTTAAAGGTATGTTAGAGCCCACATATAGTGAGGTTATCGAGGGGCGAGCCGAGGTGCGGGCTATCTTTTCTAGTGGGAAAAAGGTGAAAGTAGCCGGTAGCTATGTTACCGAAGGTAAGGTAACTCGGGGTGCTTCAGTTAGGGTGAAGCGTCAAGAACAACTGGTATGCGAATCTATCGTTAGTAGCCTGAAGCGGTTTAAGGATGATGTTAAGGAGGTGGCTACCGGCTATGAGTGTGGTGTGGGCATCGAAGATTTTTATGATTTTCAAGTTGGTGATATACTAGAGTTTTTTCGAAGGGAGAAAGCTGACTAAATTATGACACGCCGTATTGAACGGGTAAATAATCTAATTCGCCAGGAAATTAGTGAGTTACTTCAGCGTCAAATCAAAGACCCGCGACTTGGTAGTTTTGTTGCTATAACCGAGGTTTCCACCTCGCCTGACCTGAAGTATGCCAAGATATTCATAAGTTGTATCGGCGACGAAGGAAAACAAGAGACATTAAGCGTATTAGCTGCCGCTTCGGGTTTCTTTCGTAAGGAGTTAGCTAGGCGTCTGAGGTTGCGACGTATCCCTGAACTGAGCTTTCAGTGGGATGATTCTATTGAGCGGGGGGCCCACCTCCTTGACTTGATTGACGAGGTTAGTATAGATAGCACTCCTGACTAACACAGGGATTGACTGTGGATGGCATATTAAATATTAATAAGCCTCAGGGTGAGACCTCTTTTAGCATTGTGGCTAAGGTGAAACGGCTGAGTGGAGAACGGCGCGTTGGACATGCCGGCACTCTTGACCCAGCGGCAACCGGCGTCTTACCTATTTGTCTCGGTCAGGGAACACGTGTCGTTGAGTTTTTGGTAGATACTACTAAGGTTTATCGGGCTCAGATTGAGTTGGGTGTGGCTACAGACACCTATGATGCCAGTGGTAAGATTATTCAAAAAGGAGACCCCTCTGGGATTGGCCAGGCACAATTAGAGTCAGCACTTACTTCCTTCTGTGGGTTAATACAGCAGACGCCTCCAATGTATAGTGCAGTGAAGCATCATGGTAAGCGACTTTACCAATTGGCACGGGCTGGCATTGAGATTGAGAGGAGAAGCCGGCTGACCAGAATCCACCTTGTAGAGCTTGTAGACTGGCAACCACCGGTAGTCACTATAGAAGTAGTATGTGGTAAGGGCACCTATATCCGCTCACTGGCTCATGATTTAGGGCAGGCGTTGGGTTGTGGTGCTAATTTGAAAGGTCTAACCCGCTTGCGCTGCGGGCTTTTTGATATAAAGGACGCAGTTTCAATACCTCAACTTGAGTATGCATTTCGCTATGGCTATTGGCAGCACCTTGTTCATCCTATAGATACCGTGCTTTTGCATTGGACAGCTATGATTGTTAGCGACGATACCGAACGCACTATAAAGAATGGGTGCCCCTTGGTTTTGGGCAACGGTTACTTTGAACAGAACCTATCTGCATTATCTTCTTTAGAGAGTCGCTGCCGAGCTTATACTTCTGACGGATGTTTTTTAGCTGTGCTTCGCTTCAACTCTGAAGCAGGGCAGTGGCAACCAGAAAAGGTTTTTCAGCATTCTTATCGCTAATATCTAACTTAAATACAGCTTTTATTAAATAAAGTATCTAAAAGGTCTTGACAGCTTGCATATAATAGGAATATAGTTGAACCTTGACAGCTTGCGTATAATAGGAATATAGTGGAACAATGTTGAAAGGGGGTGACGCTATAGGAATGACGCATATAGCTAACTCAAGTATAATAAAGGAGGATTTAAATGTCGGAAGGTAAGACAAGTTGGGCAATGGCTACACCAGCTGCACTTTATATGATAGGTGCATCATGTTTTGGTCTTTTTGCTTTGCTATCTGGGCAAGTGGGTGTAGGACTAGATGCGGTACCAGCTTTGTCTGTTATGACTAGTTGGCTTCTTGCGGCGGCAGTAGGAATTTTTATATGTGGTATAATTGACCTGGCTAGAGGCGATATACTACTGGGCACAATATTCGTAGTATTTGCTGCCCTTATATTCCTTGGTGGTGGTTGGTCATTTCAGGCGGCTCTTGCCCTGGCGCCGGACCTGGGGGCAGTAGGTGCTGGATTAGGCCTTAGTGCATTCATTTGGCTAGCTATTGGTATAATACTTCTACTGTTCCTGCCCAGCGTTGCCAAGGTTTCTTGGAGCCTATTCCTGTTCGTGCTTGTGCTTGCTGTAGCTGTAATACTGTTGGCTCTTGGTCTGATGGGTGGGTCGCTCCCAGGCCAGGGTATGCATGTTATAGCTGGTTGGTTAATCGGTCTCTTCGGCTTATACACTCTGTACGTTGGAACAGTTTTTGTCTTCAACACAGTTGCTGGTGCGCCTAAGTTAGGGATTGGTAAACCGCTTTCTAAATAAAAAAAGTTTGCCAAACTAAGTACGAAAGCCAGCCGGAGTCGTTTTGCAGTGACTGTTTGAATAGTGGGGTGTTTCTATGTCGAAAAAGGAGGTAACAAGAATTGCAAGCGTATTGTTTTAAATGCAGGAAGAAGGTGGAAATAAAGAATCCCAAGAAGGTTGTCCTGAAAAATGGGAGACCAGCCACAAGTGGAGTCTGTCCTAAATGTAGCACTAAAGTATTTAGGATAGGTCAGAGCAAGTAGTAGTCGATTTCACGGTTCCGTTAGTGGCAGGGTAAGCCTTTTATTAAGGCTTGGGGGTTCTTAGTTAAGATTTGATAGCGAGCAGGATTATCTAACCCTGCACCATGGATAATGGCGTCAGCTAAGGACGGGGTTAGTAAATCCTGCTCGCTATGGGTGTCAGAGCCAAGTAGTAGCTTAGCTCCTACTTGTTGAGCTAGAGAGGCGATATGGCCATTGGTTAGGCAGTGCCCTGCTCTGGCACTAATTTCCAGGAAAATACCATTGGCAGCAGCTAGTTTTGCTTCTTCAAGGCTTAGAAGACCAGGATGAGCCAAGATATCAACATGGGGGCTGTGGAGAGCGGCGAGGTTGGTACCCTTTTCAACCGACTCAATGACTGTTTCACCGTGAACTACCACAATCCAAGCTCCCAGTTCTTTAGCCCTTTTAGCTGTTTCAGCGATGGCTTGGGTAGGAACATGGGTAAGTTCTATGCCAGGAATGGCTAAGATATCCCAGTGTTTGCGAGCCAAGGCACATACCTCGGTAATCTCTTGAATTATGCGACTTAAGGACCCGGTAGCAGCATGGTCGGTAATGGCAATAGCCTGATAATTATTAACCAGGGCACGCCTGATTAATTCAATTGGTGACAGGACACCGTCACTCAGTGAAGTATGGGTGTGAAAATCGTAGATCTTTTTTCCCACCGCTCACCAATCTCGTGGCAATAACTTAATCTGTGATGTTGACATCTGAGAATAACATAAGTAGGATAACCAGAGCAACCTTCTATAGTCGTTTTTTATAGGAAAGGAGAGCGGATAAGTCTTGGGTAAAATAAATGTAGCCATAATAGGGGTGGGTAATTGTGCCTCATCATTGGTTCAGGGTGTTTATTATTACAAGAAGGCTAAAGAGACTGAATTTGTACCCGGGCTAATGCATGTTAACCTAGGGGGATACCATATAAGCGATATCAATTTCGTAGCTGCCTTTGATATTGATAAGAACAAAGTTGGCAAGGAGTTGGTGGAGGCAACTTGTACTCAGCCTAATAATACCTTTAAATTTTGTGAGGTGCCGGCTACAGGAGTTAAGGTTCAGCGGGGTATGACCCATGATGGTTTGGGCAAGTATCTGTCTCAAATAATTCAGAAGGCGCCAGGTCCAACAGCCGACATAGTTAAAATCCTTAAGGAAACCAAAACTGATGTGGTGATTAACTATTTACCGGTTGGAAGTGAAGAGGCAACCAAGTGGTATATTGAGCAGGTGCTGGCGGCCGGTTGTGGCTTTATCAATTGCATCCCAGTTTTTATCGCTCGGGAGAAGTATTGGCAGGAGCGTTTTGTTGAAAAAGGGCTTCCCGTTATTGGTGATGATATAAAATCTCAGGTTGGAGCCACCATTGTTCACCGTGTGCTTACTCGGCTGTTTAGAGACCGTGGGGTTAAACTGGAGCGAACCTATCAATTAAACTTTGGTGGTAACACTGACTTCTACAACATGTTAGAACGCGAGCGCCTTGAGTCCAAGAAGATATCTAAAACTACCTCTGTTACCTCTCAATTGGATTACCAGCTTGACCCTGATAACATCTATGTCGGTCCCAGTGACTATGTTCGCTGGTTGGATGACCGTAAGTTTTGCTATATTAAGATGGAAGGGCGAACCTTTGGTGATGTGCCTCTGAACCTGGAATTAAAACTTGAGGTGTGGGACAGCCCTAATTCGGCCGGGGTAGTTATTGATGCTATCAGGTGCTGTAAACTTGCCCTGGACCGAGGACTTACTGGGGCACTAATAGCTCCATCAGCCTACTTTATGAAATCACCGCCTATTCAATATACCGATGACGAAGCTCGCCAGATGGTGGAAGAGTTCATTGCTGGTGATCAGCAAGTTTCTGAATAAATCTGTGGGGAAGGTTCAGGCAGCTACGAATGAAGATAGCATTAGTCTCCCCTTATGATTTTACTTACCCCGGTGGTGTTGCCAATCATATTTCCGCACTAGAGCATTACTTTACCCTGGTGGGGCACGAGGTTAAGGTCATTGCCCCCGCATCTGAAGTAGTTCCTGCCTTTGGTGATAGGTTCATACCTATAGGTAAACCTCGACCCATTCCAGCCAGTGGTTCCATCATTCGTGTTACTATATCACTCAGGCTAGCTTCTACAATCAAAGCTGTACTTGACAAAGAAAAGTTTGATATTATTCATCTTCATGAACCTTTTATGCCCATGCTATGTAGTGCTGTCCTCCGTTTCTCAAATACGGCCAATGTGGGGACATTTCACGCAGTTCACGGTAAGCCTGGTTATAACTTTGGTAAGCCCATTAGCACGATAATGCTGAAGAGGCGAGTTCGCAAGCTTAATGGCAGAATTGCAGTGTCTAAACCGGCTATGGAGTTTGCCCGTAAGTATGTGCCTGGAAACTATACTATTATCCCTAACGGCGTAGATATAGACCTTTTTTCGCCTGATGTATCGCCAATTGATGAATTCTGTGATGGGAAGGTGAATATCCTGTTTGTTGGTCGTCTGGAAAAGCGGAAAGGGGTTAGCTATCTACTTGAAGCTTATAAGCGAGTTAAACAAGAAATTCCCAACTCGCGACTTATTATAGTAGGTCCTGGCACTAGACTACGTGGTAAGTATGAAAAGAAGGTTAAGCGGAATAGTTTAAAGGATGTTGTTTTTGTTGGGTTTGTTTCCTGTGATGAATTGCCTAGATACTATAAAACAGCCGACATTTTTTGCGCACCAGCCATTGGCTGGGAAAGCTTTGGTATTATTTTACTCGAGGCTATGGCTATGGGCAAGCCGATTGTTGCCTCAAATATAGAAGGTTATGCCGGTCTGGTAACTCATGGTGTTGAGGGACTACTGGTGCCGCCTAAAGATGTGGGAATGTTGGCTCAGGCTCTAATTACTCTTATGGCTAGCCAATCACTTCGGCAGGAAATGGGAGCTAGGGGAAGAGTTAAAGCGGTGGATTATAGCTGGGAGCACATTGCCCGAAGGGTATTAGATTACTATGTTAGAGTGCTTGGTGAACCCCCATGGCAGAAACGATTTCCAGAATTTAGGGATACGTCAACTTCGGTTTAAGGGAGAGAGACTGATTGGACAGTGTTATCCCAGAAAAGCGATGGTCAATGGTAAAATTATCTGAAGTTCATAAGGCAGCAAGCTATTATCTTACCCAACCAGCGGTGCGGCTTCTAGCGAGGACATCTATAACACCTAATGCCATAACCTGGCTTGGTTTTTTATTAGCTGTTGGTGCTGCGGCATTTATTATTACCGGACACCTTTTTGCCGCCGGTTTGGTAGTGTTGGTAGCTGGTTTTTTTGATATTCTGGATGGAGCACTGGCTCGGCATAAGAATCAGGCTACCCATTTTGGCGCTGTTCTTGACTCTACCCTTGACCGTTTATCTGAAGCAGTCGTATTGCTTGGCATTTTAGTGCTATATGCTAGAGACCAGTCAATCGCCCCGATATTATTGGTTGGTGTTGTCTTGCTTGGTTCACTGTTGGTGAGCTATGTTAGGGCTAGAGCGGAAGCATTAGGGCTTGAGTGTCAGGTAGGAATATTTACTCGAGCCGAGAGGGTCATTGTACTGGCGCTAGGTCTTTTACTAAGCCAGATTGCTTATGCCTTAGTTATTGCCTTAGCTATAATAGCGTTATTTAGCTTTATCACCGTTGGTCAGAGATTACTTTATGTGTGGCGACAAACAAAGACTAACTAATCATTGCGATGAGTCCTTCAGTGGAAGGATGATGAAGCAATCGCAATGACAGAGAGGATTTTATCGGCGCCAATCTAAAGTGGCAATATCAAATTAGGATATTTTTATTTATAGTGCCGTTTATGGTATAAGTAAAAGAAGTGCTTGTAAGGAGGGGTAATGCCAGTTATTGCTATTGTTGGAGGTCAGTGGGGAGATGAGGGTAAGGGCAAGGTGGTTGACCTGCTGGCTCAGAAGGCAGGGGTGGTCATCCGTTTTTCTGGCGGTGATAATGCTGGACATACTGTAGTTAACCCCTATGGTATATTTAAGATGCATCTTATTCCTTCTGGTATCTTTTCTCCCTATACTGTTTGTATCATTGGTAACGGAGTGGTGATTAATCCCCCCGTGCTAATTGATGAAATAGACGAGCTTAACCAGCACGATGTAGATACCACCAGGCTATTTATTAGTGACCGGGCTCACTTGATTATGCCATATCATCTTCTCCTTGATGGTTTAGAGGAAGAATCGCGGGGAGGGAAAGCACTGGGCACAACACGCAAGGGTGTGGGTCCTGCTTTTACCGACAAAGCAGCTAGGTTAGGTATTAGGAGTGGTGACCTTTTAGATAAGGAAGTGCTACTGGAGCGACTTCGCTTCATCCTTGACTATAAAAATGATATCCTGACTAAAATTTATGGAATTAGCCCTCTATCTCTGGACGATATATATAGGCAATATTGTCAGTATGGCGAGCGTCTGGCTCCTTATATACGGGAGACAGCTATAATGCTGGAGGAAGCCTTGAACCAGGATGAGCTTGTGCTATTGGAGGGGGCGCAGGGGGCTTTACTTGACCCCGATTTTGGTACTTATCCTTATACTACCTCCTCTTCACCACTGGCGGGGGGAGGCTGTTTAGGTGCTGGTCTCGGTCCTACCAGGATTAACCGCATTCTAGGTGTATTTAAGGCTTACTGTACCAGGGTTGGTAGTGGTCCCATGCCCACTGAACTGAAGGATGAAACTGGTGACTTAATTCGGGAACGAGGGCAAGAGTATGGCACTACCACCGGTAGACCCCGCCGTTGTGGCTGGTTTGACGCTGTTGCCGCTCGCTTTAGCAACCGAATCAATGGTTTCACCGGAGTGGCAGTTACTCGTCTTGATATTCTTGATAATTTGACTCGCCTGAAGATATGTATTGCCTATGAACTGGATGGGCATACCATTGATTATTTCCCGGCTAATCTAAATGCTTTAGATAGATGTCAACCTATCTATGAGGAACTACCCGGGTGGCAAGCTCCTACCACTAATATTCGCCAGTATGAGCAGTTACCTGTTGAAGCTCGCCAGTATCTAACCAGACTGGAAGAACTTATCTACTGTCCGATTAATCTCATCTGTGTGGGACCAGACCGAGAGCAGACCATCATGAAGACGCCTATCGTTTAACCTCGCATTGCTCATCAATTTCTTATTCTCCCTCTATTCTTTACTCTCATTTCTACCTCAAATATGACAATAGGATTAGGGTTTCTATACTTAGTCATAGGGGAGTTTAGACGGGGACATCCTGACTAATGGTGAACTGGGTAGCCCTTTTCTTATAGAGGTAGGTCAATTTGGTAGTTTTTAAGGGTATCTTTGATGAAGGTGGCTGATTTTTCATCAGGTTCGGTAAGGGGCAGGCGTGGCTTTCCTACATTAAAGCCAATGTGATTAAGGGCATATTTAATCGGTATAGGGTTGGAAACAATAAACAGGGCATTAACCAGAGGTAGAAGGCGGCGGTGGATGGCGGCGGCTTCATCTATTTTACCATTAACGGCATGGCCAATCATTTTCTTGATTTGGTTGCCAACCAGATGAGAAGCAACGCTAATGACACCGTAGCCACCCAGAGCTATTATAGGTAGGGTGTCACTATCATTACCACTCCATACCAGGAATTCATTCCCCGTCTCGGCAATAATTTTAGAAATTCCGTCTAGATTACTGCTGGCTTCCTTCACCCCGACAATGTTATCTATGTGGCTTAGCTTGATGACGGTTTCGGCTGATAGGCTGGTAACGGTACGGGACGGCACATTGTAAAGGATACAGGGTAAATTAGTGCCCTGAGCTATAGTTTTGAAGTGTTGGTATAAGCCTTCTTGAGTAGGTTTATTATAATAGGGGACTACCAGTAGGCAGGCATCAACCCCGGTTCTCTCTGCTCCCTTAGTCGCTTCTAGGGCTTCAGCAGTGCTATTGCTACCCGTGCCGGCTATTACTGACCCTCGCTCACCCACTACTGATTTAACCTCAGTAAAAAGGCGCACCTCCTCCTCTCGAATAAGGGTAGGGCATTCTCCGGTTGTGCCCACGACCACCAAACCTTCACTTCCTGAGTCGAGCAGAGCCAAGGCTAATTTCTTCGCCTGCTCATAATCGACTATCCCTTCCTCATTAAAGGGTGTTACCATTGCCGTTAGCAATCGTCCCAACTTTTTCAATTTTCTAGCCTCCGGGATGTATCCATTCTCTTTTAATCATCTCTTCAGCAATCTGGACTGCGTTTAGGGCAGCCCCCTTTCGCAGATTATCGGCAACAACCCATATAGTTAAACCACAAGAATGGGAGGCATCACGACGGATACGTCCGATAAAAACTTCATCAGTATCGACTACTGACCATGGCTGAGGGTAAAGACTAATAGTTGGGTCATCTAATACTTTGACCCCTGGAGCATGGGCAAGTATATGCCGTGCTTCATCGGGAGACATAGGTCGGGAGAATTCTACATGGATTGCCTCACTATGTCCGGTATATACTGGAACTCGCACACAAGTAGCCGAAATAGCTATATCATCGGTATGCATTATCTTTCTTGTTTCTTCCACCAGTTTCCATTCTTCTCTAGTGTAGCCGTTGTCCAGGAAAACATCTATTTCTGGCAAGACATTAAAGGCTATTTGGTGAGGGTAGACATGGGGGATAGTGCTCTGCCCCTCCAGAACTTGCTTGGCCTGTGTTGTTAGTTCCTCTACTGCTGCCGAACCGGTGCCTGATACTGCTTGATAGCTATCAACGACAATGCGCTTGATAGGGTTAACCTTGTGCAATGGGTACAGAGCCACTACCATTTGAATAGTGGAGCAATTTGGATTGGCTATAATCCCCTTATGCCATTTAATATCCTCGGGATTAACCTCAGGCACTACCAAGGGAACCTCGGGATACATCCTGAAAGCCGAGCTATTATCGATAACCACGGCTCCTGATTTAGAGGCTATTGGTGAGAAATGGCGGCTAGTCTCAGTGCCAGCGGAGAAGAGAGCAATATCTATTCCCTTGAAGGACTCGGGAACAGCCTCTTTGACTTCAATCTCCTGGTGAGTAACAAATAGCTTTTTACCTGCTGAGCGGTCTGAGGCTAGGAGGCGAATTGATGTCATAGGGAAGTTGCGTTGTTCTAATACCTTAATAAATTCCTGCCCTACCATCCCAGTGGCACCAACGATAGCCACTCTATACTGCCTCATTATTCCCTCCTATAAGCCGAGCAGAGTATCTAAACCATATACCAGTCCTTTGTGTTTGAGCACTTCCTTAATGGCTAGTAAAACGCCTGGCATGTAGCATTCCCGACTGATGGTATCGTGATGTATGCTTAGTGTTTGCCCTGGCGCGCCCAAGATGACTTCTTGGTGTGCCAAGAGTCCGGGCAGGCGGACACTATGAATAGTAACACCTTCAACTTGCTCTCCTCGGCTGCTAGGGGCTTCCTCTTGTTCTGAAAGGCAGCAGAATGGTTTACCTCTGGCTTGAGCCATTACTTTGGCTGTAGACAGAGCAGTTCCTGATGGGGAGTCGGCTTTTTGGTGGTGGTGTAGTTCTATTATTTCGGCATAGTCAAAGTATTTAGCGGCTACCTTGGCTAGGTGCATCATTAGGACTGCTCCTAGAGCGAAGTTTGGAGCTACTACTGCCCCAACCTGGTGCTCTAAGGCTAATCGGTCAATCTCACTAAGCTCATCAACGGTTAACCCAGTGGTTCCTATTACCAAGTTAACGCCATGTTCAGTGGTAGTGCGCACTGCTGGCATAGTAGCTTGGGCAGTGGTGAAATCTACTAACACATCAGGCTGGCAAGTGGTAAGAATATAGTCTAGATTGGAAGAAAAGGGTATTGCCTCACACCCATCAAGCAGAGGTAGGTAGAACTCCTCAGAGACTTCTAGCTCCACCGCACCGACTATCTCTATTTCAGGGTGGGAACACAGAGAATTAATAATCTCTCGCCCCATTTTACCTGATGCACCGTAAACTACTACCCTTATTGGCTTCATAACCTATCCCTTATAATAGCGCTACCTATTCCTACTGTTCTTAGAGGGATGTTGAGGGGAACGAACCCCGCGTCTTTTGAATGGGTAGTCTGTAGATGGTGAATCCGTTACGCTAGCTCCGGGCATCTGAGAAAGCTTTTCAAACACAGCTCGTCGTGATAGGTTTATCCTACCCAGATTATCAATGCTAATTACTTTAACCGTAATCTCGTCACCTATTTTAGCTACATCCTCAACCTTGGGTACTCGATATTCAGCCAGTTCACTGATGTGAACCAAGCCTTCTTTGCCAGGAAGAATTTCTACCATAGCGCCGAAGTCTAGCACACGTGTTACTTTCCCGGTATAGATACTACCAACTTCTACCTCTTTAGTTAAATTTTCGATGATTTCAATGGCTCTACGAGCTGCTTTCTCATCAGGTGAGCCAATAATCACGGTGCCATCATTATTGATATCAATAGTTACTTTAGTCTCAGCGGTGATTGACCTGATTGTCTTGCCGCCGGTGCCAATTACGCTACCAATTTTATCAGGGTTAATCATTATTTTGTACATTTGTGGCGCATAGGGGCTGATCTCAGGTCGACTGGAACTAATAGTCTGCCCCATTTTTTCCAGAATAAATAGGCGAGCTTCCTTGGCTTGATTTAGCGAATTCTCCAAGATCTCCAGGCTTATGCCTTTCAGCTTAGTATCTAGCTGGAGGGCAGTAATCCCTTTATTAGTGCCGGCTACCTTAAAGTCCATATCACCGTAGGCATCCTCAATGCCTTCAATATCAGTTAGAATAGCATAGTCTCCTTTGTCATTAGTGACTAAGCCCATAGCAATCCCGGCTACTGCTGCCTTGGTGGGTATTCCAGCATCCATCAGGGATAAGCTTGAGGCACAAACACTGGCCATAGATGTGCTGCCACTGGAGCTCAATATCTCTGAGACAAGGCGAATAGTGTAAGGGAAATCTTCATCCTTAGGTAGCACTGGTGTGATAGCCCGCTCGGCTAGGGCGCCGTGCCCGATTTCACGGCGACCGGGTGAACCCATACGGCTCACCTCACCGCTGGAGAAGGGAGGGAAATTGTAGTGGTGGATGAAACGTTTAGTTTCCTCGATACCTAGTCCATCAAGTTGCTGCTCCATGTTGGTAGAGCCCAGAGTAGCGATTGTCAGTACTTGCGTTAGACCTCGAGTGAATAAAGCTGAGCCATGGGTGCGGGGCAGAAGCCCTATTTCACAGCTAATGGGTCGGACATCTGTCAGACTGCGACCATCAATACGCTTTGCCTTGTCAAGGATAGTAGTTCTTATTTCATCCCTAACTTTCGCATCAAAAGCGGAAATTATTTCCTGTTCAGGGAATGAATCGCCTAGACCCTCTATAAGTTCTTGCTGCAGCTTGCGGAGTTCCTGTCCGCGCTGTGACTTCTCTGATTGGCTTAAGGCTTGGGCAAGGCTGCCATTAACAATTGGTGAGATGGCTGATACTACCTCGGGGTTAATCTTACTGATAGGAGCTTCCTTCTTACTTTTACCGCAAGCTTGCTGAAGCTGCTCTTGAAGCTTGATAATATCTTGGTTTGCCTTGTGCCCAAATTCAATTGCCTGGATAACAATATCTTCTGATATCTCTCCGGCTCCTGCCTCTATCATTGCTATTGCCTGCTTGGTGCTAGCCACGACTAAGTCAATCTGACTGCTTTCCATCTGGGCTAATGTTGGATTCAATATTAGCTCGCCGTCAATATAGCCAATATGGACAGCACTAACTGGACCGCCAAATGGCACTTCTGATATTGATAGGGCGGCTGAGCTACCAATAACAGCTAGGGTATCAGGGTCATTTTCTTGATCGGCAGAAAGAACAGTGGCTATAAGCTGAATATCATTACGCCATCCCTTGGGCAGAAGCGGACGTAGCGGACGGTCAGTAAGCCGGCAAGCTAAGGTTGCCTCCTGGCTGGGACGCCCTTCCCTTCTGATAAAGCCGCCCGGGATTTTACCGGCAGCATATAGTCGTTCTTCATAATCAACGGTTAGTGGCAGAAAATCTATCCCCTCTCGTGGTTTATCGCTGGTGCAAACAGTAACTAGAACTACAGTGTCTCCATAGCGGACGGTTACTGCTCCACTAGCTTGCCCAGCTAGTTTTCCTGTGTCTATGATGAGACTCCTACCGCCAACCTCACACTCAAAAGAATTAGATATTGTCAATACTCCCCCTGTTAAAAAGTTTTACTTACGTAGACCAAGACTAGCAATTAAGTTGTGATACCGACCTACATCCAGTTTGCTCAAGTAAGCTAATAGCCTTCTTCTCTGCCCTACCAGCTTAAGTAACCCACGTTGCGAGTGGTAGTCATGTCGATTAGCCGCCATGTGCCCGGTTAATTGGTTTATCCTCTCTGTAAGCAGAGCTACCTGAACCTCGGTCGAGCCAGTATCTCCTTCACTGAGTCCATATTTGTTTATGATTTCTGTCTTTTTCTCTTTGTCCAAATTATACTCCTCTATTTCTAGCTATCCTGGTAAATAATAACTGTTCCATAATTCAACCGATTATAGCATAACTCTAGTTGGCTGTAAATTTGTGCGGTCCATTTCTAGCCTTGACTTGACCACCTACAGGGAGTATAGTGAGAATTGTATTAGATACCTTGGTTCAGTGTTGTTTCTAAACTCGGACTCTGCTTGGCGTGTAGCAAAGCAATTTGGTAAGGGGTTTTGGAGCCGGAGATTGCACCGAAAACAAGGGGGGTAACAAAGTTAAAGGAGGTGCAGTTATGGCGCTGGAAGACAAAACCCTAGAGTGCCGTGATTGCGGGCAGAGCTTTGTCTTCACCGTTGGTGAGCAGGAGTTCTATTTGTCACGCGGTTTGCAAAATGAACCTAGCCGTTGTCCGCAATGTCGTGCTGCTCGGCGAAAAGAGCGTTGGGGTAGCGATAATCAGCCACGGCAGATGTATACTGTAATATGTGCTGAGTGCGGTAAAGAAGCTACAGTTCCCTTTGAGCCTAGGGAAGGGCGTCCCGTCTATTGCCGTGAGTGCTACACTAAGCAGAAACAATCCCTTTAAGCTTTCTATCCGGTTAGTGGTAACTATTTAGGTCATGCATATTGGCGTGTGTAGGGTTGAGCTTCACTTACCTGGAAATCTATCTCTCAAGGGTAAGCGGCGGGTGGTTAAGTCTATTACTACCCAGGTTAGAAGTAGATTCAATATTTCTGTGGCTGAGGTTGACAACCAGAATCTATGGCAATTGGCTACATTGGGTATTTGTTGTGTGAGCAACAATAAGCGTTATGTTAATGAAGTCCTGTCAAAGGCAGTGAACTTTATTACTGGTAGTCGGTTTGAGATAGAGATGCTCAATTATGAAATTGAGATTCTACCTGTTCTTTAAGTAATCGGTAAATTTGACGAGAGCCATAATGGATACCTCAGCCTTCCTCTATCATCTTACAACTAAACCTAATTATAGCGGTCAGATTACTCATATTGAGCATATCCCACCTTGTGAAGCAAACTGTGCTGAGTTGGATAAGCCTCTGACTAGTGGTCTTCAAAATTGTCTCAATGAGCATAGGTTATTACCTCTTTATACTCATCAGGCTGAGGCGGTGAATGATGCCCAGCGCGGTAAGAATGTGATGGTGGCAACTTCAAGTGCCAGTGGAAAGACACTATGCTATAACATCGCTGTGCTTGAGGCGATTTTAACTGAGAAGAGCAGTCGTGCTCTTTACCTCTTCCCTACCAAAGCCCTGGCTCAGGACCAGCTGCGTGGCTTACGAGAGCTATTCTGCCCCAGTCTATTCAAACAAGATGATTTCGACACCTTTGATGGTGATACCCCCCAGGTTGAGCGGGCTGAGATAAGGAAGCGAGCCAGGGTAATACTTACCAATCCGGATATGCTCCACATTGGCATATTGCCTAATCATCAAGCCTGGTCAGGGCTACTGCGCCACTTGAGGTATGTGGTGGTAGACGAAACACATACCTACCGTGGTGTTTTTGGTTCTCATGTAGCCTGTATACTGCGCCGCCTACGCCGTCTGTGTAACTTATATGGCTCAAACCCCCAGTTCATTTGCTGTTCAGCTACTATAGCTAATCCTGGTGAGCATGCCGAAAGACTGGTAGGTTTACCATTTGTGGTGGTTGACAATGATGGCTCTCCTCATGGTGGAAAGGACTTTGTCTTCTGGAATCCCCCGCTCATAGATGAGGCTAGGAGCGTTCGCCGTAGTGCTAATAGTGAAGCCACAAGCCTGTTCACCGAGTTAGTGAGCCGCAATATCCGTTGTTTAACCTTTGCTCGTAGTCGTCGGCTGACTGAGCTTATTTATACCTATTCAAGACAGAGGTTGGCTGAAGCTAACCCAGTGCTGGCAAAGCGAATTAAGGCTTATCGAGCTGGTTATCTTCCTCAGGAGCGTCGTCAAATAGAGCAAGAGCTATTCGCTGGAGAACTTCTAGGTGTGGTGGCTACTACCGCTTTAGAGTTAGGCATAGATATTGGTGACCTGGAGGCTACGGTGCTTACTGGCTATCCGGGCAGCATCGCCAGCACCTGGCAGCAAGCAGGTAGGAGTGGTCGGGGTAGAGACGGGTCGCTGAGTTTTTTAATAGCTCTGGATAATCCACTGGATCAGTATCTTGTGCGTCACCCCGATTCCTTTTTTCATAAAAGTGTTGAGAATACTCTGGTTAATCCCACTAACCCCTACATTTTGAGAGCCCATCTCCTGTGTGCGGCTTGGGAGTTACCGCTAACTAGTGATGATGAGAAGTTTTTTGGCCCTACCTCAAACGAAGAAAGGGCAGAGCTGGAGATGCAGGGCATACTCAGGGAGCGTATTAGGAAGTGGTATCTTTCACCAGTTATCGCCTACCCGGCTCAAAGCATCAGTATTCGTTCCACCTGTGGGGAGAGCTTTGCTCTTATAGATGCCTCAACTGGTTCGTTACTGGAGACGGTAGAGGCTAGTGTTGCCTTCTTTCAAATACATACTGGTGCTATCTACCTTCATCAGGGAGAATCTTATCTGGTTACCGAGCTTGACCTGACTGGCCGAACCGCTTATGGTGTGCCGACCACTGCTACTTACTATACCCAGGCTAAGGACATCACTGATTTGCACATTGTCAGGGTAACCCATACAAAGAGCTGTGGGCAGGTAAAGGTATACTTGGGGGAGGTAGAGGTTACCACTACTGTGGTTGGCTTCAGGAAGAAGGCACAATTCACTGAAGAGGTAATTGGGGAGGAGTCCCTTGACCTACCACCTCAGCATTTTCCTACCGTTGCTCTGTGGTTTGACCTACCGCCTGAGGCTGTGGCTCGGCTGGTCAAGGAGCAACTGGACTTTGCCGGGGGGTTACATGCTGTTGAGCATGCGGCTATAGCTATCCTTCCCTTGTTCGCTCTTTGTGACCGCAATGATATTGGTGGTGTATCTATCCCATTTCATCCTGATACCGGAAGAGCTCAGGTTTTTATTTATGATGCCTATCCCGGCGGCATCGGCATTGCCGAGAAAGGCTTTGACATAATAGAGGAACTGTGGCAAGCTACACTGAGGGCGATTACCGACTGCCCATGTCAGGAGGGTTGCCCTAGCTGCATCCAGTCGCCTAAGTGTGGTAATAATAATAAACCTCTGGATAAGAAAGCAGCCCAGGTGTTGCTTGAAGGGTTATTGTCCCATTAACCTGTGGTAGAATGAGGGGAGTTTTAGAGGGTTAAAGCCCCTCTAGAAACAAACTTCTCCATCCCCCTGTCGAAGGGGGAGGGGGATACAGGGGGATGGGGTTATTAAATACCCTTAATTTGTTGAGGAAGTATTGATTACTATAAGTATCAACCCAATAGTCACCGTAGGACCAGTCAGCGTCAGATGGTATGGCATTATGGTTGCCCTGGCCATTGTGGTGATAGTTATGTGGATGCTGTGGCAGGTAAGAAGGGGGGCTAATCTTTCCTATGATACCGTTCTTACCGGGGCACTGGTAGGCATTCCTTCCGGGATAGTGATATCAAAGTTGCTCCATGTTGTTGATTATATAATTATTTCAAAATTACACCCTGAATTCGCTGACCATATAGTTGACTACACTCAACACCCGGAGCAGATTTTTAGTGGCGGCGGTCTGACTATCTATGGCGCTGTTTTAGGTGCTGCCCTGGGCATCTGGGTTTTTAGTAAGTTTAGCCATTTCCAGTTTGGTTACATAGCTGATTTGGTAGCACCAGGCGTCATATTGGCTCAGGCTATAGGTAGGGTAGGCTGCACCATAAATGGTTGCTGTTATGGTAAGCCAACTTCCCTTCCCTGGGGTGTTATCTATACTCACCCTGATAGCTTTGCCCCTCTTGGGATAGCTATTCACCCTACGCAGGTCTATGAAATTATATTTTGTCTGATAGTTTTTACGGTTTTACTTACACTAAAGGGGCGACTCAAACCTAGCGGCTCAATATTTCTCGTCTATCTTAGTCTTTACTCGCTATGGCGCTTTGGAATTGATTTCCTGCGAGATGGGACACCCTTTCTCTTTGGTTTACACCAGGCTCAGGTGACAGCCATAATAGTATTAGCCATTACCGTTCCTATACTGATTTTTAAGACACGGTGGGTAAGGGCGGAGGGGGATACCGAATAATGAATAGAAGCCCTGCTGGGGCTTCTATTCTGTCTGTTAGTTGAACGATTTGGCTAATAGATAATTTAATCAGCTACCCGTTTTTCAGCAAAGTCACCGGCCCAGGGTAACTTAAACATTATCCCCTGATAAGCTTTGACCATCAAGACTATCCATAGTATTAGACCGAGCACGGAAATAATCGGCCAAAGAAATAATCCGACAAGAGGTATCCAGCTAAGGATAATACCAACAATATTAAGAATACCGAAGACGAGAATTGACTGTATAGCGTGGAAGCGGACAAACTTGTTCTCCTTCTCTATTAAGATAAACACGAGACCACTTATCCAACCTAGTACATAACATAGTAGCCCGGCAATATTTTCCTCCAACCCGGTGGATGTCTTCTCCATTGGACTATGCCTCCTTGCCTTTATAGTATGGATAAGCCTACATTATGATTTGGTAACTGTCAATAGCTACTACCTTAACAATCCTTCCAGCCAATTTTCTACTGTATCGTAAAATTCATCTGGTAAGTCTGGAGGGTGCTTCATGCCTTCAATAATCACCAGTTCTTTTGGCTCTTTTGCTTTTTGGTAAAGTATTTCTGCCTCTCTGAAGTCAATAAAAGTATCCTCTCTACCATGAACTATAAGTATTGGGATAGGAGAAACTTGGTCTATTACTGTTATAGGTTTGGGGAACTCGGGAGCATAGTCTAATCTAACCCATATCCGAAGTATTACCCTTCCGAACCAGTTGTTAGCCATCCAGAATAGCCATTTTGCATATGGTCTGATTGCTTCAACATCGGCGGGCGTGCTGACAGTAACCAAGGCATCAATATCATGAAATTTTGCTACTGCGTCAATGCCTTCAATACCGCCTAAAGAGAATCCTATCAAGGCGATTTCTTTATACCCATTATTTTTAGCATAATCAATAACTGCTTTTATATCGTAGAATTCCGTCATACCATTACAAACGCCGCCACTTGCTCCATGTCCACGGAAATCAAAAGTAATTATATCAAAGTGTTCAGACAACCTTTCTGAAAGTCTTGTGATATAAGGTCTATGCTTGCTGCCCATAAGACCATGAGCAAGTATACAAACATCTGGTTGACCGTACAGAAAATGGCTTACGCTTATAGTTGTACCGTCTTCGGTCAATAAAGTGAATTCTCTGACATTTATGCCCTCACCAGTGGCGTCACGCGGTGAAATGCATCCGCTAACGATAACCAATGCTATAAGAATCACGCTGATTATAAGTACTTTCCTCACGCCTGTGCTACCCCTCTTTAAGTATGTCAGGTAATGGCTGCAACTGAACTTAGCCTTTGAAATCGCTCATGTCTATGGTTTTCTTATATTTGCTCTGGTGTCTATCAAGCTCATTATAGTTTACCCTATTACCTCTTTACCAGAGTTATCCCCCCAGTTGATATCTATCACAGTTTTGATGACGACAAGGTGGAGGAGAGAAGGTGCGGGTTCAGGCTAGTACTAAATTACTACCGTTTATAACCCATTTGGGCGATTTACATAGTAAGGTAAGATAGGTTATTAATAGGTTATAAAACTTAGAGGTATTTGGGGTTAAGATATTGGCACGTTTTATCGGGTCAGGTCAAATTGAGTAAAGGGGGTTAATGAGGATGGTTGCTTGCATTAAGGAGATTCTGTTGCACTTAAGATGGCTGACCATGTCTCAGCGCCAGCGGTATGTCTACTTATTAGCGAGAACACGCCAAGAATGGTATAGACAATAGGGGGGGTACCTGAGCAGCTATATAAAGGCGCCGATCGGTCTAGCTGCTCAGGGCAGGAGAAAGCCGGGAGTAACTGATTGCTCCCGGCTTCTTGTTTTATGTAATATTCCTTCTCTTGGTAACACATTTTTAAGCAGCGATACCGCTTTTCGTTCCCTTTCATGCTCTTTACTATGATTACAGCCGATATCTATGCTATTAACTGCACAAAATAGCTGTTTGTTACCTTTTGAGCTTGCTAGACGTTTGACAACCAGTGCACAGGGCATGTAGCATGACTACACCTGTTGAAATAGCGAACTTATAGTTGGGTGTTCCAAACTGGAATGGAGGCGAGGGTGAAAAAGCATATTATTACGGCTATAGTTATTGCTCTGGTAGTTGCACTCGTTATCCCTACTAGTTGCGCTAAGCCGGCAGAATTTGAAGTTACTACCCTCAATATCTCACCGGCTGAAGTGGTTAGCGGAGAACCGACTGATGTTACAGTGGAAGTGGAAAACATCGGGGGTAGTGAAGGAACCTACATTGCAACTATAAGAATCGATGGGGTGGAGGTGGAAACAGAAGAGGTTACTGTAGCAGCAGGTGCCAAAGAGAAGGTATTGTTTACGGTAACCAAGGACACTCCTGGGACCTACCATATTGAGTTGGATGGGCTATCAGACACTCTCAGGGTGTGGGCACGATGCCAGTTCCAGATTCCCCCGGGTCAGACCGTTGACTGTGACTATTTGACTGTTCCCGAAGACCGCAGCCAACCCGATGGACCGACCATCCAGCTGCATTTTGCCATATTCAGAAGTTATAGCGACACCCCAGCCCCTGATCCGATTGTCTACCTTGCGGGCGGCCCCGGTGAGCACGCGCTGGAGGCAGCATCACTTACCTTCAACCAGCGTTTCGCTTCATTCCTGGCTGACCGCGACTTCATTATTTTCGACCAGCGCGGTGTCGGCTATTCAGAGCCTGCTCTCGATTGCCAGGAGCTTATCGACCTGGCTTACGAGACCCTGGCTCAAGACCTGAGCCCCGAAGAGGGTGTGGCGTTGGGCGCTGAGGCGGTTTGTAGTTGCCGTGACCGCCTGGTGAGTGAAGGCGTAAATCTAGCAGCCTATAGCAGCGCAGAAAGTGCTGCCGACCTGAACGACCTGCGTCTGGCGCTGGGCTACGAGGAATGGAACCTCTACGGCATCTCCTACGGCACGAAGCTGGCCCTGACCACGATGCGTGATTACTCAGAAGGCATTCGCAGCGTTATCCTTGATTCGACCTATCCGTTGCAGGTCAGTATAAATACCGAGACACCAGCTAACTTTGACCGTGCCCTCGATGTTTTTTTCGGTGGTTGCGCCGCTGACCCTGCCTGTAGTGATGCCTATCCTGAGCTGGAGACCGTCTTTTGGGAACTGGTGGAGCAACTGAATGCCTCACCGGTCACTTTCTCAGTAACGCAACCCCTCTCCGGTGAGACCTACGATGTGCTGATAAACGGTGATGGGCTGATTGGGTTTTTGTTTAAGTCGCTCTACTCGACAGAGCTTATCCCCCATCTGCCCAGGATTATCTACGACGCCCGTGACGGCAACTATGACACCCTGGCTCTAGTGATGGGGTCTTTCCTCGTTGACATAGAATTTGTCAGCCATGGCATGAATTATTCGGTGCAGTGTGGTGAAGAAGTGCACTTCAGTACCTCGGAAGAGCTCACTGCCGCTTGCGATGCATATCCTGAACTACAAAGCTTTTTCTACGGCACCTGTCATCCAGATGAAGGCATCTGTGCCATCTGTGAGGTCTGGGGCACAAAGGAGGCTGATCCTATCGAAAACGAGCCGGTGGCTAGCGGCATCCCAACACTGGTGCTGGCAGGCGAATATGACCCCGTCACTCCGCCATCCTGGGGTGAAATGGTCACCGATAACTTAAGCGGCAGTTTCCTCTTAGAATTTCCGGGCGTAGGGCATGGTGCCAGTGTTTCTGGAGAGGAATGCCCGCTCAGCATTGCCCTGGCTTTTCTGGATGACCCGACAACACAACCAGATGGGTCGTGCGTGGCTGTGATGAGCGGTCCAGCCTTTTTCGTTCCCGAGACGGAGATTACCCTGGTACCCTTTACCGATAAGCTCTTCGGTATCAGCGGCGTCGTGCCCGAAGGCTGGGACGAACTGTACCCGAGCGTGTATACGCGGTCGGCGCTGGGCCTAGTTTCAATTCTTCAACAGGTGGCGCCAGGTATAGGAGCTGATGCACTTTTACAATTACTGACCGCGAGTTTTGGTCTTGATGAAGTCCCGGAAAGCGTAGGCAGCCGCCAGGCTAATGACATTAACTGGTCGCTGTATGAATTCGAACTGCAGGATTTGTCGATTGATCTGGCTGTAGCCGAAAGTGACGGGACCAGTTGCTTTATCCTGTTGCAGAGCACAGCTAGCGAGCGCGACTTCCACTACGAGGAAGTCTACCTGCCCGCTATTGATGCCTTGACCCCGATTGGGGGATAAGCACTGTTTAGCAGTAGATAAGACTAGCCAACGGTCAGAACAAGCGCGTTAGAGCACGAAGCCTTCGCCGTGTCAGAGCCCAACACGAATCTGAGATGGAAAGGCTAAGTAAGCAACGAGTTTTAAAAAGCTACCTTGACTACACGACCTGACGAATTGCGCCCCCGTGGCTCAGTTAGTCGGGGCGAAGTCAAGGATATTGAGCCTGAGCTTCTCCTCCCCACCCCACCGATCTATTTTTAGGTTATACACGATGTCAAGAAGCGGAGATACCTCAGCCAAATAGTTACCTAATCTGAAACCCACCCCATCCCATATAGGACCACCCTGCTTTAGTTTCAGTCTCAGGTGTTC
The DNA here is from genome assembly GCA_011191875.1 of Dehalococcoidia bacterium. Classification (GTDB taxonomy): domain Bacteria; phylum Chloroflexota; class Dehalococcoidia; order Dehalococcoidales; family W498; genus W498. Next base: position 58,481 of record DUFC01000031.1, on the reverse strand, counting down.
CCCCTCACTGCCCATAGTATGACAATCAGTAACCTCTACCCCACGACTGAGGAAGGTTGGCAGTGGATTACCCTGACCAAAGGGGGCTAGTAGTTGAATGGTTTGGAAAATATCTCTGCCCAAGTCGGGTAGGGTAACCTCAACATCAATATCAAGGCAGGGACGAAGGTCAACCCCAGCTAGCTGGGTAGTTGCCAATTGGGAAAGGGTTTGCTTGAGGTGAGCCAAATTCTCAGTTGGCAGGATAAAACCGGCTGCCTGGGAGTGACCACCAAACTGAGATAAGAGGCTACTGCACTGATTTAGGGCGAGGATAATATTAAACTCAGGAATGCTACGGCAGCTACCGCTACTTACCTGCTCACCAATTCTGATAACAATAGTCGGACGGTAGAATTCCTCTGACAGCCTACCGGCTATCAGCCCAGCGATTCCGGCAGGGTAGTTATTATCGCTGGCTACCAAAAGTGATGAAATTCCCTGGGCTAATACTTGCTCCCTAGCCTTAGTTAGGAGGCTATTGGTTAGCCTTTGCCGCTCAGCGTTTTTTTGTTCTAGCCATATTGATAGCCCTTGTGCTTCCTGTGGTGAATCTGTCGTTAGCAATTTATAGCTGCTCATGGCATGGGCTAATCTGCCGGCAGCGTTTAAGCGTGGGGCTAAAATCCAGGAGATGGTTTCCGGGTCAATAGTGCCGATGTTTAGCCCGGCCTGGGTCATTATTTCTCTAACGCCAAGGCGGGGGCTGGCATTAATTAGCTTCAGCCCTTGCTTAACCAGATACCGGTTTTCCTCTAGCAGTGGCACCATATCGGCTACAGTCCCCAGGGCTACCAAGTCTATTAGTTCGTCTAATTGCTGCTCTCTGCCAATACTTTGGAACAGAGCTTGAAGGAGCTTAAAGGCTACCCCCACACCGGCTAGTTCTGAAAAGGAGTAGTTTGAGTCGGGCAATTTGGGGTTAACGTTAGCAATGGCTGGTGGGATTTCAGGTAGGGGGGTGTGGTGGTCGGTAATAATTATATCAAGCCCCATCCTTTTTGCCTTCCTGACCTGGGATAGGGCGGTAATTCCGCAATCAACCGTAATAACCAGACTAATACCTTGCCGGTGAAGCTTCTCCAAGGCGGTTGTTTTAAGACCATAGCCTTCAGTCAGGCGGTGTGGTATGTATGGTATAACCTTACCACCAAGGCTTGATAGCCCCTGGACTAGCAGAGCAGTGGCGGTGATGCCGTCAACATCATAGTCGCCATAGATAGCAATATTTTCCCCGGAGAGCAGAGCCTGGTAAATTCTAGCTACCGCCTGGTGCATGTCAGGTAGCAGGAAGGGATTACCTGATAGGCGTTTATCGCCGGTGATGAATAGTTCTAACTGAGATGGCTCAGCAAGACCCCGATTATACAGTAGTTGAGCCATTAATGGGGGAAAACCCGAATCGTTAACTAGATGCTTATCTGGAACTGGCGGGAGAAGATTCCAATGGCTATGATTCAAGCTTATGCCTCAGAGTATTGTCGAAAGACTAGAACTGAATTATGACCACCAAAGCCGAAAGAGTTGGAAAGGGTAGTGGTAACTTTGGCTTGGCGGGCTACATTAGGCACATAGTCTAGGTCGCATTCGGGGTCGGGGTGAGTGAGGTTTATCGTTGGCGGAATTATTCCTTTCTGGATAGCCATAATACATATTGCCGCCTCGACAGCCCCGGCACCGCCTATAAGATGTCCCATCATAGACTTGGTGGAGCTTATCGGGGTTTTATAGGCGTTGTCGCCGAATACAGTCTTTATCGCTGTAGTCTCCACCTTGTCGTTTAGCGGTGTAGATGTGCCGTGAGCGTTAATATAATCAATTTCATCAGGAGTAATACCTGCTTTATCAAGTGCTATCTTCATTGCCCTAATAGCACCATCCCCGTTTTCATCAGGCTGGGTAATATGGTAGGCATCAGCGCTGGCTCCATAAGCTACAATTTCAGCCAGAATATTAGCCCCTCGTTTCTGGGCATGGGCAAGACTTTCTAAGATAAGAAGACCAGAACCTTCACTAATAACGAAACCATCACGCTCAGCATCAAAGGGACGGGAAGCCAACTGTGGCTCATCATTTCTGGTTGAGATAGCTTTGAGGGCATTGAAAGCGGTAATACCTATTGGGTTGATTATTGCCTCACTGCCACCAGCTATCACCGCCTGAAGATCACCATGCTTTACTAGTTCATAGGCAGCTCCTATGGCATCAGAGCCGCTGGAGCAAGCCGAAGTGATGCAGAGATTTGGTCCCTTTACTCCCAACATAATGGATACCTGAGCCGCCGCCATATCAACTATCATCATTGGAGCTAGGAATGGACTTACCCTGTCTGGTCCTTTTGCTAACATGAGTTCGGTTTGTTCGAATAGGGTGGTTAGACCGCCAATGCCACTGCCAACTATGACACCGATATTATCCTGATTCATAGAATTAATTTGCAGCCCAGCTTGCTCCACTGCCTGCAGGCTGGCGGCTACTGCCAGTTGAGTAAAGCGGTCCATGCGGCGGGCATCCTTACGGTTGATATAATCAGTGGACTCAAACCCCTTTACCTCACCGGCAATCTTGGTTTCAAGAAGCTCAGCGTCAAATAGGGTGATATAGTCAATGCCGGACTTGCCACCGATAAGAGCTTCCCAGGTAGCGGAGGCATTAAGACCTAGTGGGCACACAAGCCCTATGCCAGTAACCACCACCCTGTTATTGTCATTGTTTATCAACTTCTCCTCCTCAATTTATCCTCTACTAAGGTTAAATAATTATTACCACAATGTCAGCTTATTGGCAAGGGTAGCTTGTATTTGACCGGGTGAGAATACAGAAAGTATAATGCTTCAGTGGTCGGATAGTCAATTGGAGAGTGTAAAGGTAGCATTAGATAGCTTAGGCTGTAAGCTTAATCAAGCTGAGACGGAGCTTTTAGCCAGGCAGTTGGCTGATGCGGGGTATAAGCTGGTATCTCCCACTGACACGGCTGATGTTTATATACTAAATACCTGTACGGTTACTCATATTGCCGACCGCAAATCCCGTCACTGGCTTAGGCTGGCACATTGGCGAAATTCTGGCGCCCGGCTGGTGGCTACTGGCTGCTATGCTCAGCGAGCCCCCGACGAGCTGGCTCAGATTGAGGGAGTTAGCCTTGTCGTGGGCAATGAGGAAAAGCCGTATCTACTACCCCTTCTGGAAAAGTCAGGTCTGATAAGCAGTTCAGCCTGTGTTCAATGTGGTTCAACAAGCCGCCATTACAATGGTTTCAGGACTCGTGCCTTCATCAAGGTTCAGGATGGTTGCGATAGCTTTTGCTCCTACTGCATTGTGCCCCTGGTCCGGGGCAGGGAGAAAAGCTTACCCGTTGACCAGGTTGTTGCCGAGGTCAGGCACCGGATTAGTGATGGCTATAAAGAGGTGGTATTAACCGGGACTGAGATTGGCTCATATAACTACGATGGGGTTAATCTAAGGGGGTTACTGGAGAATATCTTAGCTAAGACCAATGTAACCAGGTTAAGGCTATCCTCTCTCCAGCCCCAGGAAATCTCGCCCGAGCTTATCGGGCTATGGAATGATAACAGGCTATGCCGCCACTTTCACCTGTCCCTCCAGAGTGGCAGTGACCGGGTGCTTAGGCTGATGAAACGGCGCTACTGCGTTAGCGATTATCAGCAGGTGGTATCTTTAATTCGGGCTCAGGTGCCTGAGGCAGCTATCACCACTGATATTATTGTTGGTTTCCCAGGTGAGACTTCAGCAGAGTTTGAACAGAGCTATAAGCTTTGCCAGCAGCTTGAATTTGCCCGGATTCATGTATTCCCCTACTCACCCCGTCAGGGAACTGAGGCTGCCCGGATGCCCCAGCCGGTTGGTGATAAAGTTAAGAGGGAGCGAAGCCAGAAAACGCTGGCTTCAGCCAAAGAAAGCGCCGAGAATTTCAGGCAACGGTCCTTAGGCAAGACCATGCCTGTATTGTGGGAAAAACAATCTGGCGGCGTCTGGTCCGGTATCACCGATAACTACATAAAAGTATATACTAAAAGTGACGAAGATTTAACCAACAAGCTCCTGCCAGTGAAGCTGGTGGAAGTTAGTGGGGATGGGGTGTGGGGGGAGGTATTGGGCAAATAAGTAAAATACACCTTAAAAAGTATGGCACGATTGGAGCCTTTTAGAGAGGTTTTTCTTGACTTTGAAGAGGTAGGCTTTATATGTCAAGCGTTTGCAGATAAAATTTTTAGAGTGTTTAAGAATAATAATCCTGGTATCGACATAATTTGGGTGAGAGCGAATAATAGTGTTGAGAAGATGATAGGAAGGGTTGTGGACAGGTCACAGGGAAATAAATCCCAGTTTGACTTGGGAGAAACAAGTAATTCGAAGACTTCAGTATAATAGCTACTTCATCTCCACCCCCAGCACCACCGATGTCTCAATCTGTCGGTGGGGGATGTCCCAGTAGGTTTTTAGTAGCTCATCCTTATTAGTTAAGAGGTTGAAGCCGTGTTTTTTATAAAAATCAATTGCCCAGTAGGCATCAGCCCAGGTCCCCACCAGCAGGCGGGAAGTCATAACCAGACCCTTGAGGTGGTTTAAGAGCTTACTGCCTATTCCCTGTTTCTGCCACTGGGGTAATATATAGGCATGGCGGATGAGGGTAACATCCTTAACCGGCTCAAACCCCATTACCCCGATAAGTTCTCTATTTGCCTCCCAGCCAAAGAAGGTCATACGCTTCATTTCCTGCTGAAGTTCGTCCATAGGCATATAGGGCTGGTGGTAGCAATCAGCCGGTATAACACCTTCATAGGCTTGGGCTGCCTCGCTGATGATTAAGTATATTCGGTTAATATCGTTTGGCTGGCACTCACGAATCATAAGCCTGTTACCCTTTTAATTATATCATTTTAGTCAGGAATTAATACTAGGGTTAGGGGACAGGAGATTGTCACTCAGAATGCGGTACACCTTATCCTCGATTCGATGTCATTGTGGTGAGCCGAAGCCCTTAGTGAAGCGAAAGGACAGCAAAGGGGAAACGAAGCAATTTCCATAAATGCCCCACCACCGGGATTGCTACGTCTTTCTAACGAAGGGCTCGCAATGACGAACAGAGGGAAATATTCGACACCTTCTATGACTTTGAAAGGAGAGCGATTTGTCACCAGAGTATTGGATGCGCACAACAAGCCCTTGTCAACAGCCACCACTTTATTGTATACTGTGACAAATCAATTTCGGTTGGGAGGTGGACCCCGTGGAACAATTCAGTTTTCCCAAGTGCCAAAAGTGTAAGTCTGGAGATTTGGTGCCCTTGTCTGATTTTGGCAGTCAAGGGGCAGCTATCCATTACAAAGCATGGGTTTGCACCAATCCTGATTGCGGCTTCAACCTGAAAATCAGGAATGGCGATGTCTATGTTGATGAACCCATTATGAGTGGAGCACTCCATAATCCCCGCTCCCGCTAGAATATCCTGAAGCTTTAAATTACGGGTGGTAAATGTGCTTCCTCAGGTAGCTAAACTCAAGGGGATGGCACTTGACCTTTTATTCCCCCGGTGGTGTATTGGCTGTGGGAGAGAGGGTGATTTTCTTTGCCAGTCTTGCCGTCAGTTACTACCACAAATTATGCCCCCGCTTTGTCCCCGGTGTGGTAGACCTCAACCCAGCGGTATACTTTGCTCCAGTTGTGTTGGCTGGCAGGCAGAGATAGATGGCATTCGTTCCCCATTCCGATTTGACGGAGTAATGCGCCAGTCCATCCATCAGCTAAAGTATCGGAACCTTCGAGCCCTGGCTCAACCTTTGGCTAAGTTATTGTATGATTATCTTGTTACCAACCCTGTGCCCGGAGAAATTCTGGTGCCGGTGCCACTACATCAGAAGCGGCTCAAGGAGCGTGGCTACAATCAATCCCGCCTGCTGGCTCAGGAGCTAGGCAGGCTCACTATGCTACCGGTAGTAGATGACTGCCTCATTCGGCAGCACCACGCATTTCCTCAGGCTAAAGCGTCAACTGTGGATGAACGGCGGAGCAATGTAGGTGGTGCTTTTGCCTGTCGTGACCACAGGCTACGGAGTAAACAAGTGCTGCTGATAGACGATGTCTCCACCTCTGGAGCTACCCTTGATGCCTGTGCTGTGGCGCTAAAAGCAGGCGGGGCTACCATGGTGTGGGGGCTAGTGCTAGCCAGAGAAATTTAAGTGAATTAAGGAGGGAAGGAAAACACACAGATGGAGTTACAGATAACAGGTAAGAATATAGACTTATCACCGGCAGTGCATGGCTACATTAAGCGCAAGTTAGGCAAGCTTAACCGTTATCTACCTAATATTGTTGAGTCCAGGGTAGAAATCTCTGAAGAAAAGACAAAATCCCCCCAGCAGCGCTTTGTAGTGCGGGTAACTATACATAGTAGCGGCACCCGACTTCGTGGTGAAGAGAGAGGGCAAGACCTGTTCACTGCCATTGATAAGGTAGTGGAGGTTATGAATCGGCAAATCAAGCACTACAAGGGGAAACTATATGAAAAGGGGAGGGGTAACTCGTTTGCCCGAGGTAAATTCAGCGAAGAAGTAGAGGCAGTAAAACCTACCCAAGATATAGTGAAGGTTAAGCGTTTTGCCGTTAAGCCAATGTCAATGGCTAAAGCCATAGACCAGATGGAGCTTTTGGGTCATGATTTCTTCCTGTTCCTTAATGCTGATACTGAAGAACTTAATCTGTTATACCGACGAAAGGATGGCAACTACGGTCTGATTGAGCCTGAGCTAGGGTAATACTGTGACTGGGGAGTTAAAATACACCGCCTTTGATACTGATATAGGTTGGGTAGGCATGTTAGGCTCGGCAAGGGGGCTACTGCGTACCACCCTGCCCCAGCGCTCAGCTCAAGCAGTGCATCAACTATTAGGTGACAGCGTAAACTGTGCCACCTGGGCTCCGTACTTGTTTGATGACCTGGTCCAGCGCCTCAGGATTTACTTTGATGGTCATAGGATAACCTTTCCAGACGAGCTTGACCTGTCAGGGGCTACTGCCTTTCAGCGTGAGGTATGGGAAGTAACCAGGCTCATCCCTTACGGTGAGACCAGAAGTTATGTCTGGGTGGCTGGGCAGATTAATAGACCAGAGGCAGTACGGGCGGTGGGGCAGGCTCTAGCCAGAAATCCTCTACCTATCGTTATCCCCTGTCATCGGGTAATAACTACCGATGGTAAGTTCGGTGGCTACAGTGGGGGACTAGAATGGAAAAGCTATCTTCTTAATCTAGAAGCCTAAACTGTGAGAGATTGCCACGTCCTTCTACCGAGTCCTTCTTTGAAGGAGCAATGACATTCCTTTTCGTCCTTGTGAGAAGCTTCTTCCTCTTGTCTTTGTGAGGGGTCCTTCAGCGGAAGGACGACCAAGCAATCCCGGAGGAGGGGGACAACCATGACATTGCTTCGCTTCCCCTTCGCTACACTCAGGGCTTCGGCTCACTGCAATGACAAGGAAAGGTGGATGTACTTATTTACTCCCGCGGACGGGCTGTCTGTATATAATCTTGCTCTCGTCTATCTCTTCAGTTGCAGTGGGCAATTCAACAAAGAAAGTGGCTCCTCTTCCCGGTTTGCTTCTGGCAATCATCTTGCCACCATGCTCTACCACAATACCATGACAGACACTTAGCCCCAAGCCGGTACCACCGTTTTCCCCTCTGGTGGTGAAGAAGGGGTCGAAGAGCTTGTCCAGGTGTTCGGCTGCAATCCCGGGACCATCATCGCCAAACGAAATTCTTATATAGCCTTTCGTCTCTTGGGTTTTAATAGTGAGCTTTCCCCCGCGGCTGGCCTCAGTCATAGTCTGCTCAGCATTGAGAATGATGTTCAAAAAGACCTCCTGCATCTGATGAGAATCGACTATTATCTTGGGGAGGCTAGGGGCGAGGTCTAATGCAACTTTAATATTACCCGTTTTTAGTTCGTAAGCCCTTAGCTCCAGAGTCTTTTGCACAATATCATTTATGTCTAAATGTTCCCTCATTGGCTTAGTCTGACGGGCAAAGGCAAGGAGATTCTCCACCACCTTGGCCGCCCGCAGAGCTTCATTATGTATCCTTTCTAAATCCTGCTTGACTTTCTCGTCAGTACTTTTTCTCAACAGGCGTTGAGAAAATCCCAGTATACCGGTGAGAGGGTTATTTATCTCGTGGGCAACACCGGCAGACAACTCGCCAATAGAGGCTAACCGGCTGGACAGATAAAGCTCTTGTTGTAGCTGCTTCTCTCTCTCCTCTGCCTGCTTCCGCTCGGTAATATCACGGAAAATTACAAAGAGTCCTCCAATCTCTTCACCTGTTTCTATTGGTCCCGCAGACATAGAAACATTTATTTCTGTTCCGTCTTTCCTTTTCCTAATTGTCTCGTTGCTAAGGATTCCATCCAAAGCCATTTTATCGAGTTCTTTGGCTTCCGTAGAATAAAAGCGTTCGGGCACTATGAGGTCATCGAGACGCTTTCCTATAATTTCTTTACGCTTATACCCGAAAATATTCTCAAATCCCGTATTTGCCTCTAGGATGTTGTTATTTATATCGAGAGTTACTATGCCTTCAAGGGAACGCTCAAATATAGATTCAAAACGTGCTCTTTGGATTTGTATTTCCTCCTCCGCTTGCTTGTATTCCTCCTCAAATTCTATGTCATGCAAGGCGAGAGTGATATCCTTGGCGATTTCTTGGAACAAGGCTTGTTCTTCCTCGTCTGCGATGAGAGCGGCGGGGATAGAGGCAGATAATAGTCCATAGACCTTTCCGCCGTGTTCCAAGCGGATAGTTAACGCCCCTCTACCACTGTACTTATTCGCCAGTGGGCAGTCAGTACAGGATGAAAATGGGTCTTCGGTTACGACAACGTCTGATTGTAGCAGTGCCCTCTGCCCGCAAATGGTCAACTCACCACGCTTCAGCCGTTTAACCATTGGCAAGAAAGCTTTACCCAAACCGGCTTCAGCAGTCACCAAGAGCCTTTGTGACTCATCGAGCAGAGCAATCCAGATGTTATAGTAACCGCGGGTTATAATGAAGCTGTCGCAGATGCTTTCAAGCAGCCTGTCGGGGTCCTTTTCCCTGGCAATGAGCTGGTTAACTTTACGGATGGTACGCAACACAGCGTTGAGATGTTCTAGCCTCTGCTCCGCCCACTTGCGCTTGGTTTCTAATATTTCGAGTTCAGCAATTCGTTGGCACAACACTGCCATCTCATCTACGAGTTGCTCTTTTGTCTTATCTTTGTCTGGTATCATAATGCAACTCTCGTCCTTTTTTAAGAGTTCACCTCTTCTGAGTGATATGCAGAAAGTTATTGACTGCTGCCACGATGTCAGACTCATTAAAAGGCTTATTCATCACCCCGAAAGGACCCTGAGCCAGAGCCCGCTTCATCATGCCACTATCAGGATAGCCAGTTATGATAGTTACCGGTAATCTGGGCTTGATAGCTTTTATCCGGCCAAAGAGATCGTCACCAACCATTCTCGGTATTTTAAGGTCAATAAAAACCAGGTCAAAATCCTTTTCTTTCACCAGTTCTAACCCTTTAAAACCAGTCTCGGTGGTTATCACTCTGTGCCCCAATTCCTCTAACGTCTCCTTAAATAGTAACCGAATCATCTCCTCGTCATCAATTACAAGGATGTTTGCCTTGGCTCCTACTGAGCTGCGATGTAACCACTCATCAATTGTTGTTTTCTCAAATCTCCACTGATGTCCTACTTTGGTTGCTGGGATTTTGCCTTGTCTAAGTAGCCTATATATAGTCTTCTTGGTGACCCGCAAATACGTAGCCACTTCCTTAACAGTCATAAGTTCTGACATATTGCCTTCCTTATCGTCAATTCTGGGACTCGTTGGACTTTAGTGAGTGTAGATGTATCTCGGTTATACCCATTATGCTCTGGGTAAGCGGACTGCGCTCAAGTTTGTTGAGTGAGGATTTGATTACCCTGTCCCTATCAGAATACAGCGTTGCTCTGGCCGCTGCCCACTCTTGAATTTCCCCATCAGCTATACCAAGCTTCCGGGCAATATCAATGGTTTCTTGGGTCGCTATCCTTGAATAACCAAAAAGTGAGTCAAGTCGTGCCTCCACACCAAAGGCGATAGTATCTATTTCATTAGAGGATTTAATAATAGCCGGCTTGGTCTCCAAAGCGATGCGTATACTGGCATCTACTCTATCCAGGTCAAATGGTTTGACCAGATAGTCTGAAGCCCCCAATTTCATAGCCTCAACAGCAGTATCAACATCGTCAACGGCAGTTATCATAATAGTTGCCGTATTGTCATGCTCTAACCATATCTCTTGTAATACCTCCATACCGGACATTCCAGGTAACCTAATATCCAGCAAAACTACCTGAAAGTCCCCGTTGCTCAGTTTGGCGAGAGCGTCATCACCGCTGAGAACTGTAGCGCATAGATAGCCCCGCTCACTCAGTTCGTCATGGAGAATATCACACACCACCTGTTCATCGTCAACGACCAGTATTTTTGACTTATCGGACATTATTTATACCTCCTTACTTTCCTTAACCATATCTGGGGGAAACGGATAGCTACCGTCTTTTAGAGGGTATTATATTTATTCTAAGAAAGGCATCAGCCACCTCAGGGTCGAATTGGCTGCTCTTGCAGCGTTCTATTTCAGCATAAGCTACTTTAGAACTCATCGCAGCCCGGTGGGGACGTTGGGACGTCATTGCATCGTAGGCTTCAGCTACTGCCAGAATTCTGGCACCTAGCGGTATGGCATCGCCGCATAAGCCATCCGGATAACCGCCGCCATCATATCGCTCGTGATGATGCCTGACCATGCTCAGGATTTTGTTATCTTTCACAACATGAGCTAGGATGCGCTCTCCCGCTTTACAGTGGTGTACTATACGCTGAAACAGCCGCCAGTCTAGCTTACCTTGCACAAGTGGAATGGATTCACTGACTCCTATCATGCCGATATCATGGACTAACGCGGCTATCTCTATCTTATCAATATCACTCTGCGGCAAGTCTAACTGCTGAGCTAGCGAAACTGATATTTCAACTACCCTTTGTGAATGCCCGCTAGTGTATTTATTATTCTTTTCCAGGGCGGTAACCTTAGCAACCAGTTCCTCGAAATAGTCCTTTCTTTCCAGTGAATCTTCTTTGGTCTCTAAGGCTAGTCGTATGGTAGCACTTAATTCGTTGAGGTCGAGTGGTTTCATGACATAATGCAAAGCCCCAAGCCTGAAAGCCTCAACCATGGTATCAGCGTTACAGACACCGGTTATCATGATTATTGAGGTATTGGGATGCTCCGGCCTTATTCTGCTTAACAATTCCATACCAGACATTCCAGGTAGCCTGATATCCAACAAAACCACCTGAAAGTCCTCGGTGCTCAGTTTGTCCAGAGCGTCATCACCGCTGAGAACGGTAGTGCATAAATAGCCCCGCTCACTTAGTTCATCATAGAGAACATCACACACCACCTGTTCATCATCAATGACTAGTACTCTTGGCTTTTGGCTAACCACTTGTTAGGTTTTTCCTGTTATAGTCTATTATTGTCGACAATTGGTTATTGTTTTCCTTTAATGTATACTATAGTCCAGAGACAAATGTCAAGAGGTTTGGTCAAATTAACTCAATGAGACAATTATTGCTCGGCTGTGGCTATAGGTATCAATAAAGCTTGGGGTTAAATAGCTTAGCCACGCACAGTCTTCGCTTACCCTCAGAAGTTCATCTTACTTTCAGGTTTAGGAAATCCAGTTCGTATTCCTCAATTAGTCCATCCCCGGCGAAGCTAAAGTATCTATTATTGCCTATTATAATATGGTCTAAGACCCTAATCCGCATAATGCTTCCGGTGTAGACCAAGTCTCTAGTTATTTCCTTATCACTCTGGCTGGGCTCAGGGTTGCCTGAAGGGTGGTTATGAATAAAAATCAGCGAGGCGGCGTTATATTTAATGGCACTTTCTATAACCTCACGGGGGGAGATGGAGCTGCTATTTATTGTTCCTTCAAAGAGGCTTTCTGTTTCAATAATCTGGTTCTGGCTATTTAGATACATAACCTTGAATACTTCTTTCTTGAGGTCTCGCATTGAGTGGTAGAGATAATCAAAAATCTCCTGGGAGGATTTATAAATGGGCTTATCAATAATTTTCTCTTTAAGAAACTCCCGGGCTACTTCCTGCACCAGCTTGATACCAAAGGCACTGTGAGAGCCAATGCCTTCTATTTGCTGTAGCTCTTCAGGGGGAGCCTCCAGCACCCCGCGCAGGGTTTTAAATTTTTTAATGGCTTCTTTTGCCTGCTGTTTGCAATCCTTGCGCGGTGTGCCCAGGCTCAGGAGTAATTCAACAATTTCATAGTCGTGGAAGCCAGCCAGACCTGACTTAATGAACTTCTCCCGTAATCTTTTTCTATGTCCTTCTGGTTTGCCGTTAGAGGGCATCTTTGGCTGTTCCCCTTTTTTCATATTCTAGCACTAAGGAACAAAGGTTTCTAGACTATTATAGGTATATGCGAAGCTATTTCTATAGCTCACCGCAGATAGCTTATTTCTCTCTTTGGATGTCTTACTTTGAGTCGATCCTCTTAAGAGACTACTTAGCAACCTATCTCCCTGGCCCCTTTCCCTTATTAAGGGAAGGGGGGAGTGTAGGTAAGCGAGGGGCTTCGCCCTCTCTAAAATCTATTCCCCCTCTCCTTGAGAGGAGAGGGGGAATAAAGGGGGTGAGGTTGACCCCGTTAGGAAATCTAACGGGGTTGATAAATAAGCTCCTTTTTACTTTATTACATTTGGAAGGTAACGATATATCAATGACCAACATGCTGGGGAGCGGGCAATAACAAATTTGGAGACAGAGCGTGAAGGTGCAAATAGTGTAACTTATTCAAATATCATTGGCTGATTCCAGCCCCAGCCCGTCTTCTCCTACCAGCTCTACCAGCTGCTGGTGGAGTTCAGAGCAGTAATTAGTGGTGATATTGGACAACTTGAGGTTGATAACCTTTTCCTCATTGGTAACACGCAGGCTTACTTCATCCTGTCCCGGGAAGTCTTTAAGGGTATCAATCAATTTATGCAGATAGGCTGTATCACTAGCCTCATTATTAGTCTGAGTGATGCTTATCACCAGTTGGTGAACCTTGACTGGTGCCGTGTAGGTTGTGGTTTCCTCAACTACCACCGGTGCTTTACCGGGTGGAGAGGTAACAACCTCTTCACCTTGGGTGGCTTGTGGTTGGTAATGGCGCACAGAATCACAGTTTATCTGCACTCGGTCGTCTCTTAGCCTTACCTTACCTTCAACCAGTAGTATATTACCTTCCTCCCATAGCTCTTTAGTGCTGGCATAGACATTAGGCCAGACCATAACTTCAATACTACCATCGAGGTCTTCCAAAATGGCGCTGGCAAAAAGGTGTCTGTCTCTGGTAAATAGCTGGCGAACCGAGGTTACCATTCCAGCCACGATAACAGTCTGCCCTGCCAGCTCGGCATCAATTTGACCACATAGGGTGGTCTCTAATGTCATATTACTGGCAAATGAGTTGAAGGGGTGCTCAGAGAGGTATACTCCTAATAGCTCCTTCTCCCAGGCTAGCTTCTCCTTGGTAGGGATGTCGGCTACCTCAAGGTCAAGGCTAGGCAGAGGAGCTGGTGTTGCCTCACCCCACAGGTCGAACATGGTAGACTGCCCTGTTTCTCGGAGATGCTGCTCCCGCTGAGCTAGAGATAGGATACGATTAGTGTTATGAAGTAGAGTGCCGCGGCTACCCAGGGAATCAAGGGCTCCGGCCTTAATCAGGCTTTCTAGCACTCGCTTGTTCACACCGCGCAGGTCGGCACTGCGGCACAGGTCTTCTATGGATTTGAATTCGCTTTCCTTATTGCGCTCGGCAATGATAGGCTCTATAGCCCCAAGCCCAATGTTCTTAATGGCAGTTAGCCCGAAGCGAATGGCTGAAGCGTTGCCTTTAGCCTCCCTTTCTATAGAGAAGCTGGCTTGGCTGCGGTTTATATCCGGTGGCAGCACGGTAATGCCCAAGCGCCGGCATTCGGCAACCGCAGTAGCTACTTTCTCTGACTGACCAGCATTGGTAATCAGGAAAGCGGTGATATATTCTGCCGGGTAGTTTGCCTTAAGATAGGCAGTTTGATAGGCAATGAGGGCATAACTTACACTATGAGCCTTATTGAAGGCGTAGCCGGCGAAAGGCTCAATAAGGTCGAAGACCTCAGCGGCTACCTCAGCCGAGAATCCGTTCTTCTTAGCTCGAGCAACGAAGTTACGCCTTTCTTTCTTCATAACCTCAGGAATCTTCTTACCCATTGCCTTGCGGAAAATGTCAGCTTCTCCCAAGCTGTAGCCAGCGAGAGCCTGGACAATAAATAGCACCTGTTCCTGATACACAATCACTCCGTAGGTTTCCTCAAGGAGGCTTGATAATGTTGGGTGGGGATAACGGATGGGCTCAATGCCATGCTTGGCTTTGATGAAGGTAGGGATGTGCTCCATAGGACCAGGGCGATACAGGGCAATCATGGCTGAGATATCGCTGAAGGAGGTTGGTTTAAGCTCCTTGATATTGCGGCGCATGCCAGCCCCCTCTAACTGAAACACACCAGCCGTTTCTCCTGAGGAGAGTAGCTCAAAGGTCTTGGCATCATCCATCGGAATACGGTGCAGGTCAATATCTATGCTACGGTTATCAAGGATAATCTCCTTGGCTTTGCCCAGAATGGTGAGGTTAGCCAATCCGAGGAAGTCCAACTTAAGTAGTCCAATCCGGGCAATATCATCCATAGTGAACTGGGTCATAACCGTTGCCTCGCCATTACCCTTGCTTACCTGCTGTAGCGGGACATATCTGGTGAGAGGCTCTTTGGATATGACTACACCAGCGGCATGAGTGCTGGCATGACGAGCAATACCTTCTATCCTCTTGGCTGAATCAACCAGATTGTGAACTGTGGCATCATCATAGTAGATATTGCGCAGCTCGTTATTCTCGCTCAGTGCTCTTTCCAGGGTCATACTTGGCGCAAACGGGACCAGCCTGGCTATGCGGTCAACATCACTATAGGGCATACCCAGGGCTCGCCCCACATCCCTGAGGGCAGCCCTGGCGCCTAATGTGCCGAAGGTAATTATCTGGGCGACATGGTCGTGTCCGTATTTCTGTGATACATAAGAGATGATTTCATCACGGCGGTCATCCTGAAAATCCAAATCTATATCTGGCATCTCTTGGCGCTCCACATTAAGGAAGCGCTCGAAGACCAGCTTATTTTCAATAGGGTCAACCTCGGTGATACCCAAGCAGTGAAGGACAATGCTGGCAGCAGCACTACCTCTAACCCCGAACAGAATGTTGTGCTCCTTGGCAAAGGAGATAATGTCCCAGACAACAAGGAAGTAGTTGGCGAATTGGGTCTGTTTTATTACCTCCAGTTCATGGTTGAGTCGCTCTTGTATTTCTGGGCTAGGCTGAGGGTAGTGTTGCTGTAAACTCTGATGACAGAGTTCAGCCAGGAACTGGTCAGCAGTTTTGTCTTCAGGTAGCTCTATCTCAGGCAGGTGGAGGCGCCCAAACTCAAGCTTGAGGTTGCACATTTCAGCAATGCGCTCGGTGCTCTCCAGAGCCTGAGGAATATCGCTGAATAGTTCAGCCATCTCCTGTGGGCTCTTGAGGTAAAAGAAGTCGCCAGCCATCTTCATCCTTTTGTCATCATAGATAGATGAGTTGGTTCCGATACATAGCAGCAGGTCATGAGCCGGGGCATCCTCCTGGTTAACATAGTGAGCATCACTAGTAGCCACCAGTGGTATATCCAGCTCACTGCTCATAGGGATGAGATGCTGGTTTATCTGTTCTAGCTCAGGAATATGATGTCGCATAATCTCTAAGTAGAAATCACCAAATGTTTGCTTATACCACAAGGCAGCCTGTTTTGCTTCCTCAAGGCGTCCTTCCAGAACAAGTTGGGGTACTTCACCCCGAACACAGCCAGATAGGGCGACAAGACCTTGGTGATACTGCTCAAGAAGCTCCTTGTCCACCCTTGGCTTATAGTAGAAGCCCTCAAGATGTGCCTTGGTGGTGAGTTGAATTAGATTCCGGTATCCGGTCTGATTTTTAGCTAGTAGAATAAGGTGGTAGTTATTTTTATCCTTGGTACTACGGCTGAGGTGGCTGTTTTGGGCTACATAAGCCTCGCAGCCGATGATGGGCTTTATGCCTGCTTCCTTGGCTGCCAGGTAGAACTCAATAGCACCATACATTACTCCGTGGTCGGTTATCGCCAGGCTATCCATTCCCATCTCTCTGGCTCGTTCAACCAGTTGAGGGATGCGGCACATGCCGTCAAGCAAACTATATTCAGTATGGACATGAAGGTGAGTGAACATGGCTTTGACTAATTATAACACAGGGTTAGTTTTCGGGGTATGCTAACAGCAAGAGTGTAGTAACTATCAGTAAATTTCTTTGGACTGCTCAGCAACCTATTCCCCTAGCCCCCTTCCCTTACAAGGGAAGGGGGAGTGTAGGTAAGAGAGGGGCTTCGCCCCTCTTTAAAATCTCTTCCCACTCATGATAGGAATATATCCATATCATGGAGAGGGGGATAAAGGGGTCGACAGAGTCTGCCTAAGGTGGGCAAAGTCGTCTCTGACGAGGTGAGGTAGATAAATACTATGCTTTTTAATCCTGAGAGTGTAAAATCTTGGTACCGAATTGTTTGCCGATGTTTGTTGTTCTCACCTACCCTCCCCTAGGAGCTTCGCTCACTAGCTTCAGCGGATGCGGGAGCGAAGCTCCGAAACACAACCTAGGGTGGGTGGGAAGAATTAGGTTATTAAACAACCTTGATACTAGCGATTGGGGATGAAATTGAAAAGTCTTGGAATTGCGGCTAAGTGGCTGTTTATGCTCTGTCTGCCTCTACTGCTGCTGACGGCAAGCATTGGCTGGGCGGCAAATAGCCTGTGGCTGTATAAATATGGCTTTGATAAATATAATGTCAGCCAGACCACTGGTTTGGCTGATTCAGAGCTGGAGAAAGCAGCCGCTGGGCTAATTAGCTATTTCAACTCTGGCGAGGATTATATTAACCTTACCGTAGTCAATAATGGCGAGCTGTTTGAGCTATTTAACGAGAAAGAGGTGGCTCACCTTAAGGATGTTAAAGGTCTGATTTGGCTGGATTACTGGGTTTTATTGGGGACACTGATTTATGTTCTGGCTTATGCCGTGATTAGCCTCTTGTGGCGGAAAAGAAGATATTGGCATCGGCTGGCGTGGGGGGTGGTTGGTGGAGGTGGTATTACGCTTACCCTGATGCTGGCTCTGGGGTTGGCGACAATACTGGGTTTTGACCAGCTCTTCTGGCAGTTTCACCTGATTAGCTTTACTAACGAGCTATGGCAGCTTGACCCGACCAGGGATTACTTGATTATGCTCTTCCCCCAGGGTTTCTGGTATGATGCGACCGTATTTTGTGCCCTGATAACTGCCGGGCTGGCTATAATTTTAGGTGGGGTGGGTGGGGGTTACCTAATGTTTACTAGAAGAAGAGCTACATCTTAGAAAGACTGTTGAGAGTACCATTTATTCCTCCCAAATTATATACTAGCAATTTTCTGGAAATAATCGTCTGTCTCCTTCCTACCAGCAAGATACACAAGAAATCTAACGGAACTCAAAAAAACAAGTAGACTATAAAAACATGAAAATATTCAATTTACTGATTTCTATGAAATTGAATGCTGAAAATGGGTCTTCTATAAAAGCTTGACCATAACTCCTTAACCTATATAACCTATTAAACACTTCCTTCTTTTCTCTAATTCCGAGTTTAGTTTTGTGGATGGCTTTGGATAGGAACTCGATTGACTGGTCGTAGGTTTTGCGGTCAATGGGGTAGGGGATGCCGTCCTTGCCACCGTGGGTAAAGCTGTAGCGGGCGGGGTCATGGTAGCTGGGGGTAACCCCATATACCAGCTCGGAAATCAGGCTAAGGGCGCGATAATCGTTTCAGTATATTTTCTGAGCTGAAATCAGAGATAATGGCAATGGTAATGTATCGAGCCAGCTAGACCATGCTGTCAAATAACCAGGGTGGCACCTTGCCGTAGTGGAGCGGTAGATTAGCAATGCCGGTTCGTGTGGGGGTAGTGATGGCTGACATATCCCGCCTCAATTAAGGATTGCAGGTATCACAGCTAGTAGCACTGCAACTAGCACATGGATTGCTGCCAGCTATAGGAGTGGTTAATCCGCTTTTATCTGTAGAGAAGGAGGCGAAGGTGGAGAATAACCGCTTAGCCCTGCTATGGCACTGGGGACAGGTAGAATCCTGGCTAGCCTCACTAAGCGGACGTCGCAACTCAAACCTTAAATTGCATTTGGCACAGACATACTCATATATTGGCATTTCCCATCTTCTCTTGTTAGTTTAATCCTTTTTACTACCTATAACACCATCAGAACCGGGCTTGTCGGTTCTGGAAAAGGACAGACCGTATCCATCTTTGACAACGATGGATAAGGTGGAGAATACCCGTTTAGCACTACTGTGGCAATGGGGGCAGGCAGCATCCTGGCCAGCCTCACTAATCGGGCGTTTCAGCTCAAACTTTAGATTGCATTTGGGACAAACATACTCATAAGTTGGCATTTTTCCTTCTCTCTTGTTAGTTAAATCATTTTTTACTATCAAAAACACCAGAACGGGGCTTGCCACCTCTAGCCAGGTGTTGTCCGTATTCACTTACGGATGAGATGCCAAAGGCGGAGAATACCCGTTTGGCACTACTTTGGCAATTGGGACAGGGAGCTTCTTCGCTAGACTCACTAAATGAGCATCGCAGTTCAAACTTTAAATTGCATTTAGGACAAACATACTCATAAATCGGCATCTTCTTTCCTCCATTGTTAGTTTAATCATTTTCGAGTAGGGAGTCAAGCTTCACGGTGAGGATGGGGTGTTAACGCCTAGCAATCCTAGTTACATTAAGCTATAATAAACGCTATTAGAAAGCTATTCTCAGGATGGAGAGAATTTGGATACAGAGGAACTAAAGGCTCAAGTCTCTGGTGAGATAGACGCTCGCCGCCACCAACTCAGTGAGCTAAGCCTAAAAATCCACTCCAACCCTGAACTAGGTTTCCAAGAAGTCAAGGCAGCCACTTGGTTAACCCAATACCTCGAGGAAAGCGGCTTCTCTATAGAAAGGGGTATCTGTGAGTTACCGACTGCTTTCAAGGGGAGCTATGGGCAAGGGAAGCCGGCTATTGCTATTCTGGCCGAGTATGATGCCCTGCCTAATCTTGGGCATGCCTGCGGTCACAATCTAATAGCTACTTGTGCCGTTGGCGCCGGTGTAGCTTCTAAGCTGGCTATTGACCGCTTCGGGGGTAGTATACTGGTCATCGGTACCCCGGCTGAGGAGCTATATGGGGGCAAGGCAATAATGGCTGACAGAGGAGCCTTTGATAATGTAGATATGACTATGATGGTGCACCCGGGAGTATGTGATGTCGCCACCACCCAAGCCCTTGCCTGCCTGTCTCTAGAGGTCGAATTCTTTGGCAAGGCAGCCCATGCCGCAGCTCGACCGGAGGCTGGCATTAATGCCCTAGAAGCAATGCTAGACTCCTTTGTCGCCATTAATTCGCTCAGGCAGCACATTAAGGATAAAGCCCGTATCCATGGTATTATTACTGAGGGGGGGGAGGCAGCTAATATCGTCCCCGCTCACAGCGCCGGAAACTTTCTGGTGCGTGCCGAGGATGATAGCTATCTTGATGAACTAAAACAGAAGGTTCTGAATTGCTTTATCGGAGCCGCCACTGCTAGTGGTGCCCGCTTGGAATATAGGTGGGGAAACATACGCTATGCTCCCCTGCGTAATAATCTAGCTCTAGTTCAAGTATTTATTCAAAATATGCAATCCCTGGGGCGCAAGGTCGAGCTCTCCGACCCCAGTAAAGCCTTCGGTAGCACCGATATGGGTAATGTTAGCCAGCTAGTACCTAGTATTCACCCTTTTGTGGCTATAGCCCCGGAAGAGGTGCTGGTCCATTCCCCCCGGTTTGCTGAGGCAGCAGCCTCTGAGGCAGGTATTCAAGGGCTGGTTGATGCCGCTAAGGCTCTAGCTATGACCGTTGTTGACTTGGTAACCAATCCCGAAATTATTATCAAGGTTAAGCAGGAGTTTGAGCAAAGTAAATGATTAGGATAGGTATTCCTAGAGCTTTACTCTACTACCAATACTATCCTATGTGGAAGACCTTCTTTGAGGAATTGGGAGCAGAGGTGGTGGTTTCACCACCAACCACTCAAGTTATGCTGGCATCAGGTTCGTCGCGAGTAGTGGCTGATACCTGTTTGCCAGTAAAGGTCTTTTTGGGGCACATCCTGGCTCTAGTAGGAAAGTGCGATTATATTTTTGTCCCTGCCATCCGCAGTGTGGAAAGCAAAGTTTACAATTGCTCCAAGTTTCTTGGCTTGCCTGATTTAACCCGAGCTGTTATTCCTGAATCCCCCCCTATTCTAGATATAGATATTGACATTAATAAAGGGAAGCGTAACCTGTATCAAGCCATTTACCAGCTGGGACGACATCTTACTTGGTATCCACTTAGGGTCAGGCGAGCCAGCCAAGCCGCCTGGCAGGCTCACCTGAATTACCACCAGCTAATGTCCAGCCGTAACTTAACACCGCCACAGGTAATAGAGAGAATATCAGGCACAGCTGAGGCAGAAGCAAATTCCAGCTACCTAATTTCGGCCCAAGCCACCATTGCCGTCATTGGTCACCCCTATCTCCTTTATGATGAACATGTAAATCACCGCCTCATCCACCGGCTTGAGCAGGCTCATAATAGGGTGCTAACCCCGGAGATGCTCAGTACAGAAGAGCTTCAATCAGCTATAGCCAGATTAGTTGGCAGAGCCTATTGGACATACGAAGAAGAAGTAGTGGGAGCTGGTGCCCACTACTTGCAAAGTGGAGCTGATGGTGTTATTGGTATAATAGCCTTTGGTTGCGGACCTGATTCTGTGATGATGGATGTAGTACGGCAGCAAGCTAGTAGGCTAAAGGCTACTCCTTTTATGAGCCTTACTCTGGAGGAGCACACTGCTGAAGCTGGCATAGTTACCCGGCTAGAAGCCTTCCTTGATATGATACACAGAAGGAAAAGGAGTCAGGTAAAAACATGCGTATAGGCATACCCCATATGGGCAACTTATATATACCTGTTAAAGCTCTATTTGAGCGGCTTAATATTGACTACGTGATACCGCCAGTCAATAGTCAACGCACCCTATCTCTGGGTGTCAAACACTCTCCCGAAGGGCTTTGTATCCCATTCAAACTGACCCTGGGTAACTTGATTGAAGCTGCTGAGTTAGGAGCAGATACCCTGCTTATGGCCGGTGGCTATGGTATCTGCCGCTTGGGCTACTACGCTAAAATACAGGAACAAATTATTCGTGACCTGGGATATAATTGTGAAATGGTCCAGTTAGGGGTTTCTGAGCAGAAGCTATTCGGCTTACTTAAAGTAATTAAGCGTTTGTCAAATTATGCTCCTTGGTCTAGAATTATATCAGCCTTTCGTTTTGGTTTGGCTAAACTAAATGCCCTGGATAAGATAGAGAGGGTAGTTCAAAAGGTGCGCCCTATAGAGCGAATAAAGGGGAAAGCTAATTGGTTATTTGCCAAAGCAATCAAGGCTATAGATAAGGCAGACGATTATGCTACCCTAAAGAGGGTGCAAACCGACTACATAGACCAGCTCAACCAGGTAACTAAGGATAATCAGGCTCAACCACTGATAGTGGGCATTACCGGGGAGTTTTATGTGGTTCTGGAGCCATTCTCCAATCTAGATGTGGAGAGCGAGTTGGGCAAGCTGGGGGTGGAGGTAAGACGGATGACCTTCATCTCAGAGTGGACTAAATTCAGCCTGTTTCTCAATCCCCTCGGTATGAATGAGAAAGACAGAATCCACAAGGCAGCTCTACCCTACCTCAAGCGGGATATTGGTGGCGATGGCTGGGAATCGGTGGGGGAAAAGGTGCTCCACGCTAAGGAGTACGACGGTTTAGTACATCTAGCCCCTTTCACCTGTATGCCTGAAATAACAGCTCAAAACATCATGCCATCAACCAAAGAAAATATCCCAGTGTTAACCATACTCTGTGATGAGCAAATAGCTAAAGCAGGTGTGTTGACCCGACTGGAGGCATTTGTTGACCTGCTGGAATGCAGGCGGAGAAAGTGCAATAATAAGTGAGCATCAGCTAAGGAGAGTTTATGGAAGCTTATTTGGGCATTGATGTTGGCTCAGTAACTACTAAATTGGCTGTGCTGGATGAATATGATAAGCTTATTACTAACCTTTACCTGTTAACGGAAGGCAAGCCCATTGAAATGGTGCAGCAAGGGCTAACGCAAATCAAACAGCAATTGCCTGAGGATGTTAACATTTGTGGTGTGGCTACCACTGGTAGTGCCCGCTACTTGGCTGGAGTTATCGTTGGCGCCGATTTAGTTAAGAATGAGATTACTAGCCATGCTGTGGCTACTCTGCAATATCTACCTGAAGTGCAGACCATTATTGAAATTGGTGGGCAAGACAGTAAAATTATCATTGTTAGAGACGGGGTAGTAACTGACTTTGGTATGAACACGGTATGCGCTGCCGGAACCGGTAGTTTTCTTGACCATCAAGCATTACGCCTTAATGTGAGCATTGAGGAGTTCAGCCGAAGGGCATTAGCTAGTGACACCCCAGTGCGCATTGCTGGACGATGCACCGTTTTTGCTGAATCAGACATGATTCACAAACAACAAATGGGGCATCGGACTGAGGATATTCTCTACGGGCTGTGCCAAGCACTAGTGCGCAACTACTTTAATAATGTTGGTTTAGGCAAGGATATTAAACCGCCAGTAGTATTTCAGGGTGGGGTTGCCTTTAACCAGGCTATAGTGAAGGCGCTCCAGGAAGAGCTTAATGCCGAAGTCATTGTTCCACCCCACCATGAGATTATGGGGGCAATCGGAGCCGCCTTACTGGTACACGAAGAGATACTGAATAGCGACAACGGAAGCAAATTCAAGGGATTTGGCGTAAGTGAAATAAAGTACTATACCTCCTCTTTCGAATGCGAAGCCTGTCCTAACCTATGTGAGATAGCCCAGCTTTCGCTTAATGGTCGGGTTCTTGCCCGTTGGGGAGGTCGGTGTGACCGATGGGAGAGAGGTTCTAGCAGTTAAAAACTTTAACCGAGGAAGTAGATGATAATTGCTGTTGATGCCGCCGGTGGAGAGTATGCTCCCCACGAAATAGTTAAGGGAGCCATAAAAGCAGCTCAAGAATATAAAGTAGATATTGCTCTGGTAGGCAGGAAATCAATACTCCGTGTGCTGGTAGGTCGCCATTTAAACAAACCTGGCATCACCATCGTCGAGGCTAGCCAGAGCATTGAGCTTGGTGAGTCACCGCTCAAAGCTATCCGCAATAAACCAGATTCTTCAATAATAGTTGGTATTGATATGTTAAAGAATGGCACTGCCTCAGCCTTTGTCTCTGCCGGCAGTAGCGGAGCGGTAGTCGGAGCCGCCCTTCTCAATCTAGGGACAGCAAAGGGTATCCAACGCCCTGCCGTAGGCAGTCTCCTTCACATCGACGCCGCTGCTCCCATTCTTCTTATTGATGCCGGTGCCAATGCTGATTGCCGACCAAGTTTTCTAGTTCAATTTGCCCAATTGGGTACCATCTACATTAAAGAGATTCTCGGCATCAGCTCACCGCGGGTTGGCTTACTTAGCAATGGCGAAGAGGAAACCAAGGGCAACCGTCTAACTCAGGAAAGCCATCAGATTCTCAAGAAGACCAATTTAAACTTTATCGGCAATATAGAAGGACAAGACATCTCAAAAAGGGCAGCCGATATCATCGTTACTGACGGCTTCACTGGCAATATAGTGCTCAAGACTCTTGAAGGACTGGGCGACGCCTTTATGAATCTGCGGCGAGTAGGGCAGCTTATTTCCAGTGCTTATCACCACCAGGGGCGCACCTTACTCTATGATGTAGGATTAGGTTCCTTGGTTAAAAGGATGGACTATAGAGAATATGGTGGGTCATGCCTGCTAGGGGTGAATGGAAATGTTATTATAGCTCATGGTCGTAGCCAAGCCAGGGCTATTAAGAATGCCATTGGTTTAGCCAAACAGGTAGTAGAACGAGACATCTTACAGAGAATTAAGGAGGAAAGCTATGAGTGAACCACTTGCAGTAAATGACGATGAATTTGACCAAATTGTGCTACAATCAGAGATACCGGTGCTGGTAGACTTCTGGGCACCGTGGTGCCAACCGTGCCTTATGATTGCCCCAATACTAGATGAGTTGGCTGAAGAATTTAGCGGTAGAATGAATATTGTCAGGGTAGATGTTGACCAGAACCTAAAAAGTGCTGTCAAATATAGCATAATGGCTATTCCTAGCTTGCTTATTTTCAGGAATGGGAAACTTATCACCAATGTAGTTGGCGCTAAACGTAAACAAGACCTGAAACAAATTATAGATGATGCCCTTAAGTAGGGAGAGTCAAATAAAGGTGAATTATAGGGGTCCCTATAAATTGGGTTCCCAGAAAAATCAGAGATTTTTCTGGGTATTTAAAATACAGTTTTTAATGGGGTAAAAATCCTCTTTTATAAAACCAATTTCCCCTCCCTTACAAAAGGAAGGGGGATAAAGGGGGTGGGTTGGTAGACAATAATTATGAGGTAATTATTATTGGTGGCGGTCCGGCTGGACTTACCGCTGGACTTTACACCTCAAGAGCCGGGCTAAATAGCCTGCTGGTAGAAGGAGGGCTGGTCGGTGGTCAGATAGTAAGTGCCGAACTGGTAGAGAATTATCCCGGTTTTCCTGATGGCATTAGCGGCTTTGAACTGGGACAGTTAATGTACCAGCAGGCAATAAAATATGGACTAAATACTATTATCGCTGAGGCTACTGGCATTGAACTCCGAGAGAAGCAAAAAGAGGTGAAGACGACCGAAGGCAACTTCATGGCGAAAGCAGCGATTATAGCCGGCGGCTCAGAACGACGCAAGTTGAGCATACCTGGAGAAGAGAAATTTATAGGGAGGGGGGTCTCCTACTGCGCTACCTGTGATGCAACCTTCTTCAGAGAGTTGTCAGTAGCTGTAGTGGGTGGTGGCGATGCTGCTATTACTGAAGCCCTTCATCTTGCCAAGTTTGCCTCTAAGGTCACCGTGATACACCGTCGTGACCAACTCCGCGCCGGCCGTATTCTGCAAGAAAAGGCTCTCTCTGAGCCTAAAATTCAATTCTTGTGGAATGCTATAGTTGACGAAATTGAGGGTGAAGATTTGGTTAAAAGAATCAAGCTCCGTGAGGTGAAAACGGGAGAAAAATCTACTCTGGAGGTAGCTGGAGTCTTCATATCTATCGGGCTCAAACCTAACACCGACTATCTTAAGGGCATTTTGCCTTTGGACACTGCTGGTCATATTATTACCAATGACAAGATGGAGACTGAGATACCTGGTATTTTTGCTGCTGGTGATGTACGCAGCAACTCTGCGAGACAAGCAATAACTGCTGCCGGTGATGGCGCTACCGCTGCTATCTATACCGAAAAGTTTCTTTCCTGATAACCTTCCACTTCACTACTAGATGAAGTATAATTATTAAGAGGGAAAATTATGAAAGTCATTTTTATGCAAGATGTGTCCAATGTGGCTAAAGCCGGTGAGATAAAAGAAGTAGCTGATGGCTATGGTAGAAACTTTCTTATCCCCAAAAAGTTAGCCTTGTTAGCTAAGTCTCCAGCTAGCATCACACAGTTCAAAATGAAAGCCCAGAGTCAAGCTAATACCCAGGCTGAATTAGTTGAACTAGCTCAGCAGCTAGAAGGCAAAGAGATTATCCTGAAAGCTCATGCTGGAGCTAAAGACCGCCTCCATGGCTCAATCACCAGTGCCGATATTGCTTCTGAGCTAAACAACACCACTGGATTAGTTGTTGACAAGAGGAAGGTAGAGTTAGCTGAGCCTATTCGTCAACTCGGTGGCTACGAGGTAGCCATCAGATTGGCTAAGGATATAATACCTAAAATTAAAGTTACTGTCGCCGAAAAGGAAACAGACTAAAGTGTATGGCGAAAAATTGCCACCCCATGATATTGATGCTGAGCAAGCAGTTATCGGCTCACTATTGATAGATGGCACAGCTATATATAAAATTGCTACCTTTCTTGAGAAGGAAGACTTCTATCATGAACAAAGTCAACAGATATATAGAGTATGCCTATCGCTTTACCAGCACGATGAGGCGATAAACCAGATCACAGTAGCTCAGGAGCTAGCTCGACAAGGAAAACTAGAGGCGTGTGGTGGTGCTGCCTTTTTAAGCCACCTAATATCCAATTGCCCTACCTCTCTTGATATTGAGCACTATGCTAAAATCGTTTATCGCCTATCGGTAATGCGCCGTCTGATTACCGCCGCTAATCAAATTGCGGTAATAGGTTATCAGGCTGACCCGGATGTTGATGCCAGTCTTAGTAGAGCTGAGGATGTGCTATTTAGGCTCCGTCATGGGCAGAGCCCACGAGACTTTATCCACATCCGCCAGGTGCTAGACAAGTACTTTGAAACTGCTGCTCCTGCCCCCGGTGCTGAGGTAGAAGGCTACGTTGAGCCAATCCCCTATGTGTTATCTGATTTCACTGGTCTAGATGAGTTCTTAGGCGGCTTTCAGCGCTCTGACCTGATTATCGTTGCTGGTAGACCCAGTATGGGTAAAACAAGCCTAGCCCTTAGTATCGCCAGAAATGCCGCTGTAGAGCAAGGGGCTTGCGTGGCTCTATTCAGCCTGGAGATGGCACGAGAGGCACTGGTGCTACGCATGCTGGCTAGTGAATCTGGGGTCAATTCAAGGCGGCTTCGTCTTGGTCTTCCCAATGAAGAGGAGGAGAGACGGATTATGGATGCCACCGGTCGCCTCTCCGAAGTACCAATCTATATTGATGATTCTCCCCAACTCCGAGTAGTAGAGATGCGAAGTAAAGCCCGCCGTCTCCATTATGAGCATGGCATCAATCTTATTATCGTCGACTACCTGCAACTGATGCAGGGGGATGGAAGGGGAGAAGGCAGGGTTCAGGAGATTAGCTTTATCTCCCGTTCACTTAAGGCGTTAGCTCGTGAGCTTAATGTGTCTGTATTAGCCGTATCACAGCTCAGCCGGGCGGTGGAGTGGCGAGCTTCACACATACCCCAACTCTCTGACCTGCGTGAAAGCGGCACTATTGAACAGGATGCTGATATAGTCCTATTTATCTACCGTGATGAATACTACTATACTGAAGAGGAATGGCAAAACCAGCATCCTGATAGAGACTATCCACGCCAGGTTGCTGATATCATAATTGCCAAGCACCGCAACGGACCTACAGGTCAAGTAAAATTGCGCTTTATGCACAACCTGGCTAAGTTCGACAATATTACCCGTGAAGAGCCAAGTCTATTATGAAGCATTTAAACTTCAGCTCACATTCCGATAGCTAAGTTCGAGGATATCAGGTTGAAGAAGAGTAAGTTGACTATGGAGCAGTTTAAGGGTTTCCCAGCCAAGATGCAGTTTACCCCCCTACCCAATCTTTTCTTCAGCGCACTATTGCCGCAAATCAGTGATGTTACTGAGCTAAAATTAACCCTCCACATTTTTGAGACACTTTACCGCAAGCGGGGCTATCCCCGTTTCACTACTTGTCGAGAGTTGTTAGGTAATAGAAGCCTGATGACTAGCCTCAGGGAGGGCGTAAAGTCACCTGATACGGCACTGGGCGACGCTCTGGATATGGCTGTCAAACGGGGAACAATCCTTCACTTAGTATTAGATAGAGATGGAGTGGCCGAGGATGTTTACTTCCTCAATACTGAGTCCGATAGACGGGTTGTGACTAAGATTCAAAATGGTGAGCTTCACCTCCCTGGGGTGAAAGCGGAGGGACAGACCTGTATTGAGCCTGAAGAGCAACCTGATATATTCACCATTTACGAAGAGAACATCGGTATGCTAACCCCCATGATTGCCGATGAACTTCGCGAGGCGGAGAAACTCTATCCCGTAACTTGGATTAAGGATGCTATCAAAGAGGCGGTCTCTCTTAATAAGCGAAACTGGAGATATATTGCTAAGATTCTAGAGCGTTGGTCATCAGAAGGTAAGAACAATGGAACATATAGGAGAGATTCTACACAGAAGACAAGCCCAGACAGATACTTTAAAGGCGAGTATGGGCACATGGTCAGGCGCTGAAGAGCTAGAAGATACCTCACCAAGCTCGAACTGTCCCATCTGCAAAGGGACGGGGTTTGTTCATCCTCTTCTAGCCTCAGGGAAGCCGGATTATGGTCAGGTTATTGCCTGCCGCTGCGTCCGGGAAGAAATAGAAAAGGAGCGCCAAGCTCGTTTACAGCGGTATAGCGGTCTGGCAAAACTACACAGCACTATGACATTTGCCAATTTTGACTTGAAACGGGTTAATCTGCTGCCAGAGCAACGTCAGAACCTGGAAATGGCCTTTGACTTAGCCGTTAACTTCGCCCAATCTCCCGACGGTTGGGTAGTGTTCGAAGGTGTTAACGGCTGTGGTAAAACCCATCTGGCAGCAGCTATCGCTAATTACCGCCTTCAAGCCGGTAAGACGGTTTTATTCGTAGTAGTGCCTGATTTACTTGACCACCTCCGTTATACTTTTAGCCCTGAAAGCAAGGTATCCTATGACCAACTCTTTGAAGAAGTAAAGAATACACCACTGCTTATCCTGGATGACTTCGGTGAGCAGTCAACCACACCCTGGGCACAGGAAAAGCTTTACCAGGTTATAAACTACCGCTATAATGCCCGGCTGGCGACGGTAATTACCACCTGCTGCTCACTGGATGAGATTGAGAGTCGCGTCAGCTCCCGACTAGTAGACCCTAAGATCAGCCTGGTATTTGCTATCATTGCTCCTGACTACCGGAGCGATAGACGGGCTAGCCCCAAAAAGATGTCTCGCCGTACTAGAAAAGAACGCTGAAGCTACGAAATCCCCACCGAAGCCGTTTATCAACGGTAACCAAATCAAACTTGCATAGCCAGGGGGTTTTTAGTAGAATAAGCTAATCTTCGTATAGAGAGAAGTCTTAGATATGGTAAATCTCCCCGTCCTAGTGCTAAATCAGAACTATGAGCCGCTTAATATATGTCGAGCCCGGCGAGCAATAGTGTTACTCTATCACGGTAAGGCTGAGATATTGGAGAATGGTTCAGGATTTATCCACTCAGCCAATGATGTTTTTCTTCTCCCTTCAGTGATCCGATTGGCTTATATGATTAAGCGCCCTCGCCATGAGAGAAAGCTAACTCGGCTTGAGGTTTTTAATCGTGACCAATATACCTGCCAGTATTGTGGTAAAGAAATTAGGCAACTTACCTTAGACCATGTTATTCCCCGGCATCGTGGCGGCGAACACACATGGGAAAATGTGGTTAGTGCCTGTGTACCCTGTAATCGGCATAAGGCGGGCAGAACTCCAGAACAAGCTGGGATGAGATTAATCCATCAACCTAACCCCCCACGGGGTAACAGCTCTTTCTACATCCCCTACCACTACCTACAAACCCAGAGTGAGTGGCAAAAATACCTCCCTCAATAGTTACCTCTTCCCCCGTTCCTTCTGTCGCTTATCTAGATGCTCACCTTCAACGGTAACCTCACTGAGCGGTAACTCTACAGTCGCCCTGCTCTCCAGTTCAACCAACACCGTTTCCTTCAGTGGGTTACCCCCGACTACTATAGCTACTCCCATAGCTGTAGATACCTGCTGACCCTCTTTGGGCATTTTCCCCTTCATATTGTGGTATTGCTCACTCTCATAGACCAAGCAACATAGTAGCCTACCGCAAACACCTGATATCTTCATCGGGTTGAGGGGTAAATCCTGTTCCTTGGCCATTCGGATAGAAACTGGAGCAAACTCGCTTAGGAAACTCATGCAACATAAAGGACGCCCACACCTACCAAAGCCGCCTATCAGCTTGGCTTCATCTCTTGCTCCTACTTGCCTAAGTTCCACCCGTAGCTTAAAACGATTAGTTAACTCACGAACCAACTCACGGAAATCAACCCTTTCGTCAGCACTAAACAGAAAGGTAAGGCGGCTACCATCAAGATTGTATTCAGCAGATAGTAGTTTCATTGACAGATCTAGTTTGGCAATCAGCTTACCACATTCAGCTAAAGCCTCCTGTTCCTTACTCTCAAATTCCTGGGCATGCTTAATATCCTCGGCTTCTGCCTTACGCAGTATCGACTTCAACGGCGTGGTTACCTCGTTAGCTAATACCTGCTTGGGGGAAATAACTACTCGCCCCAACTCCAGACCACGACTTGTCTTGACTACTACATAGTCATTTGCCTCAAGGGTAATACCTGCCGGGTCGAAGTAATATACTTTACCGGCTCGTTTGAAACGGATACCAACAATCTCAGCCATGCTTTATTTAAATACACCTCCTAGGTATATTAAGCATCAGCACCTCCAGCACTAGCCGTGGATTGGCATTCTGTCTAAGCTGCTCTCCAGCCGCCTGAAGGCTACTAATAACAGCCTTTATTTGAGTTAGACTATAACTCCTAGCCACCTCAATCAGCCTGGCTAAACGATCAACATTGGTAATAATATCACTACACTCTGCCTTAACTAATAATAGGTCACGCCACGAGTCAAGCCACAAATCTAGTTCCTCCTCAACCGATCCCCTAGTTTGGCTGAACTGAGTTGCCAACTGAGCAGCATAAGCAAAACGCTCCTCATAATCAGCATCAGTAATATCAAACAATCTATCTAGTCTCTTGGCACGAAGCTTGAGCAAATCATCATCAAGGGCAGCCGATACTGCCCAACCCGGGCAGCCGTGGCAAAGCCTAGCCAGAAGCTTAGCTTTTTGTGGCTCAATACCCCAGCTACTATTAAGGGCAGCCTCTACCTCGGTAGCTGCCATAGGGGATAACTCCAGCCGTTGGCAACGAGAGACTACAGTGGCTGGTAGGAGCCTGTCACTGGTAGTTAGCAGGATAAAGATTACCTTGTCTACAGGCTCTTCTAAAGCTTTAAGCAGGCAGTTAGCCGCTTCGGTTGATAATCGCTCAGCCTTATCTATAATAAATACCTTATATCTGCCTTCAAAGGGGGGCAAACTAGCCGAGTGCTGCATTTGTCTAATCTGGTCAATGCTAATCTCTACCTGGGGCTTAGCCTCGGCTGAATCCCTATTTTGGGTCAAACCTATAATCTGGACATCAGCGTGTTTTCCCAAAGCTATTTTTTGACATGAAGCACACTCACTGCAGGGGGGTTCTTCTGCCTCACAGTTCAACGCCTGCGCTAGATTTGAAGCCAGGGTCATCTTACCCACATGAGGTGGACCAACCAAAAGATAGGCGTGAGCCGCAACCCCTTTCTCCAGACTGCGCTGGAGTAAGGATACAACCCTATGTTGCCCAACTACCTGCCACATCCAAAGTCTCCTCAAATTAAATCACATTTGGTTAGGTCATCAAAGGTCTCGCGGCGCCGAATAAGACGTGCCTTACCATCCTTGACTAGAACTACAGCCGGTTTAAGTGAGGCGTTATAATTAGTTGCCTGTGGTAAGCAATATGCGCCACAGTCAGGTATAGCTATAAAATCACCGGCTGAAACCGGGGGCAGATTAATATCTTTTACTAATATATCACCAGACTCACAAAACTTACCAGCAATAGTAACCTTGCCTGCTGCTTCTTCTAACACCTTATTAGCCACCACTGCCTCATATTTAGCTCCATAAAGAGCAGGGCGGATATTATCAGCCATGCCGCCATCCACTGAAACATAGCACCTGACACCGGTTATGTCTTTAACCACCCCTACCTTATATAGGGCTACCCCAGCCTGTCCTATTACTGCCCTTCCCGGCTCAACAATAAGCCTTGGCAATGTCAGCTTTAGCTCCCGGCATCTACTTATAATCTTAGCTGTTATCGCCTCAGCATAGATAGATACCGGTGGCGCTGGAGAATCCAGGGTATACTGAATGGCAAAGCCTCCGCCAATATTTAGTTCCTTGAGTTCAAAGCCATATTTCTGCTTCATTTTCGCCGCCAAGTTGAGTATAAACTCAATAGCTTGCTGGTATGGCTCTGTCTCAAAGATAAGAGAGCCCAGATGGAAGTCTAATCCTACCAGATTCAGACTGGGCGTTGACATAGCTTGAGCCACCGCCTCCTCTGCACTAGCTAAAGGGAAACCAAACTTACTATCAACAACGCCGGTAGCAATATACTTATGAGTATGAGGGTCTACACCGGGAGATATCCTGAGCAATATATCAGGTATATACCCCTGCTCCCCAGCCACTTCACCTAGCATTTTAAGCTCGTGCCCATTGTCAACCACGATGCGACCAATATGCCACTCCAGGGCTAGCCTGATTTCCTCGGCTGATTTATTATTACCGTGGAAATAGACCCTATCTAGAGGGAAACCAACCGACTGAGCAATAGTAAGCTCCCCAGTAGAGACTACATCCAGTCCCAGACCCTCCTCGTTTAAGATGAGTGCCAGAGCCTGATTTAAAAAAGCTTTACAGGCGTAAATAACTGTAGTATCAGTATGGCGCTGACCGAACTCCTCTCTGAACTCGGTGCATTTACTGCGCAAGCTAAACTCATCAAAGAGGTATAGCGGCGTACCAAACTCAGTGGCTAGCTCCACAGTATCGCAGCCACCAATTATGAGATGACCTTGGTCATTCACTCCAGCAGTTAGTGGAAACAGAGAAAGTTTAGGCACCATTTCCCCAATGTTACCAGTGCCCAGCAGCGAAGTCAATTTGAGGTACTGGTTGTGGCTTTCAAGGATTATGAATAAAATAACAAAGCGCGTTGGGTTAGTGATGCCAGAACTAAAACTTGACAATTAAAGCAAACTGTGGTTAAATTAGTATGAAGGAATCACCTGTAGCAATTGAATCTAACTCCGGGAGATGCGTAATGAGGATTCATGCAATGTTCGGAGTGTGGCAGGTGGACAGTAGATGCCCTGCCGGAAGGCGGGGCAGATGGAACTCGAACTCGGCTCGGTAGAGTGAGTTAGAGGTCAGTCTCGTGAAAGAGAGACCTCATGCGGTGGTGAACACCGCAAGTGAGTTGGGCTCGAGATATAATAGACCGATCAGTGGAGGGCACTTCCCAAAGTGACCTCCACTTTTCATGATAGGAATATATATCCCTGTCATGAGGGAGAGAGAATAAAAAGAGGGGCAAAACCCCTCCGGACTACTCTTAAATTGACCTTAATTAGGAATACCGTTGGAATATTCTTATATTTAGAGAGGTGAATTATTGTATCAAAAGACTACCTTGGATAATGGACTGCGAATTATCACTGCCACTATGCCTCATACTCGCTCGGTATCCATCTGCATCTTTATCGGAGTCGGTTCCCGATATGAGACTGAAGCCCAGGCAGGTATCTCCCACTTTATTGAGCACCTACTCTTTAAAGGCACGCTAAAGCGACCAACCTCCAGAGAAATCTCTGAAACCATAGAAGGTGTCGGTGGAATCCTTAACGGGGGCACCGATAAAGAACTAACTGTCTATTGGTGTAAGGTAGCTCAGTCCCACTTCCCCCTCGCTCTGGATGTGCTGGTGGATATGCTGGTTCACTCCAAGTTTGACCCTCAGGATATTGAACGAGAGCGCCAGGTCATCATTGAAGAGATTCATATGAGTAAGGATTCACCGATACAGCGAGTTGATATGCTCATTGATGAGCTTCTATGGTACAATCATCCTCTGGGACGTGATATAGCTGGTAGCAAGGAATCAGTTGCTGCCATTACTAGGGATATGATGCTTGATTACCGGGCAGGTCAATATACACCTGATAACGCAGTAATTACCATTGCTGGAGACATCCAGCACCAGGAGGTGGTAACCACTGTTAGCCAAGCCTTGGGTAACTGGGATAACCGGCGGTCTGGCTTCGGATATCTGGCTTATGAGGAACAACAGACTCGTCGACTACTTATTGAGACAAGAGACACTGAACAAACCCACCTGTGTCTGGCATTACCCGGTTTATCTCTCCACCACCCTAAACGCTTCACTCTTAACCTGCTTAATGTTATCCTCGGCGAGGGTATGAGCAGCCGCTTATTTACTGAAATTCGTGATAAGCTAGGACTTGCCTATAGTATATATAGCTATGTCTCACACTTCCTTGACTCAGGCTCGGCTACTGTTTATGCTGGTGTGGAACCTAAAAACCTGCCAGCCACCATCACGGCTATCCTGGAGCAACTATCTCGACTCAAGGAAGTAATCCCTGAATCTGAACTGTCCAAAGCAAAGGAATTATCTAAAGGACGCATGCTATTAAGAATGGAGGATAGCCGCACCGTTGCCAGTTGGATGGGAGGACAAGAGATTCTCACCGGACGCATTCTTAGTGTTGACCAAGTAACATCCATTATTGATGCCATTACTGCTGAAGAGCTTAAGCAGCTAGCCCAAGAGCTATTGGTAGGCAGTCGGCTCCGATTGGCAGTAGTTGGTCCTGTTACCAATCACGAGCTCCTGGAGACACTTTTAAAGCTGTAGATAGTTTAGTTTAACTCACCAGCTTTAGGTTCTTATTTAGTAACCCCATTCCCCTTTATTCCCCTTCTATCCTTGGGCAATAAAAAAAGCCGCAGCCTTAAAGACCACGGCTATTTTTATGCCGTTTACCGAGGCGAGGGTTACTAAAACTGTCCTGGAAGACCTGCCTGCTCTTGCATACTCATACCCGGGCCAGCTGGCATCCTCTCCTTCTCTGGGATTTCGCTAACTAGCGCCTGAGTAATTAGGAACATGTTGGCAATACTAGCTGCATTTTCCAGAGCAGACCTTACCACTTTGGTTGGGTCAATAATTCCCTTCTTTATCATATCACCAAATTCATAATTCTCAGCGTCGTAACCGATTCCAGGTGGGCTCTTCTTAACTGCATCGGCTATCACTGAACCGTCCTGACCAGCATTAATAGCAATCCAGCGAATGGGCTCCTCTACAGCCTTCCCGACAATATTAACCCCAGTGGCTTCATCCCCGCTAACTTTTAACTTATCCAGAACTGAAGTAGCCCTGAGTAAGGCAACACCACCACCGGGCAGAATACCCTCTTCTATCGCTGCTCGAGTAGCCGATAGCGCATCTTCAACCCGGTGTTTCCTCTCTTTAAGCTCGACTTCAGTAGCCGCTCCCACCTTGATTACAGCTACCCCACCTACTAGTTTGGCTACTCTTTGCTGGTATTTCTCCCGGTCAAAATCGGATTCACTCTCTTCTATTTGAGTCTTAATCATCTTGATTCTCGCCTTAATCTCGTCCTCTGAGCCCTTACCTTCAACAACGGTAGTGTTATCCTTATCAGCGGTTACCCGGCGAGCTCGACCCAAGTCTTCCACAGTAACCGAGTCTAGCTTACGTCCCAACTCTTCCGAGATCACCTTGCCGCCGGTAAGAACTGCCATATCATCCAGCATTGCCTTACGCCTATCCCCGTAACCAGGAGCCCTAACTGCTAGAATATTCAGGGTGCCCCGTAGCTTATTAACTACCAGGGTAGCTAAGGCTTCACCTTCTACCTCCTCGGCGACAATGAGTAGGTTCTTTGACACCTGGAGTATTTTCTCCAGAGCCGGTAAAAGCTCAGTCACAGCTGCGATTTTCTGATTGCAGATAAGTATATAGGGGTCATCTATCACCGATTCCATACGTTCGGGATTGGTTATGAAATAGGGGCTTATATAACCGCGGTCAAATTGCATTCCCTCTACAAACTCTGTTTCATACTTTATGCCCTTAGATTCCTCAACTGTGATAACCCCGTCCTTACCCACCTTCTCCATCACGTCGGCAATTAAGCCGCCAATATCTTTGTCTTTCGCCGTAATAGTGCCTACTTGAGCAATCTGCTCCTTGTCTTTTACCTCCTTGCACACTCGTCTAAGCTCACTAATTATAGCTGTTGTTGCCTTCTCAATACCTCTCTTCAGCCCCATAGCATCGGCGCCAGCAGCTATATTCTTAAAGCCCTCAGAGATAATAGCATGAGCTAACACAGTGGAGGTAGTAGTACCATCACCACAAGCATCATTAGTCTTGGTGGCTGCCTCCTTAACCATCTGAGCCCCCAAATTCTCAAAGGGGTCAGGAAGGTCAATATCCCTGGCAATGGTAACCCCATCATCAATCACTGTCGGTGGACCCCATTTCTTATCTAAAACTACACACCGTCCCCGAGGCCCCAAAGTTACCTTGACCGCATCAGCCAGCGAATCTATCCCTCTCTTCAAGGCGTGCCTTGCTTCCTCACGAAATATAATCTGCTTATTAGCCATTCTTTTCCTCCTTAGTTACTCCTTTCTTTATATTTACTGTTTACTAGTTTTAGCCCCTCCCCCGGGCTTAGTTTTCTTAGCCAGAATGTCGCTCTCACGCAAAATCACTATTTCCTCACCCTCAATTTTAATTTCGGTGCCTCCGTACTTAGAATAAAGCACCTTATCACCCACCTTAACATCCATAGCTATCCGCTTCCCATCCTCGGATAACCTGCCTGGACCAACAGCTATAACCTCCCCCTCCTGGGGTTTCTCCTTAGCGGTATCAGGCAGAACAATCCCTCCTTTGGTAACCTCCTCCTGTTTCATGGGCTTAACTATTACCCGGTCAGCTAGTGGTTGAAGTTTAACCACCATTTTCAGTCCTCCTTCCTCAATTTACTAACTATAAACCCAAAGAATTAGCACTCTGACCATGAGAGTGCTAACCACTATATAATAGCGCAGGCAAGTGGATGTGGCAACTGAAGATATAGCAATATATAGCAAGTGTCACTACTCTAGAGATAATTATTTAGCTTTTTATACCTTTATTCTTCATAATTCTCCCTATTTCATTAAATCTCTATCCCAACTATATAATACGGCTTTCAAGATTGTTAACATCACCATTCACTTGATAAACCACATTATTGACAGTTTACACCGAAACGTGTAGGATTTAATTATGAGTAACCGCTATAAAGTTAACCGGCAGCAATGGGATAGTGAGCATGTCCAAGCCTTGAGGCGTCACCTGGGGCTAACCCAGAGTGAAATGGCAGACCAACTGGGCACACGGCAGCAAACAATAAGCGAGTGGGAAACGGGAAGGTATGAACCCCGCGGTGCCTCATCTACCCTTCTCTCCATTGTTGCCGAACGAGCCCAGTTTGAATATAAAGCCACCTCCTCTAAGGAAATCGTGAAGGGACCTTGACAAAATACACGATACCGTGTATACAGGGGAGTAATAGATGATTAGCATTGAAGTCTATCGTGGGGATATTGCTCAGCTTGAACTTGACGCTTTAGTAAATGCGGCCAATAACCGACTATTGATGGGTGGTGGAGTAGCTGGAGCGTTGAAGAGAGCCGGGGGTAAAGAAGTAGAGGATGAGGCACTTAGAAAGGGACCTATCCCTATCGGAGAGGCAGAAGTCACCGGAGCTGGCAGATTAAAAGCAAAGTATATTATCCATGCCGCAGTGATGGGACAAGAACTATGGACCGATGCTGAAAAGATCAGGCAAGCGACAAAAAATAGTCTACTTAGAGCTGATGAGCTTGGTATAAAGAGTATCGCCTTCCCTGCCTTAGGCACTGGTGTTGGTGGTTTTCCCCTAGATGAATGCGCCAGGATAATGATTAGTGAAGTGCGCCAGCACTCAACCAGAGGAATAGAGCTAGAAAGGGTAGTTTTTGCCCTGTATGACGAGCCTGCTTACCAGACATTTAAGCAGGAGCTCGATAAACAGTTAGGCTAAAGAGCTTAATTGAATCAACCGAAAAATAGGCGGCTTGCTTTGGCTAAACCGCCTTCGTTTAGGTTATGGATACACGATAACGTGTAATTAAATGGAGAGCTTAAGAGAGACGGAACTTCTGTTGTATAAACGATTCCATTTTTTATAAGGGAGGGGATAAAGTAGGTTTCCGGGAAAATCGAAGAATTTCCCGGGTGCTTATTATGGGGTCTCCAGAAATCTTAATTTTTAGGGTAATTAAAGGGGGTAGGTTGGTAAGCAATCTCTCAGAGAGTCAAGTTATTAAAATCTGGCAGCACCTGTTACTGGATAGACACGAACTGACCACTGAAAGGGGTGAGCCGATAAAGATAATCTACTCAGGAAGGATTAATGATGACCGAGGCGCTGATTTCCGGGATGCGGTTATTGCTACCAGCCAAGGGTTAATGAAGGGGGATATAGAAGTTCATATTAAATCTAGTGGTTGGCGAGCTCATCAACACCACCATGACCCGGCCTATAACCGGGTAATCCTGCATGTAGTGATGTGGCATGACAGTGAGGGGGCTACTACTCTTGAGAATGGTAAAGATGCTCCTATTCTGGTGCTAGATAAATACACAAAGAGCCTGACTAGCCAGTGGGCTAACCGAGTATCTCAACCAACCACTTCGGCTATGCCTTGCTTTAAAAACATAGAACACCTGACCACAGGCACTATGGCAGAATTTCTAGATAGTACTGGGAAGAAACGGTTTTTAGACAAGGCTACTAAGTTTCAAGCCACTTTAGCTAAAATGGGGGCAAGCCAATGCCTTTACCAAGGAATAATGGGGGCTCTGGGTTACTCTAAAAATAAACTCCCCTTCTTGGAGCTAGCCCGAAGGTTACCGCTTCATAAATTAGTGACTCAAGGTAAAATGTCAGACGAGGAATGCCTTGTCCAACAACAGGCTCTACTACTGGGCACGGCTGGGCTACTTCCCTCACAGCGCTCCCATTGGCACCAGAAAGGTGAATTGGGTGGTGAATGGATAGACAAATTGGAGAGGCTATGGGGTTCTTCTCCACAGACTGAGGCAATGTCTCCTGATGACTGGCACCTGTTCAAGGTCAGACCAAATAATTTCCCAGTTCGTCGCATAGTAGCCATGAGTTACCTCATAGTCCGCTACCGGCAAGAAGGGATATTTGAGGGGGTAATTGATATGGTAAAGGAGGCAGCTCTCAGCCAAAGCTCCTGCAGATTAAAGAAGGGATTAGTGGTTATCGCCAGTGGTTATTGGGCAAACCACTTTGATTTTGGCTCAGGTAGTAGAGCGAAAAGTCAAACTCTTCTGGGTAGTAGCCGAGCCACTGATATTGCCGTGAATGTGCTCCTTCCCTTCATAGTTGCCTGGAGCCGGCTTACCTCCCAACCAGAGATTGAGGGGAAAGCCTTTGACCTTTATCACCGCTACCCTAAGCTAGTAATAAACTCAATAGAAAGGCATATGACCAACCAGTTTAAGCTAAGCAGTAACCTAGTCAATTCAGCCCAGCGGCAACAGGGGCTAATCCATATTTACAATACCTTATGCACTCAGGGTAGGTGTAACTCCTGCCCGTTAACCCAGCCTGAGACTGGGAATCACATCCAAGTTTAAGCCGTCCACCTTGTCTGCCTGGAAGTGGTAATACCCACAGGCAGCAATCATGGCTGCATTATCAGTGCATAGTATAGGCTCGGGAACCCGAACCGGAATGGGTGAATTTCTAGTTAGCCATTCGCGAAGTAACTCATTTGAGGCTACCCCACCCGCCAGTAAAATCTGCTTCACCCGGCGCTCTGTGGCTATAGCCACCGTTTTGGTAACTAGGACTTCGATTACTGCCTCCTGAAAGCTAGCAGCGCCATCAGCCCGGGATGAAACCTTACCCCCTTCCACCAAGCGCAGCAGGGCTGTTTTAACCCCACTGAAACTGAAGTCGCTACTCCCTTTTAGCCAGGCGCGAGGTAGTTGAATGAAGGTAGCATTCCCATTTCTAGCTGCCTGTTGAATGGCTGGACCACCGGGGTAGCCCAAGCCTAATATTCTGGCTGCTTTATCAAAGGCTTCACCGGCAGCATCGTCCCGTGTCCGCCCCAGCACCACATAATCGCCGTGCCCCCTCATCAGCACCAAATCACTATGCCCTCCGGAAACAATAAGACACACCAGGGGGAAGAGAGGAGTAGAATTAGTTAGCCAGTTAGCATAAATATGACCCTCAAGGTGATTAACCCCGGTAATTGGCAACCCATGAGCTAAAGCAATAGCCTTAGCCATATTTACCCCTACCAGCAGTGAGCCAGCCAGTCCTGGTCCAATAGTAACCGCAATGCCATCCAAATCATCCCAGGTAGTTCTAGCCTCGGTCATCGCCTGCTTCAGTACTGGGATAATAGCTAGAATATGTTGTCTGGAGGCTACCTCAGGTACAATCCCCCCGTAGCGGGCATGGATTTCTACCTGAGAAGCAATCTGATTGGACAGAATTCTGACCCCATCTTCCACCACTGCCGCTGCTGTTTCATCACAGGAGGTCTCAATACCCAGGATTTTCATATAACAAGATTATAGCATAGACAGCCTTTGTGAAATAGGCGCAGATGTTGTTTATCTATCTTACTCCCTTCTTCTGTGAAATCCTAAATCCTAAACAAATTGTAATTTTAAATCTCAAAAGCGTTTTGGTTCCTTAGGTTTTAGTCATTAGTGCTTTGAATTCTGGATTTACCATGTGCTTCCCCTGCTCAACGACCTCTGACCTGGTGAAGGAGGTAAAGGGGATAGGGTTGTTAAACAATCTCAAATAGGTGTTTTGACACACCTAGTAGCCAGTGATATGATGATGGTAAGGGATCAGTCAGGGTCTTAATCAATATAAAGAGTGGGGTGATGCTGTATGCTTATTGAAACACTATATCTGGTGTTTCTTTTTGTTTGTCTTCTTTTATCAGCTTTCTTTTCCAGTTCAGAAACAGCCTTTATTGCCTTACAGAGGATAAGGATGGAGCACATGGTCAGCACCAAGGTAAACGGGGCAGACCGAGTAGCCAAGATGCTCCAGCGACCGGAGAAGCTTCTATCCACCATCTTGCTGGGCAATAACTTGGTCAACACTGCTGCCGCTGCCCTGGCTACAGCCCTAGCCATCTCCGTCTGGGGGGCAGAGCAAGGTATCCTTATTGCTACCATAGGTATAACCATCATTCTACTGATATTTTGTGAGACTACCCCTAAAACCATAGCTACTCAGCACGCTGAGAGGCTATCTATAATATTTGCTCGACCGGTAGAAGTAATATCCTGGCTGTTTACCCCCTTCGTGGTAGTGCTGAGCTGGATAGCCTCAGGATTTAGTAAACTGGCTGGGGGGGCACCGGTGCCTAGGTCTCTGGCCAGCGATGAAGAAATCCGTACCATGATATCAGTAGGACACAGAGAGGGGACAGTAGAGGAGGCCGAGGCTGAGATGCTGCACAAGGTGTTTGACTTTGGTGACCGACCAGTCCGTGAGGTCATGGTGCCACGCCCTGAGGTTGTATGTTTAGAGCAAGGCTCTAAACTAGCTGATTTCCTGGCTCTCTATGCTCAATCTCCCCTATCCCGTTTCCCGGTATATCAAGATAATATGGATAATGTGGTCGGTATTCTTTCGGTAAAGGATGTGCTTATGGCTCAGGCTAAGGGCACTACCAATGACCAGAGTGCCGTTGACGACCTAGTCCGCCCCGCTTATTTTACCCCCGAAACCAAGCACATCAACGAACTCTTTGCCGAGATGCGTGACAAGAACTACCGGATGTGTGTGGTTGTAGACGAGTTCGGTGGCACTGCTGGTATAGTTAGCCTCAGCCGGTTAGTCGAGGAAATTGTCGGCCCGGTAGGAGATGAGCTAGCCGCAGTAGAAAAGGAGTACGAAGCAATTAATGCTTATACCTTTCAAATTGACGGCAGCATGCGTATTGAGGAAGCCAATGAAGAGATGCAGTTGGAGTTGCCCGAGGGTGATTATGACACTGTAGCTGGCTTTGTGCTTGACCTTTTAGGATACATACCGAAACAGGGCGAACAGCTAAGGTATAAGGACTTGAAGCTGGTGATAACAAAAATGCGTGGGGTAAAAATTGAGGAGATTCTACTGACTAAGGAAGCACATGCAGCGTCTGAGGATTAGGTTTAGCCGAGGACAAGAGATAGAGTTCATCTCTCACTTAGATATAATGCGCTTGTGGCAAAGAGCGCTTCACCGAGCCGGGATACCGCTGGCTCACTCAGAGGGTTTTAGTCCCCACCCCCGAATCTCACTAGCGGTACCCCTCCCGATAGGGGTAACCAGTGAAGCTGAGCTAATGGATATCCTTTGCACCAAATGGGTCTCTCCACACTTCTTTACCGCTGCCGTAAGCCAGCAGCTACCGCCTGGCATTAAAATACTGCAAGTATATCCCATAGCCCTGACCATGCCGTCTTTACAATCACAGGTTGGCTATAGTGAGTACAAGGTTGAGGTAGAAACCGAAAAGAACCAAAAGGAAGTAGAGTCAGTCATTAACAGCTTGCTCTCGCTAAAGCACTTGCCGTGGCAACACCAGAGGGATACTGGTCTCCGAAAGTATGACCTGAGGGCTTTAATTGATGACCTGTGGCTTATTGACTGGCACCGTGGATATTGCACTGTAGGTATGAGGTTATATTGTGATAACAGGGGTTCAGGAAGACCAGAGCAGGTTACTACTGCCCTAGGTTTTACCAATCGCCCCCAATCCATCTACCGCACCAAACTTATCCTGAAAACAAGTTAACTAATATGTCCCATCCAAATGAAAGCCCTATAGAAGAACCAAGCTTGAACCAGCTAAGGCAGGAGAAGGCAAAAGAATACGCTAAAGCCAGACAACGCCTATTCTTGGCTGACCTAGTGGTGGGTGGTATCCTGCTGTTGCTCTTAGTATTCAGTGGTCTTTCTCTGAGGCTAGCCGGACTGCTTACCTTACCAGTAGTCCCAGCAGTTACTATCTACTTTATTATTCTAATGGTGGGCTACGGAGTACTGTCAGCCCCGCTAAGCTACTATCGTGGCTTTGTCCTCTCCTGCCGCTATGGTCTCTCCACTCAAAGATTTGCTAGCTGGCTAAGCGACCAAGCCAAAGCTGGTATACTCAGCCTAGTATTAGGCGCTGGACTTGTGGCTGTTGTCTATTGGTTTATTACTAGCTTCCCATCAACATGGTGGTTACTTAGCTGGGGTATAGTAGTTATATTCAGCCTAATACTGACCAATCTAGCTCCGATTATTATTGTGCCCCTCTTTTTTAAGATGAAGCCTCTTGGTGACGCTGACCTTAAGCTGAGGCTAGAACAACTGTCACAGCGAGCCCAGATAAAGGTTCACGGTATTTATGTTATAGAGCTGAGTAGTAAAGGCACTACAGCTAATGCTGCTTTGATGGGATTGGGGAATACCAGACGAATTGCCTTGAGTGATACCCTGCTTCAGCAATACTCACCCTCAGAGATTGAGATAATCACCGCTCATGAACTAGGACATCACCTCCACGGTGATACCTTCAGGCTTTTGGTAATACACACAGCTATATGGCTAATTGGATTCTATGTCGTTGACCTTACCCTAAAATCCGGTGTAGTGCCTTTGGGCTTTAGTGGTATATCAGATATAGCTGCCCTTCCCCTGCTGATGCTCATAGTCGCCGCCTTCAGCCTGCTGGTAGCACCGGTGGTCAATACTTACAGTCGCCGCCTAGAAATGGCTGCCGATGAATATGCCCTGAGGTTGACTGATGACCCTAAATCATTTATTACTACTATGACCAAGCTTACTGACCAGAATCTAGCTGAAGCACAGCCCAGCCGCTGGGTAGAGCTTCTAATCTACGACCACCCCAGCTACACCAGACGGGTGGAACATGCCCACTACTATTCAACATACCACTGAAGGGGGATTAATGGTAAGAGTTATATTGGTAAGACACGGTGAGACCGACTGGAATAAAATAAGGCGTATTCAAGGTGGTGGTAGTGATACCCAATTAAACAGAAGAGGAGAGCAGCAAGCAGAGAGTCTAGCCTTTAAGCTGAAGCAGGAAAGGATTCAGGCTATCTATTCCAGCTCACTGCACCGTGCCCGAGATACAGCCCGGGCTATTACTCGTTACCATCAGCTAGAAGTAGAGATTGAGCCGTCTCTGAACGAAATTAATGCTGGTGAACTGGAAGGGACACCTCTAGCCAAGGTAGGTAGCCGCCTTGACCTGCTTTTAGCCAGCGAGGGTCAGGGCGTAATAACCTTCAAAATGCCCGGTGGGGAATCACTATCCGAGGTACAACAAAGGGCGTGGTGTACTGTTCAACGCTTGGTTAATCAGCATCCTGACGGGGTGCTAGTAGTAGTCAGCCATTACTTTGTTATCTTGACCATTATTTGCTCTGTGCTTAACCTGTCGCTGTCTCAAATAGGCAGGCTCAGATTGGGCGAAGGCAGTATCAGCACTATTATATTTGATGACCAAACCACACGCTTAGTCCTATTCAATGATACCTGCCACCTCACTGCCGATTAATAGTTGCTTTTCCGCTCCAGCTAACTATAATGGACTGGTATGGTAAAGAAAAATAAGCAGTCAACACTGGAGCAGCGGGTCCTGCACTTCATTCGG
Organism: Dehalococcoidia bacterium; assembly: GCA_011191875.1. Taxonomy (GTDB): domain Bacteria; phylum Chloroflexota; class Dehalococcoidia; order Dehalococcoidales; family W498; genus W498. The sequence goes on along the minus strand of DUFC01000031.1, from coordinate 13,706 downwards.
CAACATCACCTGGTATCAAGCCAGGGCAAGCTACTGGTGGCGGTATCTGGTGGACAAGATTCGGTCTGCTTGCTCAATATCATGGTTAAGCTCCAGGAGGAGCTGGATATAAGGCTACATATAGCTCACCTTAACCATCTCCTGCGAGGGGCTGAGGCTGAAGCTGATGCCCGGTATGTTTCTGAGCTAGCCTACCAATTAAGTATTCCAGCTACTGTAGAACAACGTGATGTAAAGGCTTATCAAGTCCGGCAACACATTTCACTGGAAGAGGCAGCTCGTGAGGTGCGATATACCTTTCTGGCTCAGGCAGCCAAGTCTATTGGCGCTGACCGGGTAGCAGTAGGCCACACCATTGACGACCATATAGAAACCATACTGATGCACCTAATCCGGGGGACAGGAACCAGGGGGCTTCGCGGACTGCAACCGGAGCAAAGTAGAAATAGCCTTACTATAATAAGACCTCTGTTGCCAGTAAGACGACGGGAGACGGCAGGCTATTGCCATCACCACCGGCTTACACCCCGGGTTGATACCTCTAATTTGTCACTGTCGCCACTAAGAAATAGAATCCGACATCAACTACTGCCCCTCCTACAGAGCTACAACCCAGGGGTGTGTGAAGCCCTGCTCCGAACTGCTCACATTGCCAGTGATGACCTTGCCTTCCTTGATAAAGAAATCGCTCAGTTATGGGGTGAAGTTGCCCAAGAGCAAGAAAATACAATTATTTTAAACAAGGTAAGATTTCTCGGCTTACCTTCTGCCCTGAAGCGGCACTTGCTTCGAGTCTCTATAGAAAAGTTACTGGGCAACCTCAAGGATATTGAGACACGCCATATTGAGGAAATAATGGGTGCCTTAACCAAGCCAGCCGGGAAAAGGCTTAACCTGCCCGGGGGTTTAATCTTCTCTATAGAATACGATAAATACCTGATAGGTGCCGACCCAGCCGCTTTATCTCCCTTTCCTAGTCTAGGTGGTGAATTTCAACTAAAGATACCTGGGGAAACACTACTACCTGGCTGGCGTATAGAGGCAAACATTCTGAGCCAAGAGGACTTTACCACCGCTTCGTTCATCAAGGGTAGGTTCAAGGGGCGGAGCCCCTTTAATAACTATTCTTCTCCCTCTCCTTCCAAGGAGAGGGAGGCCGAGGGGGTAAGGTTGATAGATGAGCTCTTTACCGCCTACTTTGACCTTGATAAAACTGGAGATAGACTAACAGTGCGAAGTCGCCAGACCGGTGACCGGTTTCAACCACTGGGTCTAAGCCAGCCTAAGAAGCTAGGGGAGTTTATGATAGACGCTAAAATTCCTCATGCCTGGCGTCAGCGAATCCCCATTGTCTGCTCACCTCAGCATATCCTGTGGGTAGTCGGCTGGCACATAGATGAGCGGGTAAAGGTTACCGATAATACCAAGCAGATTCTGCGTTTGAAGTTTGAGCAGGGCTAGACCTGTGATTTGACTAACTCGACAGGTTTTTTCCACTGCAACCACAGAACTACTCCGAATATTATGGCGGCGAAGACGGCAGTGATGATTTCTATCTGAAAGGGGCTAACCATCCTATTGCGGGGAAAAAGGGAGAAGTTATTATTTTCCGCTTGATTCTGGGCATTTATTTCTCTTTTGCCAGATAGGTATTTCTGGTGTCGGCAACTTGCGCTCCAGGAGGCACTCCTTCGCTACCGGTGAAGGATGACGTCAATCACTTCATTTACTCCCGTCCTGTTTACCACTGATACCTCAATAAACCGTGCCTTTTGAAGTTGTGGTATCTCCTTGATTATTGCTTCCTTGCATTCTTCAAGCTGAGCCTGGTCAACCATATCTGCCTTTGAGATAATCACAAAATCAGCACCTTTGAGCTGTATTTTGACTAAAACCCCCATCCGCTCATCGTCCAATAGTTCCTCCGAACGGGAGGAATCAAAAAGAACCATAGCTGGACCGGCTTCTACCTTAGATGTCCCAAACATCCTGACAACGTCTTTAACCTGACTCGGAATAGCCACTCCGGTAGGTTCAACCAATACCAAATCCGGTTTAAACTCTGAGGCTAGAAAACTTAAAGTGGCGGCAAAGCTTGAGGCTACTTGACAACAAATACAGCCACCACTGATTTCCTTGACCTTTATGCCGCTTTGTTCCAGAATTTTACCGTCCACCACAACTTCGCCAAGTTCGTTAACCACCATAGCTACTTTTTGTCCATGGTCTTCCGATAGTATGCTAGCAATTGTTAACAGCAATGTGGTCTTACCACACCCTAAAAACCCAGCAATTTGAATAATATCCATCCTGTCCTGACCTCTACGTTTCTATATGACCTCGAAAAGTTATGGGCAAACAGAAAAGCATGGCGTGGAGTGGAAATAACCGGGGAATTCGAGGTCTCCCATTTTTATAGGTAACTCCGCCGAAGCTAAACTTAAGCCATTGAATTAACCACTTGTGAATTTCTCTTAATGTACTCATCAGCATCTACTGCACCTGCTATAAATGCTAAATCGGTCTTCCTTATTTTTCAACATCTTTGTTTACATTTAACCTCATCTCATTATTCTGTCAAACCACCGATGTAGAAAAGAGGGATGAGGTAGAGAATAATCTCGTTTACATTATGCGCTTGAGCCTGGGGTTGGGGGTAATGCCCGGGATTCTGCCCCGTTTGGCAATTGGCTTACCTTCTACCTCATGCAGGTCAGCGGTAAAATCTATCGGCTTAGCCCCGCTGATATAGCTACCGATGCCAAAGCCATCAACCGGTGCTCCACTCTCAATAAAGTAGGTAATTCGCTCCGGGTCAATACCACCGCTAACAAAAATCCCTACCTTGTTGAAGCCAGCTAAATCAAGCCTGGCTCTAACCTCCTTGACCAGGTCAGCGGTAACCCGTCCCCGCTCACTGGGAGTATCAAGCCGCACACTCTTGAGCTTACCACCCAGTGCTTGAGCCACCAGCAGGCTTTCCTCAGCCTCGTCCTTAAAAGTATCAACCAGAGATACCCGGGGCACTCCAGGCGGCATGTACTTATCAAAGGCGATGGTCGCCTTAACCGTATCACCCATAATTATAATCAGGGCGTGAGGCATAGTCCCCGATGGTTCAATACCAGCCAGCTTGGCACCAACTATGCTGGAGCAACCAGCACAACCGCCAGTGATGGCGGCGTAATCCATCACTGCCACTACCGACGGGTGAACATGGCGGACACCAAAGCTGATGACAGGTATTCCCTGGGCGGCTTCCATACACTGCCTGGCGGCTGTTGCCCAACCACTGCAGTGGGCTAAAATACCATCTATAGCTGTTTCATAAAGTCCATAGCTCTGATAGGGAGCCGTTATGCGCAATACCACTTCCTTCTCGCTCATGGTTTCACCCTCAGACAGAGCCCATACCTCACAATTACCCTCAGGAAAAATCCTGGACAGCAGAGCCTTGACCTCTTCCATACCACAGAGAATCCCTGACCGACTAGAGAATATCTCCATAGTAGCTACTGGATTAAGCTTCTCGTGGCGTAATATCTCTATAGTGCGGGTGAAGTAAATATCGGCTGTCTCCCCGGAGAGAACAGCCTCAGTAGGTTCAAACTTGGGTGGCTGAACCTGGCTAACCCTAAAGCTGGTCAGCTTTGCCCCATGTATCCTCTCCATATGCTGCAGGGCAAAATGGTGTGCTGCTTCATTAAAGGAGGCAACACAGTCAACTGGCACCTCTACTTCATAACCGCGGATTCTGGCATCAGCTACAGCGTACAATACGCAGATGTGAGTACATACCCCACAAACAATTAACTTATCTGGCTTGAGCTGTCTCAACTTCTCCTCAAGCGGGGTGTTAAAAAATGAGCTGTAAGTCCTTTTTGGTATTATTTCGCCCTCATACTGGGCTAATTCTGGAATGACCTCTGCCTCGGCGGTGCCATCAATGCAGTGCGGGGGAAACATTTTAAACTCAGGGTCATCAGGAGCGTGATGGTCACAAAGGAAGAATACCTTGGAGCCTTGAGCAAGCTCCTGCTCCAGAAGACCTTGCACATTGGGGATTATGCGACGGGCTTGAACTCCACAATACAGGGGATAGCCCTCTTCTAGGAAACCTCTGAGCATATCGGAAACTAATACTACTTTAGTCATAGCCTTCCTCCGTCTTTTAATCTAGGCACTGCCGCAGTTGCCGGGCTAACTCAAAAGGGTCGCTAGAGACAACACTGGAAGCATAAATCTCCATACCACCCACATCTGAAGCCTGAATATTAGGGTCGCCTCGGTCTATTACCCAGACTATTACTGGGAAGCCTTCCCAGCTCTCCTCAGTTTCGCCGAGGGGCGGTGTTACCATGCCAAGATTAAACGAGGTTACACCCATCTTGTCCCTAAAGCAGGCGAGCACCTCATAAATTCTCTCTTTAAGGGAGAGATTTGGCTCCTCCGCCATGAGTATAACCTCATTATCCTTGAACGGAGTCAAGTGGGCAAGGAGTTTGACTCCTTCCTTATCTACAGCGCAGCCTATGGAATGGTGAACCTGAAACATATCTTTGAAATAGTTTGAGCCATAATCTTGCTTGTAGCTCAGGGCAGCCCGACGCAGCCCCTCAATCTTAGCATAGTGCTGAGCCCTGGTCAGCATTACCTGAGCGTGTCCATGGTATATAGAGGCACCAGCCCGCCACAAGCAGTTCCAGATGAAGAAGAAGTACCTGGCTTCCGGTTGTTTAACCTGCACTCTTTTTGCCCATTCCTGGGCAACATCAATATAATCAATAACCTGCTCTCTGGAAAAATGAAGGGGATTGAAATCGTTAAAAATGACCAAGCCATGTAATCCATCATATTTGGCAATATTACTAGCGGTAACACAGTGCTTTCCCACCACCCTGCCAAAGAGGTCTTCGGGGGTAGCCTCTTCGGGGTAGCTAAATAAATCATTTTCACTGGCATTTATAAGCTGAACATCAATATTCCCTTTTTCTTCAGCCTCAATGGGGCGGAAGGCTCGTAGTCTATTAAATAGCGTTCCCTCATAGGTTACTATATTGGTCACCCTGACAATCTTCTGCCTGGTGACAGCGTCTACCGAGCCAAATTGCTGCCTAACCCACGGCTCCATACTCTGCGGGGCGTGTAGTTCACCCACTGTGGCAGTAACCGAGTATATCCGCTGAAACAGACTCTTTTCCTCGGCGGGTAGTGAATCTACTATTTCCTCTAGATTGGTTACCATCATTATCTTTAATGCTTAAAATGCCTGATGCCAGTAAAAACCATAGCCACATTGTACTCATTGGCTGTTTTAATTGCTTCTTCATCTCTTAACGAGCCGCCGGGCTGGATAATGGCGATTACTCCACCCCTGGCCGCCATCTCCACACTATCAGCAAAGGGAAACATAGCATCGGATGCCAGAACACTATCCTTAGCCCTATTCCCGGCTCGTTGCAGAGCCAGCTCAACACTAACTACCCGACTCGGTTGCCCTGCCCCCATCCCGACTAGTGTCATATTCTTGGCTATCACGATGGCATTAGACTTTACATGCTTAACTGCCCGCCAGGCAAAGAGTAAATCCTTCTTCTCGTCTGCTGTTGGCTCACGCCCGGTTACCGTCTGAAGGCTAACGCTATCCTCAGGTAGAGAATCTGGAGCCTGAGCAAGGAATCCACCCTCCACCCTGCGGAAATCAAGGTAGTCCGCCTGAGTCGTATCATAGGCTAGCGGTAGTTGAGCGACAAGAATACGAAGCTGCTCCCTACGCTTTAATACTTCCAAAGCCTCAGCCTCATACTCGGGAGCAACAACTACCTCATAAAAGGTCTTACTCATTTCCTCAGCAGTGGCTAGGTCGATAGTCCTGTTTGACGCAATAATACCACCAAAGGCGGCCACCGGGTCACCGCTCAGAGCCCGCCGATATGCCTCAACAATGTCTTCACAGCTAGCCAACCCACAAGGATTTGTATGCTTAATGATAGCTACGGTAGGTGCTGAGAAATCGGTGACTACCCCCCAAGCAGCATCAGCATCCAAAATATTGTTATAAGAAAGTTCCTTGCCCCATAGCTGTCTTGCCCAGGCAACACCAGTCTCCTTGCCTTTTCCCACCACCGGCTCAATATAGAAGGCAGCTTGCTGATGAGGGTTCTCACCATAACGCAAACTAGAGCGCTTCTTCAGAGCTATGGTCATCTCTTCAGGGAAACCTTCCATATCTAATCCCAGGTAGCGGGCAATAGCCGTATCATAAATAGCTGCGTGCTGAAAAGCCTTCTGAGCCAGCCGTTTACGCTCAGCTAGCTCCATACCTCCCCGCTCCAATTTCTCTAAAACTGGCTGGTAGTCGGCCGGGTCTACAAGCACGATTACACTAGGAAAGTTCTTGGCTGCCGCCCGAATCATGGTTGGTCCACCAATGTCAATATTCTCCAGTGCCTCATCAAGGGTAACACCCTCCTTGGATACAGTCTGGACGAAGGGGTAAAGGTTAACTGCTACCAGGTCAATAGCTTTAATGTTATTGTCGGTTAGCTCCTGCATATGACCAGGCAGGTTGCGGTTAGCCAGAATGCCACCATGAACTGCCGGGTGCAAGGTCTTTACCCTGCCATCAAGAATCTCAGGAAATCCGGTAAGCTCGGAGACACTTTTTACCGGCACCTTAGCCTCTGCCAGTGCCTTTTTGGTACCGCCGGTAGAGAATATTTCAAATCCCAACTGACTTAACTTCTGGGCAAAGTCAGTTACGTCGGTTTTGTCAGATACACTAATAATAGCTCGCACAAGCACTCCTCCAATTATTAAACTCAGTTTGCACCTTTCTAGGTGGAATACCCATCGCTTTCAACCTCACCACCTGTATCTCTCTCCTTCAAAGGAGAGGGAGAATTATGTTTTTTGAAGGGGTTTCGTCCCTTCAACATACCCTGATACTTTATTCTCTGGCGTGTTTGCCGTTAGACAACATCAATTTTCCTATACATTCTAAAAAATGTAAAGACTTTTCGGCTAATTCTAGCTCTTAGTGGCTTTCCCACTATTGAATACCCGAGCCGGTTATATAATCTAATAGCATCTTGATTATTCACAGCAACATCTAATGCCATTTTTTCGGCACCACAGCTTTTAGCCCCTTCTTCGGCTCTCACAAGAAGATTTGTCCCTAGTTTATTACCCCTAAATTCGGGATACACGGCAAGATTACTAATGTAGTACTCATTATCTTTAACCCTTCTTACTGCGCTCAGAGCTTTCAACAAAGATAGGATTTTGGTGAAGAAGCCCAGCTTCATATACTTAATCATCAACAACCCGGTTCTCCAAGTTTCCCCGCTTTCACTTTTCCCGTCATATCCGAGAATCATGCCTGCTTTCTTACCATTTACCTCAATGAAATATGAATGTTCAAAACTGAATAAATTCCTTCTCTGGCGAAACAGGTTTTGAAGCATATTTCTTGTCCCAGAGCCAAAAATGGCTTGGCAAAAGACCGGGTCGGATAGCAAACTGAGATTAGAGAAGTCCTGTGCATCTTCCGGAAGTCCCTTTCGTATTATAATATTCTCACTGGTAAACATCACAGACAATGGCGTCCAACGGATTGTGGTTAAAAGAAGTTGTCGGAGCCTTTTAGCCGCTGTTATCCGCTGGCGGTGAGGCGATATTGGCAAGTATCCAAAACCCAGTGGGTATCTTTATTAATTGTTTTACCTTCGATTATTTCTATCCTCTTTTTAAATATAGGTCCATTAATTACCAGTGTGTGATATTCGCCATGTTCTCCACAAGCGTCAATGTTTCTATCTTTTAGATATTTTAAAAATTCCCTATCCACACTCCGTCCAATCCACTCTTCACCAATGAACTCACATCGGACACTGACTATAACCGCTTCAAAGCCGGCATCAATGAAGTCAGTTAGAATCTCTTCGGTGTTTCCACCCCAAAGCGGTTCAATTGCTTCAATTCCTAAGTCACCACAGACTCTTCCCACCCAGTCTCCATGGTCTATTAAGTAAATATCCCCAAAAACCATCCCCTTTACACCAGTAGGGATTAAACTTCGGACTGCCTCTTTAAATTCTTGCTCATATCCATCTTTTGTTGTTTCTTTTTGCAAAAGGGGTATACCGATTGCCTCAGCTTGTAATTGGATTAATTTAGCCTCTGTGCCATGAAAACTTACTTTCTTGTTTTCTTTAGAAATAAAATTTACTAGGTAAGAAATGTCATATCCACTAAGTATTGCCTTATAATAGGCTGAACAGGCATCTTTACCCCCGCTCCAAGATGCAATATAGCTCATATAATCACTCCTCTGCTTTTTGTCTAATCTATGGTTGCGCTCGCCTTATCCCTCTGCTCTACCACATCACCAATAACCTTAGCCTCTGGTATTGCTTTGGTAAACCGGTCGATATCATCAGGCGAGCAAATAACCACCATGCCGATGCCCATATTAAACACCCGATACATTTCATCCTGAGTAACATTGCCCCGCTGCCGAATAAGCTGGAAAATAGGGGGTATAGTCCACGCCTGACTATGAAATTGTGCTGCCGTACCCTGAGGCAGGACCCTGGGCACATTATCAATCAAGCCACCACCGGTAATATGCGCCATGCCCTTGATAACCGGTAGTAACGGCTTTAATTGATGATAGTAGCAGCGGTGAGGTTCCAGAAGCTCCTCGCCTAAGGTTTGACCTAACTCGGGGTAATGAGTATTTAATACCGATTGAGTAACGCCAAAGAGCTTGCGCACCAGGGAGTAACCATTAGTATGAAGTCCGCTAGAGGGTAAGCCGATAATGGCGTCACCAACCACAATCGTCTTCCCCATGATAATCCTTTCCTTCTCCACCACGCCGATTATAAAACCTACCAGGTCATAGTCCTCCCCGGTATATAGCCCGGGCATCTCAGCGGTTTCGCCACCGATAAGAGCACAGCCGACCTCACGGCAAGCTTGAGCCAGCCCATGAGCAATAGCCTCCACCTGTTGTGGCACCAACTTGCCCATAGCAATGTAGTCCAAAAAAAAGAGCGGTTCGGCACCACAGGTAAGGATGTCATTAACGCAGTGATTAACCAGGTCAATACCAATTGTATTGTGCTTATCTAGAGCGCAAGCAATCTTCAGTTTGGTACCTACCCCATCAACACTAGATACCAGGACTGGTTGCTTAAATCCCTTAAATTCAAAAAGCCCTCCAAAGAACCCGATGCCACTCAAGACCTCAGGGCGGAGGGTAGACCGAGCCTGCTTTGCGATTAGCTCTTTAGCTCTAGTCGCAATGTCAATATTAACGCCAGCTGCAGCGTAGGTTTCCTTAATTTGTCTTGCCTCCTTAGGTAAAAATCCAATTTAACCTAAAAATGCAGTTACCACTTTTTTGCTCTTCGACCAGCCGCTGCTGCTAGAGGTGCCACGGCCAGCCAGAGGGTAATAGTTATCAACATAGCCATGGGGTAGCCTATTTTTTCTATCCCGAAGTTTGGGGCAATAACACCCCAGAGGAGCATGAAGATGAAGGCGCTCAGAAAGAAACCGGGTACGGCTGCTAGTATAGTAAAGTAGCCCATTATATCAGCCCTCCTTATATTAGTATTAGAGAAATTTGCTCTCAGCTACTAATAGTGGTGAATTTAATCATAACACCTGGGGCAAGCCAATTGCAATTACAGAAGGAGAGGCGGAGTCTATCTTTAATATGGTCATAAGGGCGTGTTTCAGCTTCAGCACTGCTCTATACTGAAGGAGCTTGCTCGCCAGTCTGCATAGTCTCTAATGCCAGCTTATCCATCTCAAGCTGAACCGGTATGGGGTAGTTACCCGTGAAACAAGCCAGACAAAAAATGTCCTTGGGCAGAGCTACTGCCTCAATCAATCTATCAATGCTCAGATAGCCCAATGAAGCAGCACCAATAAAATCTCTAATTTCAGGTATAGTTTTCCGAGCGGCGATTAGCTCCCAGCGGGTAGCCATATCCACACCAAAGAAACAGGGGTAGCGGATAGGTGGAGCGCAGATGCGCATATGCACCTCTTTAGCCCCCGCCCTTTTCAGCAGTTTCACTACCTGTGGTGTAGTAGTGCCGCGGACAATACTATCATCAATCACGACCACTCGTTTGCCGTCCAGCATCTGGGGTAAGGGATTAAACTTTAATTTTACCCCAAGGTCTCTGATTCGCTGGTCAGGTTCAATGAAGGTTCGCCCCACATAGCGGTTCTTGAGCAGCCCTTCGCATAGGGGTATACCTGACCAGCGGGCATAACCGATGCCAGCCGCGGTAGCCGAATCAGGCACACCCATAACCAAATCAGCATCCACTTGGTGTTCTTGAGCCAGTCCCTCCCCCATAGCCTGCCGTGCCGGGTAAAGCAGCCGACCATTAATCACACTATCAGGACGAGCAAAGTAGATATACTCAAATATGCATAAAGCTTTTCTAGCTGGCTCCGCCTGGTAGCTGTCAACACCATTTTCGGTAATAGTAACTATCTCGCCTGGCTCAATCTCCCTGACAAAACTGGCGCCAATATGGTCGAGGGCACAACTCTCTGAGGCTATAACCCAGCCGCCATTAATACTTCCCAGACATAATGGGCGCACACCAAAGGGGTCACGAACTGCATACAAACTGTGGTTAGTCATAATTACTAGAGAATATGCTCCACTAAGCCGATGCATAGCATATCTTATCTTGTCTATCCAGTTTTTCTCAGGGGAGGAAAGAATGAGGTTACCGATTACTTCAGTATCTGTGGAGGTATGAAAGGTATAGCCCTGTTCATAGAGTTCTTTATACAGGTGTTCAGCGTTAACGATATTTCCGTTATGGGCTATAGCAATAGTATTTGAACGGTTACTTATTAAAATAGGCTGGACATTATCTACTCGGCTGGAACCCCTGGTGGAGTAGCGATTATGACCGATGGCGATATCCCCGCTGAGTTGACTTAGCGAGTCTTCATCAAACACCTGGGACACCAGCCCCATCCTGGCACAAACCTGTATCCTTTTACCACTAGTGGTGGCAATACCAGCACTCTCTTGCCCACGATGCTGAAGAGCAAATAGAGCAAAAAAGGTGAGTCGAGCTACATCCTCACTCGGGGCATAGACACCAAAGATGCCACAACACTCGTGCAAGTTTATTGCCTCTTAATTTAATTATAAACCAATCTCTATCGGTAGGTCAATTTACAGTAACCTAGTTTAAGCCCTCTAATCCCAGAGCAATAAGATTCCTAAGCATTATCTCACCCTCAGTAGAATAAAAAATTCCTTATTCCCTGAAGCACCAAGGATAGGTGACGCCACCAGTCCCCCCAGCCTGAAGCGGTGCTCTATCGCCCAAGCGATAAAGCGCCCCAGAACTCGGGCGTGCACTATAGGCTGCTTAATCACTCCCCCCTTGCCCACCTCCCCCCTCTTGGCCTCAAACTGCGGCTTGATGAGTACCAGCAAATAGCCATCATCCTTGAGCAACCTGGCTACAGATGGTATCACCTTCTCTACTGAGATAAAGGACACATCTATAGTAGTCAAATCTACCTTTTCCGGCAGAGGGATAGGATAGCGGGCATTGACCCTATCTATAACCACCACCCGTGAATCCTGCCTCAAACGGTAGTCTAGCTGGCCGTAGCCGACGTCGATAGCATAAACCTGGCTTGCCCCATGCTTGAGTAAGCAATCGGTGAAGCCACCGGTTGATGCCCCAACATCAGCCACTACCTTGGAAGAGACATCAAGCTGGAACTGGTCTAGGGCATGCTCAAGCTTAAGTCCACCCCGGCTAACAAAAGGAGGCGGCTCAAGTATAGTAATTGCCGCCTCCTCATTTACCAGAGTTCCCGGCTTAATAACAGCTTTCCCATTCACTACTACCTCCCCAGCCATAGTTAGTGCCTGAGCCTTGGCTCGGCTCTCCACCAACCCCCTCTCTACCATTAAGCTATCAATCCGCCGCTTGGTCACTGCTTATCTACCACTACACAAACACGGGGATGTTTGTCCTTCCATGCATATAGTTATGCCGATGAGAGAAAATCCACAGGACAAATTATATCACTACAATGGTAAAAAGTCAGCCACGGTGAAAGTAATTTATTTGTCATGAACTCCTAGCTCCTCCAATAGCTTGGGCACACGCCATGACCAGCCAAGTGCAGTGCTGCCACTTATGGCAACGGCCACTACAACAGCTTCCAAAACTTCAGCTTTAGTGGCTCCAGCCTCTACCGCCAATTTGGTTTGATGTAGAATGCATGCCGTACACCCAGCCCGAAGCGCTATACCAAGGGCGATTAGCCTTTTAACCTTATGACTAAGAGCGCCATCCTCATATGTCTTATCCCTGAGACTGTTGTAGGCTTCTCTCGTATTTGGCAGTGCTTCCGCAGTGTACTTTCTAATATTACTATAAAGCTCTAGTTGATTCTCCATAATCAGTAACCTCCTTATTGATTTAATGGAAACAGACCAACTCTGAAGCTGACTTCAACCTCATTTATTTCGTGTAAATGTAAATTCATATTAAATACCTCTTCTTGCATTAGTATTAGGTACTATGTAGTCTAAAGTCACCCTTTTAATACCGCTTATCATCGGTGCCTATTCTAGCAGCAATATCAGAGGAAATAAAAGCAAAGATATTGTAGTGTATGTTGGTTAATAGTAGAATCTGTCAAGATAGCAGGAGTTTTATCTAAGTTCTATATTCTATCCCTATTTCGAGAAATAGGTGGAATAATAATTGACACCTCAGTATTACATAAAAGGATGGTGAATAAAATGGCCGAAGTAATTGGTATTAGTGGGAGTCCGCGAGCGGGAGGTAATACAGATATTCTGCTCAATCAATTTTTAAAAGGAATAACGAAGGCAGGGCTGAAGACAGAAAAGATATTCTTGCGCGATTATTCTATTCAGCCTTGTACTGGATGTGAACAATGTCGAAAGTCAAAGCGCTGCTGTAGATTCCAAGATGGAATGCAGCTATTATATCCCAAAATAGAAGAGTCTAAGGGAATTATAATTGGGTCACCCGCTTACAATTATAACGTGACTCCTTGGATAAAGATTTTTATAGACCGTCTATATCAATACTATGACTATACTGATGACCGACCACGAAAGTTCTCAAGTCGTCTAGCAGCTCAGGGTCGTAAAGGGATAGTCTATGCAGTCTGTGAGCAGATGGAAATATCCTATATGGGATGCACTCTGGAAGCTATGAGAAGACCGCTCGAAGATATAGGGTATAAGATAACATGTGAGTTTCCAGCGATAGGCTTCTTTGAGCGTGGTGCCATTTTAAAAGATGACAAGCTTCTGCAGTTAGCTTTGCAAAAAGGTCTTGAACTCGGAATGGAACTCAAAATGTAGTGCCTTTGTGAATAATGGAAACATCGTGATAAGGCGTCACCGAGGTGGCTTGGTCCCATAATTATTATGTAATAGTCGAAGAAGCTCCCTATAGTCGTGCCCTGCTTCCCCTGTTACAATTTGTCATACATTCATAGAGTACTTACCGATATACAGTTTAATTTACTCAAATTATCTACCATTGAACAAACATCGGGATGTCTGTGTTCCTGTTGAAATATCATCATTTGGAAGTATAATAAAGCAAATTACGCCAATTCCAAAGGGGGTACTATGTCAAACAGACGACCAA
>DUFC01000030.1 GCA_011191875.1 Dehalococcoidia bacterium | reverse complement strand
TGGGAGAAGGTGTATAATACTATCAGACCACATCAAGCACTGGGATACCTCACACCACAGCAATTTCTTGAACAAAACAATATCAAGGAAAGGAGGATGTGTCACTAATCATATGAACCAGTACAGGCTATTGACAAAGTAGGGAAAACGGCATTAGTATTGTCTGCATAGGGTCAACATATAACCGTAGGCGAATTACATACTGTAGCGTAATTTCGGAAGGTTAAGGAAATGAAATAAAGGGCACTGGAACCGCTAAGTGATGGCGGTGGCTTGTGCCCTTTTTGGTTTTTTCCTCATACTGGTGCTCGGTATGAAGGTTAGTAAATAGAACAACAACAGGAGGAAGGTATTATGAGTAAGCCGGTAAAGAATGCAACTGAATTAAAGCCCACAGTAGAAAAGGCTGTTAAAGCTCTATACGGTCAAACGATGCAGAACGTCAAGATACTAAAAGCTGAACAGTTTCCATTGTTTAAAGAACCGAAGGAAGGTTGGCTTGTTCATGCAGAATTCAACGATGATAAATACGAGTACGCCATTCAGGTAGATGTGCAAATGGCAGATGGGCGAATAACTAGGTCAGTTGAACTGCATCGGCTGCCGTTGCAGAAATAGAGGACTGTCTAGCGTCCCTCAAATAAAAAGGCCCTACTGGCTAAGATTCTCTTTGTTCCTTATGTTTAATCCTATTCTGAGCAAATTCAATTAGAAACATTTGGGGTTAGCAGTAGGCAAACACTAAAAAGCAGATAACGGTAGTAATGTCATAGAACGAGCCTTCCGTGAAGCGCGGCGCCGTACCAGATCAATGAGTTCTTTCAATAATTCAGCAAGCGTAGTCCGTATTATATATGGAGTTATTAGTCACTTGAACAAAAAACTGGAAGGAGAAGCCCCTTAAAGAATTTACACACTACAATTGACATTACCTTCGAGTCCCCTCAGCTGGACTGAGAGTGGTTATAGTGATTTTGACTCATATCTCTTTATTTAGTATATTTCTTAAAAGAAGACTGTCAGCACTAGATTCTATGATGCACTTTCCACCAGATTGTGACTTTAGCGTTTGACGCCTCGGCCTCATAGGTGTAAATTCGAGGTAAGAAATAATCCCTTGGACATTGAAAGGAGCAAAATCGCATATGCCAACTCTCCTGCTAAACAGAAGCGCCTTAAAAGACCTGCTAAAGATGCCAGATATAATAAGGGCGGTTGAAGATGCATTCAAAGCATGGGGACAAGATAAGGCAAATATGCCACCTAAAGCATACTTGGTTGTGGAGCAAGGTGATTTCAGGGCAATGCCTGCAGCCATCCCCGGTGCTGTAGGAATGAAATGGGTAAATGTCCACTTGAATAATATTTCCCGGGATTTGCCCACTGTGATGGCCGTCCTTATTTACAGCGACCCAGAAACAGGCTACCCACTGGCAGTTATGGACGCTACGGACATCACTGCTTATCGCACTGGAGCTACGTCCGCTATTGCTTCTAAGTATTTAGCCCGTCATAATTCGCATACATTGGGAATTATCGGTGCTGGCCGTCAAGCTTATACACAGATACTAGCCCATGCAGAGTTGTTTGATTTAATGTTAATCAAGGTGTTTGATCGTTCTAGTGTTGCTATGGAAAGACTGATTAATTCGCTTCCTGATTACCCGCTTAAGCAATGTTCTTTAGAAGATACAGCAACTTCAGACATCATCTGTACCCTCACTCCATCACGCATACCGGTGTTAAAAAAGGACTCCATCATTCCGGGAACTCATATAAACGCAATAGGTGCCGATGCCGAAGGTAAAGAAGAGCTTGAGCCATCGATTCTAAAGGAAGCGACTGTAGTTGTCGATGACTTGAAGCAAGCGAGCGCTGCCGGTGAGATTAATGTACCCGTCAGTCGTGGGCTCTTTACAGTAGATGAGGTCTATGCGACTCTGAGTGAAATACTCCTTGGCAAGAAGCAGGGCAGGGTAGATAAAGATGTAATAACCATTTTTGACTCCACTGGAGTCGCAATTGAGGATGTGGCTACCGCAAAGCTCATCTATGAAAAAGCTAAACAAGTAGGAAGTTACACTTCCATAGACCTTGTATAGGGGCTGAAAGATACAGCCTGCTTGAGGGCACAATCAGACACTTTGTTCAGTCGAGGTTACAGTCCTGGCCCAGTTCTCTTCGAGTCCAAGCCATAAAATAGCTAAAAGATAGAGAATAGATGCAACTGCTGGGGTTCGCAAGCTCTGAAAACCACCCGTTTTGGCTGGACAGCTACTTTGACATGTTGAGAATGCTACATGTATGATAAGCCTATGCTAGAAGGTATATGTCCCAAGTGCGGCACGCGATTCATTGGATGGGCTCTGCTTAATCCACGACATCAAACGTGTCCTAGGTGTGGCTCAGGGCTCGAGATAACCGAGGATGGCAAGATGATTGGCACTGGCTACTCACCGTTTACTGCCGAAAAGTATTACCTCGATACTCCCCCAAATCTGCAGCGCTCTCCTGCTGAGGAAAAACCCGGTAAGAAGGAAGACAGCGACCGTTCCAGTAGTTCTCAGCGTTCGGCTAACTTCAAGGAAGGTGAGAAGCCGACGTAGCAATTAGATATTGAGAGCGAGGAAATACCACGCATAGTGTGCAGCGAGGCTCTTATTTTAATGTCAATTTCTCCCCACACTAAGTTGACAGCCTATCCTAATGAAGCCATATCACTTTCCGTCATAAAGTACAATTAGGTGAAGAGAGGACAGCAGCAACAAGAAACATCCCAGTGACGGAGAGACGATTATTTCTCAGCAATGAAGCCCTTTATGGCTTCGCTATAGCGGTGGTAGAGGTAGCCGCTGACAAGGAGGAGAACTCCCAAACCCACAAAAGCAACAATGCGGTATATCTGCTCCAGGGAAAAGACATCGTAGACAAAGACCTTGACGATGGGAACAAAGAGTAGAGCTAGAGCGGCCAGCCGTACCGGGCGTGAGCGTCTAACGATGCCAATCACCAGAAGAATCACAGCGTAAACTGCCCAGAGGGCAGTAAGAGAGAGGTTCCGAATGTTCTGGAGAGCGCTGGCACGCGCGATATCCTCCCCACCCAGGATAGCGAGCTGGCTGGAGAAGTAACCCCAGAGCTCGGCACTCAGCAGCCACACGGAAAAGAAGTTTGCGACCACCAGGAAGACAGGATAGACACACCAGGCAGACTCCTCCTGTGCCCACAGTGACTTTCTTTCTCTCCACAGAAGATAACCTGTGAGGTACATGGCGGCAATACTAACCACGAAGGCGAGGAAGCGCTCATTGAGTACGGGCGTGAAAGTACGCAGGTCCAGCATGAAGTCAAAGAACAGCAGGCGAACAGCCACAGCTGCGAAGACAGCGTAGCTAGCGATACGGAACTGAGGCATCCGAAGCCTGAATGAAAGCCACATGAGGACCGTGCCCTCCGCAGCCCAGGTTATTGTCGTCCACGCCTTGTCCCCTAGCTGGACGGGTATGGCTACCGTGAAGAATATCAGAGCGATACCGAGGGCGAAAAAGCCGAGCCCAGCATTCTCGGCGCCCCTCCTGAGGGCAACATAGGCAAGGCCACCATAGAAGAGGGCAAGCAGGAGAGAAAAGCCACCCATCCATACCCGCAAATCTGCCCACATCAACCCAAAGCTTATCCCCAAATAGGATACGGCATTGATAACCATCAGGGTATAATCGAACGCCTGCACAGCTCGGCGCCACACGATGTGATAGAGAGTGGTCGCTCCCACAAAGATAAGGAAAATGAGGGTCAGGCTTCCCTGTGAGGTCAGCAGGCTGACCTCACTACCAAATCGGTCATACCACACCCCGAAAACCGCCAGTGAGCCAATGAGCGCCAGAAGAGTGAACCAGCGCCAGTTGCGGTAGGTGGACAACCAGAGAACACCGAGGTCCACCACAATAATGTACACCAAGAGCCAAAAGCTCTGGTCAGCCTGGACAGTGCCGGCGGCACCGGGCACCCCATTTGCAGAGACCGCCAAAATAAAGGGTGCAATGAAGGCACCAATGATGCCTATTATGGCTAGTGCCATGGAATTGTACCGAAGTGCCAGGACCGCTGAAGCTATACTGAGCAACAACAGTAAGCCGACTGCTAGATAGAAGCCAATCAGATTAAACATAGCAAAGGCAGCGAAGATAGAGAGGTAAAGGAGAGCGATGCCGCCTCCGCTTATGGCCTGGGCAAAGGTTGGATATCGCTTCCGCCAGTAATGACCGCCTCCCAGCATAGCTAAGCCAGCCACAATACCCAGAATTACCCGCCCAGCCGGGCCGAGCCAGTTTTGGTCGAAAGCGAATTTGAGGAAGAAGCCGGCACCAATGATAAGAGCCAGGACACCTATTCTAGCCAGCCAGTTACCTCCTAGAATCTGCTCCCACTCCCTGACTTTGGCGGCGGGCTTCGGAGCTGCCTCTGGACTCGGGGGTACTACTGGCGGAGGAGCAGTTGCCGGCTCGAATGGAGGTGCAGGCGCCAGTTCCGGTGGAGGTACAGCTATCTCTTGCATACGTTCCAAAGCAGCCAGGCGGTTATTCATCAGAGCAACAAGCTCTCTCAGGTGGCGCACCTCATCTTGGAGCGTTTGCAGTTCATGCGGAAAGGTATCTATTGAACCCCCTGCAGCTTCCGAGGGCTGCTCTGCTTCAGGTGCTGGAAGAGGAGCACCGCAGAAGATACAAAAACGGCTGGTTGGCTCGTTCTCTCGTCGGCATTTGGGGCACTCCATATCGCCTTCTCCCCTTATCTCCTTGTTTCCACCTTTACTACATAGGTATTGGCAATCTTGTCATGCCAACCCTGTTTCTGCCTGTCCCCGGCGACCCAGAAAAAGCCTATACATAATACAACGGTAGAGATGAACTTGCCTATGACCTCTCACAGAGCGGCATTCCCCAACCCCGGCCTATCACCCTGGTAGTTCACCACTTTGATGCCGACTGCCATCTTGCCGGGAGTCTGCCCCTTGAGTCCTGTGAATAACCAATAATACAGCCAGAATAGGAAAATATCAGGAATAATTACTGGCCAGTAGATAAAGCGAAGGGGTAAGATGAGGATATATGAAATTAGGAGTAGTATAACACCGTCTATTATCGCTGCGGCAAAGCGTATCCAGAACCCCATATATTCAACAGTCACGGCCGGCGTAACTACGCTAGGACTGGGCACCGCCGCTCGTGAAGGTGGCTTAATCGTGACCACCAGAGTAGCCCCACAGTTACCGCAGAAACGCGCTTCGGTAGGATTATCTTGCCCACAAATCTTACATTTCACCGGTGCATTCCACTCCCACTTATTTTAATAAAAAAGGGCACCAGCCACCGCCACATCGTCTAGCGGTTCTAGTGCCCTTACAATCCTATTCATCTTCCAAAATTACATACAGTATGTAATTCGGCTATGGTCATATATTATCTCTATGAGAACAATACTAATACCATTTTCCCTGATTTGTCAATAGCTCAAAATGGCAATAAGTCGGTGGGCAGTCTAAATGTTTAACAATACATCTTGTATAGCCTTGTTTGGTCAGACCAATAACAGTGAATTACCTATGAGTGGCAAGCACTAATACCAGAAGTCATGAATTACTCTGTCTTTTCTTGATAGTGGACATTCCACTTGTTGCACAGAAGACTAACGAAATTCCTAACCTCTGGGTTCTCCGCCCGATGAAAATCTACCAGAAAACCATGCAGCAGCTCACCACCAGTCATTCCCGGGGCGGGTTCTTCGGGGGCAGGCAAGTTGATATAAACTATCTCCGTCATCACTTTTTGATACTCTATTGCTGAGCCCATAGCAATCAACTCCTTTCTTATTATTCTTTGTTGCTATTCTATCGTATACCAATCCTATGTTACAAACCAAAAAGGGCACCAGCCACCGCCATTAATTGAAAATAGTGATTCCCGTGCCCTTCTCTCATACTTCAGCTCCTACAAAATGTTATAATTATCTGGTTTTGAGATTATTTCACTTATTGTAACTTCGAGCTGGTGACCACTTAACTAGCTTTGTATACATTTTAGTATAGCAAATATTGAAACGCAAATCGCTATAGAGCTGCTGGTATTGAATTATCTTACGACTTTAAAGACACTGCCTACGACAGAGTGAACATTTAGTCACTTAGTGAAATGTGGATTTCGTAAAGACCACGGGAAGGTTATTGAAAAGACTCTGTCAGGGTAAATACGGTTCTGGCGAAGCCGGGCGGTTCTTGGTATCGGTCCCCTTAAGGGGACCGATAGGTCCTACAGATAGAACCACAGACATGGTTTTTCGGGCAGTATTTGCCTTTGCCCCAAGTTGACCCGTGATTGACCTTACCGCAATGTTACCGTCACAAAAGGTCGCTATCGTTCCACGCTTGCACAAGCCAGCCGCTTTATCTCTAATTAGGGGTATTGACAAAACTTTCTTCACTGCCTAAAGTATTGAGCATTGAATTATGCCGGTGCCACCCGCGAAGCATGCATCAGTATCAGCCGCAAAGTATTTGTTAGGAGGTCACAGATGGCAGGAAAATCAGTAAGAAGGAAGATAGAAAGGTCAGTAGCAATCACCAGGGCGTATCTTAGAATTGAAAGAATACAAAAATTGGAAAAGATATCCCGTATATACCTTAGAGAACTAGCTGATATGGTAGGTTGCGACGGATGTGCCATTATACTGATTAATACAGATAAAGCTAAGATACTGGCTGAAAGAGGTTTCACGAAAACGTTTAAAAAGCTGGAATTCAATACTGATGTGCCAGCCATAGAACATGTTGTGAATACGAAGCAAGCCATCTTTACTGGAGACATTCAGAGTAACCCCACCGCTGACTACATTCCCCACGGATGTCCTATAAACTCTTTAATTTGTACTCCTATCATGGTAAATGACGAAGTTAGAGGCATTATTCACCTGGATTCCCCAAAGAAAAACGCCTTTAACAAGAAGGATATGGAATTCACTGAGTTGTTGTCAAAAGAGATATCTACAGCTTTTAGGCAGTCCTTTCAATATTCTCAAGCCCGGCACGTCCTGGCAAGGGATGCACTGACCGGATGTTTTAGCCGCAGACAATTCGATGCAGATATTGTAGCCGATATTACCAGTGCCAAAAAACATAAAGAACAGCTATCAATTTTATTGGTAGATATCGATTGGTTCAAGAATTACAACGATTTTCACGGTCAGCCAAAGGGTGACAAACTGCTAAAGAAAGTAGCCGATGTCATAGCATCCAATATACGAGCATATCACAAGATTTACCGTTATGGGGGGGAGGAATTTGCCATTCTAATGGCGGATGCCAACCAGGACAATGCCCTATGCGCCGCCAGAAGGTTGCAGGAGACAATTGAACAGGAACAATTTAGAGGCGAGAAAAAAAGCCAACCAAATGGGAAAATCACTGTTAGCATTGGAGTTGCCACCTTTCCTTCAGACGCAGTCAAAAAGGGCAAGCTAATAGAAGCTGCCGACCTGGCACTCTACAGGGCGAAAGAGTCTGGCAGAAACCAGGTTTGCGTTTATATTAAGAAGAAGTAAACGGGACGGTGCTTTCGCCCCACCACCACCTTCCTCTCCAAAGTCGTATCTACATTCCGCACGGGCAGGAGGTTCCTCCCTGGCCAGAACACGTTTCGGTTTTCGAGCGACAGTTCATTGTCATAGATAGACCGGAGAAGGCTGAAAATCGGCTGGGAAGCTCAACTGTAACGACTTTCGTACCAAGTGACTGGTGCCACAAGTTAGAGTTATGTAATATTGTAGCCTAAGTTAAGATTGGCGAGGGGAAATAAGGAGAGATGATTACTAGCTAATCTAGGGTAATAATATTACCTCAACTGGCTGGGGAAGAAGGATTCGAACCTTCGCTGGCGGATCCAGAGTCCGCTGTCCTACCACTAGACCATTCCCCAGCATACCAAAATTATAGCATGTAGCTGTATCCATGACAATAACGGGGCTATATAAATATCTCTAATGGTTTGACATACTCAGCTTAGATGTTTATGCTAAAACTGCTTTAACAAGGGGGGGCTTCATTTTGGTTGATTTAGCTACTCTACAACAGGTTCTAGACATTTCCTTTGACAACCCGCCTCTGCTGGAGCAAGCGCTGGTTCATAGCTCTTATATTAACGAGAATCCCGGCTTTACCCCAACTTCTAATGAAAGGCTGGAATTCCTGGGTGACGCCGTTCTAGGCTTTGTCGTTGCTGAAAAGCTATACCAGGACTTCCCTCACTTCACTGAGGGGGAAATGACAAGGGTCCGCGCCACTCTGGTACGTGGTGATACTCTGGCTCGTATATCAACAGCCATTGGACTCGGTGATTACCTCTACCTGGGAAAAGGGGAGGAGGCAAGTGGTGGACGGCATAAGCCAACTAACCTGGCCGGAGCCCTGGAAGCATTGATAGCCGCTATCTTCCTTGACCAGGGCCTAGTTACTGCCAGGGACTTTGTCCTGAGGTTACTTGATGAAGAGCTACAGAAGATTGTAAGCCGGGGTGTAGAGATTGATTATAAATCACAACTTCAGGAGCTTATCCAGTCCAGGCAGCAGCCGACACCTGTCTACTATGTAGTAGAAGCCACCGGACCAGACCACGCTAAAAGGTTTACTGTTAAGGTAAGAGTGGGTAATACTGTATTGGGCAAGGGAACAGGCAGAAATAAAAGGATGGCTGAGACTGAAGCCGCCCGCCTGGCATTAGAACATCTTTCAGCAAACTTTACATAGTAGCTCCTCTTTGCTAAACTTTAACTAATAGCATCTGTCCTCAAATACCAAGCAGAGGTGTAATCATGGGAAGACGTGATTATAGACATAGAGAACCAAAGAAAACCAAAAAGAGTGCCAAGCAGGTAACGGGGGCTTCTATCCTGCCATCTCCAACCACTGTAGAGGTAGTTAAGAAAGGAAAGAAGGAAGGAAAAGTAGAGGAGGAATAGGACAGATAGCAGCTTACCTGCAGCTTCATCGCACCGGGGAGTTAAAGGCTCGGGTTGAGAAAGCCAGGTCAATACTTGAAGAGTGCTGTTTATGCCCCCGTCACTGTGGCGTTAATCGCCTGGCTGGTGAAAGCGGAAAGTGCCATGTTACCAACCAGGTGGTAGTTTCTAGCTACAATCCTCACTTTGGGGAAGAAGCGCCTTTAGTCGGTAGTCATGGCTCGGGAACCATCTTCTTCACCTACTGTAATCTACACTGCGTTTTCTGCCAGAACTATACTATAAGTCAGTCAGGTGACGGGAGGGTTGTTGATAGTGAAAAACTGGCAACCATAATGCTCTCCCTTCAGGAAAGGGGCTGCCACAACATAAATCTGGTAAGTCCAACTCATGTAGTGCCTCACATCCTGGAGGCTTTGAAGCTGGCGGTCAGTATGGGTCTCTATCTACCCTTGGTCTATAACTCCGGTGGCTATGACTCTTTGGAAACCCTGGAGCTACTGGACGGGATTATCGACATCTATATGCCTGATATGAAGTATTCTGATGAAAAGACTGCTGAGCAGCTATCCGGGATAAAAGACTACCCTACAGTAAATAAAGCGGCTGTCAAGGAAATGCACCGCCAGGTGGGTGACCTCCAGATAGATGAGCAGGGGATAGCTCAGCGCGGTCTTCTGGTGCGTCACCTGGTGCTGCCTCACCGCCTGGCCGGAACTGAGGAGGTAGTGCGTTTCCTTGCCCAGGAGGTCTCTACTAATACCTACCTGAACATTATGGCTCAGTACCGCCCCTGCTATAAAGCCTTTGATATACCATTACTATCCCGTGCCCTGAATAAACAGGAGTTCTATGAAGCTATAGACCTTGCTCACCAGCAGGGTTTACACCGGCTGGATAAATATGACTTCCCCTTCCCGGCAAGGCTCATTATAAGATAGAGTGATGGGTAATGACTGACTTGGTCTCGGTTCACGCAGTAGTATATGGCTATGTTCAAGGCGTTTTCTTCCGCGACTTCGTATCCAGGCGGGCTACAGAGTTAGGTTTAACCGGCTATGTGCGCAACTTGCCTGGGAGAGCAGTCGAGGTTCATGCCGAAGGGAAAAGAAAGCAGCTAGAAGAACTAATTGACCACCTCAAAGTCGGACCACCAGCGGCTAAAGTAGAGAAAGTAGTAACCAACTGGTCGGAATATACGGGGAATTACTCCTACTTTAGCATAAGGTATTAGCCAGGATTCAGGCTTTTTCCTTTCTTAGACCATAGTATTTGTCACTGCCAAGGAGACGGGATAGAATCTCGGCTGAGGTACAGTAGGTATCACCGCCACGACACTCACTTAGTTGCTTGCCCAGTTCCTCCACATCAAGGGGCTTATTACCATTAGCTAAGAAAAGGCGGAATACACTCTCTAATATGGGTAACTCACCTCTAATAAAACCCGGCGCCTGAGAACAGCAGTCCTTAATAGTAGCTAAAATATCAGATGCCGAAATCTCGCCTTCTCCTCCTTTCAACCGCTCCTGACACTTAGGGCACATGTGGCTCCGGGCCAAGGTAGAGAATGAGCGATTATTCCGCTGATACCAGTCTAATTCAATAAACCAGCGCCGTCCAGCTTGGCCAAGGTTTATGTTTTCTTCATTCATAAAACTTTTTACAGGAGAGACCTTTAAATCTCAAATTCGGCTCTGGCTGTCTTAATCAAGTCAAGATACTCTGCCTTAAGCCCCAGTAATTCTGAGGCTTCACAATCTACCTCATAAGGCTCACCAACAAATATCTTGCCACAATCCTCAACCTCACCCTGAGTGGGGTCACCGTGGCTGGTGAACTTCTGACGAGCTTCTATAATCCCCAGGTCAAAGGGTAAAGTAAAA
This sequence comes from Dehalococcoidia bacterium, assembly GCA_011191875.1. Lineage (GTDB taxonomy): Bacteria > Chloroflexota > Dehalococcoidia > Dehalococcoidales > W498 > W498. The sequence continues at coordinate 17,366 of DUFC01000030.1, read as the reverse complement.
TAGAGATCGGCTATCACCCTATCTATTCCCAGGCTATATAAGGCTTCCCATGTATTTAATTCTTCGCCACTATACTTGCGGCTCGGCAGCAGGGTAAGCAGGTTCATTATGCTAAGGCTACTTATACCATCAGAAACCCTTAATGGAGCCACCGTTATCAAGTAGTCGCTAGACAAGATAACATTAGGCACCCAGAAGGTCGGTATAGCCAGAGGTTTGGACAGAGGATTATCTACCTCTACCCAGATGCACCCCTTTACATCCAGGGTTAATACCCGTGGGAAATTATAATCTAATGCCTGATAGATGGGATAGGTCGGTTCCCCACCGGGAGTACCTTCAAGTAGAAGTATATCGGCATCACTGACCCGTCTAATCCCATCTATTATTGACAATAACATCTCCCGGCTAGTGGTTACCGGGTATGGTACCGGGTAAGAGGCGCTGGGTTTAATCAAAACACGCCGCGCTCTGGATATTACTGATGGCGGTTTAAAAATAAAATTCGAAGCCTCAAATATCAAGCCTTCCTCCCAAAATTTATCTTACCAGCTTTTAATTTCTCTACGATACTCCAATCCAGCATCATCACCCGCCTTATCTTCTCTTATCATCCAAATCTTATCCTCGCCAATAATTTCCAGCCTATTGACTAAGGTCATAGTGGAAGTAATTTTTGAGTATCTAAGCGAAGGAGGCTAATAAGTAATCTCATCTATTTCCTTATAGTACCGGTTTCAGAACCATGATTTGAATCTTATCTGGGAACTCTTCTAATTTTTAATTTCACTTTAAATGTTTAAGCTAGAACCTGCTTGGTTACTTCCCCTGCCTTACCCTTGCCCGCCAGGACTTCGACTAGCTTAATGGCAAACTCCATTGCTGTCCCTGGTCCCTGGCTTGTGATAACCTTACCATCAACAACGACCCTTTCGTCTCTATATTGTGCCCCGGTCAAAGTACCTTCCATCCCGGGAAATACAGTTGCTTTTTTACCTTGAATTACACCTGCCTTAGCCAGTACCGATGGGGCGCCGCATATTGCCGTGACATACTTATCCCTATCGAACATTTCCTTTACCAGCTTCAATACCTTCTCACTCTTTCCTAGGTTGACAAAGCCCGGGTTTCCACCGACAAGGACAATAACATCAAAGTTATCAGCACTCACCTTATCTATCAATGTATCAGGTGCTAGCCCAATACCATGTGCTCCATCGATGATACCTTCTTTTAGTCCGGTAACAGCAACATCTATTCCAGCTCGCCGCAGAATATCAACGATGGTAGAAAACTCAATCTCTTCAAACCCTTCTGCTAATGGAACTACAACTTTCATGCTCTGCTTCCTTGGCTTTTTTATATAGCAAGAGCAAGGACAAGGTTTACCAATGTCCTTACTGGCACTCCAGTAGCCCCTTTCACCAGGTAGGCTCGTTCCTTTTCACTCAGATTAGTACCGGCAATATCCAGATGGACCCAGGGGGTATCACTAACAAATTCAGCTAGAAACTGAGCAGCGGTAATAGCACCCCCATATCTACCACCAACATTTTTAATATCAGCAACATCACTTTTATTCTGCTCTTTATACTCCTCGTACATCGGCATCTGCCAGATAAGTTCTCCAGCTTCAGCACCAGCCGCAATTACCTTATCCACCAGCTCCTGATTATTACCAAAGACACCACTACAGACATTACCCAAGGCTACTATACAGGCCCCGGTTAAAGTAGCTACATCAACCAGGTGCTTGGCATCAAGCTTCTTAGCATAGCCTAGAGCATCAGCTAAAATAAGCCGTCCCTCAGCATCGGTAGAGATAATCTCAATCGTCTTACCGTTCATTGCGGTTAGGACATCACCCGGCTTCAGAGCATTATCGCTGGGCAGGTTTTCTGCAGCCGGAATGACCGCCGTAATATTAATCTTTGGCTTGAGTTGAGCAATAGCACTCATCGCTGCTATGACCGCAGCCCCTCCAGCCATATCTCCCTTCATCTCTCCCATCCCCTCTGATGGCTTGATAGATATGCCCCCGGAATCAAAGGTTATCCCTTTACCAATTAGTGCTATGTCAATCTCATTGGAATCACTTCCTCTATAATGGAGAACGATAAACTTAGGTGGTTGCCGACTCCCCTGGGTTACGCCGAGCAACGCCCCCATGCCTAACTCGTGCATCTGCTCCTGCTCAAGGATATTAAGTTCTAGCCCATGGGTCTCAGCCAGTCTATTTGCCGTCTCAGCCATGTGACTGGGTGTCATATAGTTAGCTGGCTCATTGACCATATCACGAGCCAGGTTAGTTGCCTCAGCCAGGACCCTTCCCTTATAACAAGCCTGCTCTAAAAGAGGAAGTTTAGTTTCGTCAGGCTCCACTATAGTAAGCTCCTTAATCTCACCATACTCAGCTTCTTTAGTTATATGTCTCCGAAACGAATAGACACCAAGCAGGGCACCTTCAGTTACTGCTTGAGCCGCACTCTCCAGGCTTATTCCGGCTGCTCCTGCTCCCTGAGCAGCAGTGGCGATACTATCTACCCCCTTCCCCCGCAGCAACCGGCAGGTCTCAGCTACTACCCCACGAACTTTATCCTGAGATAGCTCCGGCTGCTTACCCAAGCCGGCAATCACCACCCGGGCGGCTGAAAGTTTGCCCAGGCTATGAATAATAGTAACCTCACTGAGCTTACCCTTAATTTCACCCTGGGTAATAAGCTGGGAGATAGCCCCATCCAAAGCCTTATCTATAATGGTTATGTCGCCATCAAGGTGTTCCATTCCCTCAAAATGATTCGCTATGATAGCGCCAGTTTCAATCTTAGTAATATCACCGGCTATAACCTTAATCTCCATCCTAAATCCCCCTTCGTCTATTAACCTCTCTCACAATTTTCTCCAGGACTGGGGTAATATCTCTAGAGGTATCCACGGCATAGTAATTGCGACGGATTTTCTGAACTGTGGACTTCATCCTCTGGTATACCGTCCAATCGGCATCTGATTTACTCTCCGAATTTTCCAGCCTAGCCTTAAGCCGTTCATGCACTACCTGGGGCGGGGCTTCAACATGTACCAAGATTAGCTTGACATTCAAATGCTCAGCAATACTATAAAGACGTTCACGATACCGCTCCGAAAGATTGGTAGCATCTAAAATAAGGGGAACTCCTTTTTTCAGCAGTCTCTCAATGAGAAGGTGAACAGCCTGAAAAAGACGCGAACTCTCCTGTGAGCCATAGTTTGGCGATGAGAAAAGAGCCTTGCGCAAGGCATCACTTTCCAGAATAACAAACGGTAGTCTCTCAGCTAACTTGCTAGAGAAGTAAGATTTCCCCGCTCCGGGCAAGCCACTCACTGCAATAAAAGCAGGCTCTACCATCGGTTCAGGAAGCTCCCCCAAGCTCTCATTCAATCGGTCAACATCGGAGACGAGCCCAATATCTCCCACATTATTGATTATAGACTATTTTTACCTATTATGCTAGATATTTTGGTAAAAATCTTGCTAATTAATAAACTAAAGTTGTTCACCAGGATTAATTAAAGAGGGCAGGTTACTAAATAATCACTAATCTCCGCTATAGAAAGCAGCACCAATTACGCCGGGTCCGGTGTGAGCTCCCATCACCGGGGTAAATTCAGTGATAAATAGCTCAGCACAATCAAACTGGGAAGAAATCAGGTTCCTTAGGGCTTCTGCCTTATCCAGAGCATCGGCATGCATCACAGCTACATGAAGCGGCCCTTTAGCTACTTTCTGCTCCATTATCTTTATTATGCATTTAATTGCCCCGGGATTAGTTCTAGCATTTGTGACCGGATAAGCATCACCATCGCTAACTGTGAAAATAGGCTTAATCTGAAGTAGCGAACCAGCCAAGGCGGCTGCTTTGGGCACACGCCCTCCCTTAACTAAATAGTGAAGGGTGTCCAGGTAAGCAAATAGATTCACCCGTGGCATTACGCTCTTAGCTGTATCAATCACCTCAATTAAGCTCTTTCCGGAGACTGCCGCTTTAGCTGCTGCTAGAACAACAAGCCCCTGTCCGGCCGCAGCAGTAGTACATTCGAGCACCTCTATATCTATATTGGGGAGAGTCCCCCTGGACATTTCCCTAGCTACCCGGGCTGAGTTACACATCCCGCTGAACTTGGACGACTCGGTGATACAGAGAATGCTGGATGCTCTCTGGCTGGCTTCACGATAAGCCTCAAGGAAGGGACCGGGTAAGGAGCCTGAAGTAGTAGGAAGCTTCTTTACTTGCCTGAGAAGGGCATAAAATTCAGCAGGACTTATATCTATCCCATCCCGATAGACCTTATCTCCAAAAACAAGCCCTATCGGCACCAGTTCAATACCATACTTCTCTACCTGCTCCCGGGGAACGCATGCAGTGGTATCAGTAACAATAGCCACTCTATTAGCCATAAAAATCTAATCCCTTAAGGGTTTCCAAACAAAGTAAGGAGCACAAGAGCCAAAGCGGCAGAGCCATTAATGTCTTTTATCCTCTCGCCCATCGTCAAAGATAAAGCCCTTTTTAGTCTTATTCCTAACCCAGGCTTCTCTAGCTGTTGGGATGAACTTTATGGCAATGATAACGCCTACAGCTACTGACCAGATAACAAATGGAAAAACAGATGGAACAGATGGACCTGTTTGCATACCCAGCCAGACAATAAAGGGTAGAGATACGAGACCAATACCCATAGACAGGGCAACATTACGGGTAATTATGAAGGGTACTAGAATTATTCCAAATAGGATTACTAATCCCTGCCAGTATCCATAAGCAGGTAGTAAAACAGCTAGAGCGCCAAAGGTAGCCCCCATACCCTTTCCCCCACTGAATTTGAGAAAGACCATCCAATTATGACCGACAACTGAAGCAAATCCCGCCAGCAACACAAATGGCACTTCTACTTTTAATAACCAAAGAGCAATGGCTACGGCTGCTGCCCCCTTGCCCACGTCAACAATACCCACCACCATAGCAGCTTTAACTCCCACCTCCCGGTAGACATTCAAGCCGCCCACATTGCCCCCGCCCAACTGACGAACGTCTTTGCCCATAGCCACACGGGTGGCAATATAGGCTGTAGGAATGGAGCCTAATAGATAGCCCAAAACCACGGCTATAATCTCATTGACCATTATCAACCCCTCTGAGAAGATACTCGTAACCTGCCAACAACTTACTCTTTGTAATAAGCAAAGCCCAAGGTTCCAGTGCCAGTAGCATAGCCCATTACCGGACTAAACTCGGTAATCCAGAGCTCGGCACAATTGAATTCAGATGATATCCGTTCCTTCAGCTTTTCAGCTTCATCCGGGACATAGGCGTGCATCACGGCAACATGCACCGGGTTTTGCCCTACTTTGTCCTTCATCATATTTAGTATGCGATTTATGCCGCTCTCCCTGCTTCTCACTGCGCCGCTAAAACGCACCAATCCGGAGGAACTGGTGAGTATTGGTTTAATTTTAAGCATTGAGCCTACCTGCGCTGCCACTTTAGGTATGCGCCCGGTGCGGTAAACATGACGAATGGTATCTAAAAGGAGAAGAAAGGTAGCCCTGTCTCTAACCTCCTCAGCTACTTTAACTACCTCAGCCAAGCTTCTACCCTCAGCGGCTGCCCGAGCCGCCGCCAGAACAATAAAGCCCTGGGCTGCGGTAACCGTCTGTGAATCCAATACATCTACGGAGATCTGAGGAAGCTCAGACTTGGCTTGTTCCCTGGCTACACAAGCCATATCATACCCGGTGCTTAGCTTGGACGAAAGAGTAATACAAAGAATGTTCTTGGTTTGATTGCTTGCCTCTTGGTAGACTTCAAGATAGTGCCCGGGTGATGCTGGTGATGTAGTAAACCTTTCGGGGTCTTGTAGAAATAGCTCATATGCCTCAGTGGGGGTTATGTCTACCCAATCCCGATAGACCTCGTCCCGAAAGCAAATGCTAATAGGCACAATCCCAATGTTATACTGCTCCACCAATTCCTTGGTGAGGCAAGCTATACTGTCAGTTACAACGCCTACATCTGCCATCACTATCTGACCTCACTTTCAACTATGGTGCCCCGTGCCTTATTTTTGGCTCAAGCAATGCTGGAATTAAGAAAATACTCAACATTAAAAGTACTAAAACCGAAAATGTGGGGAGACCAAGCCTGCTCCAAGCATAGCCGGCGACCAGGGTCATAGTTATTAATCCCGATAGAATTAGTATTGCTACCCTCAACCAACGTTTCCTCAAACGAATGAATGTAACCACCGTTGCCGCCAAAATTAAGAAGCTGAGCCCAATCGGGGGTGCGTAATTATAAAGGCGCTCTATACTAAACTCAGGGAACCTACCCTCCAGCCCCACAGCTATAAACCAACTGATGATAATGGGCACCGGAAGCAGCATTAGAGAGCTATATATCCAATCTCTCTTTGTGGTCTGAACTGTAATAGAATATAGCAACCATAAAGCCAGTGGGATATAGAGTAGTATCGCTAACCAAGACCACCCTATAGGCAGATAAAGTAACAGGAGACCAGCCACCGCTACCGGTACCAAAGAGTAACCCAGCCAAGAGAAAAGCCAGCTTGGCTTACCACGCCACCAGCCATAGACTACCGTACCGAGGATCAAGACGAGCATGATTAGTAGCCAACTACCACCCCGCCACCAGTTAAGAGCAAATATTAGACCAAAAAGCAGGTGTGGCATTGAAGCTAAGAGCGCTTGCCGCCAGGTGCCCTGACTATGGGCTTCATATATCTGGCGAGCAACCAGCTTAGCTGAGCCCAGAAGCCTGACACAGGTATTAGCTGCCTCCTCTTCAGATAACCCAGCTTCTTTCAACTCCTGGAGCTCATCCTCAATATGCGTCTCGAGCTCGTTTATAACTTCCCTCTCAGATAGGGGGTCAAGTCTAAGATTATCCCGTATACTACTCAGATAAGAACTCAGCGCCGTTGTCATTTCCCTACCTCATATCAAGCACTCATTGGCTGAATAATCAGGTTCATGGCAGTTAAAAAATCCCGCCACTGATCCATTTTCGCCACCGTCACACGGCTACCTTTGTTGGTAATATAGTAGTATCTCCTCTGCCGACCACTGGGTAAACTCTGCCACTTACCTACGATTAAGCCAGCCTTTTCCAAACGGTGAAGAGCAGGGTAAAGAGTTCCCTCCTTGAATTTGAAGTAGCCTCCGCTCCTTCTCTCAAGCTCCTTAATAATCTGGTAGCCATACATTGGTTGCTGACTTATTAAGCAAAGAAGTAAGGAGTCAGCACTACCCTTCACTAATTCACGTCTTGGTACCATTCCGATTACCTCACTTAATACCTAGTATTCCTAGGTATAGTATAACACATATTATTAACATTTCGCAACTTTGTCATTGTAAGGAGCCCATTCCTCTCGTCATTGCCGGGAATGCCCCACCCTTTCGTCTTTGCGAGGATAAAGTGCGCCGTATTCTGAATGAAATAGTGTCCCAAGTCTATCTGAACGACATTACCAGGCTGAAGTCAGGTACATACTAAATATAAGGAAGGCTTCTATTGCAGGGGAAACTGGCTAAAAACCAAGGTAGCGTTCATACCGCCAAAAGCAAAGGCGTTGGAAAGGGCTACCCTTACCTTAGCCTCTCTGGCTACATTGGGCACATAATCAAGGTCACACTCCGGGTCTGGGGTCTCATAATTGATGGTTGGTGGAATAACACCCTGTGTACTGGTCAAGATGCAAAATATCGCCTCCACTGCCCCAGCCGCACCCCACAGATGACCTATCATTGATTTATTAGCACTTATATGTATGTCACTGACCCGCTCTTGAAAAACGCTCTTTATAGCTCGAGTCTCAGATAGGTCGCCTCGATATGTTGATGTGCCATGGGCATTAATATAATCAATATTATCAACAGAAATGCCAGCATCACTAATCGCCATTCTGATACAACTAGCCATACCTTTCCCCTCAGGGTCTGGAGAAGTTATGTGGTAAGCATCACTGTTCAAGCCATAGCCCAGTACCTCAGCATAAATTTTGGCTCCCCTATTTAGGGCGAACTCCAACTCTTCTAAAATGATAACACCACCGCCTTCACTGATAATAAATCCATCACGGTCTTTATCAAAGGGACGGCTTGCCTTCTCCGGCTTCTCATTCCTGGTTGACATGACCTTCAATGCATCCAGCCCAGCCAAGATAATAGGGGTAACGAGTGCCTCGGCCCCGCCTGTAATCATAGCTTCTGCCTCGCCCCGCTGGATAATCCTGAAGGCATCACCAATGGCATGCGTGGAAGCTGTGCATGCAGTCACCGGGCACATATTCGGTCCCTTAGCACCAAACTGCATAGCAACCTGTCCCGACGCCATATTAGCCATAAAACAAGGTATAAAAAATGGGGAAATCTGATGTCGAGCCCCCTGCAACAGTAACTGATGATTCTTTTCCAAGCTTTCTATCCCGGCTAAGGCTGTTCCCACTGATACCCCTACCCTATCAGCACTACTGGAGTTAATGGTTAACCTAGAATCCTCCAGCGCCATCCGGGCTGCAGCTAGGGCAAACTGAATGAAACGGTCTGTCCTCTGTATCAACTTCCTGTCTATAAAATCCTGCGGACTAAAATCCTTCACTTCACCAGCAATCCTGGTTCCAAAATCGGTGGTATCAAACCTGGTAATCATACCAATGCCCGACTTCCCTTGACACAAAGATTGCCAGCTTTTGTCCACTCCTATACCTAGAGGGGTTATCGCCCCTAATCCGGTTACTACTACCCTTCTTTTCATATCTAGCTTCTCACATTGGAAATTATACTTAGACCAGTGTAGCAGGTTTTAATCTCCCTGCAAAGAGATTGTACTCATCCGGTACTCTGGTAACACATCTCTCTTCTTTCAAGGTGGTAGATGGTAAGGAATGTTTTCCCCTGTTTCATCATTGCCAGGAATGCCCCACCACCGAGATTGCCACGTCCTTCTAGCGAAGGACTCGTAATGACATTTCCTTTTTGTCATTAAGAGGAGCTATTCGGTGGAAGGACGACGAAGCAATCTCGGAGGGGAGGAGGTAAATAAAATCAGAGACAAACTCAGAAGGTGTCACTAATGCGTTGGACGAATGCTATATTCAGTGCTAGAATAATTAAACAGTGAGATACTGGAAGGAGAATGAATCTTGAAAATTACTATCGTCTACGACAATGAGGTAAAGCAACCGGAGCTAAAAGCCGACTGGGGTTTCTCATCTCTTATAGAAACCCAAGATGCACCACCTATTCTATTTGATACCGGTGCTGATGGTTCCATACTGCTACACAATATGAGCCAGCTAAAGATTGACCCCAGTTCCATCGGCATAGTGGTAATTTCACACCCTCATTGGGACCATAGCGGTGGTCTTGAAGATTTACTGAAGGTCAACAAGGATGCTGAGCTTTGCCTTCCCCAGTCATTCCCTACAGAAGGAATTTCAGGAAGAAAGATAACCCTCATTAAAGAACCCCTTCAAATACGTAAGAACATATTCAGCACCGGTGAGCTTGATGGCATAGAGCAATCTCTGGTGGTTAATACCGATAAAGGTCTTCTGGTATTAGTCGGTTGTTCTCATCCTGGAGTGGGGAATATTCTGGATGCCGCCTCGAGATTTGGTCAAGTTTACGGTATTATTGGAGGGTTCCACGGGTTTGATGACTTCAAACGCTTAGAAGGCTTGCCTTTTATTTGCCCCTGTCATTGCACTGCACATAAGGCAGAGGTAAAGCGCTTATTTGCTGCCCAGTGTATGGATTGTAGCGCCGGGGTGGTAATTGAGTTATAAAAGCTGTAGCTATGGCTCAACACCCAAGCCGGGAGAAAATTAATACTTTTATCGATGTTTGGTTTTTTTAATCATTCCTCCTAAGAGCTAATAGACGGATTCAGTGTCTGCCTAATCTGCCTGGTTACAGCAAACTGGCTGTCTCAGTCACTGATGCTTGTGACAACATATGTTCTAGCGATGCGGTCTCCAAATCTTTGTCCTCTTGGGGATCTGGCAATAAGAATAACTCCGAGGATGTTTAAGCCCGGTAGACCGTCCACCAGCCGCAGCAGGTTTCTTATTAATGATTTGACAAGACCAATCTTATGCCCGGTAACATCAACCACTCGCATACCTAATATCCTCTTACCTATTGTCCAACCGACATACGCCTCCATAAGAATAAAATAGGCAAAGATTATGAATAGGAAAGCGAGACAAATAGGGTCGGATATTCCCCAGAGGTGCTCTTCGTAGCCCATTATCCATTTGCCAGAGTAAAGATAAGTGGCTGGAAAAAAGAAAACGGAGAGGAACAGGAAGTCAAGTAGTAAAGCCATACCCCTTCGAACTATCATTATTTTTTAACATCCCTAACCCGGACTTGTATCGGATTATGTCAAATTATCTATTCATTCTTTAGCTTCTCTGTTAGCATTGGCACTACCTTGAATAGGTCGCCGACAATGCCATAGGTAGCTACTTCAAAGATAGGGGCTTTAGGGTCATCATTAATAGCTACAATAATGTCCGATGTTTGCATCCCAGCCAGATGTTGAACTGCTCCAGAGATGCCACAGGCAACATAAAGCTTGGGGCAAACAGTCTTACCGGTTTGTCCAACTTGATGCGAATATGGAATCCACCCATCGTCTACCGGTGGTCGAGACGAACCCAGTGCAGCCCCCATAACCGCTGCTAGTTCCCCAAGTAGCTGGAAATTTTCTGCCTTCCCCAGCCCCCGTCCCCCGGAAACAATAATATCAGCATCCTCAAGTTTAACCCTCTCGGTCAGGTCTTCAATAAAATTTATTAGTTTGGTTCTTGAGGTAATACCCTCCTTATTGAAGTCCACCTTTATTATTTGCCCCATTCTTGTCTTATCTGGTGTATTTTTCTTAAAGACTCTAGGGCGAACTGTTGACATCTGCGGTCTTCTGGTCTGGCAGATAATAGTTGCCATGACATTTCCGCCAAAGGTAGGGCGAGTCTGTAACAGCAGTCTTCTTTCGGTATCAATTTCAAGCCCGGTGCAGTCAGCGGTGAGTCCTGTTTTTAAGATAGCGGCTACTCTGGGAATAAAAGAACGCCCAAACGAAGTGGCACCGGCAATAACTATCTCCGGCCTATATTCCTGGATAAGCTTAACCAGTTGTCCTGTATATAAATCTTCCTGCTGATTGTCTAAGGTTGGGTCATCTATTAAGTAGACCTTATCAGCCCCGTAGGCAGTTAATTGCTCAACTCCATTAATATTATAACCAAAGCATACAGCACATAGCTCTGTCTTCAGGGTATTTGCCAGTTCCCTGCCCTTGGATAATAGCTCATAGCCAACATTTTTTAACTGACCATTTCGCTGTTCAGCAAATACCCAGATTCCATAGTGGGTATCACTAATAACCGCCGTCTCAGCCACAACCTCAATGAGTATAGCCTCGTAGTCACAGGCTTCCTGACAGGCACCACAAAGGGTGCAACCATCCTTAATATGAGCCTTTTCATCGACAATTTCTATCAAGTCGAAAGGGCAGTAGGGTAGGCAATTACCACAACCAGTGCACTTATCAAGGTCAATTTGGATTCCCATAGTTATTACTACTTTCTAAATTACTTTTATCTCTCTTAGGTTATCAAGCAGGCTTTCTACCTGACTCCCCAACTCTCCCTGAAGTATTTCACCACGGTGGACTCTTTGCGGGAAGAAAACCTTAATTACCTTGGTGGCAGAACCGGGTAGACCTACCGTATTTTCATCAACGCCTAATTCTATGGCTGTCCAAGTAGGTATCGCCGCACTCTTTGCCTTGGCAAGTCCACGGAGCGAGGGGAGACGAGGTACATTTATCTCTTTTACCACCGTGATTACTGCCGGTAGTAGCGTCTCAATAGCCTCATGCCCATCTTCAACCATCCGCTGGATTCTCATGTGGTCGCTCTCTATCTCTTCAACCTTGCTGACATAGGCGACAAATGGTATCCCTAACATCTCGGCAAGCTCCGGACCTACCTGTCCGGTGTCTCCATCTACTGTCTGTCGACCGCAAATTATGAGGTCATACTCTTGAATCTTATTGATTGCCGTAGCCAGCGTATAGGCAGTAGCCAGAGTATCAGCGCCAGCAAAGGCGCTATCACTGAACAGAATGGCTTCATCAGCACCTAGCGAAATCGCTTCCCTCAGCACTTCTTCTGCCTGAGGCGGACCCATAGTCACCGTCGTAACCTTGCCACCATATCGCTCCTTTATTCGAACCCCCTCCTCCAGGGCATAGGTATCAAAGGGATTGACAATATTCTTTATCCCTTCTCTTATGAGGGTATTGGTCTCTGGGTCAATCTTAACTTCAGTAATACCTGGAACCTGCTTTAGGCAAACCACAACATTCATTCCCGAATTCCTTTCCTCTTCCGCAATTCAGAAGCGATGGCATTTCTTAGAACCTGGTTGGTGCCTTCATATATCTGGGTAATTTTAGCATCTCTCATCATTTTCTCCATTGGATAATCACACATGTAGCCAACTCCACCAAAAATCTGCACAGCATCAGTAGTAACTTTCATAGCTGTATCTGAAGCAAAGACCTTAGCCATCGCCGCTTCCTCACTGAAGTTTTTGGCTCCACTATCTATTGTTCTGGCTACGGCATAAACTAGTGCCCTAGCCGCTTCCACCTGGATAGCCATATCAGCTAGCATATGCTGGACGGCTTGAAGAGAATAAATAGGGTGTCCAAACTGGATACGCTGCCGGGCATAGTCCACCGCTGCTTCTAAAGCTCCTTGAGCCAGCCCAACGGCTTGAGCCCCTATTCCCGGACGCGAGCGGTCAAAGATTTTCAACATTATAATAAATCCCATCCCCTCCTTACCAATTAAGTTTTCCTCGGGGATTAGACAATTTCGGAAAACCAGCTCCCTGGTAGAGGAAGTGCGGATACCCATCTTCTTTTCTTTCTTGCCGAAAGAGAAACCCGGTGTGTCCTTTTCCACCAGGAAGGCACTGGCACCACGAGTCCCCCTTTCTGGATTAGTTAGAGCAATAATAGTGTATATTTCAGCCTCGCCACCATTGGTGATAAACTGCTTGGTTCCGTTAAGTACATAGCCCTCCCCTTCTCGGTTGGCAGTTGTCTTTATGGCACCAGCATCGCTACCGGCTGTTGACTCAGTTAGGGCAAAGGCAGCCAGTCTCTTCCCACTAGCAATATCAGGCAGGTATTTTTGCTTTTGTTCCTCACTCCCATACTCCAGTAAGGAAGAACAACCCAAAGCAGTAGCAGCGTAGCTAATAGCAACACCACTACATGCCCGACTTAGCTCTTCCACAACCAGACATAGTTCAAGACACCCACCATCTAACCCATCATACTTTTCTGGGATGAAGACACGAAACATATCAGCATCAGCAAGGTCTTTCATTATAGCCCAGGGAAACTCTTCCTTCTCATCAAGTTCTGCTCGCACCGGTAATATTCTTTCCTCAGCAATCCTTTTTGCCAGAGCCTTAATCGTCTTTTGCTGCTCAGTTAAGAAATACTCCAAGATAACCCTCCCTTTCCTTTAGTCGATTGTTTCCCAAACAAAGTCAGCTTATTATAAGTGGAGTCACAATCTTTCTGTCAAGCTGATAACCGATTTGACAGTGGAGACGGAGTGAGCTTAAAATAATTTACTAAACCAAAAGAGGATAATAGAATAAATTGAAGGAGGTGGATTCAGTGACAGCCAAGGCTTTTGTTTTAATTGAAACAGCCATAGGTAAAAGCAAGGAAGTCACTAATACTCTATTGCAGCTACCAGGGGTGGCATCAGTTGATACTGTAACCGGGCCCTATGATATCATCGCTGTAATAGAAGGAAAAAACCTTAATGATATTGGTGATCTAGTTACAGGGAAGATTCACCCTATCCCTGGCATTTCTAGAACAGTAACCTGCCTGGCACTACAGCACTAGCTAAACCGAAGCGCCTCCTAGATCTCAAACGTCAATAAGCTATAGCTTCTAGCTTCATTAATACTTCATCTATAGTCTCCATAGCTGTAGAAGCACCAGTAGTTACACCTATATAGTGTCGACCTTGGAACCAAGGGGGTTGAATTTCCTCTGCTGTTTCAATTAGATATGTTTTAGTAACCATAGAACATAGCTCGACAATATGATTGGTATTAGCGCTAGTATGGCTTCCAATCACCAGCATCAAGTCTACTCTATTAGCTAGCTCGACAGCCGCTGCCTGTCGTTTTCTAGTATCATGACATATGGTATCGATAATGCGTAGCTCAGAGTCCTTAGCCAAGGTAGAGTCAATAAGTTTCTTTGTAAATTCGGTAAAACGAGCCGCTATCTGAGTTGTTTGGGAAATAACACCTAAATGGCGAGGTAAACAGTCATATTTTGTAATAGATTTCTCATCTAGAGTAGCCACTCCCCTATCCTTAGCCCAACCAAGAACACCCTTGACCTCAGGATGGTTAACATCACCGTATATGACAACAAAAAAGCCAGACTCAGCTAATCTCCGAGCTACCACCTGGGCCCTACGAACAAAGGGACAAGTAGTGTTAATTATGTCAACATGCCGAGCTCGAATCGCCTCCTCTAATTGTGGGTTCACCCCATGAGCACTAACTACTACCGTATCACCCTGTATATCATCCACCCCTTTGGCTACCCTAACCCCCATCTCAGCTAGTCTGTGCAGCACCTGTTGGTTATGCACCACCGCCCCTAATGTCTCCACCCCGCCACGCTCACAGGCAACCTTCTCTAAAATACTAACGGCTCGCTTAACGCCAAAACAAAAGCCTACTTCACTCGCTGTCTCAATTCTCAATGCCATTTAATTTCCTTGCCCTGTATAATTTCCTCGATATTGTGGAGGGAGGAGCTCAGCGATGTGCTCCATAATGGAATTAGTAAGTTCTGCTAGCTCTACCTTAGTTAATTTATCATTAACCGGTGGCAGATAGAAAGGATGACCAATATTAACTGATATCCGAGGGCGATGCAGCATCCAGACCATACCCTTCATTTTTTCCGTGCCAGAAATACCAACGGGAACAATGGGGACACCACTACGTGAGGCTATCAGTGCTGCACCGGGGAAAGCAGACTGTAATTGAGCGTTCTTGCTCCTTGTTCCCTCGGGGAACATAACTAGAGCCTGACCATCATCTAATAGTCGGTGTACCTGGTGCATAGTCTTCTTATCCAGTTGCCCCCGGTGAACAGGAAAAGCACCGAAGCCGCAGATGAAGTAACCAACCACTCTGGACTGAAATAGCTCCTTTTTTGCCATAAATATAACCCTTCGTCCGAGGCTAACAACAAGTAGAGGCGGGTCAACCAGATTGAGATGGTTGGCTACAATTAGCAAAGCTCCTTGGCTAGGGATATTCTCTCTGTTTTTAATTTGCCAACGAGTGAGGAGGAGAAGAATCATCCTAACTATTAGCCGACCTACATAATAAAACCAAGGCATCTTGTCTCCACAGAAAGGGCAATGGTATTTGTCAATTATAGCCTATGGCCAGGAACAAAGACAAACCTTTAGCTAGTTGCGAAACTAAAGGAGGTGAAATGAATATGCCTAGTAAAATGAATAAATCTATTGTAAACTTCTCTCAGGATAATATTAAAGGGAGAGAAGCATATGTTACTTACAGTTGGTATTACAATACCAACCCTAGTCCTGTTCCTAACTCTTTCTACTTTGTGTCTAAACCTAGATATGAGTATTATGCGTTTTTTCGCTTCCTGCCTCCAGTTCGTACCTACTATAGAATATTGGGGGCAATAGAAAAACTGAAAATCGGAAGTTTAAATATCAAAGATATGAGGACTATGCAAGCAACGGGAGAAACTGTTTTCACCGAAGAAAATGAAGGCTTCAAGGATATTATAGCACTCCTGAGAAGAAATCAGTATATACCAAAAGGGGGATGTGTAAAGGATATTAAGTATTGGGAATCATGTTTTCCTCGAAATTCCCCACCGACTGGTCAACATTTTAAATGTCTGAATGCAACAGTAAACGGCAAAGATGAGTTCCTTCTTGGACCTTTTGATGCCCTACATCAATTGAAGGAAATAGCTGACAACTATGTGCGAGGTAAGATAACAGCTTGCATAGTTATCCTTGCGTCCTTAATTTCTTTACTATCTGTATTTCTTGTTGTCTTTACGAATTTATGCGGGGTTATATGGTAGCATAAACACATTGCCTAACGGAAGATATTTTATTACTGGTAGCACTATGCAGGGCTTGTGCTTGGACAACAATAAGTGAAAGGAAGCAATGAACGGTAACTTTGTGCTTACGGCGGACAGTAACATTATTCAAACGCCTGTAACATTTGAGTCTACCGAAAAGGCGCTCAATAGAGGTTCGTCTATTATAGAGGGCTTTCCATTCCTCGGTTTCGGTGAACAAAGCCTTTTTGTGAGCCCGATTTACCTTAATTATCGGCTCGGCACGATATTGGCGTCTAATAAGGCGTCTCAATTTATCACTGCTGTAGCCAGCATCACCAATAATATACTTAGGGTGAAATTTGCTGTTGGTAAATCTTGCCTCACTGAGAACACGACTGGCGATACGCATATCGTTTGCAGAACCAGTGGCAACACTGGCAGCTATAGGAAGCTCATATCGAGTGTCCGCCAAAAGGTGAAGCTTATAACCGAAATAAAATTTCTTTTTCCCAGATGTATCAAGCTTGGCAGCCCAAGTAGCATCTGGGTCAGCCACAGGCTTTTTAGCTCCATTCGACCATGCTTTCAAGTCGGTGCTATCGATAGCTACACTCCTACCGAAATCAGGCAAGGCATTATAAAGACTCCTAGTAAGGCTTCGCATGATATTCTTAACCATAACAACATGCTTTGGATGCGACAGTTTGCGCATAAAACGAGAGTATGCGAACTTTGTAGGAATATCATCATCGCTGGTAATCCCACAAGCTATGGCAATAAAGGGGTTATTTTGCAGGGTTCTTATAAGACTGGCAAAGGTTGGGAGCCCAAGCACTACCATCGCAATATAAGTTTTCCAAAGAACTACGACAGTATACCCTGGTCTCCCAGTAGGAGCTTTCAAAGCAGCAATCAAATCATTATCAGGTATAGCCCTGAAAATAGCATTAAGTTGCTTGACAACAGGAACAGACTTGACAAATCCAGTATTTTCGTTATTATAATAAGTAGTCATGGGGTGACAAGCCTCTTGGCACTGGGCGCTAGTTCAGTGATGTGCAGTCCTGTGGCTAGTGCCCTCTATATTTGGCTATACGGTGGAGGGGACGGGTCTCGAAC
>DUFC01000003.1 GCA_011191875.1 Dehalococcoidia bacterium | reverse complement strand
CGGCCACCATCTCCTCCTCGCTCATTACCTTGGGCAGCCGCCGCTTGGGTAACCTGGGGGTACGAACGCCGGCGAACGGATTGTGCTTGATTATCCCTTCCCGGCTTAACCAGGCCCAGAATGCCTTGATGCCTCTTACGTATGTATTGAGCGTGGTGCGGCTTATTTTCTCTTCTTTCTCGTGTGATGTACCCGCCCACTTTGGCCTCTGCCCCAGATCCAGGATGAAGTGCCGTAAGTCATCGGCCCTAACCTTGCTTACATCCTGGATACCACCGATGGAACCGGCGAAGAGTTTTACCGGGAGTTTGACATGGTCCACTGTCTTGGGGCTCTTTCCTTCGGCCCTGGCGGCTAGCTCGTATCTCGCAAGCAGGTTTTCGATGCTCATTTTATGGAAGCAGGTACCCCTCTTAGCTTCATGGAGCGGGAGACGAGATTCGAACTCGCGACAACCTGCTTGGAAGGCAGGGACTCTACCAACTGAGTTACTCCCGCTGTTAAATTTATTATGCCCTGAGGCTAATTTCCTGTCAAGACAGGATTATAGGACACTGAGAGGCTTTCTAGACATTGAACAGGAAGGTGATTAAATCGCCATCCTGGACTATGTAATCCTTGCCCTCCAGTCGTAAAAGTCCTTTCTTGCGTGCTTCAGATAGATTACCACACTTCATCAGGTCATCGTAACTAATTACCTCTGCTCGAATGAAGCCCCTTTCCATATCAGAGTGGATTTTACCAGCGGCTTTTAAAGCGCTAGTGCCATTTTGAATAGACCAAGCTTTAACCTCTCCCGAAACTATAGTGAAAAATGAGATTAGTCCTAATAGTTCGTAGGATAGTTTTATAGTACGGTCAAGCCCGGATTCAGCTATACCAAACTCAGCACGGAATGTCTCAGCAGCCTCATTATCTAATTGAGCCAGCTCCATTTCTAATTTTCCACAGAGGGTAATAAGGCGACACTTTGGTCGTGAATAATGTAGATTCAGTTCTGTTTCTAGAGATGCTGCCTGAGGTAACTGCTCTTCTCCAATATTGACCACTACTAGTACTGGCTTGGCAGTGAGAAACTGGTAATTGGCAATAGTTTTAGCTTCGTCAGTAGTCAGCCTTAATTCTCGGACGGGAATATCTTTTTCCAAATTATTTTTAATCTTCATCAGCCTCTCTTGCTCGTGGAGAAAACCCTGGCGCTCAGGTTGCTTAGCCCCTTTTAATGATACTTCTATCCTCTCCAGTCTTCTCTCAATAATGGCCAGGTCGGAAAAGGCAAGTTCTAAATCTATAGTGGCAATATCCCGCTCTACATCCAGGCTACCTTCAATATGGGGTATACTTTCATCGGTAAAGGATCGGGCAACATTAATTAGAGCATCTACATTGCTAAGTTGAGTTAGGAGTTCACCACTGATAACTTTCTCCTTATCCAAACCCTTGATTGAAGCATCTATATCAATGTAACTTGCCTCGGCTGGGACTACCCTCTTCGGCTGAAGCATACCGTCTAATACTTTAAGGCGGGCATCTGGCACCTTAGCTATCCCGATATGCGCCGCGGGACTTTCTGTATGTGCTTTACCCCTGGTCAAAGCATCGAAAATGGTTGTCTTGCCGCTTTTGGCTAGCCCTATGATGCCAATGTTAACACTCATTAGTCCAACCGTTTGCCTTGTTAACGTTTAATCTGCTTAATTTGATAGCGTAACTTGCCGGCTGGTGCCGTTACTTCTATTACCTCTCCCTGAACTCGACCCAACAGCGCTTTACCTATAGGTGAAGCCTTGGAAATCTTCCCTCTGGTTGGGTCTGCCTCTCTGGTACTGACTAATGTATAGTGTAGTTCTTCGCCAGAAATCAAATCGCTCAGGATAACATTATCACCAATACTTGCCTTGAATGTTACCTCTTGTTTCTCATCAATAATAATCGCTGACTTTAGAGTTTCTTCTAGCTGTCTAATCCGTCCTTCCAACTGAGCGTACTGTTCTCTAGCTGTCTCCAGAGGTGCATTCTCGCGGAAGTCCTTGTCTGCCCTTGCTCTACGCACTTCATCAATAGCCTGAAGACGCCGACTCTTGAGGGCTGCCAGCTCAGCATCCAGTTCAGTATACCCTTGCCGAGTTAAAGAAATAATCTCAGGCAAATCCTGCCTGATTGAAGACTGAAGCGGGGTTTTCCTCTTCTTAATCTTAAGGTGAGTGGCTAGATTGCTCTTACTCCACCCTTCCTTCCTAGCATAAACCAGAAAGGCTTTTATAAGTTCAAGCCTTTTTATATAATCGGTATCAGATAATGATAACCGCTCAGCATAGTTAGCTACTTCGGGGGCAGAAAGCCCAGAAAACGGTTGCTCCCAGCCATACCAGCGAACGAACTTATATACTTCTTGCTGGCTTGTTTTCCATTCTTCCAGTGACAAACTAGCTAGAAAACTGTTGGCTGCCTCACCCAATCTTGGACTCTGGCTGCTGCTATTCATCTGCCCTCTCCTAAATGAAACGGTATCTTCATCATCTCAAGAGCTTTAGAAATTGCCCTGTGCCCCATCAACCTCAACACAGCCTTACCCTGCCAGTCAAAGGATAGCTCCTCGGCTTTAAGTAGAGTATCATGAATGCCATTAGATATTATTATGTCAAATATCCTATTAATGTGCTTGTCACTCAGGCGCTCGTAAAATTTTCGGGCGTAATAGCCTGTTTTCAGCTCTTGCCGGAGCTTTCTCCTCCACTGTCGCTCATAGCTAGCCAGACCTTTAGCTGATAGGTCATCGTTTTGTAACGCTCGGTTCAGAGTATTAGCAGCTATGTCAGCACACAATAAACCATAATAGATGCCACCGCCGGTGGTTGGCTTCACTTGACCAGCGGCGTCTCCTACTACTATTAACCTCTGGCTGTAAGTTTTGGCCAGTGGCTTCAGCGGAATTCCACCATAGCTTAGCTCAGCCTCAGTTGAGGCTATCTTTTTTTCAGCCAGCAAGGCTGACATAAACTTTTTTAAGTAAAGCTCTGGACTGCGGCGCGACAGCAACCCTACCAGGGCTCTCTGCGGTGAGGTTGGCACCAGCCAGGCAAAAAAACCAGGAGCTGTCTCCTGACCGAAAAAGACCTCTACCTCATCTACCCCGTTCGTTACTACCTCAGCTTGAGCTCCCATGACAAAATCTCTAGACTTACCTAACCCCAGCCGTTTAGTAAGTTTTGAGCCAAAGCCAGTGGCAACGACTACTGCTCTGGCTTCAAAGTTTAACGTTTCTCCAAGACGAATTGCCTCAACATTAACTGTGTCATCCTTCCTCTCTATATCCCTGACGAGGCTGTTTAGTATATATTCTGCCCCTTTATCTTGAGCCCTATTAGCTACAGCTACATCAAAAGCAGCTCGGTCTACGATACAAGCCTGGGTTTCTTGCCGCCACAGCCTAAGCAATCTCCCTGAAGGTGGAAATAATCTGGCACTATTTACCTGCCTCAAAATAACATTGTTATCAATAGCAAAAGAATCAACGCACTCCTGGCTTATAATGCCGGTACAGCAAACCTGTTCTCCCAGCTTTTCCTTTCGCTCCAGCACAACTACACCATAGCCCATCCCAGCGAGCTTATAGGCCACGTGGCTCCCTATCGGTCCACCACCTACAACTAATACATCATACAAATTGCAGCCCCTGTTGATAAATAATTATATCCCCAATACAGAACGGATGCGGAGGAACCTTAGCAGGTTATCACGGGCAATCAACCCGATAACCCTACCCTCACTCACTACCGGCATCTGGTTCATATCATTCTCATCCATCTGCTCCAGTATACTTAGAGCATCCTGGTCAGGACGAACTGCCTTTAGCTTATTAATTGGGGTCATTATCTCTTTTACTTGAGTTACATCCCGATTTTGATTAGAAACAGATGTAATATTCTGTAAGGTTAAAATGCCCTCTAGCTTGCCTTCGTCAGCTACCAGAAAGAGGTGATGCCCACCGGTAAAGATGTATCCTTGAACCAACTGATTAACTGTAGCACTTGAAGGAACTACCGGGCAGTTAGAAGTCATCACCTGTGAAGCAGTAAACTTAAATAATGCTTCCCGCCATTTAGCTTGACGATAGCTAGCTGAGGCAGCGTTTTCCAGGAACCAGCCGATAAAGACTAGCCACAAACCGCTAAACCAATCCAGACCAAATGGACGCAGGAAGGCTATTAAAATGCCACCTAGTATGAAGAGATAGCCTACGCCCCGCCCCACTTGGGTGGCAATTCGGGTGGAGCGCTGATAGTCACCGGTAACTTGCCAAAGAAAGGAACGTAAAACACGCCCACCATCTAAAGGGAAGCCCGGAATTAGATTGAAAATTGCCAGTGCCACATTTATATAGGCTAGCCAATAAACCATAGTAGCTATAGGCTCGGCTATGTCTGGGGGAAAGAGCCAGAACAGGCCAAAAAACAAGCCACCAATTGCCAGGCTACAGGCGGGACCAGCGGCTGCCATCTTGAACTCAGCCCCTGGGCGCGTTGCCTCCTTAGTCATCTGGGCGACGCCACCAAAGATAAAAAGGGTTATGCTTTTTATCGGGATACCATTGGCTCTACCCACAAGGCTGTGAGCAAGCTCGTGAGCAACTACTGAGGCAAAAAATAGCAGGCAGGTAATTATACCTATAATCCACCAAGACGGTGATAACCAGTGAGGTGAAACTAATAAGATAGTAAAGAAAACAAATATAATAAACCAGCTGTAGTGCAGCCTGAGTTGTATACCAAACAGCTTGCCTATATTAAGTGCGCTACCCATTTTCAGTTACTGAGCTTTCCTCAATTTGTTGCAGAATCCCTATAGCAACTTCAGCCGCTCGCTTCCCTGAGAGAAGCATAGCGCCAAAGGTAGGTCCCATGCGTGGTAACCCGTAAACAGTGGCTACTGCCATACCAGTTACAATTAACCCGGGATAGACCTCACCAGTGTGCTCCACCACAGCCTCCTCCGATTTCTCAATCCACATGGCTCCTTCTCCGGTCAGCTTGAGCGCACTACGATGCTCCAGTTTTCTAGCCACACAGGCATCATGACCGGTGGCATCAATTACCACCCTTGTTTCCAGGGGTATCGGGTCAAGGGCTGAGACCTCCTTAGGCAGATAGGCAATAGGACTCCAATTAACCACTAACCCGGCTACCATATTATCTTCACGCACTATCAAGTCTTCCATAAGAGTTAAGTTGAAAATCTTAACCCCGGCATCACAGGTAGCACCAATGAGCTTAGAACAGGCATGAGGGGCATCAGCTACATAAAGACCTTCGCTAGCCTCAGAGTAGGGAACATTCACCTCATCAAGAATCTCCTGGGATGGGGCTCTTAGAGTAACCTTATTCATAAAATAACCACCCACCCAGAAGCCACCACCCAGATAGTTATTCCTCTCTATAATCAGGACTTTGTATCCAGCCTTACCCAGTTCTCTCCCGGCTATAAGTCCGCTGGGTCCGCCACCAACAATAATGACATCACTGTAAACATATTCCTCAAACTGGCGTAAAAAGCTACCCACGATAGCCTTAGTAACTTCTCCTTCCCTGACCTGGTGAAATAATGTCATTTTAACCTCTCTTCTTTATTATGCTAAAAGCCAGACCTTGGGGCTGAGATGCCTAGATACTTTTCCATTAGTGCCATAGCGCAGAACTCCCCACACATACTGCAAGCCGATCCGGCGGAATCGTGCTTACTATGAACTTGGCGAGACCGCTTAGGGTCTAAGGACAACCTGGCTTGTTCTTCCCAGTCAAGCTTCTTTCGAGCCATAGACATCTTTCTATCCCACTCCTGGGCACCTTTTACTTCCTTAACTATATCAGCGGCATGAGCGGCAATGCGTGAGGCAATTACTCCTTGACTCACATCCTCAGGGTCAGGCAGGGAAAGATGTTCGGCTGGCGTTACGTAGCATAAAAAATCAGTGCCGGCAGCAGCAGCAATAGCACCACCTATAGCTCCAGTGATATGGTCATAACCAGCGGCAACATCAGTTACTAGCGGACCCAGCACATAGAAAGGAGCCCCCTTACAAATAGCCTTCTGTAAACGAACATTGGTCTCAATTTGATTCAGTGGTAGGTGCCCCGGACCCTCAACCATTACCTGAACTCCGGCTTGCTGAGCCTGGTTTACTAACTCCCCTAAAGTAAGCAACTCCTCTATTTGGGGACGGTCGGTAGCATCAGCTATGCTACCGGGACGCATACCATCACCGAGACTCAATGTTATGTCAAACTGTTTAGCTATCTCCAGTAAGCGGTCAAAGTATTCATAAAGAGGATTCTCGCGCTCATTGTAGAGCATCCAGCCTATCAGGAAAGCACCGCCTCGAGATACAACATCAGCTACCCTCCCCTGCTGTTTAAGCCGGGAAATGGCTGACTGGGTTACGCCACAATGCACCGTTATGAAATCAACACCATCCCGGGCATGCTCTTCAATCACGGTAAACAGTTCATCGACGGTCATCTTAACTATGGCGCCGTGTTTAGCTATTGCCTTAATCCCCGCCTGGTAGATGGGTACTGTTCCTACTGGTAACGAGCTAGATGTGATAATGTTCCGCCGAATAGACGATATGTCACCGCCAGTGCTTAGATCCATAATTGTATCTGCTCCGGAGTCAATAGCTACTCGCACCTTTTCCAACTCGGTATCAATATTGCCAAAGTCGGAAGAAGTCCCGATATTGGCATTGACCTTGGTTTTAAGTCCTTGTCCTATGCCACAGGGAGCAAGATTTGTATGCCTAGTATTAGCCGGAATTACAATTGTCCCTAAGGCTACACCCTGCCGAATAAACTCAGCCTCCACCCCTTCATACTGTGCTACCAGTTCCATTTGGGGTGAAATAGTACCGTCTCTAGCTAATTCCAGTTGAGTCATGTTCGCCTCTAAATAAATAAAACCAAGGGCTTCGGCTGGTAATAATAGACCCTTGGTCTAAGACAGCCGCTTCCCTACGCTCGCACTATCGAGATCAGGTTCCAAGGGTTGGCATCAAACCGCCTCTCAGCTTATGCACCCCTAGCGGTTAAAATATCAAACTTTACCTTGAAATATTAACATAAAATAACCTGAAATGCAAATAAATATATGGAGACAGCTTATGATATAATGATGACAATTATATAAAAGTATAGTGCTGGCTGAATATGAAAACGAAATATATCACCAGTATCTTGGGCTTGCTTCTTCTAATTTTAGCCACTGGTTGTACGGCTCCCACTACTCCTCTAGTTACCAGGGTGATTGACGGTGACACCATAGAAGTTAACATTGCTGGCACAACATATAAGGTTCGCTATATTGGCATAGATACGCCTGAGCTAGACGATAAACGACCTGAATTTTGTGCCCTAGCTCAGGAGGCAACTAGATATAACAGACAGCTAGTGGAAGGGGAAACCGTCCGATTAGAGAAAGACATCACCGAAACTGACCAATATGGACGGCTTCTACACTATGTTTATGTTGATGATACCTTCGTTAATGCTGAGCTGGTAAGACAGGGGCTTGCCTGGGCCATATCTTATCCTCCTGACACTAAATACCAGGGTTACTTGGAGGAGCTAGAGGCGGAAGCTAGACAGGCTGGTCGGGGAATTTGGGCTCCACCTATCATATTACCACCTATAATAGTTGAAAATGTACAAATTACTTACATTTATTATAATGGTCTGGTGCCTAATGTAGAGTCTGATGAATATGTAGAAATCACCAATCTCGGAGGATAACCTCAAGATTTAGCTGGTTGCGTGCTAATGGATATATCAGATGGGTATCCATCGTTTATTTTCCCATCTTATATTTTGGCTCCGGGCAAAAGCATCCGAGTTTATACTAACGAATATCATACCGAATGGGGAGGATTTAGTTTTGAATATAGCCAAGCTATTTGGAATAACACTGAACCTGATGTAGCTGTGCTTTGCGATAATCAAGGTAAAGAGGTTTCCCGGAAGAGATACTAGACTAGGTTGATAAACAAGTTAGACAATAGTAAAATATAGTTAACAGGGTTACGAGCTTGTGAGAGAGCAAGGAGAGGATATGGAAACTGGCACTTGGAAGGTTAAAACTGGGCTGGCTCAAATGCTAAAGGGCGGGGTGATTATGGATGTAATCAACGCTGAGCAAGCCAAGATTGCCCAGGAGGCAGGCGCTTGCGCAGTGATGGCACTGGAGAGGGTTCCAGCCGATATTCGAGCTGACGGAGGTGTGGCTCGTATGGCTGACCCCACCATTATTGAAGCTATTACGAAAGCAGTCTCTATACCGGTGATGGCTAAGTGCCGTATAGGTCACTTCGTAGAAGCTCAAGCCCTTGAGGCTCTTGATATAGACTTTATAGATGAGTCTGAGGTGCTTACCCCGGCTGATGAATCACACCATATCTGGAAGCATGATTTTAAGGTTCCCTTTGTCTGCGGTTGTCGTGACTTGGGGGAAGCCGTGCGTCGTATCGGTGAGGGAGCGGCTATGATTAGAACCAAGGGTGAAGCTGGCACCGGTAATATTGTAGAAGCGGTAAGGCACATGCGAGCGGTGATGGATGGCATCCGCAAGCTGGTAAACATGCCCCAGGATGAGTTGATGACACAGGCTAAAGAGATGGGAGCCCCCTTTGAGCTGGTAGAGGAGATACATAAAACAGGGAAATTACCGGTGGTTAACTTTGCTGCTGGTGGAGTAGCTACTCCAACCGATGCCGCTCTGATGATGCAACTGGGTGCCGATGGTGTCTTTGTTGGCTCGGGTATATTTAAGTCCAGCAACCCGGAGGTTAGAGCCAGGGCTATCGTTAAGGCAACTACTCACTTTCAAGACCCCAAAATCATCGCTGAGGTCTCCAAGAACTTAGGACAAGCCATGCCTGGATTAGATATAAAGCAAATCCCGGTCGAAGAACTGCTAGCACCTAGAGGATGGTAGGATGAGAATAGGTGTCCTTGCCTTGCAGGGAGCCTTTGTTGAGCATATAGCTATATTAAACCAACTGAAAGTAGAGGCTTTGCCCGTCCGCTTGCCCCAAGAACTTGTGGGATTGGACGGGCTAGTCATTCCTGGCGGTGAAAGCACTACCATCAACAAGTTGATGCTGGATTATAATTTGATGTGCGAAATAAGGAATCTAGCCAAAAATGGCTTACCCATATTTGGAACCTGCGCTGGCATGATACTCCTGGCCAATAAAGTTTCCGGCTTGGATATGGATTCTATAGGAGTTATGAATATGACAGTCAGACGCAATGCCTTTGGTAGGCAGAAGGATAGCTTTGAGAACGAGTTGTCAATGCCAGTGCTGGGAGAGAAGCCCTTTCTTGGTATATTCATTCGAGCCCCAGTAATTGAGTGGACAAGTAGCGAGGTAGAGGTACTAGCTAGGTTAGCTGATGGCACTGGCGTGGCTGCCAGACAGGGCAGGCTACTAGTCTCTGCCTTTCATCCTGAGTTGACTAACGACTTGAGGTTCCACGAATATTTCTTAGATATTGGGAGAGGATACTAGTAAATAAAGCATACTTGGGAGGATGTTTTTGCAGAAAGTAATTACAGATGACTTGGATGCTTTACTTGACATTTTACCACCACATATTCACCAGCCATTATGCCAGCAAGAGAACATTAGTGAACTACTAGAAGTAGTTTTAGACTTAGGTCGCCTACCTGAAGCTCGATTCCCTCATCAGGAAGTAGTTCTTAACCCTAAAGAAGTCGGCGAAGAGGAAATAGAGTATGTAGTCTCACGTATTGCTAGCTTCGGAGACGACAACCGGGCTGGAATCGAGCGCACTTTACATCGCATATCGGCTATCCGTAATCGCAAGGGGCGCATTGTTGGGCTGACCTGCCGCGTGGGAAGAGCTGTCTTTGGCACCATAAAAGTTATAGAAGACCTTGTTGAGTCAGGTAAAAGTGTCTTACTGCTAGGTCGTCCCGGGGTAGGTAAAACAACGATGCTTCGTGAGGTAGCCCGGGTGCTAGCTGATGACCTCAATAAACGGGTTATTATTGTTGATACTTCAAATGAGATTGCTGGTGATGGTGATATTCCCCACCCGGCTATTGGGCACGCCCGTCGGATGCAGGTAACCACCCCTACCATGCAGCACGCAGTAATGATTGAAGCTGTGGAAAACCATATGCCTGAGGTGATCGTTATTGATGAGATTGGTACCGAGCTTGAGGCTCAGGCGGCTAGAACCATTGCTGAACGTGGGGTTCAACTGGTAGGCACTGCTCACGGTAATACATTAGACAACTTGATGATGAACCCTACCCTGGCTGACCTCATTGGTGGTATCCAGACAGTAACCCTAGGCGATGAAGAGGCAAAGCGAAGGGGCACCCAGAAATCGGTGCTAGAGCGTATGTCACTACCGACCTTTAATATTGTCGTTGAAATTCAGGACTGGGATAAAGTAGCCATTCATCCCGATGTCGGAGAGGCGGTTAATGCTATCCTGCGTGGGCGACCTGCAGCTACTGAGATTCGCTGGTTAGATGAGGCAGGAGAGGTCAGAATAGAAAAACAAGAGCCAGTTACTACTGCTAAGAAAACTGCTAGAGCTAAGCCACTGACCCGAGAGAATAATCTACCCAAGCTCTATCTCTTCGGTGTAAATCGGGGGCGGCTGGAACAGGGAGTAAAAGAGATGCAATTGAGCCTGGATATAGTTAATAATCCAAGTCATGCCAACCTGTTTGTAACCACTAAAAGCTACTATCGGCGAAGACCACAAAAGGTTAAGGATGCCGAAGCGGCTAACCTACCCATCTATGTCCTTAAAAGCAACACCCCGCCTCAAATCAGGCAGCTTTTAAATACTATCTACCCCACCAATAGCACAGATAAAACAGACTACCTCAAGCTTGCTCTTGGTGAGGCAGAAGAAGCCGTTAGCCAGGTAAAGAATGGTCTGGAAACAGTAGAACTCAGCGCCCAGAGCGCCTATATTCGGCGCCTGCAGCACCTGATAGCCGAAAGAAATGACCTTTCCTCACACAGCCTGGGCAAAGACCCCAATAGACGGGTGAGGATTTACAAAGAGTAAAGGGTGAGGGGTTAGTAAATAATCTCATATATACTAACACTGTACAAAACCAAGTAGGTAATCATGTCTTTATTCATAACCTTTGAGGGTGTGGAAGGGTGCGGCAAGAGTGTCCAGGCTAAGGCATTGTATAGGAGGCTATCACAGTTGGCTATTCCGGTAGTTCTAACTCACGAACCGGGTGGCACTCCCCTTGGTATGAGGATAGCTCGCTGGCTAAAGTGGACTGAAGGTACAGATATATCACCACTAACCGAGCTACTTCTATTCAACGCCTCACGTGCCCAATCAGTAACTTGGATAATCCAGCCCAATCTGGAAAATGGGAAGGTAGTTATCTGTGACCGCTATGCCGATTCTACTACTGCCTATCAAGGCTATGGGCGGGGATTAGATTTAGAAGTGGTCACGGCTATCAACAATAGTGCCACTCTGGGATTAAAGCCTGACCTGACCGTTCTGCTGGATATGCCGGCAGAGGCAGGGCTGGCCCGTAAAGGAGCCAGAAAGCAAGACCGCTTTGAGCAGGAGGATATAGCCTTTCACCAGAGGGTGCGGGAGGGTTATTTAAAAATGGCCACTAATGACCCACAACGCTGGCTGGTGGTGGATGCCAGCCAATCAAAAACGAAAATAGCTCAGATTATCTGGCAAAGGGTAAGCCAACTGCTTTCCGAGTGGGGTTTGAAGCGTGAGTAAGGGGCGAGTTTTTGTAGCTATGAGTGGTGGGGTGGATTCATCACTGGCGGCGGCATTATTGAAAGAAGCTGGCTATGGGGTTAGCGGTGTCTATATGCAGCTATGGTCTGACCACAACCCTAGCCCAGATTTGGAGCGCACTTGTCAGCTACTGGACATCCCCCTCCACAAACTCATCCTTGAGTCAGAATTTCAGAGCCTCGTTATTAACTACTTCTGTCAGGAGTATAGCCTGGGACGCACCCCAAACCCATGTATTGTTTGCAACCAGCATATCAAATTTGGTCTCCTCATGAACAAGGCGCTTGAAATGGGGGCAGACTACTTGGCCACTGGTCACTATGCCAGAATTGAGCCCTCCCAGAATGGTTATCGCCTGCTGAAAGCAGTTGACCTGACTAAGGACCAGTCTTACTTCCTCTACACTCTGGGACAGAGTGAGCTTGAGCACTTGATCCTGCCATTAGGTAACCTCCACAAGGTGGAAGTAAGGAGGCTGGCTAGCCAACAGGGCTTGCCTACCAGTTCAAGGCATGACAGCCAGGATGTTTGCTTTATCCCTGATAACAACTATCGGTTATTCATAGCCAAGCATATCCCCCTTGAACCAGGGGACATTGTTG
Organism: Dehalococcoidia bacterium; assembly: GCA_011191875.1. Taxonomy (GTDB): domain Bacteria; phylum Chloroflexota; class Dehalococcoidia; order Dehalococcoidales; family W498; genus W498. The sequence continues at coordinate 41,826 of DUFC01000003.1, read as the reverse complement.
ATACTAAGGGCAAGGTTTTAGGCAGGCACAAAGGTTTAGCCCAATATACGGTAGGGCAACACCAAGGTCTAGGGCTTGCTTCCGATGAGCGCCTATTTGTAATAAAGCTTGATACTGTCACTAACCGATTGATAGTAGGCACTCAAGACCAGCTATTAAGTGATAACCTTATTGCCGGTAAGCTAAGCTGGGTATCGGGGGAGATTCCTAAAGAGCCTATAAATATAATGGCTAAAATTCGCTATAAGTCGTCTGAAGTAGAAGCCACACTTCACTCCAGAGACGGGGTGGTGGAGATAAACTTTAATCAGCCTCAAAGGGCAATTACTCCCGGGCAAGCCATAGTCTTCTATCAGGGTGATATTGTCTTGGGCGGAGGAATAATTGAAGATAGGGTAAATTAAACGGGTAAATAAAATGAGTCTAGCTAATAGGCATCAACAGTGGTTACGCTGGGCTGGATTTATTCTTTAAAATAACCGGCAGGCTTTCTATAAAGCACCGCCTCTATCTCATGTGTTTGAAATTTACCTTCTAGTTCCCTCTAATGTAGTAAAGCGACCTTCGATCGATCAATCGCAGTAGCTGGGCTTCGTTCGAATCTCATTTCTACTAGCTTGGGCTCCTCAAAGAGGCTAGCAAGGACCTCAACAACTCTGGGGTCAAATTGTTTGCCAGCGCAGCGCGTCAGTTCTGCCAAGGCTTGCTCACATGTCATTATACCACATCGGTAAGGTCGTTCTGAGGTCATAGCGTCGTAGGCATCGGCCACAGTCAGGATGCGTGCGTTGAGTGGAATATCTTCACCCCTCAAAACTGCGGGGTAGCCACTGCCATCATAGCATTCGTGGTGGTGTAGTACAGCTACCAAGCAGTCCTTAATGGCGTCGATGTGTTTGAGGATAGCTACTCCTAAATCTGGGTGGCTACGCATTACTTCCCATTCCTTAGGACTTAAAGGTCTAGACTTACCCAGCAGGTGGTCGGGGATTCCGATCTTCCCGATATCGTGTAGTAATGCAGCAACACGGACTGACTCAAGACTATCCTAGGAATATCCGAGTTCTTGCGCAATTGCTGTGGCATATTTAGCCACCTTCTCCGAGTGACCATAAGTATAATGATCCTTTGCGTCGACAGTAGCTGCTAAAGCATGGATTGTACCCAGTATGTTGTTACCGTTATTCTGCTTCTCTTGCGCTAACAGAACAAGATTTTGAAGTTGTTGTAACTCTTGTTCGTAAAAAACTTTATATGTTTTCTTAGCCTGTATCCAGCTAGTCAGCCAAATCATTGATAATCCAAAAATAGCAACCGATCCCACAATCTCAATTGCAATACCTTGGAATTGCATGAAAATAACCACCGCTAAAACTGTGAAGGCGATTATTACGGTGTTTACGTTCCACCGTGCCGATTTGGTTCGTTCTTTGACTTTATGGACAGTCAGCGGTTTAGTTGCAGTCTGAACTATCTCAGTTATGTCTGACATATAAAAAATCCCACTAGTTTCATAATCGGCTTGCTTATCGATGCGATGGCGACATTTCCGTAAATTCGAGAAGAAAAGTCCGTTTATAAATATTGTAGACAATATAGGCTATATAGTGAATCATCCAAAAGTACTTAATTTAACTAGTAAATAGTACTGGGGGAATAGTTTGGCTACTACTAGTGTAGGTGTTGTGAGAAGTATTGGAGTTTATTGCTATTTGCAGTAGCACGGATAATCCTGTGATATATTGTATTACCGATGGGTTTTGTTTTTAGAAATCGCGTAGATAAGAGTTCAAACACTGAACGGTCTAAGTCTTCATCGGGCTGATTACTATTACCCCACTCCGTCTTAGATATTATTGATTCTGCCGCAGTGTGGACATTTAACACTAGACTTTTTGAGTTTGGGGGGCACCTTTAACTTCGTGCCACAATCGCAGGTGATAGTTCTATAGTTGTTAAGCTGCCACATCAGGTCTGAGACTTGGCGAGAGCGTTCTACTTTACCTGGTTCGGTTTCTCTCATCGCATCTTCTTGCTCTGCTGCCCGTAGCCCGACGGCACCAGCACTGGCGATGGCAGAGGCTGAAATAATCCCCTTGCCACCCTTGTGAACACCGCGGAAAGCATTGTTGTAGTCGGCAAAGGAGGCGCCGCCGGCCATGGAGCGTAGTATACGTACACGCTCTGAAATAGGGGGGTGGGTGCTGGTGAGATCGGTAGCCGCTCTTCCTTTCTTACGGAAGGGATTAATGATGTACATTGGGGCTGAAGCCTTGTTAGCCGATTTTAGTTGTGTGGTTGAACCGGCAATCTTTTCCAGTGCCGAGGCCAGTCCATCCGGGTATCTGGTATACAGAGCAGAGGAGGCATCGGCCAGGTATTCCCTCTTCCTGGAAATGGCAAAGTATATCAATTGAGCAATAATTGGCGCCAGTATCATCAAGACGATTCCTACGGCAAGGATTATCAACTGCGCTTGGCCGCCTCCCGATGAGGAGCTTCTCCTGCCACCAAACATGGAGCCGAAGAAGAGCAAGTGCGTTGCGTACCAGGCTAGAATAACAATAGTCCCAAGAAGAACACCGCACAATGCCATCAGTAGCACATCCCGGTTCTTGATATGAGATACTTCGTGGGCGATGACCCCCTGCAGTTCATCACGGTTGAGCTTTTGCAGAAGACCTGAGGTTACAGCAACAGCAGCCCGCTTGGGACCCCGTCCGGTGGCGAATGCATTCAGCGCTGGGTCGTCGATAATGTAGATATCGGGCATTTTCTCCAGGCCCGAGGCAATCTTCATTTCCTCGACTATGTTATAGAGGCGGGGATGGTCATCGCGCTTTATTTTCCTGGCTCTGGATAATGCTAGTAATATACTGTCACCCTGGAAAAAGGCAATCAAATTCATCACTGCCCATATCACGAAGGCTATGACCAGGCCGCCAATACCGTTATCCATGAAGGCTACTCCCAGGAAATAGCCAATTAAAAGCAGCAACACTGCCATCGCTGCTACCAGTATTACCGACCTTATCTGGTTAGACCTAATCTGTTCCCACATAGTTGAGCATCTCCGGGTTAAGTGAAACTAACCTTGGGCGCAATTCTCTCCTCGGCTACAGTAACCTCGAAGAATTCGCTTGCCTTGAAACCAGTCATGCCGGCTATTATGTTAGAAGGAAACATGTGAGTCTTATTGTTATAATTCAGTACTGAATCGTTATAGAACTGGCGTGAAAAGCTTATCTTGTTCTCAGTTGAAGTCAACTCTTCCTGGAGAGCGAGGAAGTTCTGGCTGGCTTTCAGGTCAGGGTAATTCTCAACCACGGCCAACAGTCTGGACAAGGCACCACTGAGTCCAGCCTCAGCTTGGGACTGGGCACCAACACCGGTGCCGATTGCCTTCTGTGCCAGGTTTCGGGCATTGGTAACTGCTTCTAATGTCTCTCGCTCATGCCTCATGTAACCCTTAGCTGTCTCTACAAGGTTGGGGATAAGGTCATGCCTCCTCTTGAGCTGAACATCGATCTGTGCCCAGGCGTTCTTTACCCGGTTGCGCAGCCTTACCAGGCTGTTGTAGGTTCCGAAGAAGAAGAAAAGAAGAATCACTACGATGCCAATGATGATATAGACCGCAATCATGAAACACCTCCAAAACAATTTCCTTTTTATAGCTGTCGGGGATTCCCATAACTAGGGTCCCCCGGACTACTGGTAAATAGATAAATGCCCTATTCCGACTGTCTCTTCCTGGACTGGCTTAGTCACGGGCTCTGAATACTTCTCCCAAGAAGGTAATAACGCGTCCTTGGGTATCTGCCCTCTCAGATGGTTTATCAAGCAACTGTGTTATCAACTGACCAACCTCCCCACTGTCAAACCACATACCATGTCCCTGTTGGCAAACATCGATTAGTATATCAGGTTGTTGACCTATGGTTGTTTTCCTCATTTTTTGACCGCAGATGGGGCACCTTCGCTTCTTCTCTGATGACTTGGCTTCCGGAAAGTTGATGATATTATTGAGGAACAGGTTTAGGCTCTCTAGGCTTATGGACTCCAGCAGTAGCTCAAGCTCTTCAGAATCGAACCATACCCCCTGGCAGTTAGTACAGTAATCAAGTTCAATCTCGTTATGCTCAACAACTATCATTAAATTGTTGCAGGTAGGACACTTCACTGAAGTAATCTCCAAAAGCCGTTTTTCTAAGTGTAGATAAAGGACGAAGCTATGTCAAGGGAAGCATACCAATGGTTCTACATTATTTGTATGAAAAAGTGCTTGGGGGAGGGTGAAGATTGCCGCTCGCATCTTGATTAGCTCCCTGTTATTAACCCACCACACCATACACACTCCAACTAACAAAAGAGTAATTGGCTAAATTGTAAGGGTCAAGATGATTACTACTATCTTTTCTTTCTTTAACTTGCCATCCTGAAACTATTTTTTAGGGACACAAGGCAACCGAGAGGTCAGCAATAAAGTACCATTTTCGCCAGTACTAATAGACCATTGATATAGTAACAAGCTATCACATAGTATAGACTCACATAGCTAAAGGTTAGCTAGACAGTAAGAAGTGGAGGTGATAATAGAAGTGAGAAGCTTTTTAAAGAGCTTTCGTTGCGGTCAAAAAGGCTTCACGCTGATTGAGCTGCTGGTAGTGGTAGCCATCCTTGGTGTTCTATCAGCAGTCGCGGTGCCCAGTATTGGCAAATTCATTGGTGCGGGTAAGACTGAGGCAATGCAAACTGAGCTACACAATGTGAATCTGGCAATGACTGCGGGGATGGCTGACAATAACCTAACTACGGTGGCGCACTACTGAGATTGTTGGACGAATGACCTGTCAGGTAAGCCTGGAGAGTTTGACTTTGCAGACTATCTACTTTCGGCTAAGACTGAATTCTACTATAAGTGGGATAGTGAGGGAACAATTTATCAGGATGAAGATGGGTTATGAACTAGTGGTAGTTGACCACTATCAGAGCTAAATATCTAGACTAAGATGAAGCAATAGGGAAAGGCTTTCTGGATGAGGTGCCGTTATCATTCTGCGCATGAGCATCCACAGTATAAGCCCAAGCTCTGAGATGAGCTAACCAAGAACAAAGCCAATAGAAGCTATCCAGCTAATGATGATACTGGAAATTGTAAGGGCACCAAAGCATAAATCAAATGTACAGCATGGAAGTGTAAAAACTTGTTCTCCTTCTCTACCAGCATTGTAAAGGTTAATCTTCAAACTTGCTTTCTAGTCCAGTGGGGGGAATGCCGTCTTCGTCCCAGCCACGCTTTTGATAATACAAAGAAAGAAGCTTCTGGAAGTCTTCCTGGTCAATCACCTTGCCCACATTCGGACCCGTGAGAGGAGGATTAGCCCAAACCTTGTAGGGAAGGCTATCGTCTTTGCGAGTCGTGCCAAGGCGGGTATTTATCAAGCGTGTTAGGTTATAGATGTCATTAGAGAGCTCCAGAAGCTGCTCGAGGGATGCTTCCTTTCCCGTCACGCATTTGTAGAAATTCTCATAGTGCCGTTCGTTCAACCCCAGTTCTATCCAAGGCAAGCGGCAAACACCGAGCATGTCAAATAATGGGCGCACTTTCTGGTGATAAATTACGATGCCAACCTTCTCATCATCAGACCAGTTCTGACCCTCTTCTATTTCCTTGGCAACTGTCCATGCCCGTGTGTGATGTGCCCCTATGTCTGAGGTAGCATATCCCAGTCCCATGGTAATGCCAGCGCGGCTATCGTAAGCCGACTGCTCAAGACCCTTGACTTGAAGGATGATTTTATCCATTTCAGGCCACTTCTCGATAATACGGCGAGACCCATCGGCAAGAATGTTACCGATGCCCTGCCGGTCAGCTATTTTTTGTATCAGTTCTAATATCGCATCTTCATCTCCCCAGGTGATCTCACTGCCATCGAGGTCGGAGAGCGATAATATTCCCCTCTCGTACCCTTCTATCACGGCTCCCACAATGTTACCTGTAGAAATTGTATCTACCCCCAGTTCATCACAAAGTCGGATTGCGGAAAGTATAGCTGCGAAATTGTCAATTCCTAAGTTGGGTCCTAGCATGGCGCATGATTCATATTCTGGACCCTCAATTATCGTCCCTGTATATTTACCATTCTTCACTAGACAAATATTACCGCAACACATGGAACATGAAAAACATGCACTATCACCTATCTTATAGTGAGCCAGCATTGTCGCCCCGTTAATCTGGTTATGCTTGGCAAAAACGGTATCCTTGAAATTGCATACCGGCAGTATCCCCTTCTCGTTGGCGTACTCTATGATATTCATCAAGCCTTCCTGTTGCCACATACTGAAATATTTATGTTCCTTTAAGTATTTGTAAGCTTTGTCAGCTTCCTCCATTAGCCCGCTAACATCATGGGCTGGGAGGTCTTTGTGTCCCCGTACCACAATCGCCTTGAGGTTCTTCGCTCCCATGATTGTGCCAATTCCCGTTCTCCCCGCATTGCGGCTCCAGTCAGCGTTGACACAGGCAAAGTTCACCATGTTCTCTCCAGCCACACCAATGGTAGCAACATGGATAGCATAGGTGCCCAGTCGTTCTTTGATAATTCCTTCAGCTTCCAGACAGCTTTTCTCCTTCAGTTCAGGCGTGGGAAGTACAGTAGTTTCACCGTTGTCGATGAATAGTACTGATAATTCTGGCGCCCTGCCGGTAATAGACAGAACATCTACTCCCGTCTGCCGCAGTTCGACACCGAAGCCACCGCCCATAGAGGAATCACCATAGAGTCCAGTTGCTGGTGAAATGGCAGCAAAGGAGGTCTTTCCCGACGAGGGTAGGTAAACCCCGGTTAGAGGTCCCGGGGCGATAACCAGGAGATTCTCCGGACCGAGGGGGTCTACCCTGAAATCATGCTTCTTCAGATTGTCCCAGACCAGTTTGGCACCAAAGCCGCGCCCCCCTATATACTTTTCGAGGAAGGCATCCGATATGTCCTGGTGCTCGGCAGTGCCCTTGGTAAGGTCCACATGCAGGTGTTTGTTAAAATATCCGCTCTTTATACTCATAGCTCTTCCTTCCCCACTTCCGCGTAGTGGATGACCTTCCTTTCACCCTTCTCATAGAACTCAATTTCTTTCATCTGAGTATAACTTAAAACATTGTTAAGACGTTTGAATTCACCTAGGGTAGACTCCGGTATAAGCCTGAGTGCTCCCGTAGGACATTTTTTAACGCACTCCGGGTCTCCTCCACACATATCACATATGATAGGCAGGTCATAATCTTCATGTACGTATATCGCTCCGAAAGGGCAAGCATCCACACATTTATAACACGAAATGCAGTTCTCCTTGTCCAGTTGCAAGACGCCGTCGCTCCGTTGTAAGGCGTCAACGGGACATACTTGCGCACATGTGGGCACCTTACATTGACTGCACACAATCGGCATTCTCACCACCGGATGAGGGTATATGGTTAATACTTTTATCGCCGACTTCTTCGGATTATTCACTCCGAAATGTTTGATTGCACACACAAGTTCACATATCCTGCAACCAGAACACTGCTCCGGAATTACCATTAGCTTTTTTGACATCAGATAATCCTCCAAAAGATTCGTGCAATTATTGTCCAAGATAATGGACAAAGAGGCAGTAGTCCTTTTAAATCGTAGTTGAGGTGTCCCCTTTCAGTTATAGTGTAGCCAAAAACAATGCGCTCAAGTATCAGCAAATGGAACACCAATTAGCAGAATACCTGTTAAAGGCACGATTGTCAATAGGATGGTCTCATTATTGCGAATCACCCACCCTATCGTCATTGCGAGGGGCAGAGCCCCGAAGCAAAACCGGAGGAGGGGGTATTATTAGAGAGGGGGCTTCGCCCCGCTCTAATAAAATACTAAGTCCTAAACACTAAATCCTAAACCCTATTAGATACGAAATTATCTTACGGGGTAAACAAATTCCAATAACAAAATTGGAAATTCAAAATCATTTATCTCATTTGGATTTTAGTCATTTAGATTTGTTTAGAGCTTAGTCCTTCTTTACTCCTTCTTCGAAGGATGAAGGATAGTATTTAGGATTTCACGAAAGGAGTAATGCCCCACCACCGAGATTGCCACGTCCTTCCACAGAAGGACTCGCAATGACATCACCCTACTTCCCCCTCTCGTTATTGCTAGGCTAAGGTGTACCCCATTCTAAGTAACATAGTGTCACCCAGCTATCTGAACTAGCTCATAGGAGCGAAAAGGAAGACTTATTGTAAGACTTGATATGGCCAACTTAATAAAGGAATCCTTTAATTGTACTTTATTATGTAATATTACTCCTGATAACCTTTAGGATGGCCAAACACTGCGCTCAGGTAAAAAAGAAGTAGACTAAAATAGAGCAATTAACATATATTGACATTAGACATTATATATGCTACATTATTGTCACCTGTCACTAACACTGGCTCTTCAGTTTATGCGACAGGAAAGAGGTATCTTTGACCTATAATACCCCCAAAAACCTAGAGTTAATGACTGTCAGTGAGGTTGCTGAGTATCTACGTATCTGCCGGGCGAGTGTTTACCGCTTGGTAAAGAGAAATAAGATACCGGTGAGCCGAATTGGCAGGCATCTACGCTTCAGGAAGGAAGCAATTGATGAGTGGTTAATACATATGGAAAAGAAAAACCACGATTTTGGCTGAAGCACAAAATAAGGAAGGTGTGATTTTGGATACGCAATATAAGCCACTATATACAATGCCATTGGGTAAGCTATCTTGAAACTATGTTACTATTTCGTAGAAGCGTATTGCTTTCAATAAATCTGAAGACTATAATGGGTTATACTTCAAGGAGGTGAAAAGGAAATGGAAGAGGTAGAGAATCTAATCAAGATATGTCTCGGCGAAATCGAGCGGATGCTCACGACTAAGACTGTGGTGGGTGAGCCAATAACTGTGGAAGGTAATACCATCATTCCTCTTGTCAGCATTGGCTTTGGCTTTGGTGGTGGAGGCGGTAGCGGCAAAGGTCCTAAGGAAACAGCCGGGAATGTCGGGGGTGGCACTGGAGGCGGAGGTGGTGTTAAGCCTGTTGCTGTAATTGTGGTTAACAAAGAGGGTGTGAGGATGGAGCCGGTTAAGGGAGGGGCAGCTACCTTTGTCGAGAAGGTCGCCGACATCGTCGGCAAGGTTATGGATAAGCGAGCAGAAGCTAAGAAGGCAGAGAAGACAGAAGGGTAAAAGAGCGTGCTGGCCCTTTATATTATAGCAGGCGTAATCCTGTTTATCATCCTTATGCTCTCCATCCCTGCCGATATGACATTTAACCTAGCGACTCACGAGCATGTTAAAGCGAAGATAAGAATAGGTTGGCTCTTTGGGCTGGTAGGGAAGGATATACGTGCTCGGAAAAGGAAGAAGCCTGAAGAGAGTAGAAAACGGGGTATAAAGTCTTTCCTTACATTACTAAGAATCAAGGGCTTGCCAGGAAAGATTCTCAAGTTAGTTAGGCAAATCTTTGGCTGCCTCAGGATAAAACAACTAGATGTCGCTCTCAGGGTGGGGTTAGATGACCCTTTCGATACTGGTATGCTGTGCTCTGTACTCTGGCCCGCCCTCATTCCTCCCAGCCCATCTGGCACAGTGAGGTTCAGGCTGGAGCCTGTTTTTTACCAATTCGCCTTTGAGGCTAGTCTGCAAGGATGGGTAAGATTATTCCCCATACAGTTGGTCTGGCCTATTGTTTCTTTTGTTCTATCACTGACGGGCTTACGACTATTAAAGTTGATGGTGGTATCACGTTGGAAATAGAAGAAGTGAGTGCCGGACAACCTATCACTGTAGGGGAAATAATGCTACTCCCAATTGTACGCACCTCTATAAGTTGCCGAAACGTTAACAGTGGCATCGTTTGTTCCGGCTCGAAGAATGTTGTTGGCACTGTGATAATTTCCCCGAAATGGAAGCGTGCATTAAACGTAGCTGGTGAAGAGGTTCCGATTGACCAGTATACGGAACAGGTTGTGGAACTCAAAGAGATGCTACAAGGTATGTAGTGACTTGTTTAAACTAAATCGAAGTCATCAATTCTCCCCACAACAATAGAAAATGTATCTAGAACAATACCCTCAGTGTTTCTTATGCTTGGTAAAGTTCTCTTAAAGTTAGTCATAGAGTATGCACCAATTAACACTAGGTAATTAGCAGTTAAGGAATAAGCTTAAACACTCTTAAAACCCGGAAGATTGTGGAGGAGTCCTCCTGATGTTAATTCTAAGCTGAGGTTTCTACCCGGTTTTGGCCATTCTCTTTGTCTTTCCGTATTTTCATATAACCAATGTGAGATAAGCGGTAGCACTGCTGCTCCTGGATTCGCTATCTAATCATTCTTCAAAGCAAGTTTCTTCCCATTTATTCATGTCGATATCTGGGAAGTGGAATATGACCGGCGTACATGTTCCCTTGGTGATTTCCCTTCTAATGCAACTGTGTTCGCTACCTTCCGTTAAACCCTGCTCCAAAACCCATGTTTTGGGTGGATTCATCCCGCTACCAACTGTCAGGCGTTTACCTGTATCCTTCGAGGTAGGGAAGAGGTAGTCATCGATAGCAGCCGGATCGTCTGGAATAAAATCGAAGATAACCTCAACTGCATTCTTACAATTGAAGTCAGCCGGGTTAGCTTCATTTGCCGATACAACTCTGGCGATGCCTGGAATATCCATATATTCGCATGGACCACCGACAGTATCAGAACACGCCCCAAACATCAGCGCTACCATAATTAAAACCACCACACCGAAGTGCAATTTTGCTTTAACCATGTTTACTGATCTCCTTCTATTTAATCTGTTTTATAAATATGTCTACGTATTACATTCTATTACAATGATTCGTTCTCGGCAATATAGAGTCTTGCGAGATTATCAAATTATACACAACGTCAATTCGTGTAATTAGTAGAGACCACCAGCACGTAGGTCTTCTAACAGCTTACCTTACCCTTTAACCTACTGCTTAGGGACCTCTGTAATGAACTTCCACTCTCCTATCCTCTAAGGCTCTGATACTCTGCATGTCTTCCGAGCCTTCCGATAGGTTCAGGTTGTTTTTTGGGTATACGATATCGCCAGCTCCCAGGGCTAAATCGTCAAAGTAAAAGGATTACCTTAGAAAAGGAATGATTGCTTGTGGAGTTTGATTCAAGTAAGCAAAACAGTGTATAAATATGAGCAATAATTAAATGAAGATAGATAGTCGAATTATTATTGCTATAGGAATTACAATTTTATTATGGGCTTCCTCATTTGCCGCTGTTAGAGCTAGTCTTCAAGCGTTTACCCCAGGTCATATTGCTTTATTTCGCTTTTTTATTGCTTCTATTATACTGGCGGTATCTGCGCTCGTAACCCATACTAAATTGCCAGCATTGAAAGATATCCCAGTGGTCTTTTTATTGGGATTCTTAGGAGTATTTGCATTTCACACGGCGCAGAACTACGGTCAGGTTACAGTTACTGCTGGGTCAGCCGGAATGATTATTAGTTCAGTCCCGATATTTACGGCTATATTAGCTACGATATTTTTAGGAGAGAAGCTTAAACTGTGGGGCTGGCTTAGCATATTTATTAGCTTTTTAGGGGTTTCCCTTATCTCTTTAGGAGAAAGAGAAGGAGTAGAATTTGATTTTGGTGTAATTTATCTACTTATGGCAGCTATAGTAGCCGCAATATACTTTGTATTACAAAAACCCTACTTAATGAAATACACCGCACTGCAATTAGTTACATACATGATATGGGCTGGAACATTATTGTTGTTAGTTTTTACGCCTGGTTTAATTGAGGAGGTTGCGAATGCTCCGATTGAGGCTACTATTGCTACAATATATTTAGGAATATTTCCATCTGCAGTTGCCTATGTTACCTGGAGTTATGCCTTATCAAGGGCACCAGCAACAATAGTAGCAAGCTTCCTGTATCTTCAACCAGTATTGGCTGTTATTATTGCCTGGATATGGTTGAATGAAATACCTGCATTAATTTCTATGGTCGGTGGCGTTGTTACCATTCTAGGCGTTTTCTTGGTTAACAAGTATGGATTATCGAAAGGTGAACCGTAAGGGTAAAAGATTGCAGCAAGGCAAGCTTATGTTGGGTACTTTTACGAGCGGAAAAAGTAAATTTGTTCCTGCAGTGCCCATTGAAGCCTGGGACAACACCTTGTTGAGTAGCAACTTTGGCTAACACGCTTTTCACAAGGGGATTATTCTGTGATTTTATGTTCAATCTGTTAAGCGATTTTCAGTGAGCCAACCGACTGGGCTTTTATTTGTATGACCTCCAAGTGGCCGCATCCAACCACCAATACCAGTGCTATAAAAATGAAGACCAAGCTTAATTTCATGGTGCTATTTTACTCTGTCACTGGCTATCTTTTAAAAAGCGGTAGTATACCGGAAGCGGTGGATAAAAGGAACCGGCATATCCTACCTTATGCTACTCAGGGCAATGGTCGAAAGCATACTATTAGCTCATGGCAACCTAGTTCTTTAAAATAGTCTCAGATTAATAATTAGCACGTGTGTAAGTAACGAAATAGCTAGCTAGCGCCACTATACTTCTGCCTCAGCTTTGGCTTTTCTATCTTACCGGTTGGATTTCGAGGCACCTTATCAAAAATGATACGGCGTGGTCTCTTGTGGCAGGGTAAGCTTTGCTCGCAGAACAGGTTTATCTCTTCTTTGGTAAGGGTTTCACCCGGATGCTGGTCAATAACCGCCACGGCTATTTCGCCCAGTCTTTCATCTGGGATTCCGATGACTGCCACATCATAAATCTTGGGATGACTCTGGAGAACATCTTCAACTTCAACGGGGTAGATATTCTCGCCTCCGGTAATAACCACATCCTTCTTTCTATCAACAAGGTAGATAAAGCCCTCGCTGTCCATCCGTGCCATATCACCAGTATATAGCCAGCCATTTTTGATGGTTTCTGCTGTTTTCTGCGGGTTCTTGTAGTATTCCTTCATCATCCCATTTCCCCTGACGACAAGCTCACCTACCTCTCCTTGAGCCACATCCTCACCACTGTCATTTACGATGCGTGTCTCCCAGCCAAAACCAGCTTTACCGATAGCCCCAACCTTATTCTCGTTCTCTATGCCTAAGTGAACGCACCCGGGACCGGTAGATTCACTCAGCCCATAGTTAGTGTCATACTGCATCTCTGGGAAATATCCTTTCCAGCGTTTGATCAGACTGGGAGGCACCGGTTGGGCTCCGATGTGCATCAGTCGCCAGCAGCTCAGGTCGTATTCCTCTTTTTTCAACTCTCCCCTGTCCATCGCCCCGAGGATATCCTGTGCCCAGGGTACGAGCAGCCAAACTATTGTCCCTCTCTCATTATGCACGGCTTTAAAGATATTCTGAGGACTTATTTCAGTTAGTATCGTGGCTCTACCCCCAACAATCAGGCTGCCAAACCAGTGCATCTTAGCTCCGGTATGGTAGAGTGGCGGCAGCAGCACGAAGTTATCCTCGTGAGTTTGATAGTGATGGCTCTGTTCGACAATAGCTGCGCTCTCCATATTCTGGTGAGTAAGAAGTATCGGCTTTGGTTCTCCCGTGGTACCTGAGGTAAAATAGAGTCCACATTCGTCATGAGCACTGATTTCTATCTCCGCCGGTCTGGAAGATGTGTTATCAATTGCATCTTCAAAATCCTCCATATCTTCAGGCAGGTTCTTGCCAACAAAGATATAGTTCTTTATCGTCGTTAACTGGGAACGAATCACCTCCACCTTTTCGGTAAACTCCTCACCCAGAATCATTGATTTAGCTTCAGCTATGTCAGCACAGTACTTAATATCCTGACTGGTAAACCTGAAGCTGAGCGGGACTGCCCAGGCGCCGGTTCTGATGATGCCGAAATAGGCTTCAAGCCAGTTAATGGAATTCATCATCAAATGAATAACCTTGTCACCTTTGCCAATGCCCCTATCCATGAGGGCGTTGGCTACCCGATTGGCCCTTTCATTAAATTCCCGCCAGATGATTTCTTTCCTTAGCTGCTTACTAGGTCTTAATTCAATAAGTACCGTATCATTTGGGTATAAAATAGCATTCCTGGTTAACATCTCAGATATGGTCATTGTTTTCAATCAATCCTTCAAAGACACCAGTTTTATCCGGTTAAGGTCCAGCGATATCGGGTAAAAAAGTCGCAATCTGGGGAAAGAATATCAGTATCACTACGGCAACAATCAGAGCGCCAAGAAAGGGAAATATTCCTTTAAAAATAGTTTCCAGAGGCACATCTTCGGCAATTCCTTTGATGACATAGACATTTATCCCCACCGGGGGCGTGATTACCCCCATCTCAGTCACCAATACTACTATAACTCCAAACCATATTGGGTCAAACCCTAAAGTGAGAACCACGGGATAAATAATGGGAATGGTTAGGGTAATCATCGCCAGGGCATCCATGAAAAAGCCACCTATAAGGTACATAAGGACTATCAAGCCCATGATAGCCATAGACGGCAAAGGAAGTCCGGATACCCAATCAGCCAGTATCAGTGGAATCTCGGTTACTGCAATAAAATGACCAAAAATCACTGCCCCGGTAACAATGATTATTACCTGGCAGGTTACCTTGACGGTATCGGTAACGGCGAAGGTAAATCCCGACCAGTTAAGCTGTCGCCGCACCACGCCGATGAGCAGAGCACCAGCAGCACCCACCGCTCCAGCCTGCATCGGACTGAACCAACCGAGAAACAGTCCACCCATCACCAGGGTGAATAAGACTACCATCTCAAGTATACCAGCAAGTCCCTTCATCTTGTTCTTCCAGCTTGTTGCCTCTCCACGTGGAGCCAGACTGGGGCGGCGCCAGCAGAGAAAGACGACCACCAGTATGAAAAGGCTGGCAAGGAGCAAGCCGGGCAGAACCCCGGATAAGAAGAGTTTACCGATAGACTGCTGGGTTAATATCCCGTAAACAATAAAAATTGTACTGGGTGGAATCAGTATTCCTAGACTCCCGGCAGCTGCCACACTACCAGTAGCCAGTGAATCGTCGTAGTGATAGCGCTTCATCTCTGGAAGAGCCACCCTCCCCATGGCAGCGGCGGTGGCGCTGGTCGAACCACAGATAGCCGCAAATCCGGCACAGCCGGCAATGGTAGACATAACCAGACCACCCCGCAACTGACCGAAAATATTGTAACTGGTATCATAGACCCGCCGACTCATCCCTGAAGCAAAGGCAAGAGAACCCATTAGTATAAACATGGGAATAACGGTGAGGGAATAAGAGGAAAATATGGTGAAAACATCCCGTGCCAGGAGGCTAAGACCCGCTTCAGGCGAAACCAGATAGCAGAAACCGATGAGCCCGACAAAGGTCATGGCAAATCCAACGGGCATACTGAGCAGGAAAGTAAAAAGCAGAATGATTATACCGATGATACCGACAGCAACCGGGCTCACTTTTGCACTACTCTCAGTGCCGATTGGATAAACTCGAGCAACAGCACTAAACAGATGGGGATACAGCTGAAGGCTATGGCATAGACAAAAGGATAAAAGGGTATTCTCTGGGTCATTGAGACCTCACCAGTGGTCTGGAGAATATGCCCGTATAAGTAGCTTTGCCAGGCCAGTAAAACAAATAAAACGATTCCAACAAGTGAGACAAGAGCATTGATGCCTGCCCGCCAGCGGAGAGGCAACTGTGTTACGAAGAACTCAACCCGAATATGCCCGCGTAGAATATAAGTGTAAGCAATAGCAAAAGCGGTTACGACTATACCTAAAAAACCGACGATTTCAATAGCTCCAGGAACCGGTGATTTAAAGAGCTTGATTCCAATTATATCGGCAATAGTGAGAGCCAGCATAGCCACCACGCCAGCTCCCGCTATCCAGCTAACCCATCTACTAATAGAGGTGGCTAACTTCCCCAAACGAACAATTATTACTGAGGGATAGCTTACTTGCTCCTCTGAAACGTCTATGTCTGAAGTAATCTGACTCATGAGCCTGCCAAATTCTAAGCATGACTACGGTATTATTCAGTTGGAACGATAAACCAGTATAGTAACTTGGGGTGCCGTGAAACATAAATAGCTTACCCACAGGCACCCCACGAATAACAAGCTGACTTCCATATATTATTCTGGAACGATATCTATTAATTCACTCTCCACGTATGCCTGGCTTTGCTCAGCAGTTGGAGCTATATCCGACCAGTAAGCCACCCTCTCAGTCAGGTATGCCTGGAATTCATCTGCTTGAAGGCCGGCGCTTGTTTTTTCCTCTATGTATTGATTGATTAGTGGCTCTACAGCCGTCTCTACCCATCTACTCATTTCCACTGCTGAAAGCTCAATCACTTCTCTACCCTCGCCCAGGCTGAGGAAATAATCAATACCAACCTTATCGTAGTAATCCCAGACCTTGCCGTGCTTTTCTATCCACTCCTGGCTGACCTCAGTGAAAACCTCTTGGATGTTTGCCGGTAAAGCGTTCCATTTGTCCTCGTTCATAATGACAAACATCATCGTGGTATTACCTACATCGTAGCAGCCAGTAACATATTTCACCACTTCTGCCTGATTCCAGCCTTTGAGTACCTCACGTGGAGTAAAACTACCCTGCACCACATCTTTTTGCATCATTTCATAAGCTTCCCCCTGCGAAGCACCATAGCCTTCGGCACCAAGGGCATTCATTATCGTAGCACCAACCCCGGTTGATCTTATCACCAGCCCATTAAGGTCCTCCATTTCTCGTACTGGTTTATCGGTGGTAAAAACAACACCGGGACCATGGGCATGGAAATAAAGGGGATGAGTATCATCAAGTTCGACTGGTTTGAAATTATTATAAAAGTCGTTGGCTACCTTAGTTGCTACCCAGCCATTGGGATAGGCATGGGGCAGGTCAACTATTTCACAAGCCGGAAAACGACCTGGAGTATAGGCAAATAATGACATGCCGATATCGGCAATTCCCTGAACAACCCCATCATAGGTCTGGGGTGCAGTAACGAGAGAACCTCCGGGGTAATAAGTAATTTTTATCGCCCCATCGGTGCGCAATTCGATTTCCTTTATCCACTCCTCAGCCAATACGGAATGTAAATGCGTCGGTGGGAAGAAGTTACTATAGGTAAGTTCGATAACTTCGGTCGACGCTGGGGGAGTAGTACAGGCATTGAATATTGGTAACGTCATTACAATAACTGCTAGCAAAATAAAGGGTAGTTTCGTTTTCACTATTTGTAACCTCCGTGTTAAACTTCAATATTATTAGTAATTTCCCTCGAAAGTGCAGAAAACAGCTCACATATCAGCATCACCTCGATTACATTATCCGCCCATCATAAATCAGGAATCCCCTAAACGGCGGATTCTCATTATGCAGGACAAGAATTATATCTGGTTCACTGTATCATACGAGTAAACGTTCGTCAATCGTGTTTGTCTCAACAGCAGCTTATAGTGTAATGCACAACAATTAAAAGGGTTCTAGTTGTATTAGCCCTTTTATTAGCCTACAATGCTAAATAAAAAAAGGCCTTTGTGTATCTCCTATTTAAAATTCACCTTTGGAATTTCAAGTGATTTAGGGCGACGTACTGCCAATATGGTAAATATAGATACTGCGCATAAAGCAAGGAAGACAATGAATGCCCAGTGATAGGTATTCATAGCATCATACATATGCCCCGCCATAAGAGGGCCAGTAGCACCACCAATACTCTGAACAAGGGTTATTATGCCAAAGATAGCACCATAAGCGGCTAGTCCAAAGTTAGTACTTATGAGCATTGACATGGATGGCAACCAACTGCCTATACCCAACCCCAATATGATAGCATATAGCCATATTGTTGCCGGAGGACATGTCGGCTCAACATTGATAAGTAATATTATGCCTACTAGCTGAAGACCGAGGCCGATAGCGAAGGCATATTTTGCTGGTATCAAGTCACAAAGCCAGCCAAAACCGAATTTGCCTATAGTGCTTCCGAGACCTACAATGCCAAGGGCAGCAGCCGCTGTGGCTACAGGGAAACCAATATCCTCTAGATGGGGAACTTGACTCAGGGTAATACCGAGTTGACTAAAACCATTTGACAAGAAAGAGATAGCAATCAACCAGAAGGTCGAAGTAGCTAATGCCATTCTTAGAGTTAATCCGCTGGAGACTGAGGGCAAGGCTTCAGTTACCGCCACTGACTCAGGATTTTCTATACCGTCAGGGTAAAGCCCTATGTCCGATGGCTTTGTCTTCATCACTATTAGTGCTAAAGGGATAATGAGCACCCAGGTAAGTAGAGCTAGGACTAAATAGGATGTTCCCCAGCCAAAATTAGGGATAAGATAACCGCCAAAGAGCGGAGATAGAGCAAACCCACCTGCACCGACCGCTGCTGACATTATGCCAATAGCCAGACCCCTCTTTTTTTGAAACCAATTTGAAACTACAGCAGTTGTCGGAACGGGACCCATCGCTGCCATCCCGATACCGACCACAGTCCAGCCAGCGTAAAAATACCAAAGGTTGTACATCAGAGCTAGAAAGACAAAGCCAAGACCGGTTATAAGAGCACCTGTGGGGATAACCTTTCTTGCTCCATATTGGTCAACCACTCTGCCAATAAAAGGTGCAGTTACACCCTGGACCAGGCAGAAGATAGTAAAGGCAGTCATTATCTCACCTCGGCTCCAGCCGAAGTCTGCTTGAAGGGGCTTAACGAATAGACTAAAGGCATAAAACGTAGATCCTGACATAATGAAAAGGCATAAAAAAGCAACTGCCACTATCCAGTAGCCGTAAAAGACCTTGGGCTTCTTAGAACTGTACTTTTTCTCCATGCTGACCGTCGCTAATCGATGCCCTATGTTAACACAATACAGAGCTGGGACTATAGGAGGTGTCAATACCTTAATAATAGAGATGAATGTGCTGGGAATGGGTTTATCTGTAAAAATAAAGGATATTCCCTGATTCCAATGCTTCAAACCTGGTGGGCATTGTATTTATAATGCCCATGGAATGTAGTTATAACATTGAACATGGAGGTGATACCAACTACGGGCTAGAGTAACAAACCGCAATATCATGTAGTGTGCTCCGCTAGCTTATCCGAGATTCAACTCAACATGCACGGGTAATACTCCGGGGGGTGCAGTTTAAAGCCTCTCCTCAAATTCTATCTGGCTAAAATGATATTCCTGCGTGCCATTGCATTCGATGGCGAAAGATGCACACACGCTTCCCATTTGTGCACTCTGTTCAATGTTTCTGCTTTGGATCAAACCCTTAATTAATCCCGCTCTGTAGGCGTCACCAGCACCAGTCGGATCAACAACTTCCTTTGGTTTGATAGCGGGAATGTCTATTTCACAATCTTGGGTATAGACACGGGAACCCAGTTCCCCCAATGTAGTAATGATAGTGTTTGTCCTCTGAAGTAGTTTCTTTCTATCTAGTCCCGTCTTGCTAATGATCAATTCCAGCTCATAGTCGTTGGAAATCATAATCTTAGAGCCTTCTATACATTGGATAAGGTCTTGGCTATCCCACATTGGTAGTGATTGACCGGGGTCAAAAATATAGTCGATGCTCCTGGTCTTACATATAGTAGAGTATTTCATCATCTCTCCAAGGTTCCCCGGGGCAATGATAGCGATGCTTTCTTTGGGGTTGAGCTTATCAAAGTTGAAGTAGGAATGGTATTTCATCGCACCGGGGTTGAACCCTGTTATCTGGTTGTCGGCTCGATCAGTTATGATATAGGCGCAAGCAGTTAATTCCTCTTCGATAATTGCGATGTCTTCGTAAGCTATTTTATTTTTCGTTAGCCATTCGAAATATCTATGATAATCTCGACCAATGGTAGCCAAGATTATCGGCTTTTCACCTAAAAGAGAGAGTGCATAGGCAATATTACCAGCCGTGCCACCAAATTTCTCTATCATACTGTTAACGGTGAAGCAGACATTTAGAACGTGTATTTTCTCCGGTAGGATATGATCAGAGAAATACCCTGGATAGTCCATAATCCTGTCATATGCCATTGAGCCGTAAACTATAATGTTCATGATAGATTAAATAAACTCCAAATTATTAATTAGCTATGATACTCGACCAATCTTGCATGTTTAATTTTGTGGATGTGAGGTCAGTAATTCCTGAATCGTTATAAATAGAGTCTTTTCTGATTGTAAATACAGGTCAGCCCGGCACACCTGAGCTGAGGACACAGATTTCATTTATTTGATAGACAATAGATCTCTCCACATTACAAGAAATCCGGTATCTCTTGCGCTGATGCATTATCCCGAGTTACTTATTGAGCCAGCCTTTGCTGGCAAATATCTCAATGAGCTTGTGTTACACACTACATGGGCGGTTTTCCTGTAAATCCCGACACTCTCCGTTCATCAAGTAGAACCTACGGTTAACATCATGTTTCTATTCCTGTAACAATAGGAGGTAATGAAAAATAAAGAAAAGAACCGCTTTATCAATTATCTAACATTCCGCTATAAAGTTCAATGTCCCTAAGGTCTATCTAATATCGAAGACCTTGGAGGATTGAGGTAACAAACTGCAATATTATCACATGTAAATTCTGTGTAGTTGTGTTGTTTCGCTAGTAACTGTAACCAAGTAACGATTCAATCTTTTATGTAGTGGATAGGCTATTTAGATCTCAATATGCAAGTACATCCTAACAAGAATTCCAATGGCGAATGTTAGTCCTGCTATTCCAAGGCTTATAAGCGTCATCTCTATAAATCTGATTTTAAACGATATCTCTTTAGCCACCGAGATATAGAAGCTGAATGCAGCAATCACCACAATTGCATTGAATGCCATAAACCCTAGAGAATAGTATATGTCGGTGAATACCCAATAAGGAAATATCAAGAAGAGAACGGTGAGTAGATTGGCGATTCCTCCATAGATTACCGCTTTGAGTGGGCTACGGACTCCCTCACCTGTCTTAGTGGCCAGGTACTCTGTACTAGCCACGGAGAGGGTCATTGCTACTCCGGCAATAATGGCAGCCATGGCGATAATACCAGCGTTCTTGAAAGCAAGAGTGAAGCCGGCTATAGTCCCAGTAAGTTCCACCAGTGCTACATTGAGACCCCTTACTATTTCGCTTGTGTATTTGAGTCGTTCTTCGTCTATTAGGTCGAGTAACTGCTTTTCATGTTCGTATTCCTCTTTGGATATATCTTCAGCTGCGGGTATAAAATCAACCATCTTACAATAATCTACTTGGGCTCGTGATTCACCTTTTTCCATTAGCCTGAGACCGAAGGTGAGTCCTAATACTCGAGCAATAACATAGTAAATCCATACTTTTAGCTTGCTTGGTTTCACCTCTGTTGTTGTGTGAGTCTCCCACAGCTTGTAGTGCCTTAACTCATCGGCAGAGATACGTTCAAGTACCTCCCTGTTATGGGGGTCTTTTGTGCAGTGTGACAGCTTCTCGTAGATAAGGTGCTCAGTGATTTCACTCCTCTGAGAAGCCAGTAATCTTCGTTTATTATCACGGTTTAGTGTGTTAGATTCCATATTAAGGCATTCTGCCATCTGGCCACATTACTGTCAAGCTATAGTTCCCCTAGACTTCCCCATATGTAGTTCATAGAAAACGCATCAAAGTTGAAAGACAAATTATGTGAAATATCATATAGATTAGGCAGATAATGTATCAAAGAAGCATGCTACGTTTGGACAATAATCTGCTATAAAGTGCAATGAGTAAACGGTCTGTACGGTTATTTGATTTCACTTGATGTTTAGGGAACGAAGGGCTAGAAATGGAGGCGCTCATCACCACGGCCGTGAACGCCTCCATCTATGATATGTGCAAGGCAGTCTAACGACATATTTGCATCGAGGGGGTCCTCCTAGTCACGAAGAGTGGCGGCAGGAGCGAACCCGTCATCCTCGAATGGCACTATCCACTTTTTCGTCTTGTCTGCACTACCATCACTCGATAGTGAGATAATAGGAGCAATAGCCACAAGGGTCATGTCCCCCCCAGCGGTGGGAAAGGTCCAGGTCTTGATTCAGGCCGAATTCGGGATTGGCCCCTAATGCTCCCCATTGCCCTTGGCAGATCAGCACACAGGTTTCCGGGACACCATATGACCAGGCTATTTCCCTTATAGCATTAAATTTAGTCGAATCACCAACTATTTCCGACATTGCCTCCAGGAGGGAGCTTGTCCATTCACTGCCTGAATCGGCTGAATTGAAATCAGTCAAGCCTCCTGCTGTATCCCAGTCTGGAGTAGCCCCTTGGTCTGGATCACAAGCCGTCACCACTACGCATACATTATCGAGGGTGTTTAGGTTGTTAATAAAGCTTCCGCTGTGGCATGACCCGAGGATGAAGTTAAAAATAGTATCAGGGTGCGCCGCCATCTTGTTGTGGAACTGGTTTGCTGTGAACCACTGGCCACCAAGCTTTACCGAATCAGTGCCTCCGTGGGCGATGATGTAGATGGTGATCGGGTTCAGACCGGCCTCCAACATATCATCGATTTCATCGAGTACATCTGCAGCTTGGCTCTGGACCAGGCCCTCGACCACAGAACACTCATTCTTGTACCCATTAAAAAAGTTTATCCCATTTAAGTAGGTATCCACAGCGTCACTATAGAGTGCCTCACTAGTCATCAGCCCCTGCACCACGATAAAACCCTCACACCATTGCAACCTTAAGAAGGGGAATTTAAATGACATATGTACGCCAGTAGGCTGAGCTAGCTGGACATTACCGTCAACCACGTCGTCTTCATCGGGAGGGAACTGAACTAATCCCTCGGGGACAACGCCATCGATTCGCGGCCACCATTTGGCATCGTATTCCTCATGGCTGCCATCCTTATCCACTAGGATGTATTTGACGTCGTGTTCATAGTAGTGACCTGGGGCAAGGTCAAGGTAGAAAAAGAACATTTCATCCCCCAGTGTAATCCTCAACGTAGAACCTGAATCCTCCTCGATAACCGTTCCTTCAGGAAGGGGTGAGTCCAACTTGAGGCACCAATATGGATCTCCTGTGATAATCTCATGGATTTCTGGAAGGATGTTTTCCACCACAACATCTATAGCATCCTCCATTTCCATCTCTTCATCGTCCACCTCTTCCTCAACAATGATTTGAGCCGTAACTGCAGCAGACCAAGCGTCATTGTTGTCCTGAACCTCAAATGATATGATGTGAGTTCCCACAGAGAGCGCTGAAGTGGTAAAAAGAGCAGTAGTACCTACCTGACCATCGATGCTCGATTTCCAAGCATAGGCAACCACGCTGCCATCGGTATCGGTGCCGTGGCCTTTGAAGGTTACAACTTCCCCTACTTCTGACGGAGTGGGGGTGATGGAATCTATATATGCGGTGGGAGGTTGATTTGCCACGGGCAAGCAAGCGACAGGTACCAAGAGGAACAACAGAAAAATAGCGACTACTTTCTTTATCATTGACCCTCCTTTAGGGAGTCTAATCCCCTTTATTATAGTGGCAAATACTCTATTACTTTTTTAGAGGCATGTCAATATTTTTACCATGTCCCTCCAAATCCGCTGGCTGTCATTTTAAAATAACTATCTTTCCCTCTACAGCCAAGATTACCTGAGCCTGTTTTTTCCTTAAAAGTTATACCGTCATTTCGTGCAATTAGGTGACACATTGGACTTATGTCATATGTGAAAGTCATGCGAGTCTGCCCTTCTTATTGTTGGATTTGCCACGATTTTCTGCAAATACGAGACTAGTTGTAAGACCAACCGCTCCACCAGTAACAGCACCAGGTATTGCTCCAGCTAATCCCCCAAACAATAGTCCAAAAAGAATCCACCACCGACTCTTTTCTTCCATGAATCTTAAATACTATCACCGTGGAGGTTAGATTAATATTTAGATAGTATGGTATGATACAAAGGTTGCGTTACCACAGTGCCGGTAATGGTACAAATCGGATACCTGTATCAAGGATTACTTAATAGCTAAGGGAGGATGAATGTAGTAAAAAAATGCACGATATTGCTGGTAATCCTGCTAATGGCAAACATGCTGGTTACCGGGTGTGCCGGAAGAGAAGGTTTGAAAATGGCAAATGATGGCGATTCTGTCAGTGTCCATTACACGGGCAAGCTGGAAGATGGCACCGTGTTCGATTCATCTTTAGAACGTGAACCTCTGGAGTTTACCCTGGGTGAAGGCACGCTAATCCCCGGCTTTGAAGAAGCAGTCAGGGGTATGCACGTCGGACAGTCGAAGACCGTGACCATTCCCCCGGAAGAAGCCTACGGCCCGTACCTTGATGAAATGGTATTGGTAATAGAACGAGAACAGTTGCCGCCAGAACTCAATCCTGCAGTTGGACAGCAGTTGCAGATGCAGCAGCAGGATGGTAGAGTGATTGTTGTTCTCGTTACTGATATTTCTGAAACAACGATAACGGTAGATGCCAACCACTCCCTCGCCGGGAAAGACCTCATTTTTGATATCGAGCTTTTAGAAATAAAATAAAGGCAAATTTATTATATTTTTAATGCTTGGAAACAGATGAGTGTTGACATTCCTATTTATTGGAACTAACGAATTATCTGGGATAGTTACACATCTGACGTATATGCAGTTTTTATAGGGATAAGTGGTGAGATAGATAGCAGGAAACGAAACAGGACTTTAAAGTCATTAATATATTATGTATAGTTTATGATTCTTGTATTGAAATACTTAGTAGAAATAAAATACATATTTTTCAAATATCGAGAAAACGATATAATAAACCCTCTTTTCATTTAAAATAAATGTCATAAAATGAGTAACTATTAATAATAGTGTAAACTATGACTATTCTTCAATCCATTTTACCATGACACCAAGGGCAAGACGGAGGTTTCCTATCTGGCAATGGTTCTATGCTTATTCTTCTTCGTGAAGAACCGGGCAGTTACAGATTTGGCATCACCTAGAGGGAGAGGAGAAGCTATCTATTAAATAGGTTTTCCAATACAATATAAGCCCTTTTATAAACGGAGTGACTAATCTCGCCAGGAAGTTGGTCTTCTGATAAAATGAGAACGTTATAATGGAAACCGTAGCAGTAACCATTCTTTGCTCTATCCTCATGGTGATTGGTTTACTTGGTGTGGTTTTACCTATCCTACCCGGGATTCCGCTATCCTGGCTGGGCTTTTTTATTTATGCACTGGGTACAGGTTTTGAGAGAATATCAATCGTAACCGTCGTTATATTCACTATATTAACCGTACTTACGTTGATTCTGGATTTTGCAGCTCCTATGTTGGGAGCTAAGAAATACCAGGCGAGCAAACTCGGCATCTTTGGTGCTTTTCTTGGGTTCACAATAGGAATCTTTGTAATTGGTTTTTGGGGAATCATTCTGGGTCCCTTCATTGGTGCCCTTCTAGGAGAATTGATAGCAGGAAGGAAACCAAAACAAGCAATCCGGTCGGCACTCGGTGCCTTTCTAGGTTTTATAGCCAGCACTTTGTTTAAGATAATTGTCATTCTCACTATGGCCGGGTTCTTCATTGCTTCTTTGTTTTAAAGAAGCTGAAAATGCAAGTGACGTGATTTTAATTTTCGGAGATGTCAAGGAGGTATTTATTACATGAGTAAAGTAAAACTTGGTCCACAGACAATGGTTTATCCCCAGCCGGCTTTTCTTATCGGGGCCGATGTCAATAAAAAACCAAATTTCTTAGCAGTTGCCTGGGGAGGAGTAGCCTGTGGTAGCCCACCAATGGTTTCGGTGGCTATCCGGCATAACCGATATACTCTAAACGGTATAAAGCAAAATATGGCATTCTCGCTAAACGTTACATCAAAGAATTACGCCGTGGAAACGGATTATTGCGGTATTATATCGGGCTCAAGAACCGATAAAGTGATGGATTGCGGATTCAGGGTATTCTATGGCGATTTAAAAGGTACTCCGATGATAGAGCAGTACCCGGTGAATATGGAGTGCAAAGTGGTTCATATCCTTGACCTTGGTAGCCATTACTTGGTTATCGGTGAGGTTATAGAAACCCATGTTTCCAAGGATTGCTTAACAGATGGGGAGCCCGATGTGACTAAGATTCAACCTATTGCTTACATAGAAGGACAACTCGGTGACTATTACTGTATGGGGGAAAATATAGGTAAAGCTTTTCGAATTGGCAAGAAACTTAAAAAGAAGTAAGAGTTCAACTCCTATCAATTTAAAGCACTAAACCTGGAGAAAGGGAGCGCTAACCGCGGCCTATCTTCATTATGTGACTTGATATACCCATACCTGGTGGAAAATATCAGGCTCACCTTTGGGTAGGACCTGTATCTCCTCACTAACCTCTGCCAATTTCCACTTTCCGGCCGATTCAAGCTCGTTGTGTATTTCCTTAAATCCCTTTTCCTCATAAATATCAGGTCTAAGGGTGTAGACTATGTGACCGGTGGGCTTAGTAATTCGGACAAGTTCATTTAAAGAGCTGGCAGGCGCGTGACCCAGTGTAAGTGTACCCACGCAAATCACCGCATCGAACGAATCGGTATCGAAATCCAGTTTTTCGCCCATTACCATCCGATATAATTGCCGATATACGTTCTTCTTCCGAGCTTCCTCTAACATACCCGGCGACATATCCATGGCTATAAGATTATCGTATCCCATTTCTGTTAGAACCCTACCTACCAAGCCTGTTCCAGCTCCGGCATCTAATATCCTGGCTTCTTTCGGCACATATCTTATAAAATACTCTGCGGCAACTATAGGTGCTCTATAGGCAAAATCCTTTTTAAGGTCGCTATCATAATCTTTAGCCCACTGGTTATATCTCTCTTCCAACTCCTGGTTATTATGTGAGGAATAAACCCACTGAACTCTGTTTTTACTGTTCACGATACCCTCCTTTTATAATGAGATGGTCTAATTATAACATGCTCTGTATTACACAATCTGTCAATTTGTTAGGGCATATCCCTATTTTGATTGCATCATATAAAAAACATAACCATAGTAAAGTGAGTATTTTCTATACATGTCTATCTCTTCCTTGCTAGCATCTAGCACCGCTAATGCCTCTAGATTTTCAGCATACTTATGCCCAAGCAGGTTTATTCGCTTCTGCAACGGTTTATAGAAGTCATCCCACCACCCAGATTCGTGCAGCGTAAAACTACCTGTTAAATCATAATCCTCTTGTCCGATTATTTCTATATTTTCTACTATGGTATTTATTCCCGGGTATTCATTTTCTAAGTAGGCACGTATCTCTTCCGGTATATCTGTCTTAAGCCAGGTAAGTTCAGAGACTACCAGATAACCGCCTCGCTTTATTAATGGCTTCCATTCCCGAAGCCCTTTTTGGAAGCCAATGATGAATATTGCACCTTCTGACCATATAATATCAAAGGAGCCCTTGGCAAACGGAAGATCAAACATTGAACTATTTATAGTCTTAATTCTATTGCTAAACCCGTCAGCTTTAGCACGTCTTTTTAGATCATCCAAATAGGGCTGATAATTGTCCAAAGCAGTAATTTGCCCTTTGGAAATCCGAGCCAGTTCTAAAGTCTGCATACCTGAACCACAACCCACATCCAGGATATTCGGTTGTGGTGGCAAATTTGCCAAGAGCTTATATGCCTTTCGGGTACATTTGTTGCTGCCTGGACCCTGCCGGGGCATATCGCTGAAAAGCTCATACATAAACTCGGAAACCATGACCTGTGACACCTAATGCTTTAATAGAATTATCATTATCTTATCTTCCCTTGGTAGCATGAACCATCTTTCAATATTTATGTTGTCCAATTATACCGTACCCAAGGAGGAGAGGAAAATCTAGCTAGGTTTACAAATATGATAAAAGCCTCGTTTGTTAAGTGGCCAAATGTTAAAGTAACATTCCGTTAGATCGTTTAGTTATTCAGAATGGCTAGGCGATGAAGGCATATTCAGTTGGTACATCGAGAACGACGAAAGAAAAGCCTTGCTTGATTTTAGTTCCATTTGAATTAAACAGTGTTACAGCCAGTAAGTCGCCTCGATTAGCAAATCTGGCGTATGCGGCTCCCATGGCTGTAACGATTGTTACATAATCGGTGACATAATACTCAATATCTGTGAGTTCTATCTCCCACTGTTGAAAATCGGGATTCCAGGTTATTTAGGTAACATTATATGCCTTATATAAATCCTCCGTCCAATATACCGTGCCCATGGCTACAATCATGTTTGGACCTGGCGGTCCCGGCTCACCCTGTGGACCTGTTGGTCCCGCTGTCCCCGTTTCACCCTGTGGACCCGCTACGCCTTGTATACCTTGCGGGCCGGTACAGGATAACCCAGTAAAGCTAGTCATGAGAATCAGTGCTACCACCAGCGCCATAAATACTCTTCTTCTAATCATGATACTCCCTCCCGTTGTAGTTGTGTGCAAAATTATAAGCTAATGCCTCTCCCACATCAAGTTACTATCTTAGCAGTAACGATTTATCAAAGTTAAGTTTGCCAGATAGCGGTGCTTTATAGAACCTTAGACTATTTTGTAACTTAACGGATATGGTATACCTCTACCAAAATGGATTCTAACCTCCTACTTTCACCAAACATTCAGCCATATTGTGACATTATCTAAATATCTGTTTGGAGAATCCACTCCAATAGATGTACGGTACTATCTAGTGGTGGATGATTTGTATATAATTAGGACAATAAGGATATGCTATGGCAAATGAAGTAGTCATTTCGACGATCTTAATAAGTCTGGCACTAGTTTTTTACTCTATCGGTGTTTGGAGCGAAAGGCTTGCTGGAAGGTTGAAAGGATGGCACTTAGTCTTTTTCTGGGGCGGGCTAGTTTTTGATACAACGGGGACGGCTATTATGATGGAGATGGCCGGAGGAATCGTGTTTGACGTTCATGGCTTGACAGGGGTGCTCGCAATAATTCTGATGTTTGTTCACGCTGTTTGGGCGACTGTCGTTCTGATTCGTAAGGATGAGAAGGCTATCACCAAATTTCACCATTTCAGCGTTTTTGTATGGGCAGTCTGGTTGGTTCCCTACTATACTGGATTCTTTGCCTCCATGCGATGAGCTTGTTTCAAATAAGGGATTACCCAGATTCACTACGAGAATACCACGAGAGAGAAGTAGCCTGATTTGTTTCCAATTGACCTCAATATTTACACAGCCTGCAAAGAAGCAAGCCCTAAGTATAGGCTATTCCTGCCTATAAAATGACCATACCGCAGCTAACATCAGCACAGCGCCCAGGACTGCCACGACTATTACGTCCTCAAGAATGCTCATGGTATGTCCGAAGACCGTGACGCCAACGAGGTAGCTACCATTCCCTGTAGCAGCACTAGTGGCTGCCAGGTCTCCACCCAGAAAGAGTTGACGGATGGCGTCGACGCCATAGGTTAGTGGGTTGATCTTGGAAACAACCTCAAGCCATGTCGGCACATTGTTCACCGGGAAGAATACACCAGACAGAAAAATCAGAGGGAAGATAATTAGTTGTACTACCACCTGAAATCCCTGCTGAGAGCGCATGCGTGAAGCCACCAGGATACCTAAGCCAGACAGAGATAGAGATAAAACAATCAGTAGCGGTATCAACTCAACTACCAATATGAGACTGAGTGTAACGCCAAGTATTGGTGCCAGGGCAAGCATAACAAATCCCTGTCCAAGGGATATTACAGCGCTACCTATTGCCTTACCAAGTACGATTCCGCTACGGCTCAGAGGAGCCACCAGTACCTCTTTCAAGAAGCCGAACTCACGATCCCAAACCACGGATAAGCCTGAAAATACGGAGCTCATCAGCACAGTCATAGCGATGATGCCCGGATATATGAATTTGATAAAATCGACCCCCGGCGTGAGGTTTCCAATGACTCGATTGAAACCAGCACCAAAGACAATTAAAAATAGCAGGGGCATGGCAAAGGAAGATATCATCCGAGAGCGTTCTTGGATAAAACGTAGTAGTTCCCGGTAGGCGATGACCCATATTCCACGAAACAGCTCTTCCATAGGCTACCTTCGCCATCTCCTCATTCGTCTCATCTGTTCCCGTGAGTCTACCTCCTGGTCACGAATGGCGTGGCCGGTCAGTTTCAGGAACACATCATCCAAGGTAGGTCTACGCACCTCAACGGAAAGCAGACGACTGTGAAAGCCACGCATGAAATCGGGAAGAAATGTGCCACCATTAGGAACGCTAAAAGTGACCATGCCATTCTGTATCTCGGATGATAAATCGTACCTTTCTTTTAACTCAAGAGCTGCGGCCTGGCTATCCTCAGCCTTTAAGGTTACTACATCACCACCTAAACTATCCTTGAGTTTGTCCGGTGTATCCAGGGCAACAATCTGCCCATTATCAATGATAGCAATACGGTTGCAGTTCTCAGCTTCGTCCATATAGTGGGTGGTCATAAATATGGTTAGTTCTTCCTGCTCCCGCAGGGTCAAGATGTAATCCCAGATATGACGACGTGACTGGGGGTCAAGTCCCAGAGTAGGTTCATCTAAAAAAAGGACTTGGGGATGATGCAAGAGACCTCGAGCAAGCTCCAACCGCCGTTTCATGCCTCCTGAATAGGCGCGAACCTTGTTCTTACGACGATCCCACAACTCAACCAGTCCTAAAAGTTCACCAATGCGCTTCTCTCTCACGTTTTGGGGGACGCCATAGGCATAGGCGTGAAAGTGCAAGTTTTGTTCCGCTGTCAGATAGTCATCAAGAGTAGGATCCTGAAAGACAAGTCCGATGGAGCGCCGCACCTGGCTGCGCTGCTTAAGTACATCATATCCTTTGACCGATGCCCTACCACTGGTGGGTAGAAGCAGAGTACAGAGTATATTGATTGTGGTCGTTTTACCTGCCCCGTTTGGTCCGAGAAAACCAAATATCTCACCTTTATTCACATTAAAAGATATATGGTCGACGGCAGTAATTTGACCAAATTTTCTTAGCAGGTCGTCAACTTCTATCATGTTCATCTTTGTTTGCCATTCCTAACAGGCTAACTAACTGATTGATTATTATATCATTCTAGCTACCTGGTAAAATTGCTACAAAATGGTTAACTGCTTAGATAGATACCAGTAGTATTTATATTGGTATTCTTCAGTTACTATAGCACACCTTAAGACTGTTATATAAATTCGCTATAGCACTTCGTAATAAATCATCTTATTATTAACTGATGAGCTGCAATTACATGCCACTATTATACGAAACGCCTTATTATTAAGCCTTTTCGCTCAATATATTCTTAACTATTCATATAGCCCTCTTCTCCGGCTGTTCGGTTCTTCTTGAGTAGAAAATAGGAATTAAGAGAAGGGCTCCCATCGAAGAAACGACCATTGCTACCCACATTACAGACGCTGCCTGCATGTGGATTCTCAACGGAGAGAAAAAGAGAATAGAAAGACCGATAGCCAGTCCAAAGGCATTAGCCAGAATCGGTCTGGAAAGACTTGACAGAGCTGAATCTACCGACTCTATACTACCCAATCCCCGCTTTCGGAAGTAATAGATGCCAGAGATAAGATGGATAGAGTAATCCACACCCACACCGATAGCTATAGCCGACAGGTTGGCGGTCATTATATTGAGATGGAATTCAGTCATAGACAACATACCCAGTATAGCGGCGATAGTAATGACTATTGGCAACATGGCAACAAGAGCCGCTCTAAGTTTTCTTATGGTTACCAAAAGCATGATAAAAATTAACGCAAGTGCTAAACCCAGGCTCCGAATCTGACTTTGTACAACTAGTTTGTTCATCTCATCAAAAAGTACTGGCATACCGCTAACCACCCGAATCTGAGGATTCTCGGCAACAAAATCCTCTAGCCTGCCAATATCTATAGAATCAAGGTCTTCAGTTCTAATCATCATCCGTAAGCCGTCATCTGAAACCCAGGTTTCCAAGTCGTCATCATCTATCTGCATCAATATTCTTTGAACCAACTGTGGGTTTTCCGGATAATCACCCCTACCAGTAGTCATCTCATTGATACTGGCTACCATATCAAAAAGTGAGGCAGCACTCTGTATCCCCGGCAACCTTTCTAGTTCCCTCTCAATATCTAAAATGTCCTCAGCAAGCTTGTAATCCCTCAAAGTGTCTGTGCCTCTATTGGAGACTATCTCGGCGGTAAGCGGTAATGCCCCGCCGAAATGCTTTTCAACCTTATTAAAGGTCTGCCTAATTTGAGAATCTTCTTTAAAGAACATGAGTTGATTGGACACAACCTCAAGTCTGGGTATGTTCAAGGCAGAAACGACAACAATAGCCAGAAAGATAACAATAATCATAGCCCTGTGCTTCGATGCGACTAGGATAAGTTTAGCGAGACGGCTTTCTTGGGTATGTGGCGGTCTCGGAGGTAACTTCATTTTAGACATAACTGCAGGCAGAAAAAAGAGAGAGAGTACGCCCGCATAGCCAATACCCAAAGAGACGAATATTCCCATCTGCCTCATGGGCAGCACTTCCGTCCAGGTCAGGGAAGCAAACCCCGCCATAGTAGTTATGGTTGTCAGAAATATCGGCATACCAACCATACGCAGGGTCTCTACGGTAAGTTGACGGCTGTCAGAATATCTACTCATGTTATCCATAAAATGACTTGTATAGTGAAGACCATCAGCGGCACCCATCACTATAACGAATATCGGGCTGAGAACGGTCACTAGATTCAGTTCTTGCCCGCTCCAAAATATTGTGCCGATGGTCCACAAGGCAGCAAACCCTGCGGGAATTATTGCCATGATGGTGAACCTACGGCTCCTGAGAATCAAGTAGAAAACTAGCAATACCAGGCCAATGGCACAGGGCGGCAGAATAAATAGTATCCTTAACAAGTAATCACGGACGGTATCCTCAATGATTTCATTACCGGCCAGGGAAAGCGTCATGCCTTCTTGCTTCTGAGCTATTTCCTCCAGCGACTGTACTACCTCTCCAGCCGTACCATCCAATTCCAGATTAACAATAAGAACTCCCTTACTATTGTCGGAGGAGAGGAACTGCTCTGTGAGAAAATACTTTTCCTCAATGAAATCTTCAAGGAGATCAGAGTGCCGCTCTATAAACTTCTCGTCAACTTGAATAATATGGCCCTGCATGTAGATTTCAGACGGAATAAAGCTCTGCACCTGAGAGATACCATCCAGTTCTTCTATCTCTTCCTGTAGCCTGAAGACCTTCTGAAAACTCTCTTTGTCCAAGAGAGAATTATCCTGCTCGATGAGAACCGAGACAGTTTCTCCACTTTGATATTTTTCATTCAGTCTGTCGAATTCTTCTGCCTTGGGATTTCCCGAAGTGAAAAAACTCAGGAAGTCTGTATCAATTTTGAAGTGGAAGAATGAAACCAAGGCGACAATATTCAAGATGGCTACCAGAACAATAATTAGTCTGGACCTGGTATAAATGAATTTGGCAATTCTTTCCATCAAGGCGCCTCATCTGCCTGTCTAATTATATCGTTTGCAATGGGGTTTTGGGGAAGCCATCGTGCCTGGTGAGTCCATAAGTGTTTTACCTCCAACATCCATTGAACTAGCATGTTAATCCGGTTGTCCAAATCCGATAACACTGTAGCCTTTCAAAGAATTAAGGGTAGCTCCCGGCAATAATTCCTACAATCTGTCTTCTCTATCTTACCACAGTGACCATCTCATGGTTACCATGAGGCAGGGTAAAGAACTGTTATCTATTCTGGTAAAGCGGGATATTTCTATATAAAGTATTTCTTTCAACCTAGCTTTTTAGGGAAGAGGAGAATTTGCACTACGAGAGTACGGACATGGCAAATCCTCAATTGGTATAGGACTAGGCTAATGACCTGAGAAAGTTGATGGTGAAATCTTTCATAACCGAGTAAAAAGCTTCTTTAAGTCCTTTATATAAAGGATTGAAGTAGATGACACGGAAGTAAAGGTATATTATACTATGTCTATCCTCCGTATAGCGTCTCTGAGGAAACATTAGGCATTTTACCTTTCGTAAACCTCGGTTGAGAGAGGGGATAAAGGTATCTAAATATTTTTGATTTTTGGGGCAAATATAGGGGGTGAGGTTAATTAACAATCTACAGACACCCTCCTTTGCTGAAGAAAAAATACTTGAGGCACAAGGATACCAGCATATCGCTGGCATTGATGAGGCTGGACGTGGTGCCTTAGCTGGTCCAGTGGTAGCCGCTGCTGTCATTCTACCCTGCCGTATAGATGCCCCCTGGCTCATCCAGGTGAAAGATAGCAAACAGTTGAGCCCAGTCGTCAGAGAACATTTGTTTCATAACATCCACGAAATAGCCGTATCAGTAGGTATCGGTATGGCTACCAATGAAGTAATAGATAGTCAGGGTATAGTTGAAGCAACACGACTGGCGATGAAACTAGCTGTAGACCAGCTTTCGCCACCACCTCAATCCCTTCTCATAGACTACATGCTGCTTCCTGACGTGCCACTACCTCAGAAAGGGATAACTAACGGGGATAGCTTGTGCTTCTCAATTGCCTGTGCCTCTATCATGGCTAAAGTGTCTCGTGACCAGCTAATGATAGAGCTTGATAGAATTTATCCTGGCTATGGATTAGCCCAACACAAAGGCTACGGCACAAAGAAGCATTTCACCTGCCTATATCAACTGGGACCATCCCCTATACACCGCCAGTCATTTAAACCAGTTAAGGATATAATAGAGAAATGAATCGCAGGGATACTGGTATCCTGGGTGAAAAGTTAGCTAAGAACTTTCTTAAGAAGCGGGGCTACCACATTTGGGAAACTAATTACCGCTGCCCTGAGGGCGAGATTGATATTGTAGCTAAGGATAAAGATTTCCTAGTCTTTATTGAGGTAAGAACTAAAAAGAGCCTGGAGTTCGGTAGCCCTGAAGAATCAATCACACCATCTAAAATGGGAAAATTAGTGACTGTCGCCTCTCGCTACCGGCAGACGCACGATAATTTACCACCACTGTGGCGCATTGATGTAGTAGCCGTAGAGCTGAACCAAGAGGGGAAGCTATCACGAATCAAACTTATTGAAAATGCAGTAAGCGGTGCATAGTGAATTATTCGGCTTTACCCGCCAATCTGGCTGTGCTAGAATTAACCACTAAGGTTGGAAAGTGATTGTTATGCCTGATGAAAGTAACCGGGAAAGGAAGTTTTCCCTTTGGGGTTGGATTCTTTTTCTGGTTTGTGCTGTTTTTTTCATAGCCTCGAGCGTCGAGAAAGGTAGCATGCTGAGCCTTGTCGGTAGTGTCATCTTCCTCATTGGCTGTGTAATATTTATCATCCCTTTAGTGATAAAGGGGAATCGTCTTTAATATGTCTTCACCAGAATCAATACCAAGAGAAGCACTACGCATTATTGATGCCAATTTGAATCGTTTCGGTGAGGGGCTTCGTTTTCTTGAAGACCTAGCCCGCTTACTGCTTAACGATGCTACTCTAACTCAGCAATTTAGAATTATGCGACATGAGATGCTGAAAGTTGACCCGTCATTCCAGCAGCAACTTTTAAATGCCCGAAACGCAGGAGGTGATGTTGGTATCAGTATTGAAGCACCTGGTGAGGAGAAGCAGAGGGAGCTACCTATAATGGTGATGGCTAATTCCAGAAGGGTTCAGGAATCGCTGAGAGTCTTGGAGGAGATGGCTAAAATTCCAGAGGTTAAATTAGACTCAGAGAAGTTCAAGCAAGCCAGGTTTAATATCTACACAATAGAGCAAGCCCTACTTTCCAAATTATTGCGTCAGGACAAGATAAAGTGCTTACCTGGACTTTATATCATTATAGACACCCAAGCTCTAGTAAAGGGGCGTAGCCACATTGATGTAGCCAGTCAGGTAATTCGGGGAGGAGCTAGAACAATTCAGTTGCGTGATAAACTCCGAAGCAAAAAGGAGCTGCTGCCTATAGCTCAACAGCTAAGAAATCTATGTGCTGAGCACGGTGTACTTTTTATAGTAAATGACTACCTTGACTTAGCTCTAGCCACTGATGCTGATGGACTGCACTTAGGACAGAATGACCTGCCTGTAGGAGTAGCTCGTAAGCTGATGCCAATAAATAAAATCCTGGGCTGCTCAACAACTACTGTAAACCAAGCAATTACTGCTGAATCTGAGGGGGCTGATTATATTGCTGTCGGCTCAATATATCCAACTGCATCTAAAGAAATGGCGGAGGTAGTCGGCTTAGACGGGCTGCGTCAAATCAGACAGGCAGTAACCTTACCCCTGATTGCTATTGGTGGCATTACTAAGGACAATGCAGCTGAGGTTATGGCTGTCGGAGCTGACTCTGTAGCTGTGATTAGTGCTGTAGTCCAGGCTGAGGATATAGAAGAAGCAACCCGGGAAATAGCAGAGACACTTGAAGCGTAGAAGTGAATAGATTAACCGATAATTTAGATTCAATTACTGACCGTATTCGGCTAAGCTTCTCAGCCAAAGATGCGGCTAGAGAAAAGGCACTGCCTCTATGTCGTGAAACAATTCGCCACTGTAGCAATGCTATTCGTGCTATTCACCGCCAGGAGTTCGACCGGGCTGAGGGGTTACTCCGACAAGCCCGTAACCTACTTGACGAGGCTAATCAAGCTGTAGCTGCTTACAACGAGCTCAGTAATACCGGCTTTATCAGAGATGCTCAGAAGGAGTTTGCCGAAGGCAGTTTCACTCTCGCCCTGGTTACCGGGAGCAGATTTCCCGACCCTGATGAATTAAACATTGACTCTGCAGCTTACCTGAACGGATTAGGTGAAGCTGTAGGCGAGCTAAGGCGTTACCTCCTGGATAGTATGAGACGGGGTGACCTATCGAGAGGCGAAGAATTACTGGAAGCTATGGACGATATCTACAGCATTTTAGTTACCATGGACTTCCCTGACGCTATTACTGGCGGACTACGCCGCACTACCGATATGGTTCGTGGCGTACTGGAAAAGACACGTAGTGACCTGACATTAGTTATAAGCCAAAAAGATTTGGAGGATAGGTTGGGGAAATTTGAGAGTGATAGATAGAAAGGAGACTGAATAATGGATCCAATACTAATCGCAGTAATATCTAGTGTCCTAGGTCTAGGTGTTGCTGGCTTTATGGCATCCTATGTGTTGAGGCAACGGCAAGGCTCGGAGAGGATAAGAGAAATATCAGCCGCTATCAAGGAAGGTGCTTTAGCTTTCCTGGGTAGGGAGTACCGTATATTAGCTATATTCGTAGTGGCAGTTAGCGTCATTCTAGGTGTAGTGCCTAACCTCGGTTGGTGGGTAGCCCTCTCCTTTGTTTTTGGTGCTATCTGCTCTGGACTAGCCGGCTATATCGGGATGAATATGGCGATTAGAGCTAACAGTAGGACGGCCGCTGCTGCCCAAAAGAGCCTGAATCAAGGCTTAAGAGTCTCCTTCCGTAGTGGAGCCGTAATGGGAATGTGTGTCGTCGGCATTGGTATCCTTGGTCTAAGCATCCTCTACTTCGCCTTTCATAACCATCCTAACTTTCTATTCATTATCCCCGGTTATGGTTTTGGCGCTTCTTTAGTAGCTATATTCGCCAGGGTTGGTGGTGGCATATTCACCAAGGCAGCCGACACCGGGGCTGATATAGTAGGTAAGGTTGAGAAGGGAATCCCCGAGGATGACCCCAGGAATGCGGCTGTTGTCGCTGACTTTGTGGGTGACAATGTTGGCGATGTGGCTGGTATGGGTGCCGACCTTTTTGAATCCTATGTTGACTCAATTATTGCCACTATGACTCTGGGGATGATAGCTGTTTTCTCGACTACCGTGGGTAAGCCTCTGGTTCCCAATGAAGCTACGGCCTGGTTTCTGCCTATGATGGTAGCTGCTGGGGGTATTATAGCTTCCATTATTGGAATATTCCTGGTAAGGGTTGGTGAAAAACCTGAGATGGGAGCGCTACTCAATGCCCTCCGCCGGGGCACATTCTCAGCATCTATATTTACCGCTATTTTCGCTTTCGTAGCGGTCTATTTACTTAAAGCTGATATTGGCATATTCTGGGCAATCCTGGCTGGTCTAATTGGTGGTGTCTTAATTGGGGAGAGCACCAATTATTTTACCTCTTATGCCTATTCTCCGACCCTCCGTATCTCAGAAGCATCTCAAACTGGAGCTGGAACAATTATAACCAAAGGATTTGCTAATGGTCTAATGAGCACCTTACCCCCTATTATTCTGGTGGTAACCGCTCTTATTGTTGCTCATCACTTCGCTGATATCTACGGTGTAGCTATTGCCGGGGTTGGTATGCTGTCCACCCTGGGTATACAAGATGCCACCGATGCCTATGGACCAGTAGCTGATAATGCCGGTGGTATTGTTGAGATGTCAGGACTGCCACCTGAGATTAGAGAGCGAACAGATGCCTTGGATTCTTTGGGTAATACCACAGCCGCTACCGGCAAGGGCTTTGCTATTGGCTCAGCTGCTCTTACCGCCCTAGCATTGATGTTATCCTATACCCAGGCAGTGGGCATTAAATTCGCTGAAATCAGTCTGCTCGATGTCCATGTTGTTGTTGGATTATTCCTTGGAGCTATGCTACCAGCTATTTTCTGTGCCATGACCTTGAATGCTGTAGGTAAAACTAGCTTTTCTATAGTTAACGAGGTTCGTCGGCAATTTCGTGAGATAAAAGGTCTGATGGAAGGAGAAGCCAGACCCGAGTATGGTAAATGCGTTGATATTTGCACTAAAGCAGCATTAAAGGAAATGCTTGCCCCTGGCTTAATAACGGTAGCTGCGCCTATTATCATAGGCTTTATACTGGGACCGCTTGCTCTTGGTGGTTTCTTGCTGGGAGCTATTGCTAGTGGCTTCATACTAGCCGTAACCTTCGCCAATGCTGGTGGCTCCTGGGATAACGCTAAAAAGTGGATAGAGAAGGGGAATTTTGGTGGCAAGGGCTCGGATGCCCATAAAGCCGGTGTGGTCGGTGATACCGTTGGTGACCCGATGAAGGATACCTCGGGTCCATCTCTAAATATTATGATTAAACTAATGTCAATAATTGCCCTGGTTCTAGCACCAGTCTTAGCTGGGTTCACTGGACTTATCTAGAAGTTTTAAGCGAGTAAATAGATGGTTATAGCTATCCTGATAATAAGTGCAATTTTCTTAGTTGGTTTAATTTGCGGAGTAATCATTTGGCTTATTTTCAGGCGAAGGCGTGAAGCTATAAGTAAAAAGCCAGCTATAGAAACCAGTAGAGTACATACTCTGCCTTTCCGCTGGTACTATATTATCCTGCCACTGGTTTTTCTCTTCTTATCTATAATTCTATCAGCCTACTTCTACCATCTACTTCCTACCGAGGTTGCCTATCATTTCAAGCTTGACGGTACGCCTGATAAGTGGCTTAGCCGTGAAATGATTATTGTCTGGGTATTAATACCACACCTACTCTTTACTATAATGGCAGGAGCCCTCATATGGGGGATAACAAAACTGGGTAAGTTCTTCGG
The DNA here is from genome assembly GCA_011191875.1 of Dehalococcoidia bacterium. GTDB lineage: Bacteria > Chloroflexota > Dehalococcoidia > Dehalococcoidales > W498 > W498. Next base: position 2,208 of record DUFC01000003.1, on the reverse strand, counting down.
GCAAATAGAAACCACTTGGATAAAACTGGAGAAGGTTATATCATTTATGGGCAACCTTCTTGCTCTGCCGCAGCTTATAGTCTTTTTTGCAATGCTCGATATTTTCAGCTACAATTCATATCAAATACACCTTATGCCTATGTGGATATTTCTACTAATTGTTCTGGGGCTAGCCACCATTGCTTTAGTAGTGTTCCTTGCCTTTATTGTTTCCAGAAAAATGCAGCATCCGAGGAGGACTAGTAGTGACTGAGCAAGCACCAATAAAGGTTGATATGGAAAAGATTGTTTCCCTTTGCCGACGGCGTGGTTTCATTTTTCCTAGTAGTGAAATCTATGGTGGACTGTCCAGTTGCTGGGATTATGGACCTCTGGGAGTAGAGCTGAAGCGCAATATAAAGGAAGCCTGGTGGCGAACTGTGGTTCAGGAGCGCGATGACATGGTCGGTCTGGATGCCAGCATCCTGATGCACCCCCAGATATGGGAAGCAAGTGGACACCTTAAGGGGTTTGCTGACCCATTGGTAGAATGTAAGAGTTGTCACCTGAGGTGGCGCAGTGATGAGTTAGAGAACAGTAATTGTCCCTCTTGCGGGGGTGAACTAACTGAGTCCCGCCTGTTCAACCTGATGTTCAAGACCTTTATAGGTCCTGTTGAGGATGAAGCCAGTGTCGTTTATCTGCGCCCGGAGACAGCACAGGGTATATTCGTTAACTTCCAAAATGTGGTTAACACCACCAGAAAGAGACTTCCCTTCGGCATCGCTCAAATCGGTAAGGCCTTCCGAAACGAGATTACCACTGGTAACTTTATCTTCCGCAGTCGGGAATTTGAGCAAATGGAAATCGAGTTCTTTATTAAACCGGTAACCGATAAGGAATGGTTTAACTACTGGCTTGAGGAGCGCCTTAATTGGTATGTAAAATTAGGTATTAAAAGAGAAAACCTTCGGCTACGCCAGCATACTAAAGAGGAACTGGCTCACTACGCCCGTGAGTGCTATGACATTGACTACCTGTTCCCGATGGGGTGGTCTGAACTTGAAGGAATTGCTAATCGTGGTGACTTTGACCTGGTTCAGCATGCTAGTGTTAGCGGTAAGAGTCTGGATTATTTTGATGAGGAATCCAAAGAACATTTTCTTCCATATATCATTGAGCCATCGGCAGGGGTAGACCGCTCAACATTGGCTTTCCTGTGCGATGCCTACGACGAAGAATTGGAGGATGGAGAAACAAGGGTGCTACTTCACTTCCACCCCACTCTGGCTCCGATTAAGGTAGCCGTATTGCCTCTAAGCCGACAGGAGAAACCGGTGACGGTAGCTAAACAGATATATACTGACCTGCGTCAGCAATGGATGGTAAGCTATGACGATGCCCAATCAATCGGTCGTCGCTATCGGCGCCAGGATGAGATTGGCACTCCCTTTTGTGTTACTGTTGACTTTCAATCGCTTGAAGATGAGCAAGCCACCATCCGAGAGCGTGATACTATGAACCAGATACGAGTCCCCATTGTTGACCTGAAGACAACGCTACAAGCAAAGCTAGAGGGTGAATCGCTGTTCATTTTACCGCCTGGCGGTAGTATATGGAAAGTTGAAAGAGAGGAAAGGTAGCTCTTCAGCGAATACAGTGAGTTTAAGAGAGGATGAAGCCCCTTCTTATAAATAATCCTCCCCGTCTCCTTCAAACTAGCATGTCCTAAAAGAGAGTAAAAGAGAGGACGAAGCCCCCTCTTTTAAATATCATTCCCCCTTCCCCTGGATAAGGGGAAGGGGGGAAACCCCTTTAAATTTCCTAACGGGGTAAAGGGGAATAGGGTTACCTAATGAAAATCCTCCATTTCGCCGATTTGCACCTCGGTGTTGAAAGCTACGGTCGCATTGACCCCGTCACCGGTATATCCTCACGGCTTCTTGATTTTTTATCTGCCCTTGACCAGGTTGTAGACTATGCCCTGGAAAATAGCGTAGACCTTGTCCTCTTTTGCGGTGATGCTTATAAGAGTCGTGAGCCCAGTCAAACTCAGCAGAGGGAATTTGCCAGACGCATTAACCGTCTATCCACCAGTGGTGTCCCTATCTTCCTCCTTATCGGTAACCACGACCTGCCTAATGCTATAGGCAGGGCTACCACTACTGAAATCTTTGATACTCTGGCTATAAAAAATGTTTATGTCTCTAACCGCCCCGGAATTCACCT
>DUFC01000029.1 GCA_011191875.1 Dehalococcoidia bacterium | reverse complement strand
TTATGAGGATGCTTGATGAGCGCTCCAGGAAGGTTAAGGAGAGTATGGAGCAGACTGAATTTATTAAGGAGCAGGCAGCCCATGCTGAGGAAGAAGCTGAGAAACGAATTGAAGAGGCTAGTAGGGAAGGGCAGGAATTGGTAACCAGGGCGGTGCGAACTGGGGAAGAGATGAGACATCAAGCACAGCAAGAAGCCAGACAGGATGCTGAGGCCCTTATTGCCAGGGCACGGACGGCGATTCAGCGAGAGCGGGATGAGTCAATTGGTGAACTGCGTAGGGAGTTTGCTGACCTGACTATACTGGCGGCAGAGAAGGTCATTGACCGCTCACTGGATAAGGAAGCACATCGCCAGGTTATTGACAAGGTATTGGAAGAGAGCACAACCGAGAAGAAGGATTAGCCTACTTAATTTAGGGAGTTGGAATGGCCAGAAGGGTTTATGCTAGGCGTTATTCGCAGGCAGTGTTTAACATTGCCCTGGAGACAAGTGAATTAGATAGGTGGCAGTCTGACCTGGGAAAGATTGCCAGTCTAGCTGAGGATGCCGCACTTATTACCGTAATTGAGAGTCCCAAGTTTCATTTTGATGTCAAAGTTGGGCTGCTATCTGAGCGATTAGGTGACGTAAACCCTCTAGCTCTAAACCTGGTTTATTTGTTAGTGAGTAGGGGTAGACTAGCTATGGTAGGTGATATTGCTGACGAGTATCAGCGTCTTTTAGATAGCTACCGTGGTATAGAACAGGCTGAGGTTGTTACTGCCATTCCCCTTGATGATGAAGATAAGCTAAGATTGGCAGAGCGTCTTGGTACTGTAGTTGGTAAGAAGGTAGTGCTCAAGCCTGAAGTAGATTCTAGCTTAATCGGCGGGATTGTAGCTAGAATTGGTGGTAAGCTACTAGACGGTAGCACTCGTAGTAAATTAACAGCTTTAAAGGAGGACTTGGCTGGGGTGGGGAGGTAAGAGGTAGAAGCTAGAGGGAGGTAACTTAGATGACAATAAGAGGGCAAGACATTGTTTCTGTCTTAAAGCAGCAGATTGAGCAATTTGGTAAAGTGGTAACCATAGTGGATGTGGGTATAGTGATTGAGGTCAGTGATGGTATCGCCAGGATTCACGGGCTGGCTGGAGCTAAGTATAATGAGCTTCTTCAGTTTCCTAATGAGGTTATGGGGATTGCTCTGAACTTGGAAGAAGATAATGTGGCTGCCGTTATCCTGGGTGATTACAGTGGGATTAAGGAGGGGGATGAGGTGCGGAGCACAGGTCAGATTGCTGCGGTACCTGTAGGCGAGGCTCTTATTGGTAGGGTTGTTAACGCCTTAGGTTATCCCCTTGATGGTAAGGGTGCAATTAAGACTGATAACACTCGACCTTTGGAGCGTGTTGCCCCCAGTGTTACACTGCGTAAGCCAGTAAATACTCCGGTGCAAACGGGGATTAAAGCTATAGATAGTATGATTCCTTTAGGTCGGGGGCAGAGGGAGCTTATTATTGGTGACCGTTCCACAGGCAAGACAGCTATTGCCCTTGATACCATTATCAACCAGAGGAGTGGCGATTTAATCTGCGTCTATGTTGCCATTGGGCAGAAAACATCCAAGGTGGCGCGAGTGGTAGCTGCTTTAGAAAGTTATGGAGCTATGGAGCATACTATTGTAGTTACTGCTGATGCCTCTGATTCGGTTGCCTTGCAATATCTTGCTCCTTATGCTGGCTGTGCCATGGGCGAGGAGTTTATGGAGCAGGGGAGGGATGCCTTAGTTATCTATGATGACCTTTCCAAGCACGCTTGGGCTTATCGGCAGCTTTCGTTATTACTACATCGACCGCCGGGGCGCGAAGCCTACCCCGGTGATGTTTTTTATTTACACAGTCGCTTACTTGAGAGGGCGGCTAAGTATGACTCTGAACATGGTGGTGGTTCTCTTACCGCGCTACCTATTATTGAAACTCAGGCTGGTGATGTAGCTGCCTATATCCCAACTAATGTTATCTCTATTACTGATGGTCAGATTTATGTGGAAACAGACCTGTTTAATGCTGGTATCAGACCAGCATTAAATGTTGGCTTATCAGTGTCTAGGGTAGGAAGTGCCGCCCAAACCAAGGCAATGAAGCAAGTAGCGGGTAGGCTTAGACTGGAGTTAGCTCAGTATCGGGAGCTAGCTGCTTTTGCTCAATTTGGCACTACTGAACTGGATAAATCAACTAGAGCTCAGTTGGAGCGTGGTCAGCGACTTACTGAAATCTTAAAGCAATCTCAGTATGTCCCTATGTCACTGGAAAAGCAGGTTATGATTCTGTATGCGGCTATTAACGGTTATCTTGATGATGTAGTTACAGATAAGGTTACTGCCTTTGAAACTGATTTCCATAGGTTTATGGAGGCAAATCACCCGGGGATAGGTGAGCGTATCGCCGGGGAAAAAGAGATTACGACTGATATTGAAGAGGCTTTAAAGGCAGCTATTACGGAGTTTAAACAGGGCTTTTTGGGGTAGACTGAAGGGGTGAGGTCAAGGAATGGCTAATATTCGCTTAATTCGCCGCCGGATACGCGGCATTCGGAGCACAGCCAAGATTACCAGGGCTATGGAGATGATAGCCACCTCAAAGATGAGGCGAGCCCAGGAGCGAGGCTTGGCGGGGCGGCCTTATTCAGAGAAGATATATCAAGTGATAGCCGACCTAGCGGCTCTACCTCAGGAAGGTAAGCTGGCGCACCCCTTGCTACAGCGCCGACCGGTGACTAAAGTTGCTGTAGTGCATATCACCCCTGACCGTGGTTTGTGTGGCGGGCTTCATTCCAATATTAATCGTAAAACAGCAGGCTTCATACTGGAGCAAAGTGTGCCGGTTACCCTTATTGTTATTGGGCGCAAGGGGATTGATTTTATGAGACGATATGGTCGGGATATTCGGGCTGAGTTTACCCAGCTTGGTGACCAACCAAGTTTCCTTGATACCTTACCCATATCCCATATTATTATAGATGATTATACTAATGGTGTTATAGATTTGGTTTATTTAGTCTATGCTCAATTCATTTCCACAATGGTCCAGAGACCAATTTTACAGCAGATACTTCCGGTTGAGCCGGCAGCTATACCCACGGCGCAGAATGTGGATTATATATATGAACCAAGCCCTGAGGTGGTGTTAGGTGAGCTTTTACCGCGATTTGTAGAGATGCAGGTATATCATGCTATTCTGGAGTCTATAGCCAGCGAGCAATCAGCTAGAATGGTAGCGATGCGAAATGCTACCGATAATGCCAATGAGCTTATTGAAGATTTAACCCTGATATACAATAAGGCACGGCAGGAGGCAATTACTAAGGAGCTTCTTGATATTACTGGCGGGGCTGCCGCTCTGGTTTAAGTTAGGAGGTTATTATGGGAAAAGGGAAAGTAACTCAGGTAATAGGGACGGTGGTTGATATAGAGTTTCTCCCTGATGAGCTACCAGCGCTTTACAATGCTATTGAGATTCCGACGGATGGTGGTAAGGTTGTGCTTGAAGCTCAGGGGCATATCGGTAATAACTGGGTCAGGTGCCTGTCTCTATCGTCTACCGATGGGTTGGGACGGGGCATTGAAGCTATAGATACTGGTGCACCTCTAACTGTGCCGGTAGGGAAAGCTACTCTGGGTCGGTTATTTAATGTTATGGGAGAGCCCATAGATAACCTTGGTGCTGTTGAAGCTGCGGAGCACTGGCTAATTCACCGATCTCCGCCTTCATTCGAGGAACAGGAGACATCTACCCAGATGCTGGAGACAGGGCTTAAGGTTATTGACTTGATTACCCCCTTTACCAAAGGAGGTAAGATAGGTGCCTATGGCGGTGCTGGAGTAGGTAAGACGGTTATTATTATGGAGCTTATCCGCAATATTGCCACTGAACATGGTGGTTTTTCTGTTTTCTCCGGTATCGGGGAGAGGTCTCGTGAGGGTAATGACCTGTGGAATGAAATGAAGGCTTCTGGTGTGATTGATAAGACAGTAATGGTCTTTGGTCAGATGAATGAGCCTCCAGCAGTTCGTCTTCGCATAGGACTAACCGGGCTAAGTATGGCAGAGTATTTTCGTGATGTTGAGCATCAGGATGTTTTGCTGTTTATTGATAATATCTATCGCTATACCCTAGCTGGTATGGAAGTGTCAGCTCTACTGGGACGAATGCCCTCGGCTGTAGGCTATCAACCTACTCTAGCTACAGAGATGGGCGAACTGGAGGAGAGGATTACCTCTACCAAGCAGGGCTCAATTACTTCCTTTCAAGCTATCTATGTTCCTGCTGATGATTATACTGACCCTGGAGTAGTAACCACTTTTGGTCATCTTGATGCTGTTATTGCTCTGGAGAGGTCTATTGCTGAACAGGGTTTATATCCGGCAGTTGACCCACTAGCTTCAACCTCCCGTATACTTGACCCACTTGTTGTTGGTGAGGAGCACTATAGAGTAGCTCGTGGGGTACAGCAGGTCTTGCAACGCTACAAGGACCTCCAGGACATAATCGCTATACTGGGTATTGAGGAACTCAGTGAAGAGGACAAGCTTACCGTGTCTCGAGCCCGCAAAATACAGAAGTTCTTATCTCAACCGATGTTTGTTACTGAGGTTTTTACTGGAAGACAGGGAAGGTATGTGCCGATAGAGGAGACAGTGCGTGGTTTTAAGGAGATTCTGGAAGGAAAGTACGATGCCCTACCAGAGCAGGCGTTTTATATGGTGGGGGATATAGAAGAGGCAGTCGAGGTGGCGAAGAAACTAGAGGCATAGGTTGAATGTCTAGTATAAAGCTTGATATTGTTACCGCTGAGGGGGTGGTTTTTGCAGAGGAGGTGGATATACTTGTTGCCCCAGGCATTGAAGGTCAACTGGGGATTTTACCGCATCACGCCCCTTTGATGACCACCTTAGAAGTAGGTGAACTGCGGGTAAGGAAGGGTGGGGAGGAATTCTTCATAGTTATTTCTGGGGGCTTTCTTGAGGTGCGACCTGACCGGGTAATAGTTCTGGCTGATGCTGCTGAGAGGTCTGAGGAAATTGATATAGCCCGGGCTGAAGAAGCAAAGCGCCGAGCTCAGGAGCAACTTAGTCACCATCCACCTGCGGTTGATGCTGCTCGGGTTGAGGCAGCACTACGACGTTCGCTCGCTCGCCTCAAAGTGGCGGAGAAGAGGAGAAAAAGAAAGCTAGGAACCTAGACTTAATTGGCCTTTTGATTCAAGTCAGTAGTCCCTCAATTACCTCGATAGTTATCCGTCCTTTATTAATGTCAATGGATTTTACTACGTCCTCAATGGCAGGAATAAGTATTTCTCCTTTAGCACTGCTGATTATATAGGTATCATTACTGGCTGCGGCTAGAATCTCCGTGATATTTCCTAATAGTACACCTTGGGTTGTCCATACCTCTAGCCCGATGAGTTGAAAATGGTAGTATTGCCCTTCAGGCAGAGGCTCAAGCTGGCTATGATGTATTTCTACAGGTTGCTCGTTAAGCCGTTGAGCTTCTTCAATACAATCAATGGTGTTAAGCTTAATAATTGCCTTCCCCTTGTGCCAATGGGTGCTGTCAATGGTCATAGGCTGACGCTTAATATAGATCTTTGAACAAGGGGTAAAACGCTGAGGGAAATCGGTTACTACCTTTACCTTTAGTTTACCCTTAATCCCCCAAGGAGCTAGAATTTTACCAATAGTTATAAATTCCGGCTCAGATGATTTCATCCCAATTCTGGGTGGCTCAGTGAGTTATTCCTAGATAATCTCTAGGGTAGCTCTGGTGCCTTGCTTAGCTGCTTTCACCCTGATCAAGGTGCGCATGGCTTCAGCCACTCGACCTTGTTTGCCGATAACTCTCCCTTTATCCTCTTCGGCAACTTGTAACTTAATTATTACACCCTCTTCGGTGGTTTCCTCGGTAACTATTACCTCATCAGGTAGATTGACAATTGATTTGGCGATGTATTCTATTACTTCTTTCATGTTTTCTCCTTGGTTGCTTTGAACTTTTCCATGATGCCTAGCTTTGATAGTAATCTGGCAGTAGTAGCTGTCGGCTGAGCCCCTTGCCTGAGCCAGTTCAGGGCTTTCTCTTCATCTACAACCACCGTTTCTGGGTCGGTTAAAGGATTATAGTGTCCTATAGTAGCAATGAACGCCCCATCCCGGGGAGCTCGCACATCGGCTACTACAACTCGATAACTCGGTCTTTTTTTAGCACCTACCCGTCGCAACCTAATCTTTACCATTTTTACCAGCCTCTTTTTTAGTCTGAATATTTAGGCTATTATGCGCTAAAACTGTATTGGCTGTCAATGGCAGTTAAAATTTGGTGTTTCAAGCTCTCACGCCAAGATTTCAAAAACACCTTTACGAATCATCATCACTGCTATAGCTGCTAAAAGTAGGCCGGCTATTTGGGACACTGCCCGAAGTCCTTGCTCTCGCAACAGGCGAGCTACCCTGTTCGCCTGGGTAAAGACAAGCCAGGCAAATGCCATATTGAACAGGAAAGAAATTATTACAGCGGGAAGAGAATACTGCTGGGTTAGAAGGAGTAATGTGGTCAGAACTGCTGGTCCCACCACCAGGGGTGTTCCTATGGGTACCACCCCAATCATCCGTTTGGAAACATTTGGTTGAAGCTCTACTAATTTGCCGGTTGTCAAATGCCTGATAGCCAAGACTAGAAGAACCAGCCCTCCAGCTATCAAAAAGTCGCCAACGGCAAAACCGAGTACAACAAATAGGCCTTGCCCGATAGCGATAAATACCAAGCCCAGTGCGAAAGCAGTGAGCATGGCGTAGCGAATTGTCCTCGGTCGTTCTGCAGGGTCCATATCCTGAGTCAAGGATAATATGAAAGGCAGGACGCCGATAGCATCGACAGCTATAAAAAGGGGGATAAAACTTAACCCGACCTCTTTTAAAAAGGCGAGAATTGCGCTAGCCATCTACAGTTGACTGGGAATCTTCTTCCTGTCCCTCCATTACATACAATTTTGTAGCTTGCATTACCTTTACTTGTGCCCACAACTCACTACAATGCTTATACTTTCAGTAGCTTCGTCAATAGTAGAGAACGATAAACTTGTCTCTGCTGTGTAATTGCCTTAACTCACTTTTGATTAATCTTAGCATCCCGGGGCCGTCCAGGTCCCATCTTAGCCTCAGCCGGGTTTTATCACCTTGATTTCAAGCTCCTCGCTCACCTCACCGCCCCTGCCATCGGCTACGGTAACCGTAATAATAGAGGTCCCGCAGGCGTTAGGTGCTGTCCAAGTAACAGTAGCGCCTTCTCCGGTAATATTCCCTTGAGCTGGTGACCACAAGTAGCTGAGTTCGTCTCCATTCAGGTCAGAGGCAACACACTCGATAGTACTGGTCTTACCTTGTCTCACCGGTGATGGCTTAGCCGTCAGACTTTCAATAACCGGAGGGTGATTAACAACTACATCAATGGTCAGTTGCGCCGTTGCTTTGCCACGTCTAATATCTGTTACTTCAACTGTGATGGTGTAAGCACCAACTTCCTCAGGAGCAATCCAGGTGACAATAGCTCCTTCTCCGGAGAACTTCCCTCCGCTTGCAGACCAGGTATAGCTTAATTCATCTTCATCTGGGTCTGAGGCAATACACCTAACCTGACAGTCGCCAGAAGGATTAACCTGTTCTTCATCAATAGTAAGACTAGAAATAAGTGGCAGTTGATTAGCCGGGATACAGCCACTAATAAGAAGGATAGCTACAACTGGGATTATTAAACGAGCTAGCCACTTCAGTTGACTACGAGTTTGTCTTATCATATATTCTGCCCTCCTTTGGGTTTAATAAACCATGGTCGAAAGCCTAAAAAGCTGCTGGGGTGAAATTTGGTCAAACCCTAGCTTATAGACTAGCTGTGTTGAATAGGAATGTCAACTTGGTTACCATTGGGGGTAGCGTGTCTTTTCTCTACCAATCTCATTTGCATGTGGTTGTCAGAAGGTTATATAGGGGCTATAATCGGGGTATGAAAGTGGAGAGATTGCACAGCTGGCAGGTTAGTACTACTCAGGCTTTGGACATACAGCAGAGGCTGGCAGAACAGGTATCTAGGAATAGTGAGGTCACCACTCCCCGTTTTATAGCAGGTGTGGATATATCAGCGGGAAAGGCACAGGGGATGGCTACAGCGGCTGTGGTTGTCTTAGATTATCCCGAACTTAGATTAGTGGAAACAAAAGTAGTAAAAAGAAGGCTTGATTTTCCTTACATCCCTGGGCTTCTCTCATTCAGAGAGTCACCACTAACACTAGCTGCTTGCCAAGAGCTTTCTATTACCCCAGACCTCATCTTAGTTGATGGTCAGGGAATTGCCCACCCCCGGCGATTTGGCCTTGCCTCCCACTTAGGGCTCCTTTTAAATACGCCAACAATTGGTTGCGCTAAATCGCGGCTTTGTGGGCAACATGAGGAACCCGGCGTTGAGCCAGGCAGCTATACTGAACTAATAGATAAGGGTGAGACCATAGGGGTGGCGCTGCGAACCAAGCTCGGGGTGAAGCCCATTTATGTTTCTATAGGTCATAAAATTGACCTTCAAACTGCTATTCACTGGGTTTTGAAGTGTGGCTGTGGTTATCGTCTACCCGAGCCTACGCGACTTGCCCATCTAGCGGCTGGAGGAAATCTGGGGCGAGAAAAGGATACTTTAACACTTGGAGCAGGCTATCAAGGAAAGTTTTCAAGTAGAAAAATGTAGGGAGGATAAATGCAGGAGTTGAGGGACATACTAAGCGATTTGCAGGCGAGAATTTCTATGGCACTGGTGCATCTTTGACATTATTGGCAAGGAGGAGAAGATTGCCAGATTAGAGAAAGAGACTGCCCAGCCTGACTTTTGGTTAGACCAGACTAGAGCGCAAGATGTTATGTGTCTTTTATCTGCGCAGAAGAAGGTAGTGCAAGAGTGGCGAGAGTTGGAGAAAAAGGTGACTGACATTACTGAATTAATCCCGCTAGCTGAGGAAGATGCCGTCCTTAATGAAGAGATTCAGTCAGAGATAGGAAAGGTAGCTTCCTGCCTTGATAAGATGGAACTAGAGATGGCTTTTAGCAGTGAGTATGATGCCAGAAGCGCTATCCTGGCGGTTCATGCCGGAGCTGGAGGCACAGAATCTCAAGATTGGGTGCAGATGCTAGTAAGGATGTATCTACGCTGGGCTGAGCGGCGTGGTTATAAGGCCGAGATATTAGATGTTTCCCCAGGCGATGAGGCGGGGATAAAGAGTGCCATTATTGAGGTTAGCGGTGATTATGCCTGTGGCTACTTGAAATCAGAACACGGTGTTCATCGTCTGGTTCGTCTTTCTCCCTTTGATGCTGACCATGCTCGACATACCTCTTTTGCTTTGGTAGAGGTTATGCCTGAAGCTGAAGCAGATATTGATGTAAAGATAGAACCAGAGGATTTGAGGGTAGATGTGTTTAGGTCTAGTGGACCAGGTGGACAGCATATGCAGAAGACGAGTAGCGCTGTCAGGTTAACTCATCTTCCCACGGGGTTGGTGACTACCTGTCAGAGTGAGCGTTCTCAGTACCAGAACAAAGAAATTGCTTTAAGAATACTCCAGGCTCGCCTGCTAGAGGTAGAGTTAGCTAGGAGAGCCGAGGAAAGAGCCAGGCTGAAGGGGAAGCGTATAGCTGCTGGATGGGGCAACCAGATTAGGAGCTATGTCCTTCATCCGTATAAGATGGTAAAAGACCACAGGACTAGTTATGAAACAAGCGATACCGATGCTGTATTAGATGGAGAGTTGGATGACTTCATAACCGCCTACCTCAGATCTATTGTAGGTGAAGAAGGATGATTAAGAAAACCAGCCTATTAGCCTTAGTTTTTTGGCTGCTCTTGGTTTTATTGAGTCCTGGCTTGGTTCAAGCCCAGACTGGGTTAACCATACTAGATAGCTCGGCTCAGGCAGAGTTTCCTTCCAGGCTTATCTTTAATTTATCAGCCGAGAGTGATGTCAATATCACTGATATTCGCCTTCGTTATACTGTTGACCGGGTAAGCTACGCCCAGGTGATCAGTGAGGTCTATATTGAATTTGTCCCGGCTACTATGGTTGATGTTAGTTGGGCTTTGGAAATGGTGAGAATAGGCGGCTTACCCTCTGGAGCTAGTGTGGAGTATTGGTGGCTAGTGGAGAATGCTGGAGGTAACAAGGTTGAGACGGCTCCGATTCGAGTTCAGTTTGATGACACTCGTTATTCCTGGCATAGTTTAACTGAAGGCAAGGTAACAATATATTGGTATGAAGGGAAGGAGTCCTTTGCTCAGGAGCTAATGGCTGCGGCTCAGCAAGCACTGACTAAGCTGGCTGAGGATACTGGTGCTTATCTTGAAAGACCAGCCAAGCTCTATATCTACGCTAATTCCCAAGATTTACGGGGGGCTATGATTTATCCTCAGGAGTGGACGGGAGGAGTAGCTTTTACCAGATATGGTGTTATAGCTATTGGTATAACCCCAGATGATATTAACTGGGGAAAGAGAGCAATTGCTCACGAGCTGGCACACCTGGTCATACATCAGATGACCCTTAATCCCTATAATGACCTGCCTACCTGGCTTGATGAGGGTTTGGCTATGTATGCTGAGGGACTGCTGGCTCCAGTGTTTAGAGCCTATCTTGATAAGGCAATAGCCGAAAATAGCCTTATCTCGGTGCGTAGTTTATCAAGTCCCTTTTCGGCTTATGCTGAGGAGTCCTTACTTTCCTATGCTCAGAGTTATAGTCTGGCGGAGTTTCTTATTAATAGTTATGGGCAGGACAGGATGCTTGAGCTGCTTCTTATCTTCGAACAGGGCAGTGATTACGATGAAGCCCTAGACAAAGTATATGGCTTTAATATGGATGGTCTGGATGCTTTGTGGCGTGATTATGTTATCATTCCGGCTCAACCGATTGAAAAAGGGGGGATGCATCCGGCACTGATTGGGACATTAGCCGCACTGGCTACCGGGTTTGTTTTAATATTGGGGCTGACTATTGAAAGCTGGGTGTGGAGGCGAGGCTGATGAAGATGTCATTAACTTATGGTGAACCTCAACCTTTTGTACCCCCCTTCCGGTATTCAGTCGCTTATTTCAGTCGACTTTCCACTGCATTCCAGTTTATGTTCCTAAAAAAGGCCCATCCTATATTGCTCAACATCGAACTTGCTCCAATCAATACCTAAGGCCTCGCCAATTCGTTTGGCTTCTTCGGTAGTGAAGTGCTTTTTACTTGTCATATGCACCCCCTAAGTTTCTATTCTTAGGATAATCTTAGGTCTTGGCAATAACGTTGTCAAAGCTTCCTTTCTGCGACTAGGTATTTCTCAGGGTCTTGGTCAAAGGCTTTCTTACAACCTACGGCACAGAAGTAGTATTTCTTTCCCTTGTACTCGGAGGTAGCGGCTGCCTTGCTCTCCTCGACCTCCATCTTGCAAACTGGATCAATAGCCATTGAGACACCTCCTTTGGTTAGTCTATGAATTTGGCTGGCTTAAACCTTCTTAGACGGAGTGAGTTGAATACGACGGTTACAGAGCTAGCGGCCATTGCTGCCGCAGCTAGGATTGGATTCAGGAATCCATATTTGCCCAGAATAAAGTGAAGCCCTGAGGGTACACCGGTTTGGCCGAAGGCGAGGTATAATACGCCTGCTGCCACTGGGATAAGGGTAGTATTGTAGGCAAACGCCCAGAAGAGGTTCTGCCTAATGGTTTTCATGGTGTGCTTGCTCAGGGATATGGCGGTTACAATCCCTTCTAAATCACCGCTAATCAGCGTAACGTCTCCTGTCTCTATGGCGACATCAGTGCCGGTACCGATAGCGATACCCACATCCGCCTGAACCAGTGCTGGGGCATCGTTTATACCATCACCTACCATTGCCACTACCTTTCCCTCATTTTGTAGCCTTTTTACCTCCTGAGCTTTATGCTCTGGGAGCACCTCGGCGAGAACATCGTCAATGCCTGCCTCTCGGGCAATAGCCTCAGCAGTGCGTCGATTGTCTCCGGTAAGCATAACTACCTTAATTCCTAACTTGTGTAGCTGTTCCAACACCTCCCTGGCATTGGGTTTGAGAGTATCGGCCAGAGCAATGATTCCCACTACCTGGCTATCTAACCCGAGAAACATCACTGTCTTGCCCTTTTCCCACAGGCGCTCTGCTTCTTCCCCCAATCCGTTCAGAGAAAGACCCCTATCCGTTATTAATGTCAGGTTACCCAGCAAAAGGTGTTTCCTAGCCACTGAAGCCTCGACACCTTGTCCGGGGATGGCATTGAAGTCTTTGGTTGAAGATACTTCTAACCTCTTCTCCAGAGCCGCCTTGACTATAGCCTCGCCGAGCGGATGCTCTGAATCACGCTCAGCTGAGGCTGCCAGCCGAAGAACCTCCTCCTGGGAAGAAGCTGGGACAGCAACGATATCGGTTACCTCGGGTTCACCCCGGGTTAGAGTGCCGGTTTTGTCAAGCAGCACGGTTCTTATTTGGTGGGACCTCTCCAGTGCCTCAGCACTCCGGATAAGAATACCATGCTCAGCTCCTTTGCCGGTGCCTACCATGATCGCGGTTGGAGTGGCCAGTCCCAGCGCGCAGGGACAGGCGATAATAAGCACAGCAACAAAGTTGAGGAGGGAAAAGGTAAGGGCTGGATCTGGCCCCACGGAGTACCAGATGATGAAGGTAATGATAGCAATGCCAATCACTATCGGTACGAAGAAACTAGCGATGACATCGGCTAGGCGTTGAATAGGCGCCTTGCTTCCCTGCGCTTCCTCCACCAATCGGATAATCTGAGCCAGTGTTGTGTCTTTACCTACCTTGGTCGCCTCTAATTGAAAACTGCCTGTC
Organism: Dehalococcoidia bacterium; assembly: GCA_011191875.1. Taxonomy (GTDB): domain Bacteria; phylum Chloroflexota; class Dehalococcoidia; order Dehalococcoidales; family W498; genus W498. The sequence continues at coordinate 54,814 of DUFC01000029.1, read as the reverse complement.
TTATTAATGGTGGCACCGATAACCTTATCACCCACCTTCTTTTCCACTGGGATGCTCTCCCCGGTAATCATAGACTCATCTGTGCTGGAATACCCCAGGCGAATAATACCATCCACGGGCACTCGCTCCCCCGGTCGTACCAAGACGAGGTCACCAACCTGAACGTCTTCAATAGGAACTTCTCCCTCCTCGCCATCACGGATAACAAGAGCAGTCTTCGGCTGCATACCGATGAGCTTCTTTATTGCCGCCGAGGTCTGTCCTCTGGCTCTAGCCTCCAGAAAACGACCAAGTAGAATCAAGGTAATAATCATGGCTGAGGTATCGAAGTACAGATGTGGTTCCAGCTCGCCAGCGGTAAAAAGTCTAGGGAAGAGAACAGCTATCATACTGTAAAGATAGGCAGCCGAAGTGCCTACAGCAATCAGGGTATTCATGTTGGCGGTTCGGTGCCTAAGTGCTCCCCAAGTCCCACGATAAAATCGCCAGCCTGCCCAGAACTGCACCGGCGTCGCCAGAGCCCAAAGCAGATAGGCCTTCCCCTCGAAAAAGGGAGTCCACATTAGAGCCATGATTGTGCTGGCTAGGACAGCCGCTAGGATAAGCCTGTTACGTATGGTTCTAATCTCCCGCTGGGCAGCGGTGGTAACATCTTCCAATGTTTCTGCCTCTGAGCCTAACTTATAGCCCGCTTCTTTTACCGCCTGTCTGAGAGCGCCTAGCTCTGTCCCCTCAACATATTCTACAGTGGCTTTCTCTGAGGCTAGATTAACACTGGCGGAAATTACACCTGGCACGCTAGTAAGAGCCTCCTCCACCCGACTGACACAGGAGGCACAGGTCATTCCGGCCACAGGGAAGATAGATTTCTTAGTAGCTACCCCATAGCCTATTTGAGAGATAGTATTCTTAATTTTAGCAAGGTCTACCTTGGAAGGGTCATATTCTATAGAAGCCTTTTCTGAGGCGAAGCTCACGTTTACCTGCTCTACCCCAGGTGTCTCCACTAGACCCTTCTCGATGGTGGCGGCACAAGTAGTACAAGTCATTCCGGTTATGTGAATATGAGTCTTCTCTGATTTCTGACTATTAAGTGTAGACTTTTCAGCCATTATATCCCCGGGACCGTACATGGGCCTGAATTATTACCGACTTCTATTCCGTAAATTCAACCACTACTTCTTTCACATCCCAGAGCGGTTCTATTTTCTCTGTTATCTCTTCTTTTATTGCCGAAGCAAACTGGTGGTCTGGAGGTAAGTCGATGACTACTCGGACAGTTCCGTTCTTTATATTAATATCTCGCACCAAGTTGGTGCGTACCAGGTCTAATCCAGCCATAGGGTTCATGACTTTCTTAAGGCGTCTGCGCACTGTCTCTACCGTAGTCGGTTTTCTATCCTTAACCAGACCGTGGCGCTCTTCATAGTTTTCAACAGCCGAACGTAAACCCTCCACAGCAAGCACCGAGCAATGGGCCTTAATTTTGGGAAGTCCTCCCAAGGCTTCTGAAGCTTCCTTCCAGGTAATCTTCTTAGCCTCATCCAGTGTCTTTCCCTTGGCTAGTTCGGTAATGATAGAACCGGTGGCAATGTTAGAAGCACAACCGTAAGATTCGAACTTAACGTCTGAGATGGTATTTGTCTTAGGGTCAACGTTTATATATACGGACACCATATCGCCGCAGGCTGGACTACCCTCTATTGCCTTCCCGTCGGCATTCTCAATCTTGCCCACATTACGAGGGTGGCGAAAGTGTTCCAGTACAGTTTCACTATATGGGAATCTCATCTCTATTCCTCCTATTCTTTTTTCTCTTTGCCCAACGGGCTGATACTTCTAAGCTCCCGCACCACCTCAGCCAGTGTATTAACCAGGGCGTTGGTGTCTTCTATAGTATTGTAACGCCCAAAGGTAAAACGAATTGAGCCGTGTGCCCTTTCGTGGTCACCACCAATGCCAAAGATAACGTGGCTACCCTCTAACGAGCGGCTGAAACATGCGGAGCCAGTGCTCACGGCAAAACCATGCATATCCAGATGCAGGGTGATAGATTCACCCTCTATGAAGTGGAACGAAATATTGGCATTCTGCGGGAGTCTCTTCCAGCGATGACCATTGAGAACGGTATCAGGTATCTCGGCAAGTATGCGGCTTATAACATGATCACGCACTAGTTGTATCTGCTCGGTTTCCTGGGTGGTAACCAGTTCTACCGCTTTAGCGAAACCCACCGCGCCGGGTATGTTTTCGAGCCCTGCCCGGAGGTCGAACTCCTGGAATCCCCCATCTACCCACTTGGCTAGGCTTGTCCCCTTACGGATGTAAAGTCCCCCTGTGCCCTTTGGCCCGTGGATGGTATGTGCCGACACTGTTATTAAGTCCACGGGTATCTTCTTCACATCAAGGGGAACCCTGGTGAAGGTATGCGTGGCATCAGTGTGAAAGAGCACTCCCTTCTCACGACAGATGAGACCGATATTTTTAATATCTTGGATGGTGCCGATCTCCTGATTGGCATGCTGGATAGAGACCAGAATGGTTTCGTTCGTGATAGATTCCCTGAGTTTATCAAGGTCCACAAAACCGTCACTATCTACATCCAGATATGTCACCTGAAACCCTTGCTTCTCAAGGGCTCTAGCGCTATTAAGTACTGGGAAATCTTCGATTTTTGAGACAATTACGTGTTTACCTTTCTTTTTACCAAGAGCTAGTGCCACTCCTTTTAGGGCAACATTTGAGGATTCGGTACTTCCCGAGGTAAAAATGAACTCTTCCGGTGCTGCCCCCAGAGTAGCAGCAAGAGCCTCTCTAGCGCCATCTAAGGCTTCACGAGCTTCTATACCTTGGGAATAGCCAAATTCCGAGGTGGCAACGGCGTAAATATCGAAGAAGTACGGTCTCATCGCCTCGAGTATCCGCTCGTCCAGCCGGGTGGCTGCTGCATTATCTAGGTAAACAGGTCTGTTCAACATTCCCTTCTCCTAAGAGATGAACAGGGTTATTTTTGATTCCCTTGCTTCATTAAGGTAAGTTCCAACTCCGCAGTAATCCGATATCAAATCCCTCTGGAGGTCTTCTTCCTTTATCCCCATTATTTCTATGGTCATGTCACAGGCAAGGATTTTGCCACCTAGCTCCACGAAGTCCTGCATCATCTTCTCTAGTGAAACAACTCCAGCCTTCTTCATCTTCCGCTTCACCATCCACTTGCCGAGGCCCAGCATGTTCATCTTAGAGAGAGGTCCCTTCTCAAGACCTCCCTTCTTGAGACGCTGGAGCCCCCAGAAAGTGAAGTAGAGTGATACTTCCATCCCCATTGCTAGTCCCCCATTAGCTATTATAAGGGCACTGTAAACCTTGTCCATATCGCCGCTATGAACTATTATGGTAGCTTTATCAGCCATAGTTACTTCCTCCTTCTACCTCTGTATCCTTATCTTCCAAACTCCGTCTTTCTCCTCCACATCGATAAGTTCCAGCCCCAGCGCTTTGACAGCCATTGGTATCTCCTTTTTGGAAGAGGGATGTGTTCCGATAACTTCTACGACATCGCCTTCCTTTGCTTTCCTCAAAGCCTTGCGGGCTTCAACCAAAGGAACCGGACAAGTTTCACCTGTGCAGTCTAACTTTATCTCAGCCATTTCAAGTTATCTTAGTACAGCTTTCTCCATGAGTTGTTCTTGACAGATTTTTCTCTGGCTATACTCCATAACGCGTAACCTGTTATGCCGAGGGTAATACCTATTATAATCATGAAAGCGCCTGCGGTCTTGATAACAGCGAAAACACCAAAGCTAGTAACCGCTAGATACAGGTAGTTCTCGATGCCTTCTTCCGGTAAACAGTCGCTTATTGCAGTCGGCTTTCCACTACAGCCCAATTTATATTCCTGAAAAAGGCTTCTATATAGTCAACTCGCTTCAGCCCATAATCGGTGATGTAGGCATGCTCAAAGACATCCATTACTAGAATGGGAAAGCAACCGGCGGGATGACCCGTTTCGTGTTCATTAATCCAAAAATTCAGGAGCTTTCCAGTGATACTGTCCTGATACAGTATAGCCCAGCCAATACCGCGCATAGTGCCTGTGCCTTTGAAATCCTTTTCCCAGTCTTCGTAGCTACCAAAATCTGCAGATAGCTTACTACCAAGCTTACCCGTTTTGTCCAAAGCTACTTTTTCACCTAAGTTACCAAAGTAGTACTCGTGGAGCCGCATACCATTAAACTCGAAACCCATCCGCCGCTTCAGTTCAGAATATTCTGGAGTACCAATTTTCCCTTCTCCAAGCACTGTAGCAAGTAGGTCCAGTAGCTTGTTGGTATTGGTCACATAGCCCTGGTAGAGAGTGAAGTGGTTCTTCAACAGGGTTTCGCTGAAGCCCTCCATTCCGATGAGATTGTTGTAGTCGTTTGCTGTGTAAGCCATTTTTTCTCCTCCTCTCGGTATCATTAGAATAAACTAGGGCTAGTCTCTCAGAGCTTCGATTATTGCTTTATTGAATCTTGGTAGGTCTGCTGGCTTGCGCGATGTGATGATATTTCCATCTTGAGCTACAGGTGTATCTACCCAGTCGGCGCCGGCGTTTCTGAGGTCTACCATTAACGAAGGCCAGGAGGTAACCCGGTGTCCTCTAACTATTTCGGCTGAGATGAGTAATTGTGGTCCATGGCAAATAGCCGCTACCACCTTACCTAATTCATGTGCCTTCCTCACCAGTTCAACCATGGATTGGTACAAGCGCATTCTATCAGCAGCGTAACCACCAGGTATAATGATAGCATTAAAATCCTCAGCCTTGACCTTATCAGCCATAGCATCGACGCTTACAGTGACACTGCCTCTTCTACCTCTATAAGTTTCCTTGGAACCACTGCCGACGATCAGCACTTTAGCACCGGCATTCTTCATTGCCCTCATTGGTTCGATAAGTTCAGAGTCCTCGAAGTCCTCTTCGGCCAGGATGGCAATCCTTTTCCCATCGAGCATACTCTTCAGCTCCCTTGCTTAGTCTGATAACCTTTATTACGGTTGTTTCTATTCCTGGTACACCCTACAAGTTTCAGCATTCCTATGTCACGTCCTCTATCTACGGAGTCTGTCCACTTGTTATTGCCAGTGGCTTACTTGAAAGCGCTTACACCAATAATAATAGCGGGGTAGCGATAACGAAGTCATAAAATGGAAGGAGAAAAAGTTACAAAATTATTACATTATTGGCTGTGTCGTGCGAAAAGGTTAACGACGGTATTAGCCTCCTTGGATGCGATTTATTGAAGCCGTTCAGGCTAAGGGCTGGTCTACGATGTAGCCTGTCTTGGGGATGGTGCGAATTAACTTAGGATTGGTGGGGTCACTTTCCAGCTTGTTTCTCAGCCGACTTATCCATGTTCTGAGGATTTGGACATCATCGCGGTATTCCGGCCCCCACACCCGGCTGAGTAGTTCCTCGTATAACATAAGACGGCCAGCATTGTTGACAAGCTGGCTAAGTAAGAGCCACTCGATTCGGGTCAGGTATTTTTCCTCACCGCTGACAAGCACACTATGTTTCTTGAAATCGATGGTTACATACCCTAAATCGAAAACTTCTAGGGTTTTACTTCTCTCGCCAGGTTTAAGCCGGCGCTTTATTGCCTCGATCCTAGCTACCAGTTCGTCGGGGTTGAAGGGCTTCGGCAGGTAGTCATCGGCTCCTAGTTGGAGCCCTTTAATTCTGTCAGCATCTGCACCTTTGGCAGTAAGAATAATAACCGGCACTGTTGAGAAACTGCGTAATTCCTTAAGCATCTCTAAGCCGTCCATCTCAGGCATGAGGAGGTCAAGCACAATCAGTTCAGGCTCTTGAGCCTCAACCTGCTCCAGGCCCTCAAGTCCATTGCTGGCGGTAAGCACCTCGTAGCCTGAAGCTTTAAGCTTTGATCTGAGGAAGTTGAGGATCCGTTCCTCGTCGTCAACTACCAGTATGCGAAATTGCCTCACCGAAGTATCTCCGAGTTTACCTACTCTAAGTAAGAATAATAGTTCCAAATTCAGCGGATGTCAAAGTCTCTTCATATATGGATGATATCTTGACTAGACTATTAGCTGCAACTAAAATACTAGATATTATCATAGAAGGCCAATGTTTCGGAATAAAAAAACTCGTGAGGAACATCCCAGTGAGTATCTCTAAAAAGAATCGAAGAGTAGTAAGGGAGCCATCGAACAGGTCCCCGAGGGTTGGCTTTGAGGGTACAACTGCATTCGTACAAGCGGAAAGGGATTTGCTTATTAGCGTCTTGGAGACGCTGAGCCAGAGCCGGGATATGAAGAAATACCTAGAGCGACTTGTCAAGCAAGTTAAGAAATATTCAGGATGCTGCTGTGTGGGCATCCGTCTCTTGGACGACGATGGGAATATTCCCTATGTCTCATATACCGGATTCAACCGAAAGTTTTACGAGGTTGAAAACCCTCTATGTATCAAGTCGGACAAATGCATGTGCGCTAATGTGATAATGGGAAATACCCGCTCTGGGTTTCTCACATATACTAAGGGCGGCTCCTTCCTCAGCAACGGCACGACAAAGCTTCTGGCCTCGGTTCCAGAGGAGCTCAAGGACCAAACTGGGAATGTATGTAACCAGTATGGCTACGAATCAGTAGCTCTGGTGCCGATGAAAGATAGAGGTAGAATCTTGGGACTAATCCATCTGGCTGATGAAAGTGAAAACAAAATCCCTCTAGAAAGAGTCCAATTGTTGGAACGGGTGGGGGTCTATATCGGCCAGGCACTGCACACATTTATAGCTGAGGGTGAGCTTCAGGAAAGCGAAAAGCGATACCGAGACCTCTACAATGAAGCACCCAATGCCTATTTCTCGGTTGGGGTAGATGGCTTTATTAAGCAGGCTAACCGTGGTGCTACCGAACTATTTGGTTATAGCTTGGATGAGTTGGTTGGGCGGCGGGTGCTTGACTTGTATGCCGATACGCCAGACGGAAAAGGTAAGGCAAAGGGGGTTTTTCAGAGGTTTCTTGCTGGCGAGGAGATCCGTGACGAGGAGTTAGAGATTTGCCGAGCCAACGGCAGTAAGGTGTGGATTAACTTATCAGTGCGGCCAGTCCATGATAAAGGTGGTCAGGTGGTGGCCAATCGGTCAGTGGTAGTGGATATTACTGAGCGTAAAAGACTAGACCAGTTAAAGGATGAGTTCATCGGCCTTGTCTCCCATGAGCTACGCAGTCCTCTAACTGTTATCACAGGAGCTGTCAATACGGCTCTAACCGAAGCGGAACGTCTATCTCCAGAAGAAACACATCAACTACTCAACGATGCAGCTTTGGAAGCAGAATCGCTCTCCCACATGTTGGGAAATCTCTTGGAGCTGTCTAGAATACAGGCAGACCGTCTGTTTCTTCATGCTGAAGCAACTAATACTAAGAAGGTAATTCAAGGCATAGTCGAGAGAATAAAACGCCAGTCTTCATCACGTCAGTTTGTTGTGGACCTCCCGAAGAAACTACCCTCAGTTTATGCTGATGAATTGAGACTGGAGCGTATCCTCTATAATCTCATTGAAAACGCAATTAAGTACTCACCGCAAGGAGGAGAGATACGAATCTCCGCCAGACCGGAGGAGGAGCACCTGGTTATCGGCGTTAGTGACCAAGGGAGTGGTATATCTCCTTCTGACCGGTCCAAGCTATTTGAGCCCTTCCAGCGTCTTGAAGAGTCCAGATCTGGTGGAATTGGAGGGGTAGGACTGGGATTATTGGTTTGTCGCAGGCTGGTGGAAGCACACGGCGGTCAGATATGGGTTGAATCGGAATTCGGCAAAGGTTCCACTTTCTTCTTTACCATACCTTTGAGTCATGGTTTACCTAGCGAGAATCATCCATAAATTTAAACAACAAGAATCCTATGCATTTTTCACCATCGTTACTAGTATTGGTGCTCCTAATCGCTCCCAAGCTGATTCGCACCATCCCCAAGATAGGCTACATCATAGACCAACTCCTGGACTGAATAGCTTTAATGAATCCTACGTCGAAGGATACTAATAACATTGTAAACTTATCGCAAAACACTGCCTACAATGTCATAATTTTGTAACTTTTTCTCCTTCCATTTTATGACTTCGTTATTGCTAGCTTGCTATCATTATTGATGAATCCTAAAGGTCTGGGAAGCGGGACCTAGTTTGCGACAATAAACTAAAGGAGGTTTAGCTATGGCACTAGAAAATTTACCGTCTGAAATTCGCCAAATGTGGGGGTTGAAACCATACGGTGGGTATCCAGAGATAGAACAGCGCTTGGAGAATGCCGTTCGTCGAGCTTTTCACCCTGAACTGGCAAGGGGAGTAGAAAGTCCAAGATTTCAACCCACGTATCCCCCATCGCTTCACCCCGAAGTATGGGGTCGTAGACCATTGACGGATCTAGGGGAGATAGAACAGCGCTTGGAGAATGCCATTCGTCGAGCTTTTCACCCCGAATTGGCGGGGGTAGAAGGTCCAGCATTTCAACCCACGTATCCCCCATCGCTTCACCCAGAAGTGTGGGGTCGTAGACCATTGACTGATCTAGATGAGATGGAGCGGCACTTTGAGGATGTTATGGGTCGAGTGCTTCATCCCGAAGTGTGGAAGCATCGCCCTATAGAGGAAAGACACTGGGCACCTCCAGTAGAGATGTTTGAGAAGGAAGATAAGTTTGTGATAAAGGTTGAACTCCCCGGGATGAAGGCAGAGGACGTAGATGCTTCAGTTGTCGGCGACAGACTGGTGGTAAAAGGGGAGCGAAAATCTGAAACCGAGGTCAAGGAGGAAGACTACTATACCTGTGAGCGTCTTTATGGTAGATGCTCTCGTGCAATAGCTCTTCCTACTGACGCCGATGCCGAAAAGATTGAAGCTAGTTTTGAGGATGGAGTTTTAGAGGTTACTTTTCCCAAAACCGCTGAGGTTAAAGCCAAGAAGATTCCAGTCTCGGTTAAGAAAAAAGCTAGTAAGTAGCTTATTGATTCTCTAATGTCTCGCTTCCCGGTCTCCCTGTTATGGTAATGTTGACCCTACCAGGAGGTAATCGAAATGGCACAACAGGTTAAAGTTTATTCTACGCCCGGGCACCTCTGGTGCAAGAGAATTAAGTAAAATGTATGATTTAATGATTATCGGAGGTGGTCCGGCGGGGATGACAGCGGCGGTGTATGCTGCCCGAAAGAAGCTAAGTACATTGCTCATTAGCCAAGACCTTGGAGGTCAGCCAAATGTTACTGCGGGAATAGAGAACTATATGGGCTACCAGTTCATAGAAGGTCCTGAGTTAATGGAGAAATTTGAGAAGCAGGTAAAACAGTTTCCCGTAGATATGAAAATCGGGCAAGGGGTTAGTAACTTGTCCCAAATAAGCCAAGGCTTTGAGGTCAGGATAGGTGGAGACGAAACCTACGAGGCTAAGACAGCCATAGTAGCCACCGGTAAGCGTTCTCGTTTGCTAAATGTTCCGGGTGAGGAAAAGCTTAGAGGCAAAGGGATTACTTACTGCGCTGTCTGCGATGGCCCCCTCTTTGGCGGTATGAAAGTAGCTGTCATTGGAGGTGGTAACTCGGCTCTGGAAGCTGCTATTGACATGGTTAGGATCGCTGACCATACTTACTTGATATCGTTGACTCCTCTCACCGGCGACCCCATACTAATTGATAAACTGGAAAAGGCTAATAACCTGATGAAATTCCTGGAACACGAAGTGCTGGAGATAGAAGGGGAGAACTTTGTTGAGGGGATAAGAATAAGAGACTTGAAGACCAGACAGGAAAGGGAGTTGGACGTTGGTGGTGTTTTTGTCGAGATTGGACTCATCCCTAACTCAGAGTTTGTGAAAGGGGTAGTCACTCTAAATCATCTTGGGGAAATAGAGGTTAATTGTGCCAATGAAACAAGTGTACCTGGGCTTTTTGCCGCCGGGGATGTTACCAGTGTTCCTGAAAAGCAGATAGTGATAGCTGCTGGTGAAGGGGCTAAGGCTACCCTTCAAGCGTATAGTTACCTACAGAGGCTTAGCGAATAAAAAACAACTAGGGAGGTAATTTAAAAATGTCTATCGTTTTTACAGGCAGTGAACTCGTAGAAATAGCTATAAATATAGAAAGAAACGGGGTAGCATTCTATCAGGCTTTGGCTAACAAAACCCAGAATAAGGATTCCAAGGATATCTATGATTATCTGGCTAACGAAGAGAAGAAACATCTGAATACTTTTCAGGGCATGCTAGATGCTGTAGGTCAATATCAGCCTCCGCAAGATTATGCCGAAGAATATATGCTTTATCTGAAATCACTAGTTGATAGCTCAGTGTTCTCAAATATCAGTGAGGCTCAACAAAAAGCCGAGAAGGTAACCAGTGAAATTGAAGCCACTGATATCGGCATTCAAGCTGAAAAGGATTCTATCCTTTTCTATACAGAGATGCAGAACTTCGTAAGACAGCCTGACCAAAAAGTAGTTCTCAATATAATAGACGAGGAAAAGGCACACCTGAGAATGTTTTCCCAACTAAAAAAAACATTGCGAAAAGTTAGATAATTACCTTGCAAACTTAAGAGAGGTTGGAATATGGAAACCGAACAGGATAAAATCCTAGGCGCACTTCAAATTGCTATACAGATGGAAATTGATGGTAAGGAGTATTACCGAAAGGTAAGCCAGAGCAGTGATAACCAGCTGGGTAGAGAACTTTTCCAATCTCTAGCCAATGAGGAAGACATTCACCGTCAGAAGTTTGAGGAGATTTATGATACTTTTCGGAGTAAAAAGGTCTGGCCCAAGACTAATTTTCAGCCTGATGGGGGTAAAAGATTAAGAACCATATTTGCCAGAGCGACCGATGAAATTGGCTCTGACATAAAGGCTCCTGCCACTGAGCTTGATGCTATACAAACAGCCATGGGAATGGAAAGTAAGAGTTATGACCTGTATAAAGACCGAAGCCAGACCGCTACCTATGATACTGAAAGAGACTTTTATGAGACCTTAGCTGCCGAAGAAAGAGAACATCATCTAGTTCTCCTTGACTACTACGAATATCTCAAGGATCCAGCAGGTTGGTTTGTTACCAAAGAGCGCCCGTCTTTGGACGGAGGCTGAATAAGTAGTTAAGAAAAATAAGATGGAGCAGTAAATATGCTGGAGATTAAGCAACTATCTGTAGCTATAGATGGTATGGAGATTCTGCAGGGTATAAATTTGGATATTGGGACTGGCGAAACACATGTTCTCTTCGGTCCTAATGGTAGTGGCAAGACTACTCTCCTCATGGCAATAATGGGTTTCCCCAGATACCAGGTAACCAAGGGCAGTATCCTTTTCAAGGGCAAAGACATAACCAAGTTGCCTGTGGATGAGAGAGCCCGCTTAGGAATTGGCATGTCTTTCCAGCGTCCCCCGGTGGTTCGAGGGGTAAAGACACGTGATATGCTTGATGCCTCTATGGGAGATAGAGGGGATAAAGTAACTATAGATAAGTTAGCTGAGAGAGCCAATATGACTGAGCTTCTAGATAGAGAGATAAACTATGGTTTTTCAGGAGGTGAGATAAAGCGCTCCGAGCTAATGCAGTTACTAGCTCAAAGACCAGAACTAACTTTATTTGACGAGCCAGAATCCGGTGTCGACCTGGTAAATATAGCCCTGATAGGCGACCTAATAAATGAGTTGCTGGACAAAAATTGTCACATTCGTACCCGAAAGTGCATGGGGCTTATTATCACCCATACTGGTCATATTCTGGACTATGTTAATGCTCGCACTGGCTATGTCATGCTTGATGGCAGAATAGGCTGTGCAGGAGACCCGCATGAGATTCTGGCGACTATCAGGGAGAAGGGCTATGAGGAGTGTGTCAAATGCCTTGCGGGGAGTGTACCAAGTGCGTGAAATAAAGTCTTCCAAGACGTATAGAGATAAGGCCAAAGCCGCCTCAACCAAACCAGCAGCTATTGGTGAGGATGTAGACCTGACTAATTATGTTAGCTCAGCCGAGGCACAACCATATCAGTCCGACCCGTCGGAGCTTCCCGCCAAGACCAAGGAGCAGATGTTAGAGGCAGGGGTCATTCTTGATGATGTGAGCCAGAGGTCAGGAACCTTTATCCAGACGGACAATACACCAGTCCACTTTTCCAGCTGGCAAGAGGGTATAGAAGTAATGCCGGTAAGCCAGGCTCTAGAAAATTATGATTGGCTATCAGACTATTGGTGGCAGGCGGTAGCCGTAGATACTGATAAGTACACTGCCAATGTTGAGCTGAGTCAGAGTAACGGCTATTTCATAAGAGCTCTACCTGGTACTAAGACTATCTATCCGGTTCAAGCTTGTCTTTACCTAGCCAAGGGTAAGCTGGCTCAAAATATTCATAATATCATAATTGCTGAAGAAAACTCTGAACTCCATATTATTACCGGATGTACTACTGCTTCCAAAGAGGAGCCGGGATTACATCTGGGAGTCTCTGAGTTCTATATAAAGAGGGGGGCTAAGATTACCTTCACTATGATACATAGCTGGAATCCAGAGGTAGCGGTCCGCCCACGCACTGCAGCGATCGTTGAAGAGGATGGCTTATTTCTCAGTAATTATGTACTCATGAAGCCAGTTCGTTCGTTACAAATGTATCCTACTGCTAGATGTGTAGGTGAAAACGCGGTTGTCAGATATAACAGTATTCTAGTGGCAGCTCAGGGGTCAGCACTGGATGTTGGTTCACGGGCAATCCTCAACGCTAAAGGGGCAAAGACAGAGATCATATCACGGGCCATAACTACTGGGGGTAATATTATCGCCCGGGGCTACATAGAAGGCAATGCTCCTGAGGTTAAAGGGCACCTGGAATGCCGCGGACTAATCCTACAGGGAGAAGGAGTGATTCACGCCATACCCGAGCTTAAGGGTACACTAGACGGCATTGACCTATCCCATGAGGCAGCAGTAGGAAAGATAGCTGAAGAAGAAGTGGAGTACCTGATGGCTCGGGGGCTAACACGGGCTGAGGCCACAGCTACTATAGTTAGAGGTTTTCTCGAGGTAGATATTGAGGGACTACCACCATTACTCAGCGCCGAACTGCAGCGGGCTATCGAATCTAGCGAGAAAGAGCTTATGTAGATAACACTGGTAGAGGCTAATAATAATCTCAAGGCTCTGGATGAAATCAACATGTGTTTTAAGTTATTACATAATAATATTTATAATTACTATTTATTTTGAGTTAAGGTTGAGGTGATTCATGTCAAATAAGAGCACTGGTGTCGATAATATAAAAAGCAGTAAGCGTATAGTCCACTGGATAATGGTAGCAGCCTTCTTAATGTTATTGATTACTGGTTTGCCTTTAGTTGTCCCCGGCCTCTCTGGATTAGCTGCCAGCAGTTGGAGTCGCCTTATTCACCGTACTGCTGCGGTAGTCTTGGTGGGTACACCAGTGGTCTATGCTTTAACGAATAGCAGAGCCGCCTGGCAGTGGCTGAGGGAAGCCGCATTCTGGAATACTACCACCTCGCCTAATCCCGATACTTGGCAAAGGATACATAAGTCATTTGTGGCGTTCGGTTTTGTCCTTTTCGTACTGACTGGCATATTGCAGTGGTTCCTGAAGGGTATAGTACCATCTGAAATGTTTAGGTTTTCCCTGATGATTCATGACGTCGCTTTCTTCTCTGCCATCGTAGTATTACTCTATCATATTTACCATGAGTTCGACTGGTGGCTGTGGAAGAAGAGATACTGTCGCCAGTGCAGCTTTGCTTATTGTGCCGATGTGTGTCCTACCGAGGCTATTAACTCTAGTTCAGATGGTACTATTGAGCGATATCCCCTGAAGTGCAATAATTGCAGGCTCTGTATGGATGACTGTCGACACAATTTATATTATAAAAAAGCTGCTCAATCAAGCCAGATAAAGTCGGAGGTCCGCTAAATCTTTATTCAAAAAATAAAACGGGAGGTGATAAATGAATCTTGAGGCTTTATATAAGTTGGATTACTTGTCTGTATGTAGTAAGCTCAAGAAAGGTAGACAGGCTCAATGGGCAAATTGCCAACACCATCCGAGATTGCCTTGGCCTTCCTGTTAATGTCGATATTGACTCTATTAGGAGGTGATCGAAATGGCACAACAGGTTAAAGTTTATTCTACGCCTAACTGTCCATGGTGCAAGAGAACTAAGAAATTCTTGGACGAAAATAACATCCCCTATCAAGGATTTGATGTTGCCAGTGATTCAGCCGCTCGAGATGAGATGGTAAGTAGCTCAAAGCAACTGAGTGTACCGGTGGTTGATATCGATGGTGACATATTAGTCGGCTTCGATGAGGAACGGCTTAGGCAAAAACTGAACCTGCTACAAGAGGAGATAAAGGTAGAAACTAACAAAGCACCAGCGAACAGGTGTACCAGTGGTATGTGTGGTCAAGTGGACGAAATGAAGCAGGTTTTGGCAGCTCTCAGAGCGTCAAAATACAAATGTGCCGTTTGCGGCTATGTCTATGACCCGGATCTAGGAGATCCCGACAGCGGCATAAAACCGGGGACGCTTTTCGATGATATACCAGACGATTGGGTATGTCCTGTCTGTGGGTCAGCCAAGCGTGAATTCGATAGAATAGAAGAGGTATAATCATGATAGAAAATTTAAACAAAGAACAGTTAGAAGGGATATTCGAAGCAATACCCTTTGAAATTTCCTTCGTTGATGAAGATGACTTGGTTAAATTCTGGAATAAGCACGAAACCAGAACCTTCAAACGACCATATTCGGCACTGGGAAAAGCAGTTCAGAATTGCCACCCGAAGCACAGTGTGGATAAGGTGAGCCAGATATTATCCGATTTTAAGAGCAGTAAAAGAAATTCAGCCGAATTTTGGATAAATCTAGGGGAGAGGAAGGTGTATATTAGATATTTTGCGGTGCGGGACAAAGCCGGTAAATACCTAGGCACATTGGAAGCCACACAGGATATCTCGGAAATAAAGAGAATTGAAGGAGAAAAAAGATTACTAGAATATTAAGGGAGGAGAGAATGGAACTTAAGGGAAGCAGAACCGAACATAATCTTCTTGCTGCCTTTGTCGGCGAATCGCAGGCACGCAACAAGTATACCTACTTTGCCAAAATAGCTAAGGATGAGGGTTTCGAACAGATTGCCGGGATATTCCTGGAGACAGCCGAGAACGAGAGAGAACACGCTAAAAGGGAGTTCGATTTCCTTAAGGGAATCGGAGATACTAAGGAGAATCTGAAGGCAGCCGCCGAAGGCGAGTACTACGAATGGACCCAGATGTATCCTGAGTTTGAGAAAGTAGCCAGTGACGAAGGCTTCAGAGAGATTGCCGATTTCTTCAAAGAAGTGGCCGAAGTTGAGGAAGAGCACGAGAAGAGATACCTCGCCTTGCTCCAGAATCTGGAGGAAGGAAAGGTCTTTAAAAAGGACAAGGTAGTTAGGTGGAAGTGCCGAAACTGTGGTTATATCCATGAGGGTACTGAAGCACCTGAGGAGTGTCCTGCCTGTAGTTTCCCCCAGAGCTACTATGAAATTATGGTGGAAAATTACTAAACATACAGCAGACTGGATTTTCGCCAGGTCTGTTACCTAGCGCTAGCCCTGATTTATAGAAACTTCGCCCAGCTACTAGCTTCGAAACTCATGCTTGGAATCTCGGGCGTACTTTTTCAGCCTGTTTCTCTTAATGCCCCTTGTAACATTGCTGAGAACAGTATTTTCCCTTACTCGTGGGGTATCGGTCATTGGCCTGTCAACTCTTCCCTGGGTATTGCTACTCTTCCTTCTCTGGTTATGCTAAACTGATACGGAGATGCCTTATCGAAATCGAGTTGTATCGATGACTATTCATGATTTACCTTATTCCGAGCGACCTAGAGAGAGACTGCAAAAATTAGGGGTAGCCGTCCTTTCGGCGCAGGAGATTCTAGCTTTAATTCTGGGTCGTGGTGTTGCCGGCGAGTCGGTGATGGTAACTGCCCAAAGGTTACTCAGCCAGTTTGGCAGTCTTAAAGGGATTGCCAGCGCCTCGGTGGAGGAGCTAGTTCGGATTAAGGGGGTTGGTGTTGCTAAAGCATCTCAGATTAAGGCTGCTTGTGAGTTGGCTAACCGGCTGGAGGGTTACTCAGAGGCTGGAGAGAAGCCAGTAGTTAAGACTCCTGACGATGTTGCTAGCTTGGTGAAGGGTAGACTGAGGGGTAAAAAGAAGGAGCATTTTTTAACACTTTTGCTGGATACCAGGAATCAGCTAATAAAAGTGGCCGAAGTTTCGGTCGGTAGCCTGGATACCAGCATCGTTCACCCCAGGGAGGTATTTAAGGAGGCAATATCAGCCAGTGCTGCCTCAGTTATCTTTGTCCATAATCACCCCTCGGGTGACCCTAAGGCTTCGGAAGATGACATAAAGTTAACTAAAAGGCTAGCCGAGGCGGGGGGGATTGTGGGCATAGATGTCCTGGACCACATCATTGTGTGTGATAAAAACTACCTGAGCCTTAAGAGGGAGGGCTTATTCTAAGGTTGTTCCCCTATAAAGGTAGTTATAGAACAAAATGATAAAAAGCACCTTATATATAGTTCTCTCGGTAGTATTGCTATGCAGTCTCTTGGTATTCTGCCTACCGGGTATTAGTTGCCAGCCGGGGCAGGACGGAGCACCGCCCACTGAAAAAGTCCTTAATCTGTATGGCGTTGACCCGTGGACGCTTGACCCGGCAGTTTCCGGTGAAACGACCTCCCATAGCTATATAATGCAGTTGTTTAGTGGATTGGTTTGCCTTGATGATAACCTGGAGCCGGTGTCTGATATTGCCCAGAGATGGGGGGTTAGTGATGATGGTAGAACTTATACCTTTTATCTAAGAGATGATGTTAGCTTCCATAATGGCGAGGTGGTAAAAGCTGAGGATTTTGAGTATTCCTGGCAGCGAGCCTGTGACCCCGGTACTGGGTCGCTGACGGCAGCCACCTACCTGGGTGATATCGTCGGGGTGAAGGAAGTATTAGCCGGTGTAACTATGGAGATTAGCGGTGTCAAGGTTATTGATGATTATACCCTTCAGGTAACTATAGATGCTCCCAAGTCTTATTTCTTATCCAAGCTAACCTATCCCACTACCTTTGTCGTGGATAGAGCCAACGTGGAATCAGGAGGGGAGTGGTGGCAGGAACCAAATGGCACCGGTCCATTCAAGCTTAAGCAGTGGGACGAAAATAGCTTGCTTGTTTTAGAGAGGAATGAGCTTTACTACGGGGACTTGGCTAAGGTCAATAATATTGTCTTTTATTTATGGGGTGGTGTGCCGATGAATATGTATGAGACTGGCAAAATAGATGTTACTGGTGTCTCTCTTCATTATATTGATAAGGTTATCGATGAGTCAGGTCCCTTTTACAAGGAGCTGGTGATAGTCCCTGAGCTGAGCTTCTTCTATATCGGCTTTAACTGTAGTAAACCACCTTTTGATGATGTTAATATTCGCCGTGCCTTCTCCCAGGCTATTGATAAGGATAAACTAGCTTCTTTGGTATTTAGAGGTATGGTGCAGCAGGCGGATGGCATCCTACCACCAGGTATGCCCGGTTTTAACGAAGATTTATCAGGGCTGGATTATGACATAAATGAGGCTAAGGAGTTAATTAGTGCCTCTAAGTATGGTGATGTATCTGAGTTACCACCTATCACTATTACCACCGTCGGTTGGGGAGGACTGATTTCATCGGAACTAGAAGCTATTATTCACCAGTGGCGACAGAACCTCGGGGTGGAGGTTACGGTAAGGCAGCTAGAACCCCAGCGGTTCCTTTATCACCTTAAACAGGAGAAGGATGAGATGTTCTCTATAGGCTGGATTGCTGACTACCCACACCCGCAGGACTTCCTAGAAGTTTTGTTTCATAGTGATGCCGATAACAACTATGGCGACTATAGCGATCCTGAGATGGATGCCCTATTGGAGATGGCGGGCATGGAGCCGGATAGCAACCTGAGTCTGGCACTATATCAACAGGCTGAGCAGAGGCTTGTTAACGATGCTGCCTGTCTACCTTTATGGTTTGGGGAAAACTATATTCTTATTAAGCCGCATATCAAGGGGTATAATCTAAACCCTCTGGGTTTGGCTATGTTAAATAGTGTCTCGGTTGAACCTCATTAACAGAGATTGTTTATTGACCTAAACCCCCTGACTGAAAAAATCCTGAATCTCCTTCGGAGAAAATACTAAATCCTAAAATCTAAACAAATTCAAAGTTCAAAACTCAAAAGCGTCTTGGTTCTTTAGATTTTGGTCATTAGTGCTTGGTACTTGTTTACCCCGTAAAAACTAAGTTTTTGGGAGTATCCCGCGTTAGCTCCCTCTTACCTAGACAGGGGGATAGGGTCACCTAATAATAAGTGGCGGAGGGGGTGGGATTCGAACCCACGGTCCCCAAAAGAGAACAACGGTTTTCAAGACCGTCTCCTTAAACCGCTCGGACACCCCTCCAAGCTAATTTAGTATAAAGAGTCAGGCTACAGGCGTCAAACTTTCTCAATTTAATGTAGCAAGGCTTTATGCTCAATATGCTTGGGTGGGAGGGGTGGATTCCAATCGTGTATTTGAACGGGGTTACTAGCTGGTCACCATGTGAATAGCCTCAGAAGCTAGGGCTATTTATTTGGTGGTGAAATACTGTAGTGCTTGCTTAACTCTTTCCTCCAGGCTCAGGTCGGAGGATGGGGGGAGGGTGGCTACGGCTCGGTTGGCTTCGGCAACAGAGTAGCCGAGGGAGGTTAGGGCGGCTAATACATCAGTGTTTTCCTGAGCTAATTGAGCCGCCGGGGTTGTTATCCAGCCGGCACCTATTTTCTCTTTAAGCTCCAGGACAAGGCGTTCAGCCATTTTTTTACCTATCCCTGGAATCACCGTCAGCAGGTCGGTGCTGCCGGTGGCAATCGCCATAGTAAGTCTCTCCACATTCATAGCTGAAAGCATGGCTAGAGCCAGTTTGGGACCTAATCCCGATACGTTAATCAGGTTTTGAAACAGTCCCAGCTCATCAGTTAAGGCGAAGCCATAAAGGGTGGCATTATCCTCTCTGAGATGAAGGTGAGTGTATAGCTTAACCTCCTCGCCAATAGCGCCTAGTGTGCTTAACGTAGAGGTAGGCATATATACCTGAAAGCCTATGCCACCAACATCAATAATTGCCCAATCACTACCCACCGACTCAACTTTCCCATGAAGACCAGCTATCATTTATTCTCGTTACTCCTGCTTAGCCAGCAAGCTATCCAGGTGTGTCTCACGCTGGTGACAAATAGCTACGGCTAGGGCATCAGCAGCATCGTTTGGCTGGGGAACTTGACATAACCCAAGCTGAAGCCTGACCATTTCCTGAATCTGCTCCTTGGTGCTAGCCCCGTAATCAGTAACCCGCTGCTTTATCTGGGCTGGGGTATATTCAAAGGTTGGGATTCCCTTATTGGCTGCTGCCAGAATAGCCACTGCCTGAGCCTTACCTACTGCTAGCGCCGACTTCACATTCTTAGCCACAAAAGGTTGCTCGATAGCCACGACATCGGGCTGATGGCGTGATATAATTTCCGAAAGTTCGCTATACAGATAGCTCAAACGCTCCCCAATCGGGGAGCTTGCCGGGCAGTTCAGGTCTCCATAATCAACCAGAGCTATTTTATCCTCACTGCTCTCTATCACTCCGTAACCCATAGTTACTGTGCCCGGGTCAATGCCTAGAATCTTCATTGCCCTACCAAATTCGCGTGATACTTCTCCAGAATAGAGTTAGGAAAGTCAGCATTACTGGACACATGCTGTACCTCATCCAGCTCCTCTAATTTATCCAGCAGCTTCAGAGCTTGTAGCGCTGCCTTTTCCTCAAGCTCAATCGTTGTCTTGGGCACCATAGATAGTTCAGCCGAGGCTATAGAGAGATTTCTTTGCTCTAGTGCTGTCCTGACCATCTCAAGCTCCTCAGGCTTGGTATAAATTTCTATATATTTATTTTCTACCTTAACATCCTCGGCACCGGAATCAATGGCCTGTAGGGCTAATTCCTCGGCATCCAGTTCTTTGGTCTCCATCGTAATCAATCCTCGAGAGTCAAAAAGCCAGGCGACACAACCGCTCTCTCCCAGACTGCCACCGAGGCGGGTAAATATATTCCTTACATCTTGCAGGGTTCGATTGCGATTATCAC
Organism: Dehalococcoidia bacterium; assembly: GCA_011191875.1. Taxonomy (GTDB): domain Bacteria; phylum Chloroflexota; class Dehalococcoidia; order Dehalococcoidales; family W498; genus W498. The sequence continues at coordinate 34,564 of DUFC01000029.1, read as the reverse complement.
TTAGGGCTCGCACTAGAATAGCTGTGCCACTGGCTCCGTAGCCCTCTAGAACCATCTCTACCAGGTTGGCTCCCTCTGTCTGACCGCTACCCCGCTTAATCGCTCTTTCTATATTGTCCAGTGGCATATTATTGTCACGGGCTTTCTGTATTGCTAACCGCAGCCGGAAGTTTACCTCAGGGTTACTGCCACCCTCCCGCACGGCAATGATAATCTCTCGGGTCAGTTTGGTGAAAAGCTGACCTCGCCTGGCATCAGTCACTCCCTTCTGATGTTTAATCGAAGACCACTTAGAATGCCCTGACATCTTTAGCTCTCCTTCTTAAATTGTAGCACCTCACTTGCATATGGTCAAAGGGCTTATGCTTTATTTGGTCTCACCGGCTACGAAGGCGATAGCATATTCCCTTGAGTGGGAGAGGCTGATAGCAAGACTGGCTAATCCCAAGCTATTAGCTTGATTTTGCGCCTTGCCATGAAGATAAACTAAGGGCTTGCCACTAGGGTCAGACAATATCTCAATCTCTCTCCAGCTGATGCCTTTGTTCTGTGTCCCAAATGTTTTTATTACTGCTTCCTTGCCGGCAAAACGAGCAGCTAGTGATGAAGGCTTTTTACGGCTTAACCTGAGCTCTGAGTCGGTAAACACTCGCTGGAGGAACTGCTCTCCCCAGCGGACTATAGCCCTTTCGATGCGAGCTATTTCTATTATATCTATACCAATATATTGCATTACATAATCTCTACATATTGCGGAGCTTAATTGATATTGTAGCTTTTAGCTATCGCTTTGTAAATCCTAAAAGACCACAAAGGGGAGGGAGCAATGCATTTCTAGGCGTCTGACGAGTACACAAACTGAGCTGGTTTAAATAGATAGGTGGCATTTTAAGTGTGGTGTATGTTCGGGTTGAAGTTTTAGTCATGTCCTGACAATTCTTTTATATCACGGCGAGTTCTTCATCCTTCAAAAGTGAAGGATGAAGGATAAAGGGCGTGGTAATCCAACGCATATCCCCCTCCTCTAAGATTGCTTCGGGGCTCTGCCCCTCGCAATGACAAGGTGGAACATATCTCCAAGATTGCTTCGGGGCTCTGCCCCTCGTAATGATGGGAGGGCGGGTGCCTCTCAATGACGGGATGGTGGGTTCCTCACAATGACGGGATGGTGGGTTCCTCACAATGACAAGGCAAGGAAACCACCCGTTCAAGAAACTTGACATAGTTAGTTTTCCAGAGATATCACTAATCATGTGAACGAGAACATTAACAAAACGAGAACATGTGCTTGACAGGCTTATTGCATAATGTTAGACTTTTTGTTAGCCTCTATCCTTTATATTGTAATACTAATCAAGAAATAAGCTTGCTTACTACTAAATTACCCTCTTTAGAGTCGGAGTGACAGAGAAGCAAAATGTCAGCAAGCCCGGAGAATAGTAATGCACGGCTGAAAGAATTATGCAGCCAGAGATTATCATCGAGGCGGCTAATTCTTGCCAGCAACCGGGGACCTATTGAATATTATTTTACAGAGGATAAGCAACTTCGCTTAGGGCGTGGTAGTGGTGGTATTGTTACCGCCCTTGGTAGTCTCAGTAATTATGTAGAGCTTAGTTGGATTGCGAGTGCTATGGGGGAAGGAGATAGAGAGGTAGCACGGAGAGCTCACGGAAAGCGATTTAAAGTACCCTCAGTTAGTGATAACCTATATCTCAATTTTGTAGTTAGTCCTAGAGATACTTATCATAAATATTATAGCGTCATTTGCAATCCCCTTCTTTGGTTTCTGCAACACTACATGTGGAATTCTCCCCGCACACCCAATATAAATCAGGTCGTTTACGATGCTTGGGAAAATGGCTATGTTTCCGTAAATCAAGCTTTTGCTCAAGCAGTTGTTGCTGAGGCAGCAATAAATGGATTGCAACCAATAGTAATACTAAATGACTATCACCTTTATTTAGCCAGTAGTTATATTCGGGAACAGATGCCAAATCTGGTAATTCAGCACTTTATTCATATTCCCTGGCCATCACCGTGCTACTGGCAACTATTGCCAAGTTCTATGCGGCAGGCAATCCTCAGGAGTTTATGTGCTACTGATATCGTGGGCTTGCAAGCAATGCGAGACGTGAGTAATTTCCTCCACTGCTGTGAATCATTCATTGACGAAGCTGAGATATATTATGAGCAACGGAGGGTTAGGATAAAGGATCACATTGTTCAGGTTAAAGCCTACCCGGTATCGGTTGATGTCGTCGGTCTTAAGAAGCTCGTTTCTTCAGCTAGACTAAAGGAAGATGAAGAAAGGTTACGTCAGCTTTGCGCAGAGCAAACCATAGTCCGTGTAGATAGACTTGAGCCTAGTAAAAATATCATTCGTGGATTTAGAGCCTTTGATATGCTGCTGGAACGTTATCCCCAGTTTCAGGGAAAGGTCAAATTCATAGCCTTTCTAGTCCCTACCAGAACTCATCTGAAGCCATACCAGAGGTATACGCAGGAGGTCACTGAGATTATAGAAGCTATAAATAATAAATATGGGACTGAGGAATGGCATCCTATCGATTTCTTTTATGAGAACAACTACATACAAGCTATAGCTGGCATGTGTCTCTATGATGTCCTGCTGGTAAACGCCATTATTGATGGGATGAACTTGGTGGCGAAGGAGGGCCCCACGGTTAATAATCGGGATGGGGTGCTGGTACTCTCGGAGACTGTTGGTGCCTGTGAGCAATTAGGGCAAAATGCTCTAACTGTGGCGCCGGCTGACCTGGAAGGAACAACTCAAGCCCTGTATACAGCATTGACGATGCCAGCCGACGAGAGGAAAAAGCGTGCCACTGAACTCAAGAAATCAATCGAGGAAAAGGATGTAACTGACTGGATTTCGTGTTTACTGGAGGATGCGGTTAATTTGGTTGAAGAACGGTCTGTAACATCCACTTGAGAAAACGTTCCACATCATTTACCCCATTTAAGGTAAAATCTGCTTCTGTTATCAGCTTTTCCGGTGTTTCCTGAGTAATGATGCCGATGGCAAAACCCTGAAAATTTAAATCACGGGAAGCGGTGTGTATTGCTCTAAAGGCATCAATATCCGTGGTATCATTACCTAAATAGATACAGCCCTGCAAATTATATCCTCGTATTAAGTCCAGTATAGCCATGCCTTTGTCTACATCTACCGGTGGTAGAAGGTCAATTGCCATCCTCTCCTGTATAATTCGCAAACTTCTGGCTGGGGGTGAATCCTCTATCGCAGCTAGGATATCTTTCTCAACCGATTGAGGTTCAGGACAAAGACGATAGTGAATGGTAGCTGTTATTCCCTTATCCTCTATAGTAACGCCTTTTATGGTAAGTAACGGGGTTAGTTCCTTGATGGTATCTTTTACTACTTTTAAGTAATCCTGGATATTTTTAGGGAATTCAGAATGACCCTCAGCCCATCGCTCTAGTCCATGGTTGCCGATATAGACCATCCCATCAATTCTTATCATATCTTTAACTTCAGCTGCCGGTCTGCCTGAGATAGCCGCTACCAGAGCTAAATGCTTACAGAGGATGGAAAGATAGTGATGACATAATGGGGAAACACTGGCTTGCTGTGGAGTAGGTGCAATTTGACTTATAGTGCCATCAACATCAGTAATAAGCCCAAAGGGAGACCGCCTGATGACTTCTTCAATTAAATTTAGATGCTCAAAGACATACGGCACAAACTAAATTTAACACGGGGTTCACCTTGCGTCAACTTGTTAGTTAGAGGTTGTTTGTCAATCTCTTTTCCCCACCCGCCCACCCTAGATTGAGTTTTGAGGGCTCTGCCTCAATCTCTCACTTCCTGTTTAGTAACAAAGTCATCAGAGGCATTTCTAAGTGCCCACTACTCAGGATCCGTTTATCAAAGGCAGTTTGAAGGGGCGGAGCCCCTTTAAAAACTCATCTTCCCCCTCATGATAGGAATACATATCCATATCATGGAGAGGGGGATTAAAACGGGGTCCCTGAAAATCTTGATTTTTGGGGTAAATTAGGGGGGTGAGGTAGATAAACAACCTCAAGCTTCACAAATTGGACTAGGTAAGATAGAATGGTATTCAGGATGCAGGAACTACCGGTTTTAGCCATAGACCTGGGTGGCACCAAAATAATTACCGCTATTATTTCTAATAGTGGTCAGGTGGTGGCTAAGGATTACCAGTTTACCTTGGCTGATGAGAGACCGCAGTCGGTGATTGAAAGAATATTTTCGGCTATAGACCACCTTCTTAGCCTAAGGAATATGAAATCATCTCAACTAGCTGGAATAAGTATTGCTGCTGCTGGAGCGATTAATTCTGATAAGGGACTAATAACCTCATCGCCAAACCTTCCCGGCTGGCATGATGTTCCATTGAGAGACATCATAAAAGAGAAATACAGGGTTAATACCTTCCTGATCAATGATGCCAGCGCTGCTGCCTTGGGTGAACATCAGCTTGGTGCTGGGAGGGGAGTAAGTAATCTTATCTACCTCACGGTGAGCACTGGTATTGGTGGTGGCATTATCATTAATGACAAACTATACTCTGGTCAAAGCGGTAGTGCTGGTGAAATAGGGCATATGACCCTTGATGTTAATGGACCAAGGTGTAATTGTGGCAATATCGGCTGTTTTGAAGTATTAGCCTCTGGTACGGCAGTGGCTGAAGAGGCAATAAGGCGTATTGGACAGGGGGAGAGGTCTTCTCTAGCCGAGATGGTAGCTGGTAAGATAGAGGATATCACTGCAGAAAAGGTTGGAGCGGCAGCTCAAGAGGGAGATTCTCTAGCCTTGGAGGTTGTTTCTAAAGCAGCAACCTATCTGGGGGTAGGTATGGTAAACTTGGTCAATATCTTTAATCCGGAAATGATTATTGTTGGTGGTGGGATGTCTAACATGGGAGATCTTTTACTTAATCCGGCTAGGCAGGTAGTAAAGGAGAGGGCTTTCCAACTATCGGCTCAGGCAGTGCGGATAGTTCCGGCTCAACTTGGTGAGGATGTCGGGGTGCTCGGTGCTGCTATTTTTGCTGCTGAGCAAGGAGCAGACTAGGAGAGTATGATGAAGGTTCGTAAGGCGGTTATTACTGTGGCTGGCTGGGGAACAAGGTTCTTACCTATAACCAAGGCTCAACCTAAGGAAATGCTGCCGCTGGTAGACAAACCACTTATTCAGTATGCAGTTGAAGAGGCTGTTAATTCAGGTATTGAGCAAATTATTTTAGTAACAGCTATGGGTAAGCAAGCTATTGAAGACTACTTTGACCGCTCCTTTGAGTTAGAATATGTTCTAGAGCAAAAAGGGGATGTTAGGCGGCTACAAGAGATACGTGAGCTATCAGACCTGGTCAATGTCTGCTACATTAGGCAAAAGGAGCAATTAGGTCTTGGTCACGCTATTCTAACTGCGAAAGACATCGTTGGTAGAGAACCTTTCGCTGTCTTCCTGCCGGATGATATTGTTGACAGTAAGGTGCCTGTCCTAAAGCAGATGGTTGAAGTCTATGAGCAGCATAAAACTAATGTTGTCGCCGTTGACCGTGTTAGTATCCAGGATACTACAAAGTATGGCATCATTGAGCCCAAGAAGATTTCGAGTCATATATACCAAGTTCTAAGTCTTGCCGAAAAGCCTGAGCCGGCACAAGCACCATCTAACCTGGGGGTGGTAGGTAGGTATATCCTTATGCCCCAGATATTTGATGTCCTGGAAGCAACCCCACCAGGGAAGAACCAAGAAATTCAGCTTACTGATGCCCTGCAGTTACTACTCAGGCAACAAGCAATATTAGCCTATGAATTTGAGGGAGTGCGCTATGATACTGGCACCCCATTAGGCTGGCTGGAGGCAACAATAGCTTTTGCTCTAAAGCATCCTGATATCGGGCACAAGCTAAGGGAGTATTTGCGTCAACTCCTCTAAAACTTCCCGTAGTTACCACACTAGATGGGGAGAGTAGTAATAAACCCTCTCATTGACAGCTAGTATGTGTTACACTAAAATCGTATATGATTATGACTAGTGATGAAATTCGGGCAGCATTTTTGAGCTTCTTTGAGGAAAAAGGACACAAAATTATTCCTGGTTCCTCTTTGATACCTCAGGGTGACCCCACTTTACTACTTACCAGCGCTGGCATGGTGCAGTTTAAGCCTTACTTCTTAGGCGAGGTCTTGCCACCTAGTCCCCGTTTGGCATCGTGTCAGAAGTGTTTTCGCACTACTGATATTGAATCGGCGGGTGACCCTAGTCATCTTACCTTTTTTGAGATGCTGGGTAACTTTAGTATCGGTGACTACTTTAAGCAGGAAGCTATCAACTGGGCGTGGGAATTTGTTACCCAGCGCTTGGGGCTTCCCCCCGAGCGCCTGTGGATAACTATCTTCCTTGATGATGATGAGGCTTTTGGCTACTGGCGAGAGCTAGGCATCCCTGAGCCAAGGATACTAAGATTTGGTGAGGAGGATAATTTCTGGGGACCGGCCGGTGATACTGGACCCTGTGGACCGTGTAGTGAGATTCACTACGATTTTGGGGAGGAATTTGGTTGTGGGAAGGTTTCTTGTGGCCCAAATTGCGATTGCGGTCGTTTTTCTGAAATCTGGAACCTAGTATTCACTCAATATAACCAGGACGAAGAAGGGCACCGGACTTTATTACCCAAACCTAATATTGATACCGGCATGGGACTGGAGAGAACCGCCGCCGTAGTCCAGGGTAAAACCTCTGTCTATGAAACCGACCTCTTTACTTCTTTGCTAAAATGTATATTTGACTTGGCTGGAAGGAAATACGGCTCTGGTGATAGTGCTGATAATGCTATGCGGGTAATAGCTGAGCATAGTCGGGGGATTGCCTTTCTAATCGGTGATGGGGTAATTCCCAGCAACGAAGGGCGAGGCTATGTGCTGCGACGGTTACTACGCCGTGCCGCCCTCTTTGGCAGAAGGTTAGGACTGGATGAACCGTTTCTGGCTGAAACAGCCAAGACCACTATCCAGCAGATGGGGCATATTTACCCTGAGTTAGTACAAAGGCGAGATTTCATTACCAAGGTAGTTGAACTGGAGGAAGCCAGGTTTAGTGAGACACTCTATACTGGGCTTGAATTATTGGACGGAATTATGGAGGAGGTTGTTGGCAAGGGGGAAAACGAAATCTCTGGTGAAGAGACGTTTAAGCTCTATGATACCTACGGCTTCCCTGTAGAGCTAACTAAGGAGATTGCCGCCTACCGTGGCTTTTCTGTGGACCTAGAAGGCTTTGAGAAGGAAATGGAGGAGCAGCGGGAGAGAGCCCGGGCAGGTGGTTGGGTTCTAGAGCATGAGATTAAGGGTCTTACTATTCATCATAAGACTATGAAGACAGAGTTCATCGGCTATGGTGGTCTTACACATAAGTCGGTTATTATTGACCTCCTGGTTGATAATAAATCCACAGAGACGATAAAAGCGGGACAGGAGGCAAGTCTGATTCTAGAGGCTACGCCCTTTTATGGGGAGATGGGGGGGCAGGTAGGCGATACTGGTGAGATACGAAACTCCTCGGGGCGATTTTTAGTCACCGATACTATTCGAATTCCACCGGATATTAGTGTACATCGGGGGCGTGTTACCGAAGGCAGCTTAACCGTGGGTGATGAGATAGAGGCTGAAGTGGATAGAGAGCGGCGACTTGATATTGCCCGTAATCACACGGCTACCCATTTACTTCAATCAGCCCTGCGTCAGGTATTAGGTGAGCATATTCAGCAAAGGGGTTCACTGGTAGCCCCAGACCGACTTAGGTTTGACTTTTCTCATCTGACAGCAATGACTGAAGAGGAAATACGGGAAGTAGAGCATATTGTCAATGAAAAGGTTCGCCAAAACCCGAAAGTATATGATGAGGATACATCTTATAGACAGGCTATAGACGAGGGGGCTATAGCTCTATTTGATGAAAAATATGGTGATGTCGTCCGGGTAGTGAAAATTGGTGAGCCAATGATTAGTGCTGAGCTATGCGGCGGCACCCATGTCGCACAAACCGGGGAGATAGGCTTCTTTTATATTATTAGTGAAAGTAGCATCGGTGCCGGGTTGCGCCGTATTGAAGCTGTTACCGGTAGAGGAGCTGTGGATTATATTGAAGGGTGTCTTTCTAGTTTGGAGGGGATTGCCCAACTTCTAGGAACTTCAACGGATAATGCTCAGGATAAGGCATCTAGCCTGATTACCGAACTAGATAATGAGCGTAAACGAAGGCTAGATTTGGAGAGAGAACTGTCTAAGAAAATAGCCGAATCTTTGGCCAGTCAGGCAGAAGTAATTAACGGGGTGAGGATATTGGCAGCCAGGGTGCCGTCCTCTCGGCTGGAAGCTTTACGGGAAATGAGTGACATACTGAGAGATAGGCTAGAGAGTGCCGTGATAGTTCTAGGCACGGTTTATGAGGACAAGCCTCTTTTCTTAGCCGCAGTAACCCCAGATTTAATCGCCAGAGGCTATAACGCCGGAGAAATAGTGAAACAGGTGGCTAAGGTAGCGGGGGGCAGTGGTGGGGGCAAAGCCCAATTTGCCCAGGCTGGGGGTAAGTATAAGGATAAATTGGACGAAGCCCTTCAGTTGGTGAAGAGCCTGATATAGACAATCTCTATAAGTCTGGAGGTAAGTATAACGCGCAGTCTGAGTCTTGATGTTGGCGATAAGAGGATTGGGGTGGCTCTCAGTGACCCCCAGGGTATACTAGCTAGTCCGTTTACTATTATTAACCGTAGCGATGAGACAGAAGATGTGGAGGCTATTACTAATATTATTAACCAGCATCAAGTTCAGCAGGTTATAGTAGGTCTACCCCTCTCAATGGATGGCAGCCTAGGTAAGCAGGCGGAGAAGGTGAAAGCTTTTACCCAGAAATTGTGCAACTTTACTGAAGTTAACATCGAGTTCAGAGATGAGCGTTTATCAACGGTGTCGGCTAAACGCCTGATGCAAGGTGTTAATACCAAGAAAAGCAAGAAAAAAACCAGGCATGATGCTATAGCTGCCGCTCTTATCTTGCAAGGTTATCTGGATGAGGGGATTAGCTCAATTAGTTAATCCTCTCATTTAATAGTATAGTATTTGGATAATTTTTCAATTATAACTAGCCAGTATCACCGTAATAATATGGTAGGTTGGTAGGAAGGAAATGGTTATGCACATAATTGATAAATCGTTTGTGAGAACACCAAGAAACTACATTATACAGAGTTTGCTGGCTACAGTAGCCGTAGCGATAATTTTATATTTTGTTAACATTTTTACCGAGGCTGCTATTGTTGCTGCCCTGGGAGCCAGTATATTTATTGTTTTTGCCATGCCACGTTCAGTTACGGCACAATCGAGAAGGTTAATAGGGGGCACATTGTTGGGTTAATTTGTGGCTCCATTTGCTACTATGCTTTTCTTACCGGTCCTCTAAGGGAGCTAGCTGTAAATTGGGAATTCATACTCTGGTGTGCCTGTGCTTTATCAGGTGGATTATCAATTTTTCTAATGACGATTACTAATACTGAACATCCACCAGCAGCAGCTACTGCTCTAGGTATTGTTGCCCATGGATGGTCATATCAGACAATTATCTTTATCTTGATAGGTGTTATAAGCTTGGCTATTGTTAGAAGATTACTGGAGTTCTGCCTGAAGGATTTAGTTTAAAGTGATTAACTGCCGGTTAGGAGGATTTGCTGATTATTAAAACAGCTAAAAACTACATTGAGGTATTGAAGCCCCGCGTAAGCATTTTGATAACCTTTATCGGTATCTGTGCTGCTATCATAGCTGGCGATGGACATATATCTTTAGAATTGCTTCTTATTGCCGTGACGATTTTATTGGCCAGTGCCGGAGCTAACGGATTAACCAATTATATAGACCGTGATGTTGATGCCAGAATGCAACGCACCAAGAATAGGGTCTTACCCTCAAAGCGCATTTACCCACCAGAAAAGGTATTACCGTTGGCTACAGGCTTGGTTATTATTGGTTTGGCATTGGCTTGGTATCTGCATCCATTCTGCTTTCTGGCTGACCTGGTTGGTACTGTAGCCGCCATAGTCCGGCGAAAGAGGGCAACATGCGTTTTCCCACAGGGCACGATAGCTAGCTGGGCGCCGGTTCTCATGGGGTGGTTTGCCATTAAGCCTATTCCTAGCTGGGAGATATTGCTTATATGCCTTCTTATTGGTTTTTGGCTGCCACTTCATATCTGGAGTGTTATGATTGCCAATCGGGAGGATTATCTTAGTGCCGGGCAAAGCTACTTCCCAATGAACCGAGAGGCAAAGGAAGCAGTAAAAGTGTTGTTAGTGTTTTGCCTGATGCTTTGTAGTGCTTCCATTGGTCTCTATTTTATAGGCGGCTTCGGCTGGCTCTACCTGATAGTAGCTATTCTACTAGGTACTATGATGGTCTATGCCAGCTCACGGCTGGTGATGTCTAGTGCTTCTAAAGATGCGTGGAGGCTATATAAGCTATCAGCTTTCCCGTATTTGGGTTTAATATTCCTCACTATGTGTCTGGATATCTGGCTATTAAGGTAGAATAATGGAACACAGAGTAATAATGGCACAAAGTTAGATGATAAATAATAGCTTTCACTTAATACAGACTTGTCCTGATAGTGGAGCTCGTGCTGGAGAGTTGATAACGCCACACGGTAAGGTACCGACGCCCGTATTTCTCCCGGTGGGCAGCCAGGGTGCAGTTAAAACGCTTACTCCAGAAGAGATTGAAGATATTGGGATAGCAATGATAGTGGCTAACACCTACCATCTCTACCTCAGGCCGGGCATTAGTGTAATTGAAAAGATGGGGGGTTTGCATAAATTTATGGCTTGGGATAGAGCTATTCTTACTGATAGTGGCGGTTATCAGGTATTCAGCTTATCATCATTGCGCCAGGTCAGTGATGAAGGGATTATATTCCGCTCCCATATTGATGGAAGTCAACATTATATTACCCCTGAGTCAACTATTCAGTTTCAAGAGAGCCTTGGCGCTGATATTATTATGGTTCTGGACGAGTGCCCAGCCCATGATGATAGCTTTGAAAAGGTGCAGAGGGCAATGAACCGGACGCATCAATGGGCAGAGAGATGCCAAAAATGTCAGAAGCGTAGTGACCAGGCTCTATACGCTATCATACAAGGCGGTGTTTCCCCTCAGCTTAGGCGTCAGTCAGCTGAATACCTTACCTCACTAGACTTCCCCGGTTATGCTATTGGTGGCTTGAGTATCGGCGAGCCTAAAAGAGTAACTCTAACTATAGTTGAAGAGATAGTAGATTTGTTGCCGGAGAATAAGACACGATACCTAATGGGAGTTGGCTCTCCGGAGGATATTATTGAAGCGGTAGCTAGAGGGGTTGATATGTTTGATAGCGCCCTTCCTACTCGTGTGGCCCGAAACGGTGCCCTCTTTACTTGGCAAGGCAGACATAATATCCGAAATAAAGCCTATAGCCAGATGGAAGAGCCTATTGTTCCTGGCTGTGATTGCTATACCTGTCGCACCTTCTCGGCAGCTTATCTACATCACCTATTTAATTCAGACGAACTACTAGCCTATAGATTAGCTACCATTCATAACCTGAGTTTCATTAACAATCTTATGTATAAAATAAGGAGTGCCATCATAAACGGCACCTTTAGCTCTTTCAGGGATAATTTCCTGGCAAATTACCAGCCTACTGATGAGCAGATACGGCTCAAACAAAAACAAAAGTGGTTAAAATCACGCAACCTTAGGGAGTAGCTGGCACAAAATCCTAAACTACCTTTCTCAGCTTCTATTTCAGCTCTATCAAGGAGCTGTCAGATGCTCTCTCGAGCTAGCGACACCCTGATTAAATCCCAACCGCCTCGTCACCAATCAGGTCAACCCTTACTCCTTTGGAAATAACCCAAGCAATTCCATCTTCAATATCCTTATCTTCACCCTCAAGTTCCACTACTATCCAGCCCCAGCCCTCCGGGGCATCGGCCCCACATATATTGGTCACTATATTGAATTGCTGACCAATACTATAGATGATTGGTTCGGTGCTTGTTTCTGGAGTAAAGGTAAGCATTACCCGCCGCTTTGCCATTTCTGTCCTTTCTATATAGAAATTCCTAGTTTGTGGAGGTGTTGCTCAATAAGTTTGGCTTCACTAATTATAGCCTCAGTAATATGCTTACGAGGTTTTAAACATAAATTAGCCTCCTTATACTATAAAGTTAAAAAAATCTATCTTCCTAGCACTTTATTTCACCTCTTTACCTATCCACTCCAGATAATCTTGATTGCCACCTATAATAGGTAAAGCAATTATTTCAGGAATATCGTAGCTATGAATCTCCCTAACCACTCTAATAACTTCATTTAATAGTGATGCTTTGGTTTTAACAATTAGAAGGCTTTCATGAGCTAAATCAAGCTTGTTTTCCCACCAAAAGAGCGAATTAACCCTGGGCACGATATTTACACAAGCCACCTTCCTCTGCTCAAGTAACACCTTAGATATTCGCTGTGCTTCATTAGTAGTAGCCGTGGTAATAAAGAGAACTATATAAGTAAACTCTTCCATTTGTTCTTACTCATGTTTTTGGGTGATTACTCTCCAGCTATTAGTGTAGATATTCATCCCTTTTCCTCTGACAAAGCCTATAAGGGTTATACCTAAATCATCAGCTAACCTCACCCCAAGGTTGGTCGGGGCAGATTTGGAAATGAGTATGGGGATTTTTCCTTTAGCAACCTTGAGTAATATATCCGATGAGACTCTCCCACTGGTGATTATCACACGGTCATCCATTAATATATCTGTCAAAATACATTCGCCAAAGACTTTGTCAATAGCATTATGCCTGCCTATGTCCTCACTGAAAACCAGGATGCCGCCTGTATCACATAAGGCAGCGCTGTGAACACCACCCGTTGCCTTAAAAAGCCTAGAGCGGTGCTGAAACTCGTTGACAAGGGCAAATACTTCGTGAGGTGCTATTGTAATTTGAGATTCTACCTTTGCCTCGTCTTGGATATCAGATGCGCTATAAAAAGAAGCCTTTCTACCACCACTAGAAGCTATAAGCGGCTTAGATATAAGCTCACCAGTAAATTCCTTATTTTTTCTGGTTTCTACTTGCACCACACCCCTCCGGTCATCAGCTATTATTTTCTTGATTTCATCTTTGCTTCTGAGTAACCCTTCGGAGAAAAGGAAACCAATAGCCAAATACTTTAAATTTGTAGGAGAGCAGAGCAGTGTTACCAGTTCCCGGTTGTTTAAAATGATGGTAAGGGGACTTTCCTTGGTAACTATGTCCTCAGTCTCGTTCCTACCTTGTTCGGTAACCCGCAGTAGAGGGAATCTCTCTATCTCCATCTTTTCCACCTATATTATTGAAAAGCAATAGCCCAAAGCTAAAGCCATTATACTGATGACTGCCAAATACACAAGCAGGGTTTTACCGCCGAATACTTTTCTTAAAACAAAGATAGTCCCCCAACTGGTAATAGGACCCACCAAGAGCAGCAGCATCCCGGCCCCTGGGTTCATCCCCTGCGATATGAAGGCATCTACCAGAGGAACGCTGGCAGTGGAGCAGATATACATCACCAAACCAAAAACCAGGCTGAATAAGTAGCCTAAGCCACCGCTAAAATAGTCCCCGACAAATTTCCCTACTGGCGTAATCGCGGCTACTAGGGCGGCTAGGGCTAATCCTAAAAGTAACTCGGGACCAATCTCCTTAACCATATCCACAAAGGCAAACTTGAAGACATGCTTCAGCTGGTGGGGAATGTTCCTGGAATAAGTCCCCAAATATTCTTTCGGTCTACTTTCAAATGCCTGTTGACAGTAGGGACAGCAAAAATAATAAATCTCTCCATTATATTCTGTTTTAATTGCCTTCCCTATTTCTACACTCATCCCACAAACTGGGTCTATAGCTAGCTGTTGATTTTGAGAAGCGAAAGCTGTGGGCTTGACTTTAAGCAAGTTTCCAACAAGACCCATAGCCAGCCCCATTAAAATCACAGCCAAGAATATAAACACGGTGAATTTTATCCCCAGAAGGGTGTAGCACACAAGAAGGGCAGTTATGGAGGTAGCTGGAGTTGCTACCAGAAAGGCTAAAACGGCTCCTAATCTTGCCCCCTTCTGATGGAGGCTCACCGCTACCGGGAGAGAGCCAAAACAACAGATGGGGAGGACTGCTCCGACAAGGGTAGCATAGAGAAGGGGCTTTATTCCTCGCCCGCCGAGGTGCTTATCCACCCACTTTGAGGGGACAAATTGATGGATTAAACCACTCAGAAAAAAGCCTATTGCCAGGAAGGGCAATATTTTAATGAGATAATCCCAGAATACGCTGAAAAACTGAACTATCAACTCTATCAACTGTTTTACTCCTCAGTAAGGGTAATCGTTTCTCTATTAGGCAGAGGTTTGACAGATTTTTACTTCACCCCAAAGCCCCATACTATCATCCTTGATAATTATTACTCCCGATAACCCTTCAATGCCTTTAGCAAACTCAATTCCGTCTGGGATGTCATTAGCCTGGGTAACCAAGTTACCTATAGCGGTGGCAGCAGCATCAGCTACAATAGCTGATTTAGAAAGCGCTATAACTGCATCAGCCTTCCCATAGCTTAGAGAATGTCCTACCGTCCCTGAAGAGGTGCAAATTCCTAATGGTGTATCCTCACCATTGATTTTCAACCCTATTTTGCCGGTTAAAGGCGATTCACCAGCATAAATCCCTACCAGCCTTTCTCTCAGGCTTTTCAAGTATATATCACCTCCATTTTCTACAATTATCTCTGGTGAAAAGACTAATAGTTCATTACCAACAAATTCAGCTATAGCCCCGGCTACTGAAGCCATGGGACCAATTCCAACCCTCGCTGTTGACTGTGCCATTGCCTTTATAATGCGAGGAGCGTCATCATCAACTGAAATGGGTTCAAGAGAAGTTAAAAAGGTAGGGTGTCGCTCAATATACCTTTCTAATATGTCACGATATTTTAATACCAGTTTGTAGGCTTTTCTTCGGAGGTTAGTTGAGGCACGAATATATAAATCTGTCTCCTTTACCACTATATCAAAAGAGATTAAGTCTTGGGCTTTAACCCAGTGGCGATAGGTTCTCGGCTCATACATTAACTAAAAGTGCAGCTCCATGGCTCTTGGCGGGCAGGCCTTTATACACAGTCCGCAGGCAACACACTTTTCATTATAAAATCTAACCTGTCTGGTTGGTGACTCAAGCTCAAAAGCACCGGTGGGGCAAATAGTTATACAGGCACCACAATGAGTGCACCTATCATCATTGCGAATAACATCCTGGCTAAGGGCTTGAATTTTCACTCCGTTCGTGGTTAGATACCTGATACCCTTATCGTACTCTTGTTGCTTTCCACTTAACTCCAAAACCATTAGCCCTTCTTCATCTGGAGTAACTGCGGCCTTTAAAATGTTAAATTCAAGGTTGTAATCCTTGATGAGCCGGTATACTATAGGTCGGTCTACCAGACGCCTGGGAAAATGCAGGACTATTCTTCTTGAAATAGCCATTTCTACCACCTCTATTACAAATTGGGTCTTACTCCTGTATCGGACGTTCTTTAAGTGGCTTAAAAATTGTGCCCGACTCTATGCCAGGCAAGGGTGCCACTGGTTGGGTTAGCCCGAACTTTCCGCTTAGTATCCACTCCTTTAGGATTGCAGCGATTTCTACAGCCCTTGGGTAGCTGGATAGAGAAGCGGTAGGCACCTCCTTACCCTGAATTATTATCCTACCGCTCTTTAATTGAGCGTAACTGACTTCACCCAGGATATCTGATTCCATCTGGGGATATGCCTTTGAATAATCTACCACAGGAGCAAAAATATCATCATCGGTTACTGAAGTATAATGTAAGATTTCTTCAGAGAGTATAGGTATAGGGATGCCAATCCCCACAGTGATATTGCAACCATAGCCTAACATGCTTGTTCCTACTAACCACCGTGGGCTCATTTGCTTCAAATCACCTGTCACGGCAAGAGTGCCGGCGCCTCTCTTGGGTACCCCATTCTCAGAGCGGAGAACATTCGGGTTATGCTGGGTACCTTGCCAGGTGATAAAGCCAGTTCCACCGCCTAAAAATATCTTAGTGCCTATGCCAATGGTCTTATAATATGGGTCATTTAGCAACGGGGAGAGCTGCCCGGCACTACAATAGTTAGCATTGCCTAAATTTGGTTTCAACATACCCATATAGGTATAGAGTGTCCTATCAGAGAGGTTCACTGCTATATTGTAATTCTGGCAGGCGTTCCTGAGGTTAAATAGCACCGCCTCATTGAGGTCTTTAATATTAATCCAGGTTTCTAGCCTTTTCCTTGGGTAGCAATCTGTACCGTAGGCGGTTGCTACCAGCCTTACATCTTTCGCGGCGACAAGTTCCTCAATTACATGTCCGCCACCGTAATTGAACTCGCCGGGGTAGACTCTATTTCTGGGGTCGTCATCGGGAAGGGCATTAGCCCCTATATATATGTCTATGGCGGCGAAAGCGGCATAAGCCGGAACATCGTTAAGATAGACCCTGCCACCGCCAAGCTTTATTCGGGGTTTAGAGTGTCCAATATTAATATAGGCACCTGATGAACACATGGGACCAAAAGTGCCGGTAGTAACTACATCTACCTCCTGTGCTACCTTTTTAGTGCTCTTATGTTTAACTAGGTCTATTACCTCTTCAGCAGTAACTACTACCGCTTTACCCTGTTGTATCTTTTCGTTTATTTCCTCGATAGTTTTCGTCATATCTTTAACCTAGAAGTCTAAAGTCCTAAACTTATAGATAGAGGCGGCTACAAAGCGCTGGCTGTTTAAGTTTCGGTCTCGGCTCATTTCCCTTCTTTGAACATTTTGAAAATATCAAGCACTTTTTTACTGTAAGGAATCTCTAGGTAGGCAGTATCACACGGGAACTTCTCACATCTGAGGCAATGGTCAACCTTATTCTTTACGGCACACTCAAGCATTGGACAGGGCATTCCCAGCATTTGCTTTAGCTTTTCTAGTCTTTCCGGAGCCTTCGGGTCTGTACCGGGCATGCAACCGCCGCACATATCCTTGAATCCACACACTTCACAAGCTATTCCACACGCTGCTGGCATTATACAAACCTCCTTCATCAAATTCTTCTAGCTTCGTAACCGCTTTACTACTTAGAAGATGATAATCCTAGAACCTCACGCTTGTCAATTTACATATATGGTACAAGTTGAAGCCTACCTTCGTATAAGTTATAATCTCTATAAGATTCGATATGCTGGGAGATGATATTGCTTAAGAGTCATAGTTGTGGCGAGCTTAGAAAGAAGCATGTAGGTGCTAATGTTGACCTGGCTGGTTGGGTGGACCGCCGTCGGGACCACGGGAGATTAATATTTATTGACCTACGAGATAGAGGGGGCATAGTTCAGGTGGTATTCAACCCAGAAGTATCAAAGTCATGCCATGAAATAGCTAGCGAGATGCGTAGTGAATATGTGGTCAGGGTTAGCGGTGAAGTTGCCCCCCGACCCCCGGGGACTGAAAACCCTAAATTGCCTACTGGTGATGTTGAGGTCATCATCGATAATACTGAGATACTTAATACATCAAAGACACCACCTTTTTATATAAATGAAGACACTGAGGTAGAGGAGAGCCTCCGTCTCAAGTATCGCTATCTTGATTTGCGCCGGGCTCGGATGAAAAGAAATTTGCTCCTTCGCCACCAAATAGTTAAATTTATGCGTGATTTCCTGGATGCCCAGGGGTTTATTGAAGTAGAAACGCCAATCCTGATTAAGAGCACTCCTGAGGGGGCTCGTGACTACCTGGTGCCTAGTCGTCTTTACCCCGGTAAATTTTATGCTCTACCTCAGTCTCCACAGCAACTCAAACAGCTACTAATGGTAGCTGGTGTGGAGAAATATTTTCAGATAGCCAAGTGCTTCCGCGATGAGGATACACGAGCTGACCGTCAGCCCGAATTCACTCAACTTGATTTAGAAATGAGCTTTATTGAGGAGGAGGACATTCTTAACCTGCTTGAGGGGCTTTTTGCCTCTATGGTAGAGACAGTTAAACCTGAAATGCGAATGATAAAACCCTTCCCCCGTCTTACCTATGCTGAGGCAATGGAGCATTATGGCACAGATAAGCCTGATTTACGCTTTGGTATGGAAATAAGAGACCTATCAGACATTGTCGCCCAATCTGATTTTTCTATTTTTCGTTCGGCTATTGCTGAAGGAGGTAAAGTAAAAGGTATATGCGCTCCTGGTTGTGCTAGCTATACACGCCATCAGCTTGATGAGTTAAATAAGCTGGTGCAGAATCTTGGTGCCAAAGGCTTAGTAACTATAATACTGGGCACTTCTGGTGGTAGTATTAACGATTTAACCCTTGAAATGGTAAAGTCTGTGGCAACCAAATTTATAACCCTAGACCATATTAAACAAATGGCAGAGTGTTTAGGGGCAAATATGGGAGACCTTTTACTTATCATTGCTGGTAAACCCAAAATAGTTGATATGGTACTGGATGAGCTGCGCCGGGAGATGGGGCATCGGCTTAAGTTGGCTGACCCAAATGTGCTTGCCTTTGCCTTCATTGTGGATTTCCCTTTGTTGGCGCGGAATGAGGAGATGGGGCAATGGGAGTCTATGCATCATCCGTTTACTGCGCCTAGGGATGAAGATGTTTCTCTGCTGGATGTTGCTCCTGAAAAAGTACGGGGTAAGCATTATGATATGGTGTGTAACGGGTGTGAAATTGCTGGCGGCAGCATAAGGATTCATACCAGTCATCTTCAGAGGAAGATATTTAAGCTACTTGGTTATAATGATGATGAAATTGAGGAGCGTTTTGGGCATCTACTCGAGGCATTTGACTATGGTGCTCCCCCTCATGGTGGTGTCGCCCCTGGCATTGACCGTATTGTGATGCTAATGGCAGGGGAGGAAACCATCAGGGAAGTGATTGCCTTTCCTAAGACTCAAAGTGCTACTGATTTAACCGTTAACGCTCCTTCATCGGTTGCGGAGGAGCAGTTGGCTGAATTACACTTGCTTCTGCGGGAGGAATCTTGAAAGTAACCAAGGAGAAAACAGAAAATAGTCAGGCATTTCTAACCATTGAGATGGAGCCTGCTGAGGTAGAGGAATCACTAGAAGTATCCTATCATCTTCTGGTAAAGAAGACGAAAATCCCTGGCTTCCGTAAAGGAAAGGCGCCACGGGCTATACTGGAAGGCCACATAGGTAAGGAAAGCCTTTTTGAAGAGGCGTTAAATAATCTATTGCCTCAAGCTTATGAGAAAGCGATTAAGGAGCAAGAAATTGAGCCTATCACTCAGCCACATATTGAAATAGCTCAGACTGACCCTGTAATATTTAAGGTAACAGTACCGCTGAAGCCTACGATTAAGCTTGGCGATTACCATCACCTTCAATTTATACCAGAACCCGTGGAAGTAACCGAGGATGATGTTAATACAGCAATAGAGCAACTACGCCGTCAGCACGCTGTATGGGAGCCTGTAGAGCGACCGGTAGAATTTGATGACTTGATAGTTTTAAATGTGGAGAGTAATGTTGAAGGTAAGCCTTTTATAAACGAGAAAGGAATTCAGTATCACCTTGTTCACGACCTGTCCTACCCGGTGGCTGGGTTTGCCGAACAGCTATCTGGGATGAGAAGGGATGAAGAGAAAGAGTTCAAGCTCCAACTCCCTGGAGATTATCCTAGAGGTGAGCTGGCTGGGAAAGAGGCTTGGTTTAAAGTAAGAGTTGCTGAAATAAAGCAGGCGAGACTTCCTGAGCTAAATGATGAATTTGCTGGTGAGATAAATCCTGATTTCAAAACATTAGACTCACTCCGGGAGCAGGTTTCGACTAACTTAAGGCTCAAAGCCGAGGAGAGAGCCAAGATAGATTTTGAGGAGCGGGTAATTGAAGCCGCAGTTGACCTGGCGGAAGTGGAGTTTCCACCAGTCTTGACCGAGATGGAAATTGACCGACTTATCAGTGAACGAGCAAGGTATTTGCAAAGAGAGGGCAGAACTCTAGAGGAATATCTTAGTCTTAAAAATAAGACGGAGGAAGAGCTACGGGAAGAATTGCGTCCGCCGGCGACAAAGAGGGTTATCCGCTCACTGGTGCTGGGGAGGATTACCAAGGAGGAAAAGATTGAAGTTAGTGACGCTGAGATAGAGGCTGAGATTGAAGGTATGGTAGAAAGTGCCGCTGAGAATAAAGATAAAATACAGAAAATTCTAAATACTCCACAGTCTCATGAGTCGATTGAGCGGTCATTAATGACCCGAAAGACTA
The DNA here is from genome assembly GCA_011191875.1 of Dehalococcoidia bacterium. Classification (GTDB taxonomy): domain Bacteria; phylum Chloroflexota; class Dehalococcoidia; order Dehalococcoidales; family W498; genus W498. The sequence goes on along the minus strand of DUFC01000029.1, from coordinate 14,142 downwards.
TACAGCGACTGGTGGAAATAGCTGGGGGTTCAGCTACGAATATCAAGACAAAGGAGGAGTAAAGATGAATAACCAACCGATGAATGTTATACCTATGGTGATTGAGACTGGAGCCAGAGGGGAGCGAGCTTTCGATATATACTCGCTGTTGCTGAGAGAACGCATTATCATGTTAGGTATGCCGATTAATGACCAGGTGGCTAATGTTATTATTGCCCAGCTTCTTTATCTGGAGCGGGAAGACCCGGATAAGGACATAAGCCTCTATATCCACTGTCCTGGAGGTATCATTAGTGCTGGTCTTGCCATTTATGACACTATGCAGCTTGTACGACCTGATGTATCTACTATCTGTGTTGGGCTGGCAGCCAGTATGGGGACACTACTACTTTGTGCTGGAGCTAGGGGTAAGCGCTATGCTCTACCCAATTCTACTATTCACATGCACCAGGCGTTCGGCGGGGCTCAGGGGCAGGCAGCCGATATAGAAATCGCTGCCCGTGAGATTATGCGAATTCAAGAGATAATTCGAGGCATTATAGCTGAACACACTGGTCAACCACTGGAAAAGATAATTCATGATACCGACCGTGACTTCTACCTTAACCCTGAGCAGGCAGTAGAGTATGGCATTGTGGATGAAGTTCTGGGTAAACCGACGGAAGAAATAGCCAAGACCGATGAGGCTGGCGAAGCTGAGAGTAAGCCGGCAAAGGAGTAGACCTTGCAATTGCTCTGAATAAAGTACTCGGTAGCGTTGAGCCGGTTTATTAAGGGTGGATAGTTCCTCTTTTACACTTGGTTTAGCCATTGAGAACTGGGCTATAATATCACCCAGAAGACCACACCCCTTAAGGTCTTTTCCTTCAATTAACCCATAGAGAAAACCAGCAGCGAAGGCATCACCAGACTGGGTTACTTGGATCGATTAAATACTCATTCTTGAAATAAAAGACTCTAAAATGAAGTATCTATCTATAATAAGAGGGAATTATATTAAAGCCTTACCCCAGCTTACCGGCTTCTTCCCTGACCAGGCGTCTTATTCTCTTATGAAGCTCAATGACCTCGTCTACATCTGTTCTACCCGATAGCCAGTGAAAGTAGCCCCTGTCACCCATACCTCCAGTTTTTTCCTTTTGCCTTACTATTTTCTCTGCCCCTTTTCGTTGGTTTTTCTGCCATGCCTGAAGCACCTCAGTTAGGTCGCTGATGAGTGTAGAGGCCAGGCTCATAGTTGAGTAGGGTAGGGTATATTCATTGGCATTAAAAGCAATGGCTAGCCCTCCAGCTTCTTCCACCGCCTGGAGTATCTTGAAATCGGTAATACTATCACCTACCACTACCCAGTTGGATAATGGCTGGCCATAAGAATCAGCAAATCTGTTTAAGGCAGCTACCTTGCGCTGTCCCCCTACCGGCTTTACCTCTTTTATTGCTTTCCCTAAATCAGTAGTCGGTAATTTTGCCCAGAAGAAATTATCCAGGTTTAGTTTAATCCGGTCATCATCGGTAACCGGGCGCATGGTTAGAATGTCTTCCTCAGTCTGATGTAATAGCTTGAGGTCTTCTTGACATAAAGTTAGTCGGAATTTATCCAGAGGGAAGGATGTGCAGGCAACATTATGGGCGTAAATACCTAGTTTTTGGGTAATGTGAATGGCATATTGTTCATAACTGGTGCCAATACAAAATACTTTCCAGCCACTATACTCGAGCCAGGGTATAAGTTTGTCAGCGCCACCGGTTAAACTAGCTCTACTGGCTAAGTCAGCAATATCGCTTTCTGAAATATTATGGAGCACCAGGAATGGCACTATGAGTGCCAGGGTATCCCCCGGCTCATAATCTTCTCTTGCTTCCAGTGTCAACAGGTTATCGTAGCGACTGATAACCTCAAAGAGCTTATCACCATTAGGGAAAAGCTTCATTAGCTCGTAGGCATCATCTTGAGGTGACAGCGGTCCCTCAAGGTCAAAACAGATAGGGTTGTTTATCTACCTCACCCCCTTAATCCCCCTCTCCTTCAAAGGAGAGGGGGAGAGATTACTATTGAAGGGGCTTCGCCCCTTCAACCTTCCCCTGATAAACGAGTTCGTAATGTTAACTATGAAATCGCCCCTTTCACCTTTTCGTTTATCTCGTCGGTTAGATTATAGCAATTAATAGGTTTCCCCTCAGCATCAACGATTTCTTTATCTGAGGTTATCTTTATTTTGCCCTGGCTAAAAGCCTTCAGGGTAGATATTATTAGCGGGAGTTCTCTAGCTAATCCTTGTTTGCGGATGAGCTTGAACAAGGGGTTACTTTCTCCCTGGCTCTTTTTAATATCTTCCAGTGGATATCCCTCTATTTCCTTCCAGTATTTATCAAAGGGTTCGCCTCGAATAGGAAAGGTGCAATAGGTTACTGGTGGTCCCTTGTCCAGCTCCGGAGTCACCAGATGCATCATCGCACCCGTTTCCTGAGCGTCGTTTTCAATTAGCTGCCAGATTACCTCATGCCAGGTTCCTTTGGGTCCACCGGGAGCTGCTGGGTGGAGGTTAATCATATTGTATTTACGACTCATCTCTTCACCTACAATTAGCATATAGCCGGCAAGCACACACAGGTCAGGGTGAAAGTCTTGTAGCCGTGTCATTATCTCTCTGTCATACTCAAGTCGCCACTGGGGTAAGTTTTGTGATAATTCTATGGTGGGAGCACCTTTTTTAGCTCTGAGCTTCTGGTAAGAAAAACAGATGAGAGGAATGTGATAATCTTCAACTATCTTGAGAAATATGTCGGTTGCTTCAGTTTCTGCCTGTTCACGGCTGCAGAAAACAAAAGCTATCTCAGCCTCAATCTCACCGGCCTTGATGCTGTCCTGCACTGCCTTGAGAAGTCCTCTAGACCCTGTGCCTCTACCTGTTGAAAACCAGCCAAGCTTATACATCACCATCTATCAGAACTGCTTTCTTACTCTTGCCCAAAGGCTACCAAAATGGACGAGGGGGTTTGTCCTATGTCCAAAAATCTTGCCTTTGGCTAGAGCGTTTAAAAAATCATTCTTATCATTGAATTCAGGCATCTCTACATAGGCATTGCCTATTTCACCAGGGGTATGGGCATCACTGCCTGCACTTCCAGGAATACCATACTTCTGGGCGAAGATTTGAGCTTTAGCCGAGGACCGGAGGAGGGGGCTTCTTGAGTTAAATACTTCTATAACATCAATTTGCCCTGCTATTTCTTCCAGCGTCCTGTCATCTAAACCACTTCGTCTGAATGTGTCAAAAGGGTGTGGTATACATACCAAGCCGCCTTGAGCTTTGATTTGAGATAATGTTTGCTCAACGGAAAGACCACTGGGTATAGTCTCTTTGAGAAACATACCCATAATTTCACCATACGGAGTTAAGATTTCCTCAGCTACAATTACAGGAAAGGGGGCTATACCTTGCATCTTTAGCGCTCCCTCAGCAGTACCGTGGTCAGCTATAGCAATACAGTTTATTCCAGTCTCCAGACAGCGCTCAATAATCTTGTCTAACGGGGTATTACAATCCATTGAATACTCGGTGTGAATATGAAAGTCGGCATTCAGCAATTTACTTAACTAACCCTTTCTAGGTAGCTACCACTGCGTGTGTCAACCTTGATAGTATCTCCGGTATTAATAAACAGTGGAACCTGAATAGTGATACCGGTCTCCAGCTCAGCCGGTTTATTACCGGCGGTGGCAGTATCCCCTTTAAAGGCGGGACCGGTATCAATTACTTGAAGCTCAACGGTAATAGGTATCTCTACACCTACCAGCTCATCCTTATAGCTTGATACCTCTAGCGACATGCCTTCTTTTAAGTAATTGACAGTATCACCTAGTTGAGTAGTACTAAGGGGCATCTGCTCATAATTTTCTTCATCCATAAAGTAATACAGATTGCCATCATTATAGAGGTATTGCATCCGGCGGTAGTCAAGGCGTGCCCGAATGAACTTCTCGGTAGTCTGAAAAGTTCGCTCAATAATATGCCCGGCGCGGATGTCACGAAGTTTAAGCCGAGCCAAGGCGGTTCGCTTCATCTTGATATGCTGGTACTCAACAACCTGATATAGCTCCCCATCCAGTTCAATAGTAATTCCCTTCCTTACTTCGCTGCCACTTATCATAATAGACTCCTATTTCCTGGGGTTGTTTATCTATCTATTTATTTCCCACCCGCCTACCGTGGGGGGCAAACAGACATTAGTAAACAATCCCTATTTTCTGGCTTTTGAAATCACTCTGATTTTACCACTTTCCATTACTACTACATCCTCAATCCTCACTCCTCCCCAACCGGAAAGATAAATGCCAGGCTCAACAGTGAAAACCATGCCATCAGCAATATTTTCCGGTGAATTTGGACCCAAGCGTGGCTGCTCATGTGGGGCTAAACCTATACCATGACCTAATCCGTGTCCAAAGGCTTCGCTATAGCCGGCTTGTTCAATAACCACTCTGGCTAAACTATCAGCTTCCTCACCAGTCATACCCTCGCTAATTATAGACAGCACTGCTAGCTGGGCTCCAAGAACAGTATCATATATTTTATTGAAGGTGTCATCAGGAGCACCAGGGCAGATAGTGCGGCTCAGGTCGCTGGAGTAACCTCCAATCCTGGCGCCAATATCAATTATTACCGGCTCGCCGGAGTGGATAGTGCGCAATGTGGGCTTGGCATGAGGTAGAGCTGAATTTGTACCTGAAGCAACAATAATGTCAAAGGGTATGGGCTCACTGCCGTTCTCTCGCATGAATTTCTCTATCTCCCAGGCTACTTCCTTTTCACTCATACCAGTATGAATTATACCGTCAATATATTCAATGGCGCTATCACTTATTTCTACAGCTTTGGTAATAAACTCAATCTCCTCAGGCTCTTTTATAGCTCGGAGGGATTCTACAAGTCTATCGGTAGGGATTAGCTTGAGTTGAGACTGTGCTTTATTCAATATGTCGGTTAATTGCCGATACATGGCAAAGGTAATATGTTTAGCTTCAAACCCCAGCCTTGTTAAGTTTAGTTCAGCTACCAGTCCGGGAAACCAGTTTACTATATCACCAGAAATTTGAAAAATCTCATAGTCAGGAGCTTGCTTTTTGGCTTGCTCCAGGTAGCGAAAATCGGTAGCTAAGACGGTGTCTTGTGATGCAATCAGCAAAAAACCGGCTGAACCATCAAAACCGGAAAGGTAATACCTGTTCTCCGGTTGAGAGATAAAGATAGCCTCAATCTCCTCTTCAGCCAATCTTTGGCGCAGCTTCTGTAATCTATTGTCTATTTTCATTATCCCTATATTGGTTACCTCACGCCCCCTTTGTTTTTTATTAACCCCGTCCCCCCTTTTGTGAAATCCTAATATCTAAGCACTAAATTCTAAATTAATCTAAAATTTTAAATTTCAAAATCGCTTAGTTCCTTTGAGTTTTGGTCATTTGATATTGTTTAGAGTTTAGGAATTAGGATTTAGTAATTCATTAAAGAGAGGCTTCACATCCTTCATAATTTCTTACCCTTCTCCTGTGCCATGGGGTGAGCTGAGAGATAAATCTTTTTCGCCTGACTTTTGGTTACATGGGTATAAATCTGCGTGGAAGATAAGTTGGCGTGTCCCAGAAGCTCCTGGACTACTCTTAAATCAGCTCCGCCGTCAAGGAGATGGGTAGCGAAAGTATGACGCAGCATGTGAGGATGAACCCCCTTATCTATGCCGGCTATATTAGCATATTTTTCCAATATTCTTTGCACCCTCCGTTCTGGGAGACGTCCCCCATAACGATTAAGGAACAGGGCGCTACTTCTCTTCTTAGCCAGGAGCTGGGGTCTGCCTTGTCTGAAGTAAGCACCCAGAGCTTTGGTGGCTGGCTCGCCCATTAGCACCATCCGCTCTTTAGAACCCTTACCCCAGACACGAATTTCACGGCTGTCTAGATTAATCTGCTCCACATTCAGGTTTACCAGTTCGCTTACCCTGAGACCGGAAGCATAAAGTAGCTCCAGCAAAGCCCGGTCACGCTGTCCCTGTGGCGTGGCTAAATCAGGAGCTTCCAGAAGTCGTTTCATCTGTTCTATAGTAAGAAATGAGGGTAGGCGCTTGTCTAGCTTGGGTGAAAAGGTGGTGGCTACCGGGCTGGTGGATATTATTTCTTCACGCACTAAGTAGCGGTAGAAGGAGCGAATAGACGACAGCTTCCGAGCGATACTCGCCTTGACAATACCCTGCTCCATAAGCTGGGATAGATAATTACGCAAAACAAGCCTATCCACTTCTTTCAGCGAACCAATCTCCTTGGTTCTAAGGAACTGAAAGAAGCCAAGCAAATCGGTAGTATAATTACGCACCGTATAAGGCGAAACATTCCGTTCCACCTCAAGGTAATTTATGTATTTATTAAAAACCTCTTGCACAGAATTAATCTTACTAGGTTTCCTATATCCTTAGCAAATGTGTGTGCTCGTCCGGCGCCTTAGTGACGCGTGACTCCCCTTTACCTCATTAGGAATATCTGTCATTACGAGGCACACTCCTACCTGTTATTGTAAAGCATACCCCATCTCGTCATTGCCAGGAATGCCCTACCACCACCGAGATTGTCACGTCCTTCATCCTTCACTTGTGAAGGACTCGCAATGCCGTAGGCTGAAGCATTTCGCTCCGCCTCGAGGTAGTCTATATAGCTCTTGAAGACCTCTTGCACAGAGCTAGTCCTGATTGAGCTTCCCCTTATACCCACATTTGGTGCATTTTGACCAGTTTTTCCGGTATTGGGTAAGGAGACTGCCACACTTAGGGCAGGGGTGGGAGAGGGGTTTGGAACTGGTGGCAAACCGGCAGTTAGGGTAGTTACTGCAGCCGTAAAAGATACGCTTCTTTTTACTTATTCTTTCTACTAGCTCGCTGCCACACTCCGGGCACTTGACACCAAGCTTAATCTGGAAGGGCTTGGTGTATTTACACTCAGGGTAACCACTACAGGCTATGAATTTCCCATAGCGACCGTGTTTAACTATCAAAGGCTTGCCACATTCGGGGCAGGTTTCATCGGTTAGCTCATCGGCTAACTTTACCTTTTCCATAAGCAGAGAAGCATTGTTTAGGCTCTTCTCAAAAGGTATGTAGAAGTCTTGAACCACATTTACCCAATCCCTGCTTTCTTGAGCTATTTCGTCTAATTCCTCTTCCATATGGGCAGTGAACTCAATGTCAACGATGTCCGAGAAATATTGACTGAGCACATCATTAACCACTATTCCTAGCTCGGTAGGCTGAAAGCTTCCATTAGCTTTGGTAACATAGCCTCGGTCCTGAATTGTGGACAAGATGGGAGCATAGGTGCTGGGACGTCCTATGCCCCATTGCTCTAACATCCTAATCAATGTGGCTTCAGTAAAGCGGGGTGGGGGTTGGGTAAAATGCTGTTCAGGGAAAAGGTCCAGAAGTTCAAGCTTATCACCTTTCTCCACTTGGGGGAGTAAGGAGCTTTTTTTTTCCTCTTCATTAGCCTCATCTTTACTCTCGGTATAAAGAATGGTGAATCCGGGGAAGCTGATAATAGAGATGGAAGTTCTAAACAGGTAATCAGCTTTAAAATGCGGGCGTCTGGCTTTAATGTCAATAGTTGTATTATCAAATAAGGCTGCCGACATCTGGCTAGCCACCATTCTTTTCCAGATAAGCTCATAGAGCTTAAATTGAGCCGCAGTAAGATGTGGTTTAATTAAAGATGGCTCCCGCCGAATTTTAGTGGGACGGATAGCCTCATGCGCCTCTTGTGCCCCCTTTACTATCCTAATGAAGGAACGGGCATGCGGTGGAATAAATTGAGAGCCATACTTATCACTAATAAGTTCTCTAGCTTCAACTATAGCTGAGCGGGCTACCCGGGTAGAGTCGGTGCGCATATAGGTAATAAGCCCTACGCTTCCCTCGTTGCCCAGGGGCAGGCCTTCGTAAAGCTGCTGGGCAACAGCCATGGTCTGCTTGGCGGTGAAGTGAAGTTTGCGCCAGGCTTCCTGCTGGAGGGTGCTGGTTATAAAGGGTGGTGCTGGCTGGCGGGTTACCTTTTTAGTCTTTACTTTGATAACACTGTAGTTGGCTTGTTTAAGTTCATCACTAATCTCAGTGGCTTGTTCCTGAGTATGAATATCCAGCTTGGTGCCATCAGTGAGACCAACCAGCATAGCTCTAAAAGTTTTCGCCTCGGCAGAGGGTATTTTCTTAATTAGCTCAGCTTCGATAGTCCAGTATTCAACTGGGGTAAACTCCCCAATTTCTCGCTCACGGTCAACAATAATCCTTAGCGCTACCGACTGAACTCTACCGGCTGAGAGGCCTCTCCTTATCTTCTGCCACAGCAAGGGGCTAATTTTATAGCCTACCAGTCTATCCAGGACACGCCGGGCTTGCTGGGCATTGACTAGTTGCATATCTAGAGAACGGGGGTGCTTGAAAGCATGCTCAACGGCTTCTCTGGTTATTTCGTGAAAGACGACACGGCGGTAAGGTATACGGTTCGTTTTTGTTATCTCGGTCAGGTGCCAGGAGATGGCTTCTCCCTCACGGTCCGGGTCGGTGGCTAGATATACGGTAGACGCAGTTTTTACTGCCTCTTTAAGCTCGAGCACGACTTTCTTTTTCTCCTTGGGAACAACATATTTAGGCATAAAGCCGTTTTCTATATCTACTCCTAGTCGGCTCTTAGGCAGGTCTCTTATGTGACCCAGCGAGGCTTTAAGGCTATAGCCTTTACCTAAAATCTTGGTCAGTGTCCTGGCTTTGGCTGGCGATTCTACTATAACCAGTTTTTTCTTCATAACTAATCTACTTTTACCCTATATTCCTCTCTGACTTCTCGAGACAGAACATAATTCATAGTCCCTACTTGTTTCACCAGACTCTTAAGCTCCATCATAGCCAGAGTACTGCTGACTGTTGATATAGGCAGACCGCTGGTGCGGCAGACCTCATCAATATGGGTCGGTTCAGCACAGAGCTGCTTTAATAACAGGGACTCGGTATCAGAAGCCGGTATAACCTCTTTAATTTCCATCTGGTGAGCTACGGTAGTCAGGTTCAATTCCTCTAAAATATCAGTATAGTCACGAACCAACTTTGCTCCTTCCTGGATTAGGTTATTGGTGCCTTTGCTGGCTGGCGACAGAATACTGCCCGGGATAGCGAATACCTCTCTGTTTTGCTCCAAGGCTAGATGAGCGGTAATTATAGCCCCGCTGGTCTCTCCAGCTTCAACGACCAGAACCCCCAGGCTCAGTGCACTCATGATGCGATTACGCCGGGGGAAGTTATCAGCTTTGGGTCTGGTGCCTAAAGGATATTCGCTTATTAGAGCGCCTTGCTGAATGATACTGCGAGCCAGGTTAGCATTCTCAGCGGGATATACAATGTCAAGTCCGCAGGCAAATATAGCAATGCTTCTGCCACCGGCGTCTAAGGCACTGCGGTGAGCTATGGAATCAACTCCTTTAGCCAGACCACTGACAATGGTGATTCTGCTTCGGGCTAGGTCAGTTACTATTTCCTCCGTCACCTGCCGCCCATAGACAGTAGCCCGACGGGTGCCCACTACTGCCAGGGACCACTCATCCTCGGGAAGGAGAGAACCTCTGATATAAATTATTAATGGATAGTCATATATCTCCTTGAGCCGAGATGGATAATCAGGGTCATGAAAGGTCAGGGCTTTGACCCCGTAGCGGTCTAACTTTTCCATCTCTGCTTCTAGAGAAATCTTAGGTCGCCACGAGGTAATGGCGTTTATTGAGCTACTATCTAGACCAGCGTGTTTTAAATCAGCAGTGGTAGCCTTCCAGGCATCCGCCAGGCTATCAAAGTAATTATCAAGCTGGGTTAATTTGACACGACCAATACCGGGTATAATATTAAAGCCAACCCAGTATTTAGTATCCTTATTACTCATCCCCAAAGCAATGCCATTCTAGCACAGGGATAAATTGAAGACAATTCAGAGGCTGTTGCGAAACTCTCCCAAGGAGCAATATACTAATGTGCGACCTGCCTATTGAAGAAGGGTGGATTAGTATTCCCTTAGGAGGTGTTCCTATGGAAAGGATAAACTTACCATTCTTTTACCAGTTGGGCACAGAACTCAGACCTGTTACCGAACTTAAAGTAACTGAGAAAAACAGAATTCAATCCTTCATTACATGTTTGAGAGCTCAAAACAGAATACAGTCTCTTCTTGGTTCATACTCTACACTCACTGTTTGTCGGGCTTCTGGGGGAGAACTTCTCCATAATATTGGCAATATTGACGATTGGGTAAAAAAGACACCCTCAGAGGAGTGGCGTAAAGAAGACCAAAATATCGATTATGTATTTCAGCAAGTCATTAGCAAAGCCAAAGAATTTGAAATAGTCCTTTCGGCTGAATTACAGACACTGGCAACTTATCATGTTACCCAGAAAGGTATATATTCTACCACTAGCTTAATTGAAAAGGCAGAAATGAGTCTACCAGAATCCATCTTGAATAAAATTGATTCAGCCATAGTAGAGGAAATTAGGCAGAGCGGGAGGTGTTTAGCTTTTGATGTGGCGACTGCTTCGGCCTTTCATATGATGAGAGCAACAGAATCAGTGATACATAAATACTATTTGCAGGTCTGTAAACCACAGTCCAAAAAGAAACTAGGTTCCTGGGGGGCATACATTACTAATCTCTCACAATCACAAAATCCCCAAGTCAAAGAAGTAATAGCTTTGCTTCAACAAATTAAAGACCGACACCATAACCTCATCATGCACCCTGAAATAGTACTGACCCCAGATGAGGCATTTACCTTATTCGAAATTGCCCAAAGTGCCATTATTACTATGGCTGGGTCTCTACCAATAGTTGAGAAAAAAGTGAAAAGCACTCAGGCAACAGCATGAACACACTGCCTAACAGAAGATACCTGATTACTCGTAGCACTATGCAAGGCTTGTGCTTGGACGACAATTGACTGAATGGCGGAGAGGGTGGGATTCGAACCCACGGTAGCCAAAGGCTACACGCGCTCTCCAGGCGCGCCTGATAGACCACTCCAGCACCTCTCCGCAAAGTGAGAAGTTAGATTATATTCTATGTTGGCTTACTATAATATACTTCACTGGTTGGCGGAGAGGGTGGGATTCGAACCCACGCTCCACTTTTAGCGGAGACCGCTTTTCGAGAGCGGCACCATAAACCACTCGGACACCTCTCCTAGCTTCAAAATTTTACCCCAAAACGTCCTCTAAAGGCAAAATTTCCGAAATTGCCGACATTTTGCCGACAAGATTTTCGGTGACCTTTTTCTCCAGATCCGGCAGTGAAGTATTCGGTAGACTGTCCTCAAAGCGCTGGGCCGCAGCCTCCTGTAGACCCGGCACAACATGAGAATAGATATCAAGGGTTGTCGAGATAGAGCTGTGCCCCAATCTCTCCTGCACAATCTTCGGATGTATACCTTGCTGTAGCATGATGGTAGCGTGGGCATGCCTTAGGCCATGAAGTGATATACCTTTTTGAGACAGGGAACAAGCTATATCGTGAAAAGTCCTGGTAAGAGAATTAGGCCGTATTGGGCTACCGTCAGGATGGCAAAACACCAAGTCGGTAGGGGAAAGGGATGTACCGAGCATTTTTCTTTGAAATTCCTGTCTAATCTTGTGATTCCAGAGAAGGATGACCAGTGACGGTGGTAAGTCAATCTGGCGCCGGTTTTTCGGACTTTTGGGTTTCTTGAAAATATACTGGCGATTTCGGAGTTGCTGTAATGTTTGTCTGACCGAGAGAGTAGATTTATCCAAATCAATGTCGCACCATCGAAGGCCGAGTAATTCGCCCCGGCGGAGACCGGTATAGGCTTTTGTATATAACGCGGTGAAGTACGGCGTATCACTAGCCCTTTCTATGATTGACTGTACGTCGTCGGCTGATGGCACTGTGGGTTCCTTGTGCTCTGGTGGAGGGGGATCAGCGCATTCAGCAGGGTTACGAGCTAGGATACCATGTTTTACACCATACTTCAGGGCTTGGAAGAGGATTCTGTGATGCTTATAGACGGTGATTGGTGCCAGACCTCCCTTACCATCGCGGCGCCCGGCTTCAAGTGCCTGAGCATAATACCTTTGGATCTGCTGAGGCTCCAGTTTTGATATCTGGATAGAACCCAAGGCTGGGATGAGATGCAGTTTCACGATCTCCTCGGTTCGTTCCCTTGTTCTGGGCGCGTTGTGGATGGCCACATAGTCTGTCAGCCAGTCTTCTAGGAACTGGCGTACCGTCATTCTGGCAGGCTTGACATAACTGTTGGTGTCGATATTATACAGTAATTCATTAAGGCGCCTCTGAGCATCATTCTTGGTACCCTTAACGGTCTCAAAATGTCTTATCCTCTTGCCTGTTTCTAAATCTCTCCCCGTATCGATGCTGGTTTCCCAACTGGCTTTGGATCTCTTTCGTATGTATCCTTTCATATTAATCTCCTTTCCTTTTAAGCGATTTGGCTGGTGTGTTTACCATAGTGGGCATAGTTCGCAGTGAGTACTAAGAATCAGGGGACGTAGTACAAGTGGATCCAGTAGTCTCTCCAACGATTCAACTACTTCTGCCATTTGCTTAATACAGTCGGCTAGAGAAGCTACTGATTCTTGCTCACGGCCCTTACACAAATTGGAAATCGCCCGATTACCTCTATCCCTTGTTTTATTTGCCAGGGCTTGTTCCGAGAATGTAAGTATAGGTCTTTTATTGAACTCTACAACGGTGACGGGGCTTGTTGGTGCACCTGCGGTGGAAGTCTGCAATAGACGACGTATTTTTATGGACTTCGTGACGGCTATGTTCCACCAAATTACCCAATCGATACCCTTTAACAGACGTGAAAATGCGTTATGCTCTTTACTATCTCGCTCAATAGTACGTAGGAAATTCACATCCTGGTTCAGAATGTTCGTTAGTACTGTATTTGCGGCCGCATGTAGAGATTGGAGGTTTATCCAACACTGGTCTCTGGCTTGCACCCATTGGTTTAAGACATTCCAGTCAACTCTGCTGCGTGTATGCTCTTGGAGTGATTTAAATAGCAGTTTATTTTGACGCTTAGTCCGTTGTATAAGTTGCTCATCTACATTTGTGATCATAGTATCTTGTGATAATTCATCCTCGATAATAGGTTTTTCCCATAACTTGTCCAGATACTGCTTGCTATTCTTGGTAATATTTGGGAATGATGGCACGGCAAGATGGTTTGTAAGTGTGTCAGCCAGTTTGCATAGATAGTGCCGATGTTGATTGAAGTCTTTTTCAGCTATATTTATTCGAGCTGTCTTCAGTTCGTCTACGGATTGCTTGGCAAACCATTGCTGATATTCGCGCTTGGCAATATGTCTGGGAATATCTGTTATTTTTTGTATTTTTAGCCAGCTGGCGTTGGTCTCCTGTCTCAACTTTATTACTCTCTCGAGTTCTTCCTCAGATAACGTTATCCGTTTCATGATGACCTCCTGTTTGACTATTTTACAATTAATATATATATAAGTCAATAATTTACAAATTTGTAAAATTAAGACATCTCCAGTATAATAAATACATAAGAAGTTGGAGGTAGAAAATGGATACCAGAAGTGAAAGCAGCGAATATTGTCTTATCATGAGCGTCGAAGAAGCTAGACGTAAATTGGGATTGAGTCGAGGATTAATGTACAAAGCGATAAAACGTGGTCAAATACCCCATCTTGTTGTAGGAAGAAGAATTTTGATTCCGAAGAAATCTTTTTCTCAATGGCTGGATAAACTACACCTATCCCCTCAAGAGGAGAGGTCACATGAAGAGGATGTTTGAACTTCTATTTTTAGACATTGAGAAAAGAACACAAGACCTGTAGCTATGTTCAAATAGCTGACATTAATTATAAGCAGGAGAAAGAAAATGAGTTTTTTATTATGGAAGCGGAGAAGATATCCAATAAAGCGGGATGATCGAGGTCGCTCCTTAAGGCAACAGGCATTCGAACTATTTAACAATAAACTTAGACCGACAGAGATTTACAAACAACAACTGATGCGAGCCAAATTAACGACACTGTTTCGTTATTATGAGGATTGGA
>DUFC01000028.1 GCA_011191875.1 Dehalococcoidia bacterium | reverse complement strand
AGGATGCCAATAGACTGCGCGACCGCGCTGACAATAAGAGTGGACATGAGGACAAGGTACATGAATATCGGTGGAATCCCCTGGTCCCAGTAGCTTTCAGTAAGCACGATAGTCCAGATAACCAGCGAAAATATGACCGCCCACAACTGCACCAACGGTGCCCGGCCTAGTATCAATCTGTCCCGTTCATCGACCTGACTTTTTTTGCGAAGGGTAAGCATCAATATCCCGTAAAATACGAGCCCTCCAATCCACAGTCCGTCTATAATTAACCTAAATCCTTGGTCCTCACTAAAGGTACTGACTCCCCCTTTAACAATGAACACCACAATTATGGCAACCGCCCATGCAACTCCAAATACCAGACCATACAATGCTCTCTTCTGCAGTGGCGCCATGATTAACCTCCTTTTCTTTTTATTACTTTCCCAAGGTATTTGAGTACTCTACACATGACAAAGTGTAAGGTATCTTTTACATTTAGTCAAGTATGTTATACTTCCGTTTTAAGGAATATGCACTGAGGAAAGTGATTATAGTAACAAATTTGCCCTATTTCCTTACTTGTTCTCCCCTTTTCTACAGGTAGAACTTATGATATACAGCAGAAATCATCATACCAATGGGAGCTAAAAGCTTGCTTGTTTTGATGCAGCAAAGGACGGAAAGAGCAAGGTCTATGAAATATACTTTACCATAGGGTTGGCTGAGGTGGTTCTTGTTTATTATAGGGTAACCCAAGGTGCTGATAAGCTAGTTGGGTGGCTAATCGACCCCGAGGGGTTCGCTCCAGAAAGCCCAGTTGCAGGAGATAGGGCTCATAAACATCCATAATAGTATCTGCCTCCTCACTGATAGAGGCAGCAATAGTTTCCAGTCCCACTGGGCCACCATTAAACTTATCAATAATAGTGTGTAGCACCTTGTGGTCTATCTCATCCAAGCCTATACGGTCGACTTCAAGCTTAGATAGTGCCTCAACTGCCACTGATTGGGTGGCTACGCCATCTGCCATCACCTGAGCATAGTCTCTAACTCGCTTGAGCAATCGGTTAGCCACGCGAGGTGTACCTCTAGCCCGGCGGGCCATTTCCTCCAACCCCTTGGCTTCGGCTTTAACCTGGAGAATACGGGCTGAGCGTTTGAGGATTGTCTCTATAGATGTTTGGTCGTAGAAATCGAGGCGGTAGACGGCACCAAATCGGTCTCGGAGGGGTGGGCTCAGCAGAGCAAAGCGGGTAGTAGCCCCAATTAGGGTGAAGGCAGGTAGGTTTAATCTCAAGCTTTTAGCACCAGCTCCCTTGCCTATAATAATATCCAAAGCAAAGTCTTCCATGGCCGGATATAACACTTCCTCTACTGCGCGACTGAGGCGGTGGATTTCATCAATAAAAAGTATATCCTGGCTACGGAGGTTAGTTAGAATAGCGGCCAGGTCTCCGGTGCGTTCTACTGCTGGACCTGATGTAATCCTAATATTAACCCCCATCTCAGCAGCTATGATATAAGCTAGAGTAGTCTTGCCCAGACCAGGTGGTCCATAAAGTAGTATATGGTCTAGTGCCTCACCCCTGGCTTTAGCTGCGGTGATAGCTATATTCAAGTTGTCCTTAATCTTGGTCTGCCCGATGAAGCCATCAAAGCGACGGGGTCGGAGGCTAGTATCAAGTGGCATATCCTCATTGCTAGGTTTACCCGATACCATGCGCTCTGTTTTCACCTCTCCCCCTTAAAGCACCGGAAAAATCTCCGGTTTTCTTAAAACCTACCTTGATAAACGACCTTATTATACCACATCTTTGCCTGAACCAGGGCAGACAGCAATAAATAGGGTCGCCCCATCTTAATCAAGGCGACCCTTTATTAGCAACAAATTATAGTGACGGAAGGTTCTAGACAGTTAGCTCCTCTCTATCTTCCTCACCAGTCTCCTCACCAGTCTCCTCACCAGTGGTTAACATCGATACCTCCTCAGAAGCTGGGTAACGGGCAGGAATCAGCTTACCAATAATTACATTCTCCTTAAGTCCAGTCAGCTTATCTATCTTGCCACAAATTGCAGCTTCAGTAAGCACTCTGGTAGTTTCTTGGAAGGAGGCATCAGCTAGCCAGCTATCAGTGCTAAGCGAGGCTCTGGTTATGCTCATTAATACAGTGTGGGCAGTGGCTGGCTCACCCCCCTCAGCCAATATATTAGCATTTATGTCCTCGTAATGGAACCTGTCTCTCAGTTCTCCGGGTACGAGCTCGGTGTCGCCTGAAGAATCAATACGAACCTTGGTCAGCATCTGATGGACAATAACTTCAATATGCTTATTATTTATATTCACTCCTTGAGAGCGGTATACCTTTTGCACCTCGTCTACCAGGTATTGCTGAACTGCCTCCCTACCTAAAATGCGCAGGATATCCTGTGGGTTGATAGAGCCCTCAGTAAGTTGCTGCCCTGCCTCTATTTGGTCTCCACTTTGAATACAAATACGGGCAGCCGCCGGAATAGCATACTCTCGTTCCTCTTTCTCCTCATAGGTAATGAATAATTGTTCATCTTCAATAGTCACTACACCAGCTACACGAGCCAGGAGAGGTTGAGTTTCAGCCGTCAAGGCTACTGACTCTGGTATAGCTTCAACCTCAGGGGCTTGAGACAACACAGCTCCTATATCTACCCATTGGCCATTGACTACCGCAACTTTGAAGCCAGGGGGCAGTGAATATTCATCACGGAATATCTCAGAGCTAGTGACCCTAATTACTTCTCCCCCCTCCTTAACAAGCACTTCTGCCACACCATCTACTTCTGAGATAATTGCTTGATTCTTAGGTGGTCTTGCCTCAAAGAGCTCTTCTACTCTGGGTAGACCACTGGTAATATCAAGCCCAACTACGCCGCCAGTGTGGAAGGTGCGTAGGGTTAGCTGGGTGCCTGGTTCGCCAATGCTCTGGGCAGCAACGATGCCTACTGCTGTATCGGGGGCGATCAAATCCCCACGAGCAAGGTCTCTACCATAGCACCACCGGCAGCAACCATGCCTGGACTGACAAGTAAGGGGCGACCTGACATGAACTTTGGTTATCCCAGCAGTAATAATTTCATCTGCCTTCTGCTCATCAATTTCCTCATTTCGGTCAACAATAGTTTCTCCAGTGTGAGGATTAACCACCTTGCTAGCCGCTAACCGACCGATTATTCGCTCAGCCAGTGATGGTAGCAGCTCCTTTTCTGTTAGTTCATATATCCATGTACCGTCTGTAGTACCACAATCTTCCTGAATCGTGATAACGTTCTGGGCAACATCAATAAGACGTCTGGTGAGATAACCGCTGCCTGAGGTCCTCAGGGCGGTATCAGCTAACCCCTTGCGAGCACCATGGGTAGAAATAAAATACTCCAGAACACTAAGTCCTTCACGGAGGCATGACTTAATAGGAAAGTCAATTACCCTACCTGATGGGTCAGTCATTAAACCCCGCATACCTCCCATCTGGCTAATCTGTGAAATATTCCCTTTTGCTCCTGATGTTGCCATCATATAAATGCCACCATAGTGGTCAATAGTATAAGAGATGGTATCAGTAATCTTGTCGGTGGTTTCCATCCACACCCCTATGGCGCCACTATACCTTTCATCCTCGGTGATTAAGCCACGATGATACTGGTTTTCAATAATAGCAATCCTTTCCTCTGCTTCCTCTAATAGCTTCTCTTTACTCTGAGGAACCTCGATATCACTCGTAGCAATAGTAATCCCTGATTTGGTAGTATATTGGAAGCCAAGCTGTTTGAGGCTATCCAGCACCACAGCCGTATCTTCATTACTTAGTAGCCTATAGCACTCAGTTACTATTTGCTTTAAGCTCGATTTGTCAATTACTTTATTGTAGAAGCCGAGCTCTGGAGGTAAAACACTGTTAAGGATGATACGACCGACACTAGTTTTAACCCTTTGATCTCTTTTTTGGTCTCTGACCTCAACCTCAGCCCTGAGGTCAATAGCACCAAGTTCGTAAGCAAGTATCGTCTCTTCAAAACTGCCGAAGATTATACCTTCCCCTTTAGCTCCAGGAGTGATGGTAGTCAGGTAGTAGCAACCGAGGACTATATCCAGAGTTGGAGCTACCACTGGCTCACCACAAGATGGCAGCAGCATATTGCGTATGCTGAGCATCATCTCTCTAGCCTCTTTAACTGCAGCTTTAGATAAGGGAACATGAACTGCCATCTGGTCACCATCAAAATCAGCATTAAAGGCAGAACATACTAAGGGATGGAGTTGAATGGCATTGCCATCGATGAGTACTGGCTCAAAGGCCTGGATGCTAAGCCGATGCAGTGTAGGAGCACGATTAAGCAGCACTGGTCGCTCCTTGATGACCTCTTCAAGTATGTCATATACCTCTGGCTTAGCTCTTTCCACCAGCCGTCGGGCGCTCTTAATGTTATGGGTAAGACCCTGCTCAACCAGTTGGTGCATAACGAAGGGCTTAAATAGCTCTAGAGCCATCTGTCTAGGTAAACCACATTGGTGAAGCTTAAGTTCTGGACCGACAACGATGACCGACCGACCGCTGTAGTCAACTCGCTTACCGAGCAGATTTTGGCGGAAGCGTCCTTGTTTACCTCGGAGCATATCTGAAAGTGACTTCAATTTATGACTACCGCTGACGGAAACGGCTCGCCCCCTCCGCCCATTATCAATAAGAGAATCGACTGCTTCTTGAAGCATCCGTTTCTCATTGCGGATGATAATCTCTGGTGCCCCAATTTCCAATAAGTGACATAGTCGGTTATTGCGATTAATAACTCGCCGATACAGGTCATTAAGGTCACTAGTAGCGAATCTGCCTCCGTCTAGTTGAACCATAGGTCGAAGCTCCGGGGGTAAGACAGGCAACACAATTAGAATCATCCACTCTGGTTTATTGCCACTGCGGCGGAAGGCCTCTACTATCTGTAGCTGCTTGCTTGCCTTCCTGCGGCGTTGACCTGAAGTAGAATGGGTTTCTTGAATTAGCTCACTACGCAATTCATCAAGGTTAACATCCTTAAGAATTTGAAGGATAGCCTCAGCCCCCATCCCAGCCTCAAAAACTCGACCATACTTCTGCTTGAACTCATAATAACGATTCTCGGTGAGTAGTGCCCTTTTCTGAAGGTCTCTTATTTGTTCCACATCGGAGGAAAGCTCTTCCTCAAACCGTGTCTTCTCTTCAATGAAATACTGACGAAGCTGGTTTATTTCCTCTACCGTCGTCTGCTCCTGCTCCATCTCTGCGATTTTAGCCTCTAGTGCCTCTGAGCGCTCGGCTATCTTCTGTGAGGTATTCTCCTCAAGCTGTTTAATTAATTCCTGTCGTGCCTCTTCATCTACAGAGGTGATGATATAATGGGAGAGGTAAAGGACACGCTCCAAGCTCCGTAGTGATAGGTCAAGCAGTAGCCCCAATCGGCTGGGTATCCCTTTAGCAAACCAGATATGACTCACTGGGCACGCCAACTCAATATGTCCCATACGTTCCCGGCGTACTTTAGCCCGAGCTACCTCAACGCCACACTTATCGCAAATAACCCCCTTGTAGCGTATCTTCTTATACTTGCCACAATAGCACTCGTAGTCTTTAGTTGGGCCAAAGATTCCCTCACAGAAAAGTCCGTCTCTCTCAGGCCTCAAGGTACGGTAGTTAAAAGTCTCTGGTTTAGTTACCTCACCATAGGACCAACTCCTAATCTGCTCTGGTGAAGCCAGAGAGATACGGATTGCATCAAAATCGTTAACTTCAAACATTCTCTTCTTCTACCTCTTCCTCAGTTAGGTCTTCAGCAATCTCAGGCTCAGCCTCTAGTTTGGGGACTTGCCCAGTCTCCTCGGTAGTGGTTGCCCTTTCCTCTTCGTTAATCACCTCAATGGCAAGCCCTAAGCTCTGCAGTTCCTTAACCAGAACCTTAAACGATTCTGGTACACCAGGTTGGAAAATATCCTCATTCTTAACAATAGCTTCATAGGTTTTGTCTCGTCCAATCACATCGTCTGACTTAATGGTCAATACTTCTTGGAGGTTGTGGGCAGCACCATAGGCTTCTAGTGCCCATACCTCCATTTCACCAAAACGCTGGCCACCAAATCGAGCCTTACCCCCCACTGGCTGCTGACTAATCAAGGAGTAAGGACCAATCGAACGAGCGTGAACCTTATCCTCAACCAAGTGGATTAGCTTCATCATATAGATACTACCCACCGTTACCGACTGCTCAAATGCCTCACCAGTGCGCCCGTTGCGGAGTATAATCTTGCCGAAAGTAGGCGGAGTAAGGTTTCTTTCCGCCTTGACCTTTTTAACTGCTTGCTCCAGCTCCTGTAGGTTAAGCTCTCGGCTAGCTACGCCCAGGTCTTCGAGCCATAAGCGGAGGCAAACCTCCTTTGCCTCTCCAGGGTGGTCATCACTGAACACCTTATCTACATCGTAACCATGATTTTCAAGCCATGCCTTAGCCTGCTCCAGTTGCAGGGTTGGGTCTTCATTAGCAGGGTTAGGATTAACTGCTCCAGCCTTTTGCGCCAGCCAAGCCCTAGCCAGAGCATCCTCAATAGCAATATCACTGGCACCATCGAAGATAGGGCTGAATACCTTTATACCCAGCATTTGAGCCGCCCAGCCGAGATGAGTTTCTAAAACCTGACCAATATTCATACGTGATGGAACACCTATAGGGTTAAGGATAATATCTACGGGTGTGCCATCGGGGAGGAAAGGCATATCCTCAGCCGGTGCAATAAGAGAGATAACTCCCTTATTGCCGTGTCGCCCCGATAACTTATCTCCTACAGAGACTTTTCGTTTTTGGGCAACCCAGACCTGCACCCATTGATTAACTCCGGCGGGTAGCTCTTCGTCTTTATCATACCGGGAGACATTTCTCACATTAATCACTTTGCCTCGCTCGCCGTGAGGCACTCGTAAAGAAGTATCCTTCACTTCTCGAGCTTTTTCGCCAAAGATAGCTCTTAAAAGTTTCTCCTCAGCCGATAACTCAGTCTCCCCCTTTGGAGTAATTTTACCCACTAGAATGTCATCCGGACCTACTTCTGCACCAATCCGAACAATTCCGGTTTCATCAAGTTCCCGCAGACTTTCCTCACCTACATTAGGTATATCTCTGGTGATTTCTTCGGGACCTAACTTGGTATTCCGAGCTTCTACCTCATGCTTCTCAATGTGAATAGAGGTAAACTTGTCCTGCTCAACTAGGCGATTGCTAATAATAATAGCATCTTCATAATTATAGCCCTCCCAGCCCATAAAGGCGCACAGCACATTCTGTCCAAGGGCCAATTCTCCATGCTCAGTAGCTGAGCTATCGGCGAGAAGCTCATCCGGTTCTACTCGGTCACCCCTACTCACTATTGGGCGCTGGTTAATGCAAGTCCCTTGATTAGTGCGCATAAATTTCATTAACGGATATGTCTTCTCATCACCGTTATCTTCAGTAACTACAATATGTGAGCTAGTAACTGAGGTTATCGTTCCAGAATGTTGGGTAAAGAGCACCTGACCGCTGCGCTTGGCGGCTTCCGTTTCCACACCTGTAGCTACTAAAGGTGCTTCAGGGCAAAGCAGGGGCACAGCCTGCCGCTGCATATTAGAGCCCATCAGGGCACGATTAGCATCGTTATGTTCTAGGAAGGGGATTAATGATGTGGAAACACTGAATATCTGCTTAGGTGATACATCCATTAGCTGGATTTCATCAGGAGACTCCAGTAGGTAGCGGTCACCCAGCCTGGTTTCAACCTTTTCTTCTATAAACTGGTTATTTTCATCAAGCTGGGCGTTAGCCTGAGCAATGGTATATTCATCCTCTTTGTCAGCGGTTAGATAGATTACCTCATCAGAGACAAAGGGTATCACCTTTAGAGTTCGGGGAGACAAGTGAGATAATTCGGTAGCAAGCTCAGGTGTAATGGTGTCTCCAACCTCTACTATAGTATTGCCGTTGTCATCAAGCACTGCTTCCTGGGTTGTCTTACCCGGCAGTTTATCGTAGGTATTGCTTACTTCGGTAATAACCTTGCGATATGGCGTCTCAATGAAACCATAATCGTTAATTATACTGTAGGTAGCTAGAGAGCCGATGAGGCCAATGTTAGGTCCCTCTGGTGTCTCTATAGGACAGATTCTACCATAGTGAGAAAAGTGGACATCACGGACATCAAAGCCAGCACGCTCCCGAGATAGACCTCCTGGCCCCATTGCTGATAGACGACGCTTATGAGTTAGCTCAGCCAGTGGGTTGGTTTGATCCATAAACTGTGATAGCTGTGAGCTACTGAAGAAATCCCTGATAGCGGCTACTATAGGATGAATGTTGACCAGAGCCGCGGGAGTAACTGCTTCAGTGTCAATAATGCTCATACGCTCCTTGATTACTCGCTCCATGCGCAGTAACCCAATACGAAACTGGTTTTGCATCAGCTCACCCACGGTGCGCACACGCCGATTGCCTAGATGGTCAATATCGTCAGGGCTATCACTGCCATTATCAACCATAATGATGTGCCTGACTATTTCTATAATATCTTCTGTGGTTAGAGTCCCCTGAGTCTCTTTAACTTCAAGCCCTAATCGCTTATTAAGCTTATACCGGCCTACCTCCCCTAGGTCATAACGCTGAGAATTAAAGAACAGGTTGTTTATTAGTTTCTTAGCGTTTTCAATGTTGAGTGGGTCACCAGGGCGTAATTTTTTATAGATATCAATTAGAGCACTATTCCCATCCCTAACCAATGGTTCACGCTCTATAGTTGACGTGATATACTGGTGCTCCGAGGAGCTATCCTCTTTGGGGAATAAGCCAAGCAGTTCCTCATCACTACTGTAACCAATAGCACGCAAGAGTGTAGTAATAGGAATCTTCCGCTTGCCATCTATCTTGGCTGAGATTACATCCCGGTTGCTGGTTTCAAACTCCAGCCAGGCACCGCGAGTAGGAATTAGCTTAGCATGGCATAATTGACGACCGCTAGAAGCATCCTCTTCAGTGGTAAAAAAAACGCCCGGTGAGCGGAGCAATTGGCTTACTACTACCCGTTCGGCACCACTAATAATAAAGGTGCCTCTAGCCGTCATCAATGGAATGTTACCGAAAAATAGGTCTTGTTCCTTAATTTCCCCCGTTTCTTTAACCAGCAACTGTGTTCTCACATAAAGGCGAGCTGAGTAGGTTAAATCCCGCTGGCAACAATCCTGTTCGGTGGGATGAGGGTCACGGAATTCATAGCCTTTAAAGCTAAGCTCCAACCTATTGCCAGTGAAGTCCTTAATAGGAGATATTGCCTCCAATAATTGCCTTAGCCCTTTTTCCTGAAACCGCCGGAATGACTCCAGTTGGACTTCAATCAGATTGGGTATATCTAGTATCTGGGGTAACTTGGCATAAGATTTTCTGGGGACAGGCGTCACTTTCCCTTCAGTGTGTGTCGGTGACACAAGAACCATCTCTTACTCTACTCCTCAAACGAACATGCAAAAGTGCTTTACTGGGGTACTACTATGAAGTAAAATTTGCGGGTAACGAAAAGAAACAATAAAGTAAAGCCTCAGGAAGTGTAATCACAAACCTTAATAATACCACTATTTTTAGCGTTTGTCAATACCCTGTACTGGTTCATATGATTAGTGACACATCCTCCTTTCCTTGATATTGTTTTGTTCAAGAAATTGCTGTGGTGTGAGGTATCCCAGTGCTTGATGTGGTCCGATAGTATTATACACCTTCT
>DUFC01000027.1 GCA_011191875.1 Dehalococcoidia bacterium | reverse complement strand
TTCTGATTCAGCCAGCTTGCACCACTCAACAGTTTTGTCCTCGTCGTAGTCTACTACTGCGTCGTGCAGGTTCTTCAAGATTTCCTGAGTCCTCTCCTCTGAAACAGCCAATTCTTACCTCCTTTTTACTTTCTAATTGAATACCCACTCCTGTCTCTAATCCACACTTTACATATTTCACCTCCTTTGCGAACTGAAAAGGCCACCACCTACCGCTACAATTAAGCGATTCCAGTGCCCTTCTTTCATTTCCTTAACCTTCCGAAATTACATTATAGTATGTAATCCGTCTACGGACAAATACTGTTCACACACGGACAATACTAGCAGCTCTCTAATACTTTGTCAATAGGTAGTCTATTCCAATCCAAGATGAGCCTTACCTCCCCACTCAACCCTATTCACTTCGAGACAGGGTAGAAGCTTTCCTTAAAACAACCTATCCCACTTGTTGACAGGTGGTGGTATGGCTTTGTATAATGTAACCCATGAGTACACAAGAAGTCCCTATAGTTTCATTCCTAAGAGAGGTAATGCGTCGGCGGAAGCGCCTACCCAGTCAGCTGGCGTCGGACTTAGGTGTTAGTCATGCTACCATTGGCCGCTGGCTTTCCGGTAGTGATACTCCCAATACCCGGTCCTGCCAGAGGCTGGCCGAATACAGTGGTGCGTCCCTGGAAAAGGTTCTCTCCATTGTCGGTCACCTGCCTAGAGTAGCTGAGACAGCACCTCCTGAGTGGCCTGAGTTTCGCGAGTATGCCCAACAGAAGTATCCCGATGAACTGGATGAAGACCTGATTACCATGATAGAGGACCTGATTGAGCGGCGAAGGTCTAGAAGCTATGAGGTCAAAGATTCCTAAGTGGGAAACTGAGCTGTGGTCATATATAAGCTGCGGTAATGGTATGTCTTGTCCTTTATATAACCATTGCCGAATCAGAGAGAGAGGCGGCTGTTGCCCTAGTGATGAAAGGGAACACCTGAACCAATTACTTGATGAGACACAATATAATCCCCATAGCTTTGATTTCATAAGAAGTGAATGTGGATGTGGAGGCCCCGGCAGGGTATTTCAACTTGTGGAAATGCTGGCACAACAGTGCCTTAAACTGGGAAAGGCTCACTACCCGCCGGTGCCAACAGGGCTTGTTAAGATATTTGACCAGCAGCATACTATAGAAATCCGCCAACTGCCCCTAAAAGCCTATCATGGTGCTATCTGGCGTTGGAAGGATAGATGGGTAATACAACTTAAGGAAGGCGACTCCTCTGCCACAAAGAGATTCACTCTGTTCCACGAGGCTTTCCATATTTTAGCCCATCGTAGAACCACCCCCGTGTTCAGCAAAGTGGGAAGCATGGTAGGTCGTTTCAATGAACTGCTAGCTGATGAGTTCGCTACCTGCATCCTGATGCCCAGAGAGTGTATAGAGGAAAACTGGGTAAAGGTTAGGGATTTAGACAGGATGGCAGAAATCTTTGATGTTCCAAAGTCAGCAATATGTCTCAGGCTTAGACAGCTGGGCTTGATTTAGCAATTTAACAATGCTATCTGAGTCTTATTTCACTGACACTATGATTTTACAGTAGTATCTCCCTTGACAAGGGCATACAGGGTATGAGTTGTAAACTCGCCCTACCAGGAGGTTAATGCCCATCTCTATCACCTCGCAGCGTTTTTATATAATCAATGCTAATATGCTCTTAGATTTCCGTGGCACATCTTTTACCGGTGGTATTGCACATTGAAGCCGGCGGTTGTAGCTAGCTCATCAAAGGGCTCTTATTTATAACCTGCCAGTAGAAGATTACACAACAGTTAGAAAGTATAACCCTAGGGTACACCACCGCTTGAAACTAGATGAGCTAGGTGGTATTCTTGTGGTTATTCCGGATGGTCACAAGAGCATTATCGTCTTGGACGTAATCGTGATACTAGGTGCACAGCGCAACGCATCTAAGATGGTGCTATGGAGTTCAGCCTATGTCGCACGAGCAAGAGCAAGACAATCCTAAGGCCTTGGTGGTCGTCTCCAACCGCTTACCTGTGACTTTGCAAAGAAGTGATACGGGACAGTGGGAGGTACATAGTAGCACGGGGGGATTGGTCACAGCCCTCGTTCCGCTCTTGGGTAAGAGGAAGGGTATGTGGATTGGCTGGCCAGGAATATTAGAAGAAACCAACGTGGATAAACTTCTAAAAGTGGCAAGCCAAGCTCGTGGTTATATCCTCAAGCCGGTTATACTAACCCCGGAAGAAGTCAACAAGCACTACTTCGGTTTTTCCAACCAGATCATATGGCCACTTTTCCATGACCTCCAGTCAAGGTGCAACTTTGACCCGGCGTATTGGAGTGCATACAAGGCAGTGAATCACAAATTCGCACAAACAATAATTGAGAATACGATGGCGGATGACTTCATTTGGATACAAGACTACCATCTCATACTGGTGGGTAGAGTGTTACGCAGCATGGGCATGGACAGTAAACTTGGATTCTTTCTTCACACTCCGTTTCCCCCTCCGGAAATGTTCATTAAGCTTCCGTGGCGTAGCCAGATAATAGAGGCTTTGTTGGAATACGACCTAGTTGGTTTTCAGACGTTGCGTGATAGAAATAATTTCCTCCACTGTATCGAAGCTATGCTTAAAGGCCATCATGTCGATGCGAGAAGACAACTCGTTACAATTACATCGAGGCGACGTGAGACTGTAGTCGGCAGCTTTCCAATAAGCATCGATTTCAGAGAGTTCGCTCAACAGGCAGCATCTAAGGACGTAGCCAATGCTACCAGACAGTTGCGCAATGCTATACCGGATCGAAAGATAGTCCTTGGTGTAGACCGCTTGGATTACTCCAAGGGAATACCTGAAAAATTGAGAGCGTTCAGAAATGCTTTGAAACGCTTCCATGAGATACGCAGGAAGATATCACTGATTCAAATCGTAGTGCCTAGCCGGGAGGATATTCCTGAGTATAAAGTTCTGAGGGCTGAAATTGAGGGCTTGGTCAGCGAAATTAACGGGAAATTCACCACACCAGGTTGGATACCGGTTCACTACATGTTTCGAAGTCTTCCACGGACTGAACTTCTTGCCTACTATAGAGCCGCTGATATTGCTCTGGTTACACCGTTGAAAGACGGAATGAATTTGGTATCCAAAGAGTACTGTGTAGCCAGAACAGATAAGGATGGAGTGCTAATATTAAGTGAATTCGCTGGGGCAGCATCACAACTGCACAGGGATTCCCTGATAGTCAATCCCTACGATGTAGAAGGTGTAGCAGATGCTATAGTCCGGGCCTATCACATGAGCACAGATGAACGACAGTGGCGAATGCGGAGACTTCGAAAGTCCATCGCGAAACGGGATGTCTTTTGGTGGGTGAGCTGCTTTCTCCAAGCAGCCGGATTTAACAGTTAGCCAGATTATTGAACCGATGGGTTAGCTTCTATCTTCAGCGGTGAGTTCTGCTAGCCGATCCAGCACTACCTTTAGAGCGTCCAACTCCTCTCCATAACCAGTCCAATCACCTGCCTTGAGGTACTCCCTAGCCTTGTTGTAGTGTTGTTGAGCCTCCTCGATCAGGTTAGCTATGTCAGCGGCTACCGGCTCCTCTGGTTCTACAGGAGCCGGCGGTTCTGGTTCAATTGGCGGCGCCTCAGCACCAAAGATAGCCGCAATACTTTCCTTCAATGTGGGTTCCATAGCTATCTGCTCACCTGTAGCCACAATAACTCGCTTGAGCTCGGGAAGCCCACCAGCCTCTGCCTGTAGGAAGACCGGCTCTACATATAGGTTAGACTTACCCAAAGGGATCATCAGTAGATTGCCGCGGATAACTCGAGAACCACCACGACCCCACAGAGCAAGCTGCTCAGTGATAACGGTATCCTGCTGGATTCGGTTCTCGATCTGGCTGGGACCATACACTAGGCGCTCCTTGGGGAAATGGTAGGCAAGCAGCTTGCCATAGTTTTCTCCATCACAGCGGGCAGCCAGCCAGCCTATGGTATTATTCTTGTTTTGCGGGGTGAAAGGCAACATGAGCAGGAACTCCTCCTTCTCTTCATCAGGCAGACGCATGATGATATAGTAGGGCTCCATAATCTGTTCTGTGCCGGCATAGACCTCTCTAGGCACCTCCCACATGTCTTCCTTATTGTAGAATACCCGAGCATCCTGCATATGGTAGGTCTGGTATACTGAAGCCTGGATATCAAACATGTCCTCGGGATATCGCCAATGGGCTCGTAAGTCCTCGGGCATCTGCTCTATAGACACGAAGAGGTCGGGGAAGATGGCCTGATAGGTTCGTATCAAGGCATCGTCCGGGTCGGTGACATAGAAGGTCACGTTGCCATCATAGGCATCAATAACTACTTTAACGCTGTTGCGAATATAGTTTAGTCCACCTCCAAGCGGCTCAGAATAAGGATAGCGGTCAGTAGTGGTATAGGCGTCCTGTATCCAGAGTAACCTTCCGTCCATCACTACCAGATAGGGGTCACTGTCCAGCTTCAAAAATGGTGCCAGGTGGGTCACCCTCTCCTGGATGTTCCGATAATATAGCACCCTACTCTCTGGAGTTAACTCGCCGCTGATAAGGATATTAAAGTCAGTAAATTGCCAGGAATAGACCAATCGACGGATGAAACTACCCAGACTAACTCCGTCTTTTCCCTCGTAGTAACCGTAGACATTCTCGTCACCCATAGGATAGTCGAACTCCTGGGTCTTTGTTTTCACAATTATATAATTATTCGTCTTTTCTCCAAAGTATATCTGCGGTCGCTCTATACTAAAGCTACCAACCGGGGGTATATCCTTTACCAGCAACACGGGCAGCCCTTCTGTAGTAACCTCATTAACCGGGCTTAGCGCAGCACCGTAGCCGTGGGTGAACTGCAGTTGACGGTTGACCCAGGTCTGCGCCTCTCCTACCAATTTCTCCAAAGATAATTCTCGGGCCGATAACATGACCTGACGGTAGTTACCATCGATTACATAGCGGTCGACATCGACATCATAGAAATCGTAATAGAGTCGAATGGACTGGATCTGGTTATAAGTATCCTTTAACGGACGATGGTCCCAGAGCCTGACGTTGTCTATGGTTACCTCATTTTGAGCCACATCCTCATAACTTGGTGCCTTTTCTGCAGGAAAGGACTGCTCTTCTACCTCTTTCAAAGCGAATGCCTCTCTGGTAAATTGGATATTATACTCGATATAGGGTTTCTCCCGGGCTAACTCGTTGGGCTGCACCTGAAAGCGTTGTATAACGGCGGGAAAGATAGTGCCAACGAGGATAATAGCTACTATCCAGGCACCGAGACCGTAGAGCGGCCAGCGAAAGTTACGTCGAAATATGGTAAGCAGGATGATTACTATAAAGATGAGCATTACTGCTAGAAGAATCCACTGTGCTGGAAGTTTGGCATGCATATCAGCATAGCTGGCTCCGAAGACTACCCCACGGCTGGAGAAGACTAGTTCCCAGATGCCAAGCCAGTAACCCCAGGCGAAGAGACCTAGGATGGCTATAACCAATCCGCCAACATGGGCTAGTACCGGCCTAGCAAAATTAAATCTGAACCGTTGCATACCATAACTTAGAAAGTATACCCCCACGCTGCCAAGAAGGGTGACTATCAGCGCTCCCATGAGCCAGCCACGTAGTGAGTTAAGGAAAGGTAGTGAGAAGATATAGAAGCTAATCTCCTTATGGAAAACGGGGTCGGTAATGCCAAAGGGCTGCCCGTTGAAGAACCGGAGTATGACTTCCCAGTTGCTCTGAGCTATTAGCCCGAAGATTATACTGAACATTACCGTTCCTGTGATAATGCTCCATTTAGATAGTCGCTGCAGTCGGCCTACTAATAACCAAGGCCACAAATGTGCTTCCGCTTTAGGTGCCAAACGTGTAGCCAACACCAAGTTGCCTAAAAACAACAGGCAGAAGATGATGGCTGCACAGAAGAAGACTAGCACCTTCGTTGTCAAGACAGTGGTATAGACGCTACCATATCCCAAGCTGTCAAACCAGAGCCACTCAGTATAGACTCCCTTCAACAGGTTTATCAGAATAAACAGAGATATGACCCCAGCAATTATTAGGAATACCCTGGTGGTCATCCATCCACGCTTGGCTGGTGGCTCACGTCCCTGGTCTCCATTTTCAGGAAACCAGCGTTGCCATTGTCTGTAAAATGAATCCTGTTTACTCAAACTAACCTTCCTGGACAATAATTGATAAGGCTATGCTACTTTCTGCCCTTTATTTCCACTGGAGCTATGAAACTAAACTGAAGCTATTTAGGTAACAGGATAACACCCCCTATCCCCATCGGTCAATGCCGTATACCATGAGCTATGACTATTCATTTCTAAGCATGGGTGGAAAACACACTAAAATATAACTTATAAGCATATATTTCATCGATTTGTGACCAGACAATACGCTGAAGAAGTTCGCTCCGTGGGAGTGCTTTGTAAGTTAGCCAAGCCCGCTTTATGCGTTAGAGGGATTGTGACCGTAGCCTAGAGAGGTGATTTGCCCTGAAAGTGCTTTTCGTGGCATTATCATGATACCGGGTTTCTCCCCAAGTTCCTGGGGGATAGGAGAGGTTACTTAACAGTGCCCTGGCTTATAGTTGTAATTATCGTGAGTTTCTTTGCCAATAGAGCGGGCTTGCCTTTATTGCCGATGGCAGAGTGGGTCGGTTATCTTATCTGTGCTTTTCTTGCCGTTCCAGGTGTGGCGCTTATAGTCCTCGGAGTGAAAGCCTGTTCCCTCAGGGTCTTAAGCGGCCGTGATAAATCTACGCTAGTTACCAAGGGTATTTATTCTTATATTAGGCATCCGATTTGCTTATCCTGTGTCCTTTTGGCATTTAGTGCGGCTACTGGTTTTAGGTCGGCTGTTGGTCTAATGATAGCGATTCTAGCCATAGTCATCATCTACGTGCGAGTGTTATTTGAGGAGAAGGAGCTGGAACGCAGATTTGGCCGAGCATATTGTGAGTATAAGTCCAAGGTCGGGATGTTTGTTCCGAAGAGGAAAAGGGCACGAAACCCACGATAAATAAATTACCTGGAAGAAGGCCACAGTTCATCAATTTGTACAAACAGGTGATAAAACGAGCCTCTGTTAACTGAGGAGGCTATTGACATTTTCTCCGTGAATGGCTTATCGTTCATAATAAGTTTGAAAAAGGGGGTAATAGATACAAGTATATTATTTGAAGTGTCGTACTAAGAGAGAAATGAAAGACCCCAAGAGTATAACCATGAGGTTGGGATTTTGGGGGTTATACTGTAGATATTATGAAATCAGCAAATGAAGGAGGTTTCACAAATGAAAAAATTAATAATCTATTGGACAATTAGCTTAATTGTCTTGCTGTCACTGGTATTGGTAGTTGGTTGTCAGCAACAACCTGTTGATGAAGAAGACACCGTAGACTCATCTGCTCACAGCAGTGCATATGTCAAATTCGATGGCATTGATGGAGAATCGCAGGTCGCGGGCCACGAGGGCTGGAGTGAAATAGTATCCTTCAGCCAGCCGATTATCCAGCCAGTTAGTGGCACTACAGGTGCTGCTCGACAAAGAGGAATAGTTGTTTTTGAGGACATCGTGATTGTCAAACAGCTAGACAAGGCATCACCTAAACTCGCTGAATCTATTTGTATGGGTAAGGTTTTTCCTAAGGTGGAAATACACCTCACTGGTCCTTCCGAAGGTAGTACATGTCAAGGTACGTTTTACGCCTACGAGTTGAAGAATGTGATGATAACGAGCTATGAAATGAGTGGAAGCAATCCACTAGCATACGCCCTAATTGCTCTTGCTCCAGATACCACAATGCCATCCACCGGACCATTTATAGTTCAGGCTGTAGATGCCCCACTGGAGGGTATTTCCTTGAGTTTTGAGGAAATCAAAGCCACCTATACAGAATGCGACTCCTCAGGACTAGCAAAAGGCAATGTAGAATATAGTTGGGAAGTTGAGAAGGCAGAGTCTTAGAATCGTCTGCATAAGAAGACTATACGCTGCTCGGGTTCGAGCTAGCATAGTTACAGATTGGCCTTAACCTCGCTACCTAAGTGCCAATAGTTTTAAGGAAGTGGAAGAGTATCCGGAAGCCGAGGAACATCAATGAGCTCGCCTGGAGACTATTACGCCAGGCTGGAGGTTACATTAGCCAGGCAGCAGATTGAAGAACTCTCCGAATGATAAGAGCTAGCTCCCCGATGCACTTCGGAGGAGTGACCTTCGCTTAAACAACAGACCCAATTGTGGTGTAACAATAAACCAAATTGTTAAATAGGGCATTAGCTATGTAAGTTGGTCAGGTTCATAACCCGAAGCTCGCTGGTTCGAATCCAGTCCCCGCTACCAAGAAAATGAGAGACACAGATTTGGGTCTGTGCATTTCATGTTTATATTGACCAAGTGAGGCCCAAAGTTTATCTTCGGTGACCAGAAGGGCAAGGACTAGCAAAGCAAATACGCAGATATTTTATCCTTTAGGAAACTATCAGCACCTATTTTCTTCATTGTTCTTAAGTTCTTCAGCCTAGATATTTTCGTCACTAGGACAGCAGACGCTTGTAAACAATAACATTAAGTTGGACAGACGAAGTGCTGGTGTTAGTTATCACAAGCCTATCAGGGTCCCCGTATATGATTTGAGTGTTGATCCCATCATCACCTGATAAGGCACTGACATAAACTTCCAGTAGGCGAGCCTCATTAGCATTAGTGCTGAGATTGATAGTTATAAAACTCATAGGCGAAACCGTGTGCAAGAAACTGTATATAGCGGTGCCTGGATTTTCTGGACCTGGCTCACTAAACTTTATGGAGGCAGACTCTGAGGTGAGGAACAGTCATGGAAAAATAAGTGTGGATTTCCATCAACAGGAAGGCGAAGGCAGGCTTTATTTGAGCACAGAGCGAGTTAATCAGCAGTTCTGGGGCGAAGTTGGGGTTAAGTGGGAGGTCAGACTCACCAGAAATATACCTTTAATTCTTATCATCAAGTCGGCGGCGAGTAATATGGAACTCTCTCTTAGCGAACTTGAAGTAACCGAGCTTCGACTGGATGTGGATGCTGGTAATTGTCAAGTTATGATGCCCTCCTCTGCAGGCACTACTCATGCCTATATCAAGGCTGATGTGGCTAACGTGGAGGT
>DUFC01000026.1 GCA_011191875.1 Dehalococcoidia bacterium | reverse complement strand
TTGGCTTCGCCCTCGATCCAGACGGCCTTTACGATAATATGACCGCTGAAGAGAACCTGGGGTTTTATGCGCGAATCTATAGGGTATCCGATGTTGGGCAGAGGATTGCCGAGCTCCTAAAAGCTGTCGACTTAAGCGACAGGGCACAAGATAAGGTAGGCACCTATTCTAAGGGCATGAGGCAGAGGCTGGCTCTAGCCAGAGCAATGGTTCATGAACCCGAAGTGCTTGTCCTGGATGAACCTACAGCTGGAGTTGATCCGTCAGGGCAGATAGAGGTAAGGCAGATCATGCTCAATCTGGCTCATCAAAAGAACAAAACAGTGTTACTGAGTTCCCATAACTTAGATGAGGTACAGAGAATCTGTAATCGTATCGCTTTGATAGACCGGGGCGAAATCAAACTCTATGGTGAGACAGACAGTTTGCGGAGGGGTATGAGTAGCGGCACCGTGGTAATTGAGACAGCAAGTGAAGTTCCCCAAACAATTTTAGATGAACTGAAAAGCCTACCCAAACTGGGTTTGCGGGAAAACCAGGAAAAACGTCTCATCTTCTCTCCCCAAGAAGGCATGGAGGTCTCGGATATCATAAGCTGGTTAACCGAGCGCCGGGTAAAAATCGAAGGAGCTGCCCGGAAAGAAGCAACATTGGAAGAAATGTATTCCGCTATGCTAAAAGAGGTTGAACAGATATGAAAGATATCGGTTTAATAACCTCAGTCAGTATCAGGAATAACCTGCGATCAAATATTATCGTCGCTGTATTAATTGCAGTGGTGTTAATATGTGCTATTAGCTTGGTTCTGGCGTTCTGCCTTCTCGCGATAGCTCCGGCGATGAAGACGGAAATACCCGATAGGCATACATTAGAAATGTTTCTCAGTGTAACCATATATGGTGCCTGCCTTATCGGACTGGGGATAAATATGAATGTTTTTGCCCAAACAATGATGCGGGAGAAGTCACGGGGCAACATAACCGCCCTCCTGGCTACGCCTCTCAAAGCGAGCCATATTTGGACAGGCAAAAGCCTGGCTGTTTTCCTGCCCGGTCTAGTCTTGGGAGAGGTGCTGGGTTTAATTTCCCTATTAGCTGTTAACTATATATACTTCGTTCCCAGGATAGGCTTCCTGATTAACCCATGGATGGCCATTAGCAGCTTTGTAGCAGTACCGATTATCTATCTTGGTTTGAGCCTGCTGGTACACATTATCGGGCTAGCCGGTAAACCTGCTACCGCCAATGTGATTGTCCAGGTATTTCTGCCTGTCTTTGCCGCACTGATGATTAATCTTGGCATACGCCATGTTCTAGACGCTGCATCTTGGTTATTCACAGTTGCGAATCTCGCCCTGTCTGTGATTATCGTTGTTATTGCTATTTTATTGCGGCCGCGTCTTACAAGAGAGAGGATAGTCCTCTCTTGCTAGGAGCCCGATTTGAGAACAATGAATGTCATCCTCTGTAGAGATTTTCGAGAGCTAAGGCAGACCAATGCCTTTCGGATTATGGTCATAGTAGCAGCTGTAATTACCATTGCTGCGGCAGCAGGAATCAGTATCGTTCTAAGCAGACAGGCATGGCTGGGAGAAGAGTTCGCTAGACCAGTATTAGAATTAATAATCAGTCTCGTCGCCTATTATCTTCCCCTTCTTATTCTTATGGCTTTCATTTGGGCTTTTGCCACCCTACCTTTAACTAAAGAGAAAATCAATGGCAATATCGAGTGTCTGCTGGCTACGCCACTTAGACTTGGGTCCCTATGGATAGGGAAATGCCTGGCAATTTTCCTGCCTGGGTTTGGTATCTCGGTTATTGCGCTTTTATTAGTTTTGCTGGTGGTTAATCTAATAACCATAAACCCGGCGACAGGATATTTAGTCCTTCCAATCCCAGCACTGGTTACTGGCTTTATCATTAATCCCTTGTTATTCTTTGGGCTGCTTGCCTTCATTGTGTTGTTTTCTCTTGCCAATAACCCTGAAATAGCCATAGCGCCATCTTTTATCGTCGGATTCGGGTTAATGATGGGACTCCCAATAGGGATCGCCACGGGAGCTATTAATCTGGCCTTATGGTCCTTCACTTTGTGGTATTTTGTAGGTACGGTTATTGTCTGGGCAGTTGTAGGTTATTTTTCACGCCTGCTATCCAAAGAAAATATCGTCCTATCAAGTAAAGGGAGCTGAATTCCAAGTCGTCATATTTTCGGTCATATATACTATTTTTATTCTCCAAGCCAATGTTATACCAACCAAGGAAAGGTGATCGAAAAGACTCTTTCTGAAAACAGATGGTGACGATTGCGAAAGGTTCTAGGTATCGTCCCCTCTGTATGCAACGAAACTGCATTTTGTCACCTTGTTGATATTTGACCGCAAAAACGATAAAATCAGGGTGTCGGTTGACCTAGTGTCTTGACACCCTGATTCTTTTCAAAACTTGCTGGCAAGGAAGGTCTCCCAGCTTTGGTAGAACGATGGGTTCCATAGATAGAACCAAGGATATGGCGTTTACAGCGGTATTTGCCTTTGTAAGCAGCTAATCCTGATTAAAAGTCATGTGCTAATTTCCCCCCGATTTTCACAATTCCTGAACGTAAATCCTCTAAGAATATGACTCTTTTTTTAACGAATCAGGTGCTCTTTTATTTGACCTCTTTTCGCTATCACCTGCTAAATAGACCATAACATAGTTATCCCCATTTTTCAACAATCCAAAAACGTTCTTGTTACTCTACTTCTCACTTTACTTCTGACGTGGTAATATGGTTGATGATTAGCTATTATTTCTGGGCTTGGGTATTGACAGTAACAAAAAGGAGGTATATTGTTGCCATACGATGAAAGGAGGATACCATGAGTAGAGGCCGACTTCTATTTCTGGCCATTTTAAATTTGATTGGATTTCTTGGTACTGTCGTGGTAAACGGACTCTCTAATGCTCTTCCCATAAACGGTAAGACAGCTGGGGAGCTGTCCGATCAATATCCCAACTTATTTGTGCCCGCAGGATTGACATTTTCTATTTGGGGAGTCATATATATCCTGCTAGCTATCTTCGTTATATACGGATTGATCGTAGCCACCAGGAACAACCCAGAGAAGTCGTCGTTTATTGAGAATATTAGTGTATTTTTCTTTGTCTCCTGTCTGGCTAATATTGGCTGGATCTTCGCCTGGCATTATGAAGTTGTACCTCTATCACTTGTTTTAATGCTTATACTATTAGCAACTCTAATTACAATGTATCTGAAGTTACGGATTGGTAAATCCGATTCACCCCGAATTGAGAAATATGTTGTACATCTCCCTTTTAGCATATACCTAGGCTGGATAACCATAGCCACAATCGCTAATGTTACTGCCTTACTGGTTTATCTTAACTGGAACGCGTTTGGATTGGGTGAACCGTTCTGGGCTATAGCCGTTATTATCGTCGGTATTGGGATTACATTGGGTGTTCTACTCACACGAAACGATATATTTTACTGTCTGGTTGTTGACTGGGCACTGCTCGGCATATTACTAAAACGTCTTACTGATCCTACTCCTGTCCAAAGTGTAATAATCATTACTATTGTTGGTATGGTGCTCATCACTGTTGGAATAATAGTACAAATCATCAGAAGAAAAGTATATTAAAAAACCTGATATACAAATGGTGGTTACAGCTATGAAAGTAAAGGTAATCACCGATAGCACATCGGATATTCCTACAAAACTAGGGGATGCCCTTGACATCACCATAGTACCGGTGTATATCCGATTCGGTGATGTGGTCTACCGCGATGTTGAAGAAATAACCAGCGACGAATTCTTCCAAAAGCAGACCAGCCTACCTATTCATCCGGCAACTTCTCAACCCACCCCAGAAGACTTTACAAAGGTATATTCGAAATACTGTAACAATGTTGATAGCATCGTATCAATCCATATCTCGGCAAAGATCAGCGGTACGTTTAATTCAGCCTTACTTGCTACTAAGACAATGGAGACGCCGTGCCCCATCGAAGTAATTGATTCAAAGTTCAACTCTGCTGGGTTAGCACTCGTGGTCATGGCAGCAGCACGGTTGGCGAAGGAGGGAGCAAGTATTCAGGATATTATTACAGAAACACATAAGGTAATAGATCAAGTACACATGTTTGGTATGTTTAATACCATGAAATACCTTGCCCGGAGTGGACGAATCAGTAAGGCAGTGGCTGCGGCCGCTAATATTATCGATGTAAAGCCTTTACTAACTTTCAGTGATGGAGAAATCGTACGTGCTGGACTTGTCCGCACAAGGGCAAAAGGAATAGACCGAATCTATGATTACATCGGAAATAAAATACCTATACAGGAGTTAATGATTGTGCATAGCGCTGTGCCTGACGAAGCAAATAAATTGAAGCAGCGATTAACCAAATTTTTACCCGCAGACAAGATATTGATAGCGAAGCTAGGAGCCGCACTAGGCGTACACGGCGGTCCTGGAGTTCTAGTGATTGCGCTAAGGCAGCTTAAAGCAAACGAATAGGGAGGTGAATTACAATGGGAACACAGCAGATTATTCTTCTCATTATCAACATACTTGGTGGGGTGGCCGTTATTGGAAGCTATATTTTCGGGCTCAACACACCGACAGGGGGAGCTAATGCCCTCTGGGGAGGAGTCCCGGCGAATATCAGGCCGATATATGGGGTCTCTATGATACTATCTGCGCTCGGTTATTTTGCTTTTCTCTTCTTCATTCTGTTCCGGCTTGTCCCGGCCGAGACAAGGATCTCCGGTTTATTTGGCTTCGGTTTGTTTTATGCCATATTCCTGGTCATTCTCATCCCTTCTGCTCTCTGGATGCCATTAACTAATGCCTATATCGGCAATCCGAACCCAGGTATGTGGATTGGAATACGAACTGTCCTTGCCCTTGTAGGAATAGGATCAATTGCTCTTGTCTGGGCGCTCCTAACGCTACAGACAAAAATTCCCGGAGTTTCGTACTGGTTGGCAGTCGCAGGTAGCGGTTATTTTGCTTTCCATACCGCTATTTTGGATGCAATAATCTGGGCGGCTCTTTTCAAATCATAACCACCAAATGTATTCTCATATTACCACTCCAAACGATTAATAATTATGAAAGGAGAGCCTCACCATGGCTATGAAAATTGACTTCTATTGTTGGGTAAAATGAAACACTTGCCAAAAAGCGAAAGAGTTTCTTTCGCAAAAAGAGGTTGAAATCAACGAGCGCGATTTCTTCAAGGATCCTGTCAGTCGTACAGAAATAGAGGAGCTACTCCAGGGAAAACCGGCAACAGAAATGTTCAACCTCAGAAGTCCCAGCTTTAAAAAGCTTGGGGTGAAAAAGGGAAAGCTCAGCCGTAGTGATATCATCGAACTGATGCTTAAGAAGCCACGTCTTGTCCGCAGATCCATAGCACGTATGGACAATAAGGTATATTTCGGGGCGGATAAGTCAGTTATAGAGCGTATGATAGTATAGTATGGAACGTTTAAATCCAGAGAAACTACATGTTACCTTTTTATCAGATACTGTGGCGGATAAGCTCAGTTTACCCCGGCGTTATACGCTGACTCACTCAGATTTAACTGGAGAACTTTTTCTCTTTATAGGGCATGACTATGATAAAGGGCAGATTTCCAAGCTCTACACCAGATTGATGAGAGACGAAGTGCTCGCTGAAATTGTTAGTAACAAGGGTGACATAGAATTTAATGCATATTGTCATGTAAGCGGAGGATTTGTTGTTGGCAGGGCCAAATGGCGATATGACATCTTCAGATCTGAATTACCGTTGGTATTAGAAGCTATTAGATATGGTGACCGTACCATCTTTCAGCAAAATCCGGACCTTGACCAAATCCCAGTAAATATCCACTTTCATTCTTCTAATCTAAGATTTAACAAGATTGAACAATGGGGGACTATAGCTGACTATAGGTAATGCCTAAACATCGGTGTCTATTATTTTGGATCATCAAAATGGATAACCTGCACTCTGTCAAAATGTGCTATTACATACTCGGTTACCTTCACTCTCATAAACGCTTGATCTGGCATCTTTACAAATTCTGCTAGGTAAGGATGCTTGGAAAGATATATGCTTAGGATTACATCATGCTCACTTTCGGCTACTTCCTCAACGGTTCCTAGTGCAGTCACAGCAAGTGCGGTATTGAAATCTGATGGCTGGTTTGTTCTGCTATCTATCATCATCGCAACTTTATTATTTGATATCGAATTGGTGTATTTTTGGGTATTACGATTGGTCACAAAAATGAGACTCTGCAACTCATCTGTCTCAGCAAACGCTACAAGGTTGCTGTAGGGTCGTCCTTCAGACTGTGTAGCAAGCACACAAAGTCGCTGTGATGCACATAATCTTTTAACTTCTTTTATGAGTCCCGTCATATTTTTCATTTACTCATTCCTCACAACATCAGCATTTAGTCTATACCTTTAGCAGTCTTTAAATAGCCTCTTTGCCATAGAGGTTCTAAATGTCTATTTCCACATAAATCATCGCTGTTCATATGTTCCTCAATAGCCACTTCATCCCCGTATGAATCGACCCTCATTTTTAAGAATACACTAGATTTCTCTTCCTAGTACATGCCTTAATCCATCCTCTAAATACGGAAATTGAAAATCAAACCCACTTGACAGTAAGCGACGTGGTAAAGCACGGGTGCTTGTAAGCAGCAATTCTTTTCCCATTTCTCCATAAACAGCTTGAATGGCCCACGCTGGCACTCTTAGAATTGCAGGGCGTTTTAAGACAATTCCCAGTGTTTTCGTGAACTCTCTATTGCGTACCGGATTCGGTGCGACCATATTTACTGGACCTTTGACGTCTTCATTATTCAAAATGTACTCAATAGCTCTAACAACATCATCAATCGCTATCCAACTCATATACTGACTTCCGGAGCCCAGGATACCACCGAAGCCAAACTTAAATAGTGGCAGTTGTCTCTTAAGAACACCACCTTCTTTGCTTATTACCACCCCCATACGGAGGTTAATAACTCGTATGCCTGACTCTAAAGCTAACATGGTAACCGACTCCCACTCTCGAGCTACATCTACTAGAAAACCCTCCCCTAGCTGATCGTCTTCATCAAGAAGAACATCACCCCTATCACCATAAATGCCAATACCGGAAGCGCAGAGCAGTGTTTTCGGTGTAGGCTTGAGGCTGATGATATTAGCGACCAGCAATCGAGTACCTTTAACCCGGCTATCGAGGATTGATTCCTTCTGCCTTTTACTCCATCGAGCTCTAGCGATGTTCTCACCTGCCAGATGAATCACAGCATCAACATTTACATTACGGGGTAATTCTATTTCACCCCTAGTCGGGTTCCATCTGAAACCGCCCGTTTCTGGTTTCCTTGATAATGACAGAACGGTATTCTCTGATAATTTAAAAGACCGCACCAAAGATGTACCGATAAGACCACTTGACCCGGTGATGAGTATATTCATTATTCTCTTCCTAACAGGGCATCCCGTGTCGCCTGTTGTCTGTATTTAAATATACGTCCAAGCTGTATTCTTAGCAAAGGATAGATAGCTTCTCCCAGTGGCCACAAGGGTAATTGGTAGCGAACTGTGTCCTGAATAACTGTAGTGCTGTTTTCCTCGTAGAACTGGTGCCTGTGGATCCAAAGCCGATAGGGTCCCTGAATCTGTTCATCGACGAACTCGTGAGGAGGTCGCCACACGGTTATTTCAGACTGCCATCGAAACCATATAGAATAAAGCTGAAGCCTATAATCAACAACAGTACCAAGAGTAATCTCAATTGGCTGTGGCGTAGTAATTTGAAAGTGCAGCTCCGGTGGTGTAATTCTTTCGAGGTTTACCGTATCACAGAAGAAGGGAAATACCTCAGTAAGTTTCAGGGGGAGTTCCATCGGTGTTTTGAGGATGTGCTCTTTCATCTCGAACCACCATTTAATAGTGATTAGCATTAGGGCAAGGCTTGGTCTTGCATTGCCTGTTTAATCATAAGCCTACTTCTGTCCCCATGTGAATGACCAGAATAGTCCTGCTCGAACTCGCCATGTTGTGAATCCTGTATCTTGCATTAGATCTTCGATTTCAGTTGGTGTGTAGCTGGCCAGAAATGAACTGGTGGGTTCATTAATACGCCCTAAGGCAGTGGGCAGTATTAGTGACTGAGCGAATCGAACTAACCAGTAGGCCAACCGGGGGCTGTTCCTTTTCAAATCAAAGACGAGGAACTGGCCGCTAGGCTTGAGCACTCTCAATATCTCCTCGAAGCCTTGACTGGGCTGCAACCAGTGATGTAGAGACAATGTACTCACTACGAAATCAAGACTGTTGGACTCAAATGGAAGCTCCTGTATGTCTCCAACCCGGAAGCTAACCCGCTCAATAAATCCTTTACTGGCAATATTACCAGTAGCTTTTTCTACCATCTGTGAGGAGATATCCACCCCAATAAACTTGAGATCGTTAAATACCCGAGCCATGTCTGCCAGGAGATAACCTGGACCACATCCGACATCTACGAGCGTACCCTGGGGATAATGCCTTTTCAGTTCGTGGATGATGATTCGCCTGATGACCCTAAACTGTGGCCATTGACTGATTCTGTCATACGCTTTCACTATTTCGTTATCGTCAATTCCTTCGTCAGGGCCGATCTGTCTGGGGATAGTGACACTGCGAGAAGCAACAGCAAGCAGTAAAAGGAATGATACCAAGACGGCGGCTAGGATTATTATCAACAACATGGTGAGTTACACCCTTTAGCAACAATTAATTCGGCTATACCGCCGACTTATTACACACCCCCGGTATCTCCTGCAATCCTCCCGAACCGGGAGTCATTTTGCTTACTCTCAACAACCGGGCTCCCCCGGATGACCACAGCAGCTCTGCCTTTTTATAATTTTAATTAGGTTGTTGCGAAATAATAGGTAGAACTTCCGGTGAAGTGGCATAGGTACTGACATATTAGTGAAGAAAGCTCTCAGGCTCGGCATTTATGCTCGACTCCTTGTCTCCAACAGGCAATAGGACTTGACAACAATTATACCTATTGCTATTAACTCCTCAGATATTATACACTAAGTTTACTATCGAGCAAGTAATACCGCTATTGGTACACAGACGAGTCTTATAAGAAAGATAACGCGGGTTGAGATGTCACTAAATCATGTGCTCTATATTTCCTATCTTGTTCATGACTAACACCTTGTTACCTCGGTCTGCAGGTGGGAGATAAACTGGCGGGCTTCTTCTTTAGTGATTTCAGTTACCGAGTCTGGCAGTTGATTATTACTTAGGAACTGTGCGAATCGTTTCAGGTTGGTGGTATACCATTTGATTGTTTTAGTGCTTTTGCCTTCCGTGCTCAAACAGAACGCATAACTTTCTATCAGGCGAGCAAGGCTGTAGTTAATTCCTGTCATCGTACCCCCCTTTATTAACGAATCAGGTGCTCAAAGAAAGGCTTTATTTTAGGGATTTTCAGAAAATTGGGGAAATTTAGCTTCAAAATAGAGAGGTTGTAGACCGTGCATGTCAAAAGGTAGAACTAAAACCTTCCCCAAAACCTTTGCTCTTTGTGTATAGATACTAGTTCTTCAGGTCTCCAGCCGAGACTAAATGACCAGTTAAGAAAATTGTTCCTTTACTACCTGTAGTAGCACACAATTTGAGATAACAATCGGTTTAAGGATATACTTATGTCAGAATGAGTCAAAATAAGATTCTAGTTGTAGAAGACGACCCGAACTTGTTAACCACACTAAAATATAATCTTGAAAAAGATGGCTATGATGTTACCACAGCCATTGATGGTGCTGAGGCTGTGCAATTCTTCCGTAAGTCTTTAGCTGAACCTTTGCCATCTTTCCTCAAACGATTACATGTTTTAACACCTGGTGGAGTGGGGGAGCCTGGTATAAAGACCTACTCAATCTTTGAAGCA
>DUFC01000025.1 GCA_011191875.1 Dehalococcoidia bacterium | reverse complement strand
GTATTGCCTGAGCCGCTTCTTCCATTGCCCTGGTTATTTCGCTAATCCTATCTACAGCAATACTGCCCAGAAACTTCAGTGTCAGGTGAATGCTATATGGGTCAACCCACTTCACCCAGGGCTGCTTGCCTAATTTCAGCCTAGCCTGCAATTGAACAAGTCCCAGTTTTAACTTGTCAGGTAACTCAATAGCAATAAAAGAGCGAACTTGCTCCATAGCTTACTGCTTACCTTCAATATCCAGTAACCTCTGGGCATTACCTGATAGAATCAGGTTCTTTGTTGCCTCAGGCAAATCCAGAGAGTTGATTTCTTTTATATACCTGGCCTGGGCTATCAGCGGGTAATCACTGCCGAAAAGAATCTTATCTGCTCCGATAAGCTGGGTCACCTGATTATATATCTGGGAAGTATAAAGATAGGGTGAAGCTGCCGTATCAAAAAAGACATTGCTCATAGCCCGTTTTACCTCAGGCATCAAAGCATAAAAGGGTAAGCCACCACCCCAATGGGCACAGACTACAGTTATATCAGGGAATCTGGTAATTAAGGGGTAGAGCACTTCTGGAGTAATGCTCCCCTTGCCCGGATAGTCATGACCTACCGGCTCAGAGGAATGAGTAAGCAGAATTAGCTTATGCTTCCTCATTACCTCGATAAAAGGCTCCATCACCTCCTCATCCCTGAAGTCGAATAATTGCATATCCGGTCTCATCTCGCCAACCCCCCTTATCCCCCCTTTAGCACAGCGCTCAACTTCAGCAATGGCAGCTTCATACGACTGTGGCTGAACAGCACAGAAACCCACCAGTCTCTGGGGATAGCGGGCTATTGACTCCAGGATGTAGTCGTTGGTTTCAACACACAACTCATGAGTAGTCCAGCCGTAATTGACAATAACTGAAATATCAACCCCGTCTTTATCCATACTGGCAACAAGTTCATCAGCCGTAGCCAGTTTGGCATCTTTGTTAGAGTAGAGAATAGCAAAACAAGGGTCAATATCAATATACTTGCTGCGGTTTTTCTTTATCTGGGGTGGGAATATATGGGTGTGAAAGTCGATAATCATAGCTGGATTATAACAGAACGCCCTCAATGACTTCAACCCGGTTCAAAGGTAACAGCT
The DNA here is from genome assembly GCA_011191875.1 of Dehalococcoidia bacterium. Lineage (GTDB taxonomy): Bacteria > Chloroflexota > Dehalococcoidia > Dehalococcoidales > W498 > W498. The sequence continues at coordinate 5,048 of DUFC01000025.1, read as the reverse complement.
TGACTATGCCTCTCGTAAACTCTTGATGATTTCTCTCAATCTGGGCCGCTTACCATACATCAAGAGAAAAGTTCGGAAAACCTTAGCTGCCAGTACTAGAGAGCCAATGATGACTATTACCAGCAGGCTAATACTGGCTATCAGCTCCCAGGTAGGAATATCAGTCAAGCCCAGCCTTATCATCACCGTTATCGGGGCGGTGATGGGAAACAGGGTAAGGACTTGAGTGACTACATGGCTAGGGTTATTCATTATAAAGGGAGCTATCATGAAGGGTATGACTGCGGACATGGTAAAAATCATTGATAGCTGTTGCCCTTCCCTGGCAGTGGGGCTGATAGAACCCACGCCAGCCATCAGAATGGCAAAGAGCAGATAGCCAAGAATAAAATACACTAGCCCCAAGACTAAAAGATTGCTTGGTATCTGAAGTGTGCTCAGTAAGCCGCCGATGGTGGTTGATGCCATTCTCGCCAGCACTCCGGCTGAAAGCAGCCAGATAAGCATCTGAAGCAAACCAGCGGCACCAAGCCCCAGCACCTTCCCGGTAAGTAGCTGTCGGGCAGAAACAGAAGAGAGCAGGATTTCAATTACCCGGTTCTCCTTCTCCTCACCCAAACCCTGAAGCAGAAAACCCGATGAGGTAAAGATAGCCATAAGGAGTAGAATGCTGAATAGGTAAGGAACAATAAAGGCACCAAATCCACCCTGGTCTGTAGCTACTTGCCCCGTTTCATCCAGCCTTATACTGGTCAGTGCCATGGGCGCCTTGGCTCGCTCCGTTACCTCCAGACTGGTTTGCTCTCGTAGAAGGTTGCTTAATAGAAAACTTTTTATTGCCCACCGGATTTCTCCCGGTGGTTCTAGCTCCCGCTCAAGGGTGTATCTGGCAACTACACCCGTAGTCATATAATCCGAGGGGATGATGAAATACTCGCTAATCTCTTCCGCCAGCAGGGCACCGGTGGCTTCTTCGGGTGTTTCGTAGCCAATAAGGATAACAGTGGGTTCACCCGGCTGTTCGGTATAACCGCTGAAGACACCCATCTCATCTACATAGCCGATGATTACTACTTCGCCAGGAGGAGCCGGTTTTTCCATCCCTTGAGTAAAGCCAAATATCCCGATGGCGATAAGAGCAAGTAAGGGAAAGGCAAGGGTCATTATGATAAACGATTTTCTCCGTATTGTCTGCCCGAACTCATGCTTCAGTATTAGAATCGTCTTATTCATCGCCCCTTCTCCACAACCTGAAGGAATATTTCATTCAGGGAGGGGGTGGATACTTCAAACCGATTAATGCTAACTCCCCAACTCAGCAGTTGTTCCAGAATCTTCTGGGGTGGGGTTTCTCTATCCAGGAATAGTTCTACATACTCTCCGTTATTCTTCTTCCCCACTACGCCCTCTATCTCGCCCAGCACACCATCAAAATCAAGAAATACAGAATTATTCCTGTATTTCGATTTAATCTCAGCCAGTTCTCCATAGAGAACGATGCGTCCCTTATTTATCATCAGTATCCGGTCACAAAGTGCCTCCACCTCATTCATCATATGGGTGCTTAGAATAATTGCCTTACCCTGACTTCTTAATTCAAGGATTACTTCCTTAAGTAGCTTGGTGTTAACCGGGTCCAGCCCGGCGAAGGGCTCATCTAGAATTAATAGCTGGGGGTTATGCATGATAGTAACCAGAAACTGGATAATCTGCCCCATACCACGGCTCAACTCCTCTATTTTCTTATCCTTATGAGGCAGCATATCCACCCGCTTGAGCAGCTCCTCAGCTCTACTATTTGCCAGCCGGGTTTCGATACCCTTTAAGGAAGCTAAATAGACGAGGGACTGGAGCACAGTTAGTTTCTTATATAATCCTCTTTCCTCAGGCAGATAGCCAATCCTGTTTTTGGTAGCCTCATTCAGACTCTCTCCCAGGACGCTTATCTCTCCCGAGTCTGGCTTAGTGATGTCCATCACAATCCTGATAGTAGTTGTCTTGCCGGCACCATTAGGACCGATTAAACCAAATATCTCGCCCTGTGCCACAGTGAAGGAAACATTATTAACTACCAGGTTGTCATTATAGGACTTGCATATGTTATTCAGCTCAACTGTGGGCATAACTCATCCTTTTCCTGCTCAACAGACCTGACCGGGAAGTTAGAGTTACTATTCTGGTTTTTCCTCAGCCACTCCTTCAGTCGGCGCTTCAACCTCTACTGCTTCAGCCTCTACTGCTTCAGCCTCTACTACCACCTCTTCCACCTTCTCCACACGCGCCTCACTGACCTTCATCACCAATTGGTCGGGAGCGGTAATAACCGTAATATCCGGGCTGATAGCGATGTCTTTAACATAGATTGCCTGTTCTACATCCTCCAGTGGGCTCAGGTCGACCTCTATTTGAGGTGGGAGCCTATCCGGCAGGCACTCTACACTTAGACTGGTAATCCCATGAATTAGGCTGCGCCCCTTTTCTTTCAATGCTGGGGCTTCGCCAACCGGGACAATAGGAACATCTACCTTTATCCTTTCCTTCTTTCGTACCTGGTAGAAGTCAATATGGAGCAGCGCTCCAGTGCAGGCATCTCGCTGGATTTCACGGATGAACACACTCCTCGGTTGCTTATCCCCTTCAATCTCCAGAGCAATAAGTCTGGTTGTTCCTGCCTGAGCTATAATTCGTTGCAGCTCAGCGGTATCACACTGCAAAGGAACTGACTCCAGACCGTGCCCAAAAAGATGAGTCGGGATGATACCCTGACGGCGTAAAAACCTGGTTTTCTTACCCAGAACATTTCTTTTACTGGCTGGTAACGCTAAACCTTTCACCTGTCTCCTCCTTTTATACTCACCAATTTAAGCAGAGATAAGTATGAAAATCAAATTAGCCTAGCTGATAGTATGTAGTTTCGTTGTAGATTTCTGTCGGCAACTACTGTATAATCAAACGGGTAAGGAGGTTTGATGCCACGACTTAAAGGCAAAGATACTTCATCAATAACCTCGGCAGATAGTGTGAAAGCCGAGGTCTTTTCATCAGTATCAACAAAGGAAATGGAGGTGGTAGCTAAAAGGCTGCGCCGACACATCATCACTATGACAGGGAAGGCTGGCAGTGGTCACCCCGGTGGTTCCCTGTCAGCAGTAGAGATTGTTACTTCCCTTTACTATGGATTATTGCGACATAAGCCGTCAGACCCTCAATGGTCTGATAGAGATAGATTCATTCTGAGTAAGGGGCATGCTGCACCCTTGCTCTATGCCACTCTGGCTGAGTGCGGCTATTTCCCGGTAGAGGAGCTACTCACCCTGAGACAACTGGATAGTCGCCTTCAAGGTCACACCGACCGGACAGTAACCCCAGGGGTAGAGATGTCAGCCGGTGCCCTGGGGCAGGGATTATCCTTCGCCGTTGGTACAGCCCTGGCTGGTCGGCTTAATTCACAGAAGTACAGGGTATATGTTCTGCTGGGAGACGGTGAGTGTGATGAGGGACAAATATGGGAAGGGGCTATGGCTACCGCCCACTTTAAGGTGGATAACCTGACAGCTATCGTGGATAATAACGGGCAGCAGATTGATGGCTGGAACCGAGATGTTATGAACCTTAGCCCCTTTAACAAGAAGTGGCAAGCCTTTGGCTGGCATGTTATTGAGGTTGACGGTCATGACTTTACTCAGCTTATTGACGCCTTTAACCAAGCCAAACTGATTAAAGGGCAACCCACAATTATCATCGCCCACACTACTAAGGGCAAAGGGGTCAGCTTTATGGAAAATAATCTCGATTTTCACGGTAAAGCTCCCAATGCTGAGGAAGTGGAAATAGCACTAAAGGAGTTGGAGTAAAAAGTTGACTCAAGAGGTTTCCATGAGAGAAACCTACGGCAAGACCCTGGTTGAGCTGGGGAAGGAGAATCCGGATATCGTGGTGCTGGATGCCGACCTATCCCGGTCAACCATGACCAAATTTTTTGCTGGTGAGTTCCCCGGTCGCTTCTTTGACTGCGGCATTGCCGAGCAAAATATGGTGAGTATTGCTGCCGGACTGGCTGCCTCAGGCAAAACACCCTTTGCCAGCACCTTCGCCGTTTTCGTCCCTGGTCGTTGCTTTGACCAGATTCGTATGTCTATTGCTCAACCCGGGCTCAATGTCAAGCTGGTTACTACCCACGGTGGCATTAGTGTCGGCGAGGATGGCACCTCACACCACTCTATTGAAGACCTGTCTCTGATTTGCTCCCTCCCCGGTTTTACTGTCATCGTCACGGCTGATGCTATTGAAACGGCTCAGGCAGTAAGAGTGGCTGCTACCAGCTACGGACCCTTCTATATCAGGCTGTGCCGTCCTAAAGTGCCACTGGTTCATAATGAAAACTATCGCTTTAACCTGGGTAAGGCAGTAGCTATGAGGCAAGGTAAGGATGCCACCATTATCGCTATCGGGCTTATGGTCTCAGTAGCCCTGGAAGCTGCTGGCAACCTGAAACGGGATGGCATAGACTGCCGTGTTTTGAATATGTCCACCATCAAGCCCATTGATGAGGCGGCGATTATTAAGGCAGCGGCTGAAACCGGGGCTATCGTTACCGCCGAAGAACACCTGGAGCACGGTGGTCTGGGGAGTATTATAGCTCAGGTGCTCGCCAGACATTCTCCGGTGCCTATGGAGTTCGTGGCTATTAAAGATACCTATGCCAAATCGGGTAAGCCTGCCGAACTCCTGCAGAGGTATGGACTAACGGCTAAAGATATTGAGCAAGCGGTTCATGCCGCAGTAAAGAGGAAATAAGGGTAAACAACTCCCTGGTATTCGCTGTCACAGTTGCTCTTTCTTGAACTTCGCCTCTTGCGTTCCGTCCATCTGCCTGATCAATTTGGTAAGCTCGGCAACATGTTCCTTTTCATCGTCCCTTATGTGCTCAAGAACAAGCTTCGCTTCATCACTTTTCAGCACATCGATGTGCTTCTGGTAGTCGTTAATAGCTTTTAACTCACCCATTAAGTCCTCTCGCAGTAGCAGAACATCATCTTCAAAATATT
>DUFC01000024.1 GCA_011191875.1 Dehalococcoidia bacterium | reverse complement strand
GACTGGGGAGCTTGCTAGGGAAGGGAAACTCGGTGTGTTGGGGATGGAAGAACGAGCCCGCTTAATTGGAGGCAACCTGGAGATAAAGTCCGAGCCAGGTAAGGGTACAACTATAACTGTAGAAGCGTCGGAATAAAGGCGAGCTTAGCTTCTGTATGATGTGAATGGAGTTCGTTTCTGGCTGACTTCCTGTCTTATGGCAAAATGTTTTGAACTATTCTTACAGCTTCAATTGATTGACGCATACGTTTAACAGAAGACCAGTTTCTTTAATTCGTAACAAGGAGGCTAGGCATCTCAATCATTTCCCCGGCATCTCGGGTAAGACCAATACTCATAGCATCCGCGTTGACTCTTTCCTATCCTGAACATCTTGGGCCCACATACGGGGTATATATCGTGAGTTGCCGGCATATCCTCTTTCATAATCATAGTCTTGGCATCCTCCATTTCCCTTTTAGAGCGGCACGATCATACAGTATGCTTGCATTGGGTCTACCTTCCTGGTGAGTTTAGAGAATACAATAGTCATATACACGACTAAGGGCGCCACTAAGGGATTAAATCAGAAAGTAAGGTTGTGAGGAAAACTTGGGCTTGTCCATTAGCCTGACGTTTTTGTCTGGTTTCCGTTATATATAGTATAGAGGGAAAATAAGCTCCTGCGATGGCAGAAGGAGGGAAAAAGATGAAAAGTATAGAGGAACGTAAGATTGCATTGATTAGCCGGATTCACCAATTGAAGAGGGAACTTGATAGCCTGAAACAGCCACAGTACACTCGGTTAAGTGTAAATGTGGGTACAGGTAGTGATAGACATTTGCGCTCCGACCAATACGACGGCCGGTGGCAATGGTAATAGGTAATAAGTACCATTCCGTCCTCTAAACTTTGGCGCCTCGTTATAGTATACTGGGGAGGTAGGTTTATGTCATAGGTTATAAAATATGAGTGTTGAAGCAGGCAACGGAAAAACAGAGGCGAAAAAATATAACGAGGCTAAACTGGCCAGCCTGTACGAGGAGTACTATGACAAGATTGCACGTTATGCTTATGTCCACACCGGTGATAGAACTGAAGCGGAAGACATTGCCGGGGAGGTCTTTTTGAAAGCTCTAGAATCTTTGAAATCATATAAGGAGCGTGGCATTCCGATGCAAGCCTGGCTATTCAGGATTGCCCATAATCTGGTAGTAGACCATATAAGGAAAACGGCAAAGCGCAAGATAGTTCCTCTTGATAATGTGCAAATAGAAGCTGATGTGGACCCGGTTACTACCGCCGAGAGGAATATTGAGCTTGAGCGGATGAGTAGAGCGATGGAGCAACTTACTCGGGAACAAAGAGAAGTCTTAAGATTACGCTTCTTTAGCGGATTGACCTCCAAAGAAGCGGGTAGCATTTTAAACAAGAGTGATGGGGCCATACGTGAGATGCAACGGGCTGCCATAGAAAAGTTACGTGGGCTGTTGGTTATAGATTAGTAGCCTTTGAAATGAGATACGAGAATGGCTAATAACTTTGATAAAATACTTGATGAGTGCATAGACCGCATTAACCAGGGGGAAAGCCTTGAAGTGTGTCTTGCCGATTACCCTGAGTATGTGGGACAGCTTGAGCCGTTGCTTCGGGCTATGCTCCAAATCCAGGGGGCTTACTCATTTGTGCCTTCAGCTAGTGCTAAGAGGGAGGCAAGGCAGCATTTTAACGCTGCTCTGGAGAGGCTAGAACTAAGGAGTAGGGAAAAGCAGCCTTTATTCACCAGGGTGTTCGCCCGGCCAATAGCGTGGGCAACTGTAGCTACTGTACTCCTGATACTGGTTGCAGGATTTTTTGCTCTTAAACCTTGGCTGTATCCAATTGTTGAGGCAAAGACTGGCATTATTGAGGTGCGGGTAACCGATGCTCCACCCGAATATGGGATAACAGAGATTTGGGTCACGGTCTCGGACTCTGAAGAAGGAGTAGCGGTTCATAAGGCAGGAGATGACGGCGACGGGGTGTGGATAACTATACCTATAACCGGGGATAATCCCTTTGAACTGCTCTCACTCCAAAAGGCAGATTTAGACGCGCTTCTGGCCACAGAGGAGGTAACAGCTGGTAAATACACTCAAATCAGGATGACAATTGATATCGTGCAAGTGAGGATAGGAGATGGTGACCTTCAGCCAGCGGTTCTCCCCAGTGGCAAACTAAAGTTTGTCCGCCCCTTTGAGGTGTTTGATGGGGAAACAACTATTATTCTTCTTGACTTTGATGCTGATAAATCAGTAACGGTTACTGGGGGCGGCAAGGTTATTGTCAAGCCGGTAGTCAAATTAAGCATCCAGCAGGGCAAACAATAGGCCTTCTTAAATCAGCCATAGTAATTAATCAGATTTAAGAACCTCTGAATTATGACTATCCTGACAGTTTTACTGTTTTTTCGTTATATAGTGTAGAGATAAAATAAGCCGCTGTGGCGGCAGAAGGAGGAAGAAAGATGAAAAGAATCATTAGCGCCGTAATTGCCCTGACCCTGTTTACTAGCCTGGGATTGGCTGGCGCTAGCTGCGTGCCAATTGTTGAGGCGAAGACTGGAACTATTGAGGTGTGGGTAACCGATGCCCCACCCGGATATGAGATAACCAGCATTATGGTTACAGTCTCCGAAGAAGGGGTAGAGATTCATAAGGCTGTCGCTGAGCAAGAGCAGGAACAAGAACAAGAAGGTGAAGGTGAGCAAAATCAGGAGCAAAATCAGGAGCAACAGCAGGAACAACAAGGGGAAGGGGAGTGGATAACTATACCTATAACCGGGGAAAATCCCTTTGACCTTACCCAGCTTCAGGACGGCTTACAACAGATTTTGGCTATAGCGGAAGTATCTGCCGGTAAGTACACTCAAATTCGCATGAATGTAGAGATGGTTGAAGTGACTTTCCTGAAGGAGGGCGAGAAAGATGAGACTACGGTTGAGGCTAGGCTACCCAGCGGCAAGTTGAAGTTTGTCCGTCCCTTTGATGTAGTTGAGGGGGAAACCACTGTTCTCCTTCTTGACTTTGATGTTGACAAATCAGTTGTTTTCACCGGACAAGGCAAGGTCATCGTCAAGCCGGTGGTCAAGCTAACTATCCAGCAGGGCAAAGTACACCAGCTTGCTTCGGTCGAGGGCACCATCAGTGCCGTTGACACTGAGGAATCTACCATATCTATCACTCCTAATGGCGAAACTGAAGCTATAGTCCTTAATGTCAACCCCCAAACCGAAATTACTCTGGATGGTGAGGAGGCTATCCTTGATGACCTTACTGAACTGGGAGAGGGTAATAGTGTTATTGCCAGCTATTATCTTAATAACCTAAAGGCAACCCAAATCGATGCCCAGTCTCCACCGGAGTAATCGTAAGAACTTGAATGTCATTCATGCGATGGTATACACTTAAACTGCCGTATGACTTAATCGACACTAAGCACGAATTAAAAAATTGGAACGAAAGGAAAGAAGATGTTTGTTAACGGTGAAGTAGGTGAACTACTTAAACTGATGGTAGATAAAGGGGCTTCAGATTTACACCTCACGGTGCCAAGCCCGCCGGTGTTCCGTATTGACGGTGTGCTTATGCCCCAGGAAGATTTGCCACCGCTTGCAGCCAAAGATATCGAATTCGCATTTGAGAAGATTTCTACTGAAGAGCAAAGGGCAGCTTTCGGCAGAGAATGGGATCTCGATTTTGCCTATTCTGTTCCTGGGCTAGCTCGATTCCGAGTTAGCGCATTGCAGCAAAGAGGCACAATAAGCCTTGCCTTCCGGCTCGTACCATCTAACGTCCCAGCTGTTGATGAGTTGGGACTACCACAAATATGTAAAGAGCTTGTCCTTAAGCCAAGAGGGCTTATCTTGGTGACTGGCCATGCCGGCAGTGGCAAGTCGACTACCCTGGCAGCCATGATAAATCATCTTAATGAGAATGAGAGGCGAAATATTATTACTATTGAAGACCCGATTGAATACCTATTCCGTAACGAAAGATGCATCATCCGGCAGCGGGACCTGGGGGATGATGCCAAATCTTTCTCAGCTGCCTTAACACACGTCCTCCGCCATGACCCGGATGTAATCGTTATCGGAGAGATGCGTGACATAGACACGATAAGCATAGCAATCACGGCGGCTGAGACTGGGCATCTGGTGCTCGGTACGCTACATACGGTCGACGCTGCCCAATCTATTGACCGCATAATTGATACATTCCCGCCTAGCCAGCAACGGCAAATAAGGCTACAGCTGGCACAGGTAGTAGAGGCAGTACTAGCCCAGACCCTCTTACCCCGTATTGATGGAGGTCGAATAGCTGCCTTTGAAGTTATGCTTGCCACTAGCGTCATCAGACGACTCATCCGTGAAGAGAAGATACACGAAATACCGGCTAACATTGAGATGGGTATCCTGGAAGGGATGCAGACCCTGGACCAGGCATTGGCTGACTTAGTGAGAAACGGTATAGTCACACAAGAAGAAGCTATGATGAAAAGCAGCAGTCCAGTGAAGCTCAATGAATTGCTTCAACCAGCACGTTATGACGCTTTATTGTCAACTGACAGTGGCAAAAAAGATCTCGAGGTAGAAGATACTCGTAGTTGATGATGAACAAGTTGTCATAAAGTTCAATACTAATTGGTGGGGAAGGGGGGACTCGAACCCCCACGCCTTGCGGCACATGATCCTAAGTCATGCTCGTCTGCCAATTCCGACACTCCCCCTTAAAGCTACACTAGATACAAACTATATGCCTGAAGAAGTTAACAACGGTATGGTATCAGCGTTCCTTTCTTCTAGAAGACAGAGCATCTCTAAATACACACTGTTTATTCTATCATAAGTGTCTCAGCAGGGCTACTGGCATATAGCTAACCGGGCAAGGCATAAAATCATTCTTATTATCCCTATCATATAGCAATGGCAAATTTCCTAAATCAAAGCTCTCTACCAGGAAGAAGAGCCTTTGTTCGAAGCTTTATAGAGGAAGTTAGGGTTACCGGGGAGGAGGTATTGCTAACCTATACCATACCGCTAACACCGACAGGAGCATCTGAAGATAAAGTTGGAGTTCTGCCTACCGTATACTATGGTGGGCGGTACTGGACTTGAACCAGTGACCTCTTGCGTGTGAAGCAAGCGCTCTATCCACTGAGCTAACCGCCCCGAACCATATCTATTGTAGTGCTAAAAATCAGCTTTGTAAAGACGCCCGGTTGACAGTCAGATAATATTGTCGTAACCTATCAACTACCAAGACCCATAATACAATTATGATATTCGATAAGGGTCGAGTTGGAGGTGCACTATGAAGTTAAGGGATTTCTTGAAGATAAAAAGCCAAACATTAATTACTATCGGTCCAAAGGAAACGGTCTCAGCGGCTATTCAGAAACTGGTCGATAACAATATAGGGGCATTGCCCGTTTGCAATGAAGAGGGTACCCTACTCGGAATTGTTTCCGAAAGAGACTTATTGAAAGAGTGCTTCCAACATTGCTCTGCCGTTGGCATCACTAAAGTCCAGGATGTGATGACTAAGCATGTGGCTATGGGCTTTCCCGAAGATGACCTGGACTATGTAGTCAGCGTAATGAAGCAGAAAAGGATTCGGCACCTTCCTATAGTAGTTGACCAAAAAGTGAAGGGTATAGTCTCAATACGAGATATAGTTGATATTCAACTGGAAGAGACCAAGGCACAAATCCGTTATATAGGCTTATTACCTAGGAGGACTGGTATTGAGAAGCGACGTTTAGTCTGATAATAATGCGTTACAGTAAAAATAACCTAAAGAGCCTCACTTTCTATTTGGAAAGTGAGGCTCTGTTCTCAGCTAATAGGTTATGAATAGGAGCACCGGAAGTGTATTAAGGGCTTGGCTCTCCTTTTGGCCTCCTTGTATAATGCCAGATCAACCAGCCTAATAGTATAACGGCAGCGATTATACCTATAATAACCCACCAGTTGATCCACGATGAACTGACGAATTCCCCGCTCAGACTACCTATGACTACTAAGTAATGACCCGGCTGGTTGCCAGAGACGGTGAAGACTACCTGCTCGCTTTCCCCAACTCCAAGAGATATCTCTTGGGTGGCTTGGGTTTCCCCGTTTATTGTAAGAACAACAGTATAGTTGCCTTCCAGCTCACCGCTGTTGGTTACATCAGCAGTAATGGTGACCTCTTCCCCTATCCTTCTTGCGATGAATGTCACTGATTGCGATGGCTCAATGTTTAGGTTGCTCAGTGCAAAGGTAGCCGGAGTTGGAGGTGGGGGTGGAGGAGCAACCTCAGCT
>DUFC01000023.1 GCA_011191875.1 Dehalococcoidia bacterium | reverse complement strand
GGTAACCTGCATCTTCACCACCATGGCAGAACCAGCGCCAGAGCAGTTCTGCTGTCCGCAGTGTGGTCTGTGCTTTGACACTCAGGCGGACCTGGAAGCGCACTGGGCTGCGACGCACGCACCGGCACCACCATCAACCCCGATGTACATCTGGCTGATAATTGGTATTGGTGCGTTGCTGGTGATTGCTGTGTTAATCCTGATAGTCAGGACCAGGCGAACCGTGTAACGCAGTCAGGTTTTGACTTGATGGCTAGTACATAGCCCTTGAGGAAGCCCCCGAATTTCGGGGGCTTCCTTCTTTTTGTCTTTGCGATGAGCCCTTTACCATTATCCTCCCCTTGTCATTGACAGGCACTAACCATCCGGTCATTGCGAGGGGCAAAGCCCCGAAGCAATCCCGGAGGAGGGGGGATAAAGCGGGTTCCCGGGAAAATCGAACGATTTTTAGCTTTAGTAGAAAACAGGGAGGGAGCCCCTGAAGAGGCTCCCTCCTGCTTCCATGATGAACTATTACAGAAGTAGGATAACTATTCGATTGCTGGTTCGACATCTACACAGATCTCATTGAAATCAGTGTAGGACACTTCGTAGTCAGAAATAACTACGTATACGGTCGGTCCGGAGTTCAGACAATGCTCACCATCTTCTGTGTATTCGTTCTTTCCGCTTGTACCCTTGTCCTTGTCCTTACTCTGTCCTGGATTGATGTCAGTCGAGACGAGCACGGTCAGAGTCGTAGTTCCACCATCGGCAATAGAAGCAATTGCCCAGTCCATGTGAGCTTTCAGTGTCCTTCCGGTCCACATAACAGTGACACCTGCGGCTCCGTCAGATCCAGTCCATTTGTCTTTCTTGTTGGTGGGTTGATCAACCTCTTCGCCGCCAATTTCAAGCAACTCAAGGTCGCCACCGAAGTTGTCCTTGACGAGGAGATCTGTCAGCTCACCGTCAGAATCGTTGGTAACGGTTATTTCCATGAGGAAATTCCATTTCTCACCAACGTTGATGACCGTGTCGGCTGCGTCGTCAACATTATAGGAATCTAGGAACTCCTTTTCGACTGTTACAGGATGGTGAAACTGTAGGTCATCAATGGCAACGAAGTCGCCGTATATCTCGAGATACTTGATATTGGCTGTGTCGGAGTCAAATCCACAATAAGTATTGATACTAGCAGGCGCGGTTTGTGAATTTAAAGTATTACCAACAGGATCCATTATTGTCACTATATCTATACCATGGCTATCCGCAATGCCAATACCGATCTTATCAACGGCGTTTGCCAATTCAATTAAGATTGTTCCATCCCATCCGGCAGCGTTATCAGTGCCCCGTTCACAGCCCACACCAGTGCCCACATAGTTAGGCGAACTCTGAGTGCCAGTATATCTTGATAAAGTCCCCCCTAACTCAGTTTCGGTTATGGACGCAACGCCTACGCTCACATAGTCACTAGAGTTGACTACTGTGCCCGTAGCTTTGTCATCGAAGTCTACTAATGTGCCAAACACCGGGCTAAGAGTTGGACTGGGTGTTCCAGTCCAGAATGTTGTAGCAGCCAAAACAGGCACGGCTACGAGTGCCAACACAATGACAGCAGCCATTGGACCTAATAAGAATCCTTTCTTCACCTTTTTTCTCCTTTTTGATTCGCAAATTTTTTAGATTCCTCTTTTCCCTTACTGTTGCCAAATTATTCAGCGGGAATTACACCTGTCGACCTCAGGCATTAGGATATACATATTGAGTAAAATTCTTTACCCATTTATTATCTAACTAGCCTATTAGCCTGTAATGACCCAAGTTTCTCAATTTCAAAAAGGAACTTGTACTGGGTGCGGCCAAGGAGCAGATGGATAATCCAAGTAATGATCACTCGCGAGAAACGCTCTTTGTGCTAAATCATGATAAGTTAGTAGTACGAAACTCATATAACAATCGATAATATCCGTGGTACATCTAGGTGATGGTGTTTGACTGTCACCTGTGTTATTGTGAAAGTCGAAGTGTTAGTCTCGGTGGCCGCATAGCCGCCTGGATACAAACGAGGCTTGAATCTCGCTGCTAGCTAAGCAGCCATACTGATGAGCATCGAAGATAACGGTGTGAAAGAAGTGAGCGAAATTACTATTGGCGTTATAGATAGATCAGAACTCTTCAAGGCTGGTGTGCGCCAGAAACTATCTGAGCAACGAGGCTTTAGGTTGCTAGATTGTGATCCAGACGGGGAGCCCTTACGGTTTATAGATGCTAATTCCGTTGATGTTGTGTTGTTAGATATCGACTTCCCTGTATCAGAAGGTCTCGAGTTGGGTAGAGAAATTACACAACATTATCCAAATACGAGAGTCATAATTCTCAGCTCATACTTTCACGAGGAAGAACTTTTTAAAGCCTTGAAGACAGGAGCCGTAGCGTACATTGACAAGAGAACCAGCACTGAAGACCTGGTTGGTGTTATAAGAAGAGCGAGTCGGGGTGAATATCCTATTAATGACTGCGTATTTGCCAACCCTGCGATTGCTGATCGCGTAATAAGGCAGTTTCAAGAAATCGCCTCAATGGGGCTAGTCCAGGAAAAGGTAGCTGCTCCTCTTACTCATAGAGAGATACAAATTTTGAGCTGCATTGCTAATGGTGGTACAAACAAGCAAGTTGCCCATATGCTAGGGATAAGCGAGCAGACGATTAAGAATCACGTCAGCGCAATTCTGCGCAAGCTGAATGCTAATGACAGGGCTCACGCTGTTGCTCTGGCCATTCGTAATCAGTGGGTTACCGTATATGAAAAATGAGCAATTGTCTGCATCTAAAAGCCAAGCCACGGAAGTCTACTTAGACATGTATTATAGGATCCACGTGTGACAATGCTGCATTCTGTCTTATTTTGGTAAAAATCTTACGACGTTTACCCAATTGGCCGGGGAGGGGAGGGGTTTCGTCCAAGTTGTTACTACTACCGGGTGGGGAGGGGGGAGGCACCAACTACATCATCCCGAAATTGATTTTGAATAGACTTAAGGAGCGGGAGGCTTTGGCGGTGGTGTATAAATAGGCTCTATCAATCCTCAGGAAATAATTGAATACTGCTTTTCTACTTTTTGTCCACACTTGATCAGTCCTATTACTGTTCCTTAACAGATGAACAGGGATGTTAAGTATATAGTTACCATATTAGCATTACAAGGATTAGTTCACGGGCTTATCACCCTAAGGTTGTTGGTTCGAATCCAACCCCTGCTACCAAGGGAATCTGTCTAAATTATTTAGGATAGTGAGACGATGCTCCCCCATCTCTACCTGGTAGTAGTAACAACGCTAGTTTCTTACCGCTAGCGTTTCTTAGCTCTAATTCATTTGAAAATATTATGTCTACTGCCCTTTTCTATCCAAGCTCTAAATTTTTCGGAGTGGCTATAGGGCGCCATGCGGTTACTCTATATACTACAATGGGTATAGCTTTCCCTTTGAAAATCTGTGGCTCGAGTTCCTCAGCTTCTAAGTAACTCTTTGTCTGGTTATAAGTCTCAACACTAATCCAGACTTCACCACCAGGGGTGCTACTGCAAATCCGGGATGCTATGTTAATAGAGTCACCAATGACAGTATACTCAGCACGCCCAACTGAGCCTACATTGCCAGCTAAGGCAATACCAGTGTTGATGCCAATACCAAATTGTACTAGAGTTGGCCCGCTATCGCTTCGCTGTAATTCGGTAACCTTCTGCTGTGCTTCCCATGCCGCCTTCACTGCTAGCAGTGTGTGCTCTGGCTGAGATTGTGGCGCATTCCACACTACCATAATGCTATCACCGGCAAATTTGTTGATTACACCTCCATTATTCACTACTGTATCAATCACTACTGCTAAGTATTTATTGAGCATTGCTACTGTAGCCTCAGGAGACAGCTGCTCGCTTATTTGTGTAAAGTTGCGAATATCAGCAAAAAGCACGGTGACCTCTCTTTCTTCACCAGTCAGGTCAAGTTCGCCAGTGTCAGCCCGGCTGACTATCTCCTTGGCTATTTGGGGTGAAATGTATCGACCAAAAAGCTCCTTGACAAACCTTTTATCCGACTGCTCGATAAGAACAACGTAAAGAATATTACCAACATAAATTACTGGTAGTAGCAATAGGGGATAAAGTAGATCCAGGATATATCCTCTGCCGAAAGTGAAGAAGCTGGCTAATAGGTAAGCGATAAATAAGCCCGCGGTTATTCCGGCTCCTTTGGCTATATCCGTCCAATGCCGGGTCCCACACCAGGGTAAAGTAAAGGCAGTGATACCAACTATTAGCAACATGATCATTAGCGTGGTGGTAGTGCTCAGATCTATCAGAAAACGCTGTGTTAGGATGGTGTCCATAGCCGCAGCATGAATAAAAATTCCGGGAATCTTGCTAGCTGAAGTGGGGATTGCCCAAGTATCAGGCTCACCGGTAGCGGTCATCCCGATCAATACTATCTTGTTTTTGACCAGTGAGGGATCAAAATCACCACTGATGACATTACCATATGAGATGTAAGGCCGATTTCCATTCTCGGCAGTAAAGTTGATACGTAGCTGGTATGAGGTATCGATTGGGATATCACGAGCCAATAAGTAAACAGCACCGTTTTGTAGCTGATATTCCTGAGGCAGGGGCATAGAGAACAGTCTGTGAAGTACCGCCAGGGTGAAGGATGGATAAGTTTGACCTGAGCTGGACTTAACAATCAGCGGTAGCTGACGTACTGTGCCATCGCGATCAGGGACTACATTGGCATGCCCGATATCACTGGCAACCTCTTCTAAAGAAGCTATCGGCAACACGAAATTATCGTAGGTAATCTCTGGTTCGGCCTGGGAGATAGGTTGAGTACCAACGGCTGCCAAGACAACATTGTCAGCGTTTGTCATTGCCACCGCCAGCATTTCGTCATCGGGTGATTTATCAGCGAAAATGACATCAAAACCAATTACCTTGGCTCCGGCTTGGCTTAATTTATCGATGGCCTGGGCGTGGAGACTGCGGGGCCACTCTGACCACCGACCATAAGTCTCAAGGGTAGTATCATCAATGCCAGCTATAACGATATTGGGAGAAGGAGGCTCAGAAGTGAAAAGCTGGTCTGACAGCCATAGGTTGATACTGTAGAAAGGTTGCACCACTACAGCCAGAAAGGTGAACAAACCGCCTATACCTAAGAGCACCAGAGTATGGTACAGGCGTTTGCGTCGGCGGCGGCTTATTCTACCCTTAGGTAAAAAACTGGCTGTAATCTTGACTAACCTCTAAATATATATTTCTTGTCGTGGTTTTGGAATGAGTATAGCTAGAATGTATAAGGCCGTTTATTAGCCGTTGCCTGTATAATGGACTTGGTATTGAGAGCCTACAGATGCGTATCCATAGATAGTCCAACCATCAGTCACCACAATCATAATATGCCTGCGATATGAGTTGGGGGGGGCTACCAGGTATAATGATACACTTTCTATCTGCAGGGATCTGTAGTTCTACACCCTGGGCGATGGCCCATATGTTTCCCCAATGATTATCTATCTGGGTTGTACCATCTTCGGTAACGAACACATACATGACACTGCCTCTGACCGCAGCTACTCCGGCCGGTGTTTCAACTTCGTAGAGGGATGCCAGGTCAACAAGTTTTTCCACCTTGCTGATGGTATCACCAATCTCCTGCAGGATCCTAGTTGTTGTGGAACCGGTATCCGTAGCAATATCAAGCGAAGCGACTTCGATCTGAGTGTCCGCCAGCAGTTCAATGGTGCTACCATCAAAGAAAGTAATTTCGGCATTAGAATTATCGCCGGATTTTACACTATCTCCAACCTCTAGAGTCATCCCCACTTCTGCCTCTACCCAATCGCCTGCACCTGCTTTCAAGACGAATATATCCCCCTCGGTTATGGAAAGCATAGTGAGGGTAGACGGAGTGTTAGATTCGGATGTGTCTGGCGCTTCGGATTCAGTCTCCGGCGAGGTTGTCGAAGGCGTCTCTGCTACTTTCCCGTCCGGCGGCTCGTGGCCACAGCCAGCCAAAATCGTAACCGTTAGAGAGACCAAAACTAGGATGGTTAATAATCGCTTAATCATTCCTACTTCTCCAAAATGTTTTTTGTGAAGTACACCCCCACCCCTCTTGTCTCTCTTTGTAGTCGATCTCGTATAATAAAATTAGGGCAAAGCCCTAATTTGTTTATGTAATTACTTTATTAATATACTTGAATCGATGTTACGAAAGTACTATTTAGGTTAGTAGTATAACGGGTGAAAGATATCCCTAATCAAGATAGGACCTTCGTTGAAATGAAGAGCTAGGTCAAGCATTGCTCTCGCTGTATATGTCGCTCTAGTAGAAAGCTTCATTTGGATTGATTCCTCACATTATTACATTAGTAAGATTATAATGTTGGTAATATTATCATAAGAAAAGGGTATTGTCAAGAATCCTGCAGGCTTTTAGGTAGTGTATCCAGTATACCTAATGAGGACTCATCCAAGGCCACAATTAACGCTCAGACAATGCTTAATGACTGCAAGATGTTCTTTGGAACTTTCATCAAGACCAGAAAATTGCAGGACAAGCTGGGATCAGCTTTTGGTTACTGGAAGGAGACCACAGAGGCGCCGGAGTAGCGGTTACAGGCTAAGTTTTTCACCCTCGTGGGCAATGTCGATTGTCACCCCAAGCGATTTAGCTACTTCTTTGATTTCTCTCTCTATCTCGAGCTCATGTTGGGGGCTTAAGTGAATTATAACCACCTTGGGCAGATACCCTTTTAACTGACGGAACTCAATTAGCTCCTCTTTTAGCATTTCTGGACACAGGTGGTCTGCGTCCTTGGCGGCGTTGGCCAAACTATTAGGCCAGGTTACATCAGCTATTATCAGCTGCGGGAATATATCACCCCATACCGAGGAAAGCCCAGGACCGGTGTCGCCCGTATAGAATAAAGTCTTTCCATCTCCAGAAGTTATTTCAAAGCCCACGCCGTCAAGAGGATGCCGTACGGGCACGGCCATGACCTCGTAGCCTTCTACATTCTGTCGGTTGAAAGGTTCCACCGGGACTAATTGGATTATTGCTTTTTGTAGGAATGATGTCTCGCTAGCGAATTCGGGGTATACTACGCCGTCAATAAGGTGAGACGAGAGAATTTCAAGGGTCTTCGGTATAGCGATAACTTGAGTAGTACGGTCAGAATTATTAAAGGCGAAAGCTGGCACCGCCCTGATATGGTCGTAATGTCCGTGAGAGAGTAATATCGCCTTTATCTTGGCTTGCTCGGCAAATGTTAACTCTGAAACGAGACTCCCTGCATCTACGGCTAAAACTTCATCAATCAGAAAAGACACCAGCCTGGTGTTTTTTGACTCCGCATTATGTGTCCCCAAAAAACGTAATAACACCAAATTCACCTCTATCACATTGTATTACAGCCCTGTTCAATACCCATATTTTATACGATATGACTGATTTATCTCAAGGATAGCCTAAGAGGAGTACGGAGCGAAGCTAGCAGTTCACAGTGTGTACGCTGAGTCTCCCCTCGCTTGCCCCCAATAGTGATACCATTAGCCACACCAAAACCCTCTTTATTGAACCAGGTAGTCCCCGGCATAACAGCTATATTGAATCCTTCACCAAAAAGCTGCGAGACGAGCTCTTGAACTGGGAAACATTGACTACACTGGAGGAAGCCGGTACAACTAGTTAATTTTCGGGAGTTTGGTGTCGCCTCTTGAAAATTACTGACAGTAGCCAGTCAATTAATATCCTTATCCGGTTGTGTGTTCCAGGAACCAGTATGGAATAACCGACAAGACAGGTTAAACGAGCCAGGATTCCATAGAACCGCAGGCCATCAAAACGGAACACGGCTCTGGAATTTCCTAGAGTGACAGCATCAAATGGGTTAGAATACTGATATGGCTTCTTATTTTGACTACGGATGTCAGCTAGAATATTATAAGCGGCTATCCTGGCTTGACGTACTGCGGTGTGCGCCCGGTGTGGTATTGGCTGTCCCGTCTTCGGCTCCCTGAAGTGGGCGCAATCCCCAAGGGCAAAGACATTGGGGAAGGCGGGTACCTCCAGATATTCGTCCACCAAAACTCGGCCGGTGCTATCTGTATCAATGCCTAGATGGGTAATCTGACTACTGGCTGCCACACCGGTAACCCCGATAACAGTACCAGCAGATACGGTCTCTGAATTATTGATTTCCACGTAATCGGCACCCCAACTGGTTATCCGCGATTTTAACCTGATTTCGATGCCCCGACGCTGAAGGTGTTTTAAAGCATAGGGACCGAACTTGGGGTGTGACCGCGCTAGGAGATGCTGGTCTTCCTCAACCAGAATAATCCTGATATTATCCCGGTCTATTGCTGGGTAAAATCTTGCCAGGTTTTCGAAGATGTAATCCCGTAATTCTGCCGCCAGTTGGACCCCGATATAGCCACTTCCGGAGATAACAAAGGTTAGCAACTTACTCTGCTGATCTGGTGATTTCAGCTGATTGGCTTGCTTAAAAATATCGATAAGGTGGCTCCGGAGTCTGATAGCATCGCCCAGTGTTCTCAGGGTAAATATACTTCTCATCTCGCTGGCTGGTGAGCTAAGTACTGAAGTATCAGCTACACAGCCCAGTGCCAGCACCAGATAGTCAAAGTCTAACGTGCCCGAGCTAGTCTTTACCTGACGATCATCCAGATTTATCTCCTCCACACCAGCCAGAACGAAGGTAAATCTGTCTCTATTGGGTAACTTCCGGATGGGATAAGCTATATGGCTGGGCTCTATTCTGCCCAGGGCCACCTCATGGAGCAGAGGAGAGAATAAAAAAAAGTTCTCATCACTAACGATAGTGATTTCCAGGTTATCCCTTGGCTTCTGACCTCGGGTAAGATGTTTCACTGTGGTGATGCCGCCAAATCCACCACCCAGTATTAATACCCTTCGGCAGCCTGTCTGCGGACTCCCAGGGCTAGTTTTTTTAATTAGGAAGCAAATGAGTCGCCCTCTCCTCTCTAGGTAACTGCCCAGCCGGTGCTAGTTCATAGGGCGCGAAACTTCTGGCCCGTACCGGAATACTCCGGCCCAATTTTGGCCGGCGTTAACGAGAGCTATTCAAATCTTATATAGACTCAAGTTTTCATCTGGACGAGCTCGGCATCCAGGTCGCGGATTCGCTGGGACATCTTCTGCAAAATAAGATAGGCGAAAGAAGGGTCTTCATGTACACGCCTGAGGAAGATTCTCTTGTCCACGGTGAGAACTCGCGCCTCACCTGAGGCACGCACCGTAGCCGAGCGTGGCTGTTGCTGAAAAAGTGCCATCTCACCGAAAACATCACCTTCCTCCAGCATGGCCAGGCGCACCTCCTTGTCCTCCTTCTTCTGCAGTACCTCGGCACGTCCCGCTTGTATTATGTACATACAATCTCCGGTATCTCCCTGATTGACAATTACCTCACCGTCCCGGAATACTTTGCCTAAACCACCTTTCTCCATTACATCCTCCCTTTGTTCTGCTTTTCCGGATAGTTTTTTTAAATTAAGCATAATGTTCCAGAGAAAACCGCCAATAAAATAGGGGTGAAGACAGCGCCGGAACACCTCGCCATAGGGAGCGCTGCCGGTAAACATATCCCATAGAACCATGCTCATCCGGCGTTGTCTGCCCGGTTTCATCTGTTCGCCCTTGGTCATTCGCATAACTCCCCGGGTTAAAAACCGGACCCTCTTGATAAGGTCCACTATCTTGTAGATAAGCCTGCCGAAGAAGTTATCACGGTTGATAGTCTGGCAGATAGGCCAGAAACTGGCCCTGAAATCTTCATCTGATACCCCTCTGAAGAGACATGTCACCGCGGCTGCCTTGGCCGTTCGGTATGCTGAACCAATGCCATCCTTGTTCAACCGGCTCATACCAGAGTCGCCGATTATCACCACTCTATGGCCAAAGGGTTTAACAGCATAGCCCAGGCTGGCATTGGGTGAACATGAGCAACTACCTGAATTATGGGATTCGTTGCCAGCCAGGTATCCCCGAACTGCCTGGTGTTGCATAAATGAATCGACAAACTTTGAATCAACCCTTTCGCCGATAAGGCACATGGTTACATAGTTGCCCTTAGGGATGAGGGCGGCAAAGTCCAGGTGGGGCAGGTTCAGGAGAAAGGCGTGCATGGAGCTACCCAGTTTCCGGGTGACGAACTCGGAGCCGACACCTAGTTCAATGGTAAAGGTTTTTCTAACCTTGGGACGCTGGTAGCCGATTCCCAGTTTCTCGAAAAGGGCAGCGCTGGGTGAGTTTACCCCAAAGGCACCGACGATAAGGTCATATGTCTCCGGGGCCTTATCTTTGAGGTGAACCTGCGGCTTATCTCCGTTCCAGCTGAGGTCGGTAATCCGGTCCCGGATGACCTTGACCTCTTTGCTAGCAGCGAGGTTCATTATATAGTTGTCAAAGCTTTCCCACTCAAGATTCTGGCCATCCTTGGGACCACCACCACGATATACAGTCGCAATCCTCATTTCGTGGAAGGGAGCGTACATGGTAACGTCTTCCTGCTCAGTGTGCAGCACAAACGAATTGATGCCTCTTTGCACCACGGTAGAGGGCAGGTTGATACCCTCAACAGATAGGGATTGGATTAAAGATTCTGAAATAACACCGGCACACATGTTACACCCGGTCGGCCCTAGGGCGGTAAAATCACGGCGTTCGTAAATGTCTACCTGGATGTCAACATCAATACGCTGAGCCAGCTGCCGCATGAAGTAGCCGAAGAAGGCACCTGCTGGACCGCCGCCAATCACGGCTACGCGGGAACCATCATTGAGAATCGGCGTTGAATTGCTACTCACTTCAGTCGGGCCATGTCTTAAGGATTAGTTTTAATTGACATACTTCGGATTTTGGGGTCTTGCGATGTGTGGTATTATCTTGGCACAATTCTGTACCGGATGTCAACGTGAATCACGCTTCTATGCTCCTTTACCAGACCAAAAAGGGCACCAGCCACCGCTATATCATTTGGCGGTTCCAGTACCCTTGTTTCATCTGTCTACTCCCTAAACCAGCACTACGACTTCATTACTTTCAAGTCTCTTTCATATGTTGGAGCTTATAGTGTAGTCCTATGAAAATGGGTTGTCAATAAACCAAAATAAGGAAATTTTATCCCAAATGAAACAAAACGGACACAAATACTCACTAGTTACTGACAATAGAACGAGAAGCAACAAGATAACTCTCTAAACATTTCATCGGACTGTGCGCTTATTCGAGAAGGGGCGTTATTTCAAGATAGGCCTCGCTGGAAGTAGCAATTTGTTGTGTTCAGTCATTTTACTGTCCTCTAATACGTAATAGCTAGGGCTGCTCTAGAGGGGAAAGGAGAAGCTATAATCGGAGGCAGGATTCACTAGAAAATAAATTCGTAGCTGCCAATACTCTCATTGGGCTTGACAAACCACAGCAGTTGGTACTTCTCAATCCAGTGCTCGACCAAACCAAAAAAGAACAGAATGATACTATATATTAACAGGAACCATTTCGATACCTGTCTTGTCCTGTCTTCGCCAGGTTTACAATCGTTTGTTCTAACCTCAATTGTTTGGTACAGGCTTAGCCGAATTCAAGCGCTTCGCTCGCCTGCCCATAGCATCATATGTTGCGTACTTGTACAATTCACTTAGTGTTGGGTAGTTGAAACAGGTGTTGATGAACAGGTCATGAGATGCGCTCATCATCAAAGCAGCAAGTCCGGTGTGGATTAATTCAGTTGCGTTCTCGCCGATTACATGTACTCCTAGTAGTTTCATGGGACTCCCGGGATCATCATTGATTTCGAAGAGCAATTTAAGAAAGCCATCATGGTCGCCCGTGATCATTCCCCGTGCATTCTGGTTGTAGTTAGCTTTACCTACTACGTAATTTATCCCCTCGCTTACGCACTGTTCCTCAGTTTTACCTGCTCCAGAGCACTCGGGAATAGTATAAACTCCATACGGTAAAATTGGAGCTACGTGCCCTTTGTACGGCTCTAAATTGAAAGCCTTGATAACAGCAAAGCGAGCCTGCTCCATAGAAGTTGAAGCTAGGGCAGGCGGACCTATGACATCGCCAGCGGCATAGATACCCGGAACAGGCTCATGAGTCTCATGGTGCACTACTTGGTAGTTATCATCCACAACAAGGAAGCCGTGCTTACCAAGCGTTATCCCGGCAGTCTCGAGATTCAACTCCTTTGTGTTACTAGTGCGACCTATGGCTAGCATTACTGCATCTGACTTGATGACTTCGCCCGAGTCAAGCTCAATTGCCACCCCTTTTACTCCTGCTATGCACTGCTTGACGGTTACGGGCATTTTAAGATTGATGCCCATCTTCGACATACTATTCTCAAGTGCCAGAGAGATATCCCGATCAACAAATGGTAGCAACATATCTCGGCTGTGAAGCAAGAAGACCTCAATGCCCAGTTCGGCAAAAGTGCATGAGTATTCGCAACCAACGACACCACCACCAATTATTATCATATTCTCTGGTAAATACTTCATCAGTAATATTGTGTCTGAATCATAGATATGGCGGTCTCTGGGATAGTTGTCTGGCCAGTATGGGGATGACCCTGTTGCAATAAGAATTATATTTCCTTCTAAGAATTCAGGTTTCTTGCCGCGTGAAGTCACTTTTACCGTGTGCTGATCTTTAAACGAACCGATACCCCTGAAGACATCCACATTATGACGGAGCATGTTTTCTGCAACGCGCCTACGTTCGATATCTTTCATCACTTCTTCATGGTGTAGAAAGTCTCGAACCGTAGCCTGGCGTCTTAGTGACAGGTCAACTCCATAAAGGCGACGTGAGCGTATTCCAGATAACGCCAGTGCAGTTTCACGGAGAGTCTTGCTTGGGATCGTGTCGCTAGCAGCAGCACCACCGAGGTAGTAGTCTCGCTCTACTATAGCGACCTTCTTGCCAAAATAGGCTGCTTGGGCGGCACCCCTTTCGCCAGCTGGGCCGGAACCGAGAACAATCAAGTCATACTTGTGTATAGACATAAAATTCTTCTCATGTTGATGCTCTGAGCTTGTCATCTTGGAGGCATCTGGCATTCCAATGTTTAGTACTATAAGCTAACATGCTCTCCCCAAGGACTATAAAAGAGCTACTTGCTGAATCAATGGTTATAAGCAGTGTGAATGTTAATTACAACAGTACTTGCGTCGACTTTAGCATACCCCGGCTATCATGTAAAGACAAATAGACAGTGACCGATCTATTTATCCGGTATTCGAAGCCTCTAAAATGGGCATATCGAGGGGCACAATCAAGTTCAGAGCATCGTCGCGTTAGCAAAGTAATATCGCATTGACTTCAACATCTACAAACCAGTGAAGCAAACCCCAACTGTACAAAGCGGAGATATCAAGACGCATATTAGCGCATAATAAAAAAGGAACCTTTTTATTTTGGGCGAAACTAGATTTAACAATAAGCCAGATTGTGTAATGAGGTAACAAAATAAGCTATTGTTGTCCTATCAAGTCTGGCACTACGCCTTACAAACATTATCTTCTAGTGATATAATCCGGATGTCGCATGCTGGAATCTAAAAACAATAACAAAGAAGTAGCGGCTATCTTTGACTTGGATGGCACTTTATTTACAGGCCATCTATGGTCAGGGCTGGTTAAGCATCACTGCAAACACAAATTGAAGCGATTCTCGGTTTATGTTTATGTTGCCAGCCATATGTCACTTTGGCTGGCTGGTAAGCTGAGACTTGTTAGAGAAGAGACATATAAAAGCATTTGGGGGCAGGATATGCCTTTTCTGCTCAAGGGATTAACGAAAGACCAGGTCGTTGCAATCTATAAGTGGATAACCGATTACTATTTAGTGCCTTTGCTGCGGACAGATATTCTGGACCTGATGGAAAGACACAAGAAAAGGGGGCACACAACTATACTGCTTTCAGGTAGCTTTGATGACTTTCTGCAAGTAGTGCGACAAAAGTTGGGTGCGGACTTTGCTGTAGGCACAAAGCTTGAAGTAATAGATAATGTGTATTCAGGTCGTATTGTTAAACCGATAGGTTTTGGCGTAAACAAAGTTAAGCTACTAAATAGTTTTCTAAGCAAGGCCAACGTAGAGGTAGACCTAACAAAGAGCTTTGCATATGCAGATAGTATTTCGGATGCACCGATGCTGGAAATCACAGGCAATCCGATAGCAACATATCCAGATACCAGATTGCTCAACTTAGCTAAACAGAGAGGCTGGCAAATAATACCTGCCACCTTCTGCCAGGACTAAAGATAGTTTACAATCCGCTACATCGTGCAACGGCACCATGGTCTACCCCATGTCGAGGACCTTGGGGACGGAGGTAACAAAATAAGTTTTGGTGCAATCAGTTAAAACAGTTCGGACTATTATTTGACTGAACAAATCAAGCTTCTGTTACCTCCCAAATTGAGTTTGTGTGACTATTAGGCTATTGACATCAAATAAGGAATTGTTTATCGTTCATAGTCAAAAAGGGAGGTTGATGAATGCAAGCGTATTGTATGAAGTGCCGAGCC
>DUFC01000022.1 GCA_011191875.1 Dehalococcoidia bacterium | reverse complement strand
TCCTCATCCCAGTCAATAATGCAGCGGATAATCTCAGTATCGGCAGCGGCGTAGATCATGTTCTCTCCCGGATCGTCGGTAACGGCATAGCCGGGATCAAAGGCAACACAGGTTTTATACGAACAATCCCCAAACTCATCCCGACAGTCACCGACCAAATGCCACTCCTGGTCTTCCCAGTCCTCGTCAGGGTCAACCTCGCAGAGGAACACCCGAGAATTGGTATCACCAACCAGGATGGTCATGACACCATCGGCAACATTGAAAGCAAAGTACACGATATAGCCGGCGTCGGTGCCATCATCGTCGTCTTCTACCAGACACTTCTCCCACGGTCGGGAGCCGTGCCTGTCTGTCATGTGGACATATCCATCCTCGTCGCCAACGTAGACGGTGTCCTCATCTAACACCGCCCACGAGGTAAGATATACCGGATCACAGGGGTATCCCAGTCTATCCCAGCTGCAGCCAGCATCCTGTGACCGGTAGATGTTAAGTTCCATGTCAGTCACAAATACTGTCTCAGTATCCGCGAAATCAGGGGACGCCAGCACCAGATCTATATTATCTCCTCCGTAGGTCTGGTTGCAGAAGACCCTCTCCCAGTTGCCGTCATACCGGAACAGACTGCCGGTGTCACATATCTCACTATGGGTCACCATAAAAAAGGCTTCCGGTGTGGGGTGAATATCCTCCGGGCAGGGTATGGTGGCAATCAGTGAAATCTGGTTCCACGACATACCGACATCCTCAGCATCGTCCTCCTCGCTTACACAGGAGAGCGATACCGCAGCCTCACAGCCAGCAGTTGCCGCCAGAGCCGATTCACCGCAATCGCCATACCAGGTTACATAGGTTAGCATGTCACCAGTCGGGTGTTTGATGCTGGGATCCCATTCAAAGCCACCGTCAGTGCTGTAGTAGACAGTGTTATTACAGAAACCACCAGCTATCAGTGATGCCTCGTCGGTATCACCGCACAAATCCAGGCTGATGATATCGGTGGCGCCGCCATCGCAACCGCCGGTACCGGGTACAACATTGCGGTCAATTGACTGGCCATCACTCACCGAGTAGACATCACCACCTGGAGCATAACAGGCTCCGCAATCGACAACACCGACAAACAGGGTCTCGGTATCCTCCCAGTCGTCGGGGAAGGCAATCCTGGAGGCATACGAACTGGCAAAATCATTGTCAGTCTCACAGTTCCACAGCAGCTCGGCAAAGTCGTGCCACTCGCAGACACCGCCGTCGGTGTAAACGACGCGGGTATGGCCATCACCAGCTTCACTGCTGATGACAACATATGTCTCGTCGCTGTCATCAAAATCGGGGGCGCAGCCTACGGCCAGCACATCGTACCCGGCATACTCACAACCCAGGTCCATGTCTGTCCACTCAGCCCCGTACGCCTCTTCATCCAGGTAGTAAACGCTGCCCGGGAAGATGTCAAGCTCACCGTCATCGTCAAGGTCAACACCGCTACAATGGGCGCGGGTGCCGATGAAGACCATGGGATCCTCATTTTGATAGCCGACATCAATGCTGGTAATGGGGCAGGTTAACAGGTAGCATTCCGCACAGGTAGGGTCAATGTCACAACCCTCGTCACAATAACAACAGGTGGGAATGCCGCAATCCCCAGCCAAGGCTACCTCAAGGGAGTCCCCGCCTAGACAGTCCCAGTCATCACCGGCGTCATCGGTCTTATAGACATAGTGTCCGTCGGTTACATACACGGTGTCGGCATCAGTGCTCGACGGAACCATGTCCACTACCCATCCGCCGGTATAGTCGGTTTCTTCCCAGGTGCGACCGCCATCGGTGGACTTGAATATGGAGTCGCCCATACCACTGACCATTCCGAATTCAATATTCTGAGTGCCCCAGCCGTACTCCAAATACGAACAACTATCCACAACCATCCCACAATCAACGAAGTCAATATAGCCGTAGGGGGACACCAAATCCCAGATACCATCCAGCACGAAGGGATCGTTACCCTCACAGGAACCGTAGAGGCTCATCGAGTCCTCGTCAACAGTACCGTGGAGGCAGACTGTTCCTAAACCTTCCTGGGTCTCACTGATGTCAAGCCAGACGAGAACATCGGTGGGCAGGAAGGCCTCGAACGCATCTCGCTCGCAGTCGTCCCAATTGACAGTCCCATTCCACCTGCCTGTAAGCTCGAGGTCAAGCGTTCCCGTGAACGGCTCCTGAGAGTTGTCAAATTCGGTCACGGTTAGCGTGCCCCCATCAATAAAGAACCTGGCGTCGGGAACGCAACGCTTGCCATGAACATACAGGGTGCCGTCAGTAGCCTCGGTTATCTCGCCGAGACGCATTATGGTCGGGTCCCAGAACCAGTCGCCCTCTTCACCCATCTTGGGAAAGTCAGCCTTATCCCACTCATTGATGACCGGATCGGCCGCCAATACCGTCGTAGCCGGAGCTGCAACCAACATCAGGCTGACCACCATAACAAAGGTTAGGCCTATACCCCATATCTTAGATATTTTCTTTTTCATCGACCTTTATTTTTCCTCCTTATCCGAATGTCTCCATAAAAACACAGAAAAACCCCTGTCTTCTTTTACATGGAGACAAAGCTAATTCTCTGGACTTCTATGCGTTTTCACTAACGCTCCCCCTTCCGGGCTCTCGCCATAGCCTCACCTCCTTTGCTGCCTACTATACTGGCATACCTCTGAAGGTACACAACTACTATAACATAATATTATTATTTGTCAAGCCCCTATGCGAAATCTGTCGACCCCTTGAAGCACCCAGGAAAATCTTAATTTTTGTAAGGCGTAGGATACCTCGTTATCGCCACTGGCGTAGCATTCTGGCTTTTCGTTACCTAGTAGCTTAGGTCCAATAACCAGTGGTAAGGTCTTACCAATAGGGGGGCATGGGTTCATCACTAGTTTGGGGTTATGAAAAAATAAGACATTATCATCCTGATTTTGGAAATGGATCATTCTATAGATGTGGAATTTGAAAGCGTGTTGCTATCTAGTATTGCCAGATGTTAGAATCGAGAAGCCTTGTGTATGTCTGAGCTCAAGTGAACCTAGGATATGGAGTTCTGAGCAATTACTAGTATAGATATGCAAATAGGAGTTCAGCGATAGCGACATATGAGCAAATTGATGGTTAGAACTAAATTCACAACAAACACTATATATGGTTCAGCTCTTGCTATAATCTTCGGATTGGCACTTTTACTGCGTACGTACTTCCCCCACGACACCGTCTTTTTAAAGAATTGGATAAAATTCAAGTGGTATGACTCCTGGTATCATATGCGGCTCGTGGAAAATCTGGTTCATCATTTCCCATCTCGCATCCAATTCGATCCATATACAGCCTTTCCTCATGGCCAAGCGGTCTTCTTTGCACCCCTCCCCGATTTACTGCTCGGTTTCTTTATATGGTTATTCAGTGCTGGCTCCCCATCGAAAGAAATGATAGAAACACTAGGTGCATATTTCCCAGCAATTCTAGGTGCGCTAGTGATTATCCCCGTGTTTTTCATCGGTAAGGAACTATTCAATAAGAAAGTGGGGCTTCTAGCAGCGGCTTTGGTCATGATATTTCCAGGTCAATTCCTGCTAAGATCCCTTCTCGGATTCACCGATCACCATGTCGCTGAGACTTTGTTTATATCGGCCGTGATGTTGTTCTTTATACTAGCGTTAAAAAGTAAAAACGAGACCCAGGTTTCTTACGATAAACTAAAACATAAAGACTGGGTGACGTTGAAAAAGCCTCTAATCTACTCGCTACTGGCTGGGATTTCACTCGGGCTTTATCTATTGTCCTGGTCGGCTGGAGCCTTTTTCATATTTATAATCCTCCTTGCTATTCTACTCCAGCATGTGTCCGACCACATGAGAAGCAGGTCAACCGATTATCTCTGTATCATCGGTATTCCATCCTTCCTTATTGCGCTGCTAATAGTTCTCCCATTTATCGGTGATTTCGGAATGGGAGAGATGCAAATCACAGCTCTACTTATCGGACTTCTTGGATTGCCGATACTAAGTGTCATATCTATGTTGATGATTAAGAAAAATATAAGCCGAATCTACTACCCTCTGGTGATCACAATACTTGTGGGAACAGCCTTAGCAATTCTACATTTGATTTCCCCTTCGTTATTCGATTCGATCGTAGGCGAATTCTACCGATTTAAACTAACCGGAGGTATGCTCACAATAGGCGAGGTGCAACCTCTAACCCTACCTCACGCATGGGAAGAGTTTACCACTAGTTTCTACCTCTCCCTCATATCTCTGGTTGCTGTAGCCTATCTAGTAATAAAGGAAGGTGCGCCAGATAAGATGTTACTTCTAACATGGAGTCTGCTTATCTTTCTCGCTATGTTCGGTCAAAATCGTTTTGCATACTACTATGCGGTTAACGCTGCTCTCTTAACCGCCTATTTATCCTGGATAACTGTGGGGTTTGTCAAAGCCAAGGTTATCCCTGAATCAATTAGAGAAGGGTGGACTAGGGGAAAGGAAACATTAGCGGTAGAAAAGAAAGAGAGCAAGAAAAGCAAGAAGTCAAAGCGAAGAAAGGTGGAAACCAAAAGAACTAGAAAGGGAACACTGATTGCCGGTCATCCAATATCCAAATACGTCTTCAGTATAATAACCATCTTGATCCTATTCTTCTTAGTGTTCTATCCCAATATTGGAATGGCAATAAATACTGCGAATAAGGCACACCAACCCGATGAAGGTTGGCATGAGGTCTTGACCTGGATGAGAGAGAATACCCCCGAACCCTTTGAAGACGCCGACTTTTTCTATGAGATATACGAAAAGCCAGCTGAAGGTGAAGCATACAGCTACCCGGACTCAGCATATGGCGTTATGGCCTGGTGGGATTACGGACACTGGATTACATATATCGCCCACCGCATACCGAACTCAAATCCACATCAGGTAGCCGTTCGAGAGGCCGCCCAGTACTTCACCGCCCAGGATGAGGAATCGGCAAATAAACTGCTCGATGATATGGGTTCCAGATACGTTGTCATTGATTTTTTGACTGCACTTCACGATCTTAGTCCTGTAACCAGTTCCAGGGGTAAGTTCGGTCCTATCGCCATATGGGCTGGTATGAAAGTGAGTGATTTCTTCGGAATATATTATTACAGGAGTCAAAGCGGAGTAGTTGAACCTGTCGTACTATATCACCCCAAATACTATCAATCTATGTCTACCCGGTTGTATGTATTTGAGGGCAAACAAGTAACCCCTGATAATTCGACAATAGTCATCTCCTATATTAACAGGACGAATGATAGAGGGAATTCATACAAAGAGATCACATCATACCAGAAGTTCGCCACCTATTATGAAGCGGTATCCTTTATTGAGAGTCACGGTAAAAATTATGTGGTTGTCGGCATGGATCAGTTTACCAGCCCTATTCCTCTTGAGAAATTGGAGCATTATTCACTTGTTCATGCTTCTCCCACTACATTGACTATAGCAAGTAGAGATAAAACCTCTACAGTGAAAATATTTGAGTACACACCGTAGTGGTTCAGTCTTCATGTCAAGTCCCTATCGGTGCCCAGTTGGTTGTATACTCCAAGTCTGTCTCCTAAAGAAGTAGGAAGACGAATCGAGCTCTTAATACGAATATCTCGTTCTATAAAGCCAAAGGTTATGAACTTGAATATATTAAAGTTAAAGCATCACCTTACAGACCCTCTTTATCGTAATTCCCTCTTCCTTATGACTAGTACCGCAGTGCTTACTGGCTTGGGTTTCTTCTTCTGGATGGTTGTTGCCCGGTATTACAGCGAATACGAGGTGGGTGTATCTGCAGCAATCATATCGGTAATTAATTTACTGGCCATTATTAGTAGTCTTGGGCTGGGTAGCGCCATAACCCGCTTTCTGCCTAAGGCTGAAAATCCTGTAGGGATGATAAACTCAAGCTTTATCATTTGCGGTATTTTTGCTCTGGTAGTGACAGGCATTTTTCTTGCTGGCATTGATGTGTTTTCTAAAGAAATCAACTTCATTGTCGATCACATCATATTCCTCCTGGCGTTTGTAGTTTTCACAGTTTGCCGGCCAATAACTATACTTCTAGGTGCGATATTTGTAGCCAAAAGAAGGGCCGAATTCACTCTAGTAAAGAATTCAATCTTTGCAGCGCTAAAAATACCGCTACCAATCCTATTAGTCATGTCTCTACACGCTTTTGGCATAGTGGGCTCTTGGGGTATAGCAGCTAGCATAGCTCTCGTTGTATCGCTTTTCATTTTTCTTCCCCGAATCCAAAGAGATTATAAGCCGACCCTAAAGATTAACTGGGATATTATGAAACTCATGTGGAAGTATTCTGCAGGCAGCTATTTGGCAAGGATATTTTTTAGTGCACCTGCACTGATCCTGCCTATCATAATCGTAAACAATATCGGCCCGGAGCACAATGCATACTTCTACGTGGCATGGACCATATCGAGCCTCCTATTTGAAATATCACATGCCACTGCTCGATCGCTGTTCGCCGAGGGATCCCATTTTGAAGAGAGACTGGCACCGGATGTACGTAGATCCTTTAAATTCATAGCTATGTTACTTATACCGGCTATGATTCTTGTGGTACTGTTAGGAAAATGGCTGCTCCTACTGTTTGGTGAAAGTTACTCTGACAACGCCCTCAAGCTACTTTGGATTTTAGCTTTCTCTAGCCCGTTTATAGCGGTAAACAGCATCTACACGAGTATACTGCGAGTGCAGTACAGGATTAAAGAGTTGATAGCACTACGAGCTTCCGTCGCTATCACGGTTCTCGTGGCAAGTGCTTTAATAACGCCCTATGTCGGGATCACTGGCACAGGCTATGTATGGACCGGGATTCAGGCCCTAGTCAGTGTTTATGCTGGTTTATTGATCAGGGTACGCTACAGGGCAATGAAGGCAGCCAACAAGAGTTTTACTAACCGGTTGGATGAGGACTGAGGTTTCAATTCTCCAGTGTGGTCTTTATGCGGGTAATATAATAACAATCCTTAGACACGTGACATGCCCCTGGTAGAACCGATCAATACCGTGATATTTACGATTTAATCAGCGTCTGATATAGCTTCAAATCTAGGGGTTATCTATCATTACAGTTTACATTAATTATGGCTTTTTCTACCCCATAATACGTTCTCTGATATATCCGTAGCTAAAACCGAGGCCAATGCTGAAGACTGCCACTACGAGGATCATCAATTGCGCAAGTTCCGTATATCTATAACATTTTTTCACTCTTCGGGGGATGTCTCTCGAGAGCAATTCCCTAAGATATGCCCCCTCGGTATGGATAGCATCTTTAGAGATATCAATGGCATGCAGTAAAGCTTTAGAATACCCTTGATAAAATGCCCGTCTGATGAGAGCGATAGCACCGAGCTTCGATTTGGTAATTTTGTGGTACACGATGGCGTGGGGATTGTATATTACGCCCTTGCCCAGGACTTGCTTCATCCGTAAAGCAAACTCTGGCTCTTCCGCTTGGATATACGACTTGCCCTTTTTGGAAAAACCAAGATTTTCATTGAAGCCACCGACTTGATTGAAAACCTGCCTTTTGAAACTCATATTGGGGCCAAAGGTATTGCGCACCTCACCTACTTTTTCCGCCGAAAAACCCTTATGCGTAACACCAACCAACCAATAGAGCTCCTCAGGTAAATAATGTGGCTGATCACATTCCCATATAGGCAGGATTTTGCCCCCCACAGCGATAGCGTCCCATTCCTTATATGTATCCTTCAAGGTCTCCAACCACTTACTGTCGGCAATTGCGTCATCGTCCGTAAAAGCAATGATATCTCCCCTAGACTCCTTTACACCGATATTCCTAGCTGCAGAAAGGCCTACATTTTGCTTCACAAGGACAGCCTTCAAATTATCATGCGCACCATAATCCGCGATGACCTGTCTATAAAGTTCATCGCTTCCATCGATAACTATAATTACCTCATTTTCACGATGGCTTTGTTGCAGAAGACTGCTCACGGCCTCTACCAGGTCACTGTGTTTGTCGGGATTGTGTGAGCAGATAATTGTTGATATCAACATGATTTTTCCATGATTCCATGATCAAGAATGGAAATGAGGGGTAATTACCATTAAACCAATTCAGAACCACCCTTTAAAAACTTCAATTTTAAACGCATTATTTTCTCTCTGAATTAGATGACGGGAACCCCGATAATCTTGTAGCAGTTTTAGGCCACACCTGTCAACATGTTCACCTCAATATGGTAGCCCGTTGCCTTAACCTTACTTGTTGGCTGCGGCCACATGCAGACACTAGTAAACCACGTCCAGCTGTAGTGCATATTTGATGTAAGCTGCTCATCATTAAAGCCAACTAGCGATTTCTAGTATGATTCTGGTTTTCCACTGATCCGTCTACAATTACCCCCAAACCCCTAACCCAAGGCAATTTGGGATCCACTCTCCAACACCCTGAGCATGTCGTCCTTATGAAAAGTGCAAAGGTGTAATCTGAATCCAGCAGACTATATGTGTAACCGAATAAGCCCAAATTATCGGTCACGGAGAGAATATGATGGCAGATAAGTTTGCCACCAGAATCACTTACTGGCTGAGATAACTTTTATTAAACCGGAATCTTTTCTTCAGGAGCATTTTCCCAATTCTGAGCCCATCTCGAAGAGATTTTAGTTTGGACCGAGTCCTGCGCCGCCTATAAGAAATGGGAATCTCGGTTATTCTGAAGCCACTCTTGGCTATCTCAATCAGCATGTTAACCTCTATATCGAATCCATTAGCATCCAGCTTCAGACCCTTTGCGACCTCCCCCCGGAAACCCCAGAATCCTGTACAGGGATCGCTAATCTTCATGCCGTACAGCAGATTTGCTATATGAGCCAGTATGGTGTTCCCGGCACGATTCATCCTTGTCATCGCCCCATTGGCTATGTACCCCTTCAGTCTAGATCCCAGGACTACATCGTATCCAGACTCCAGCACTTCAAGCATCCTCGGTAGATATCTGGCAGGATATGTGTAGTCCGAATCTAACATGAATATGTAATCAGAATCAGCGGCGAGGAACCCAGCTCTAATCGCGAATCCCTTACCCCGCCTCGGCTCACTAATAACAAGAGTGGCTCCCTTTTTGGCCACATCTCTTGTTCTATCTGTGCTTCCGTTATCAACCACTATTATGCTGGTTTGATATCCCTTACGTTCTATCTCTTTGATAGGTA
This sequence comes from Dehalococcoidia bacterium, assembly GCA_011191875.1. GTDB lineage: Bacteria > Chloroflexota > Dehalococcoidia > Dehalococcoidales > W498 > W498. The sequence continues at coordinate 22,628 of DUFC01000022.1, read as the reverse complement.
TCTCACCGATTACTTCACCAACAGTACTCTCTTCATTCAGAGCCGGTAGTATAATGCATATTCGCTTCGTCATAACCCATCCTAAAAAGTCAATCACCGCGGATTGTAAAGATTGAACTACAAAAACACCAAATTACATTAATTAATTGTATCACTTTGACAGAGCCTCCGCAATTACCTTAAATACGCAAAACGTCCCTTCTTATACGATTGGGTCATATAAGCTAATTTGCACTAATTGACATATACAGCCGCCTTATATAAACTTACCGTATAGAAATAGGCTATATTGCCAACAGTAAACAGGACCATCTCAGTTTTGTAGCCTATTATGGAGAATTTTATATAGTATCCCCACAGCTTCCTACTATGATTACTCTAGGGTAAATTACTGAGATGCGCAGCAGAAAAGGATTTTGATGCGAACGTCGAGTATGTTACTGATAAGGGTGAAGTATATCCTGAGGACGGAGGGATTGATTTCGTTGGTCAACAGGGCAGCATCATCTCTAATACGTCGCATCTTCCATTACGGAACCTTCTACCTTTATGAGCACACAACGGGCAATCATTATGAGGCTGACTTTATGCCTAGAATGCAAGATTTTACTTTTAAATTGGTAGCTACTAATCAACAGGCCTCCGAGCTCGCGGCAAATAGCTTTGAAGACTTCAGAGGTCGCTTTCTTAATTCCAGGCGGGGTCTGGACAAGGGAGCCATAGCCTTTTGCATTTTCCATGGACTAGAGCTAGCACATATAGGCTGGGTTGCTATGACTGAAGAGGCAAAGAATACTTTTGATACGCTTCCTTACTATGTAAACTTTTTAGACAATCAGGCCTGTACTGGTGGCACAATTACAGTGCCTAAATACCGCGGGAAGGGCTTGATGACCTACGGCTACTTTAAGAGATTCGAATATTTGAGGAAACATGGTATTACCACATCTCGAAATGCTGTTAATGCAGGCAATGTCGCTTCTCAGAAAGTTCATGCCAAGTTTGGCCCTATCATATATGCGAGAGCCCGCTATATAAAGATCCTGTGGTGGAAATTCTGGAAAGAGGTGCCTATTGAACATACTACCGTAACTAACCTTCCGAACTTGCCGCCTGTGGCCACAGAATAGCAGTATAGTTCTCATTTGGGACGCTTGTAAGAGGAGTAACATCGGCATTCGCTGAGTGAGCTTTATTCTTTGCTCAGGATAATTAGGTGGGACAAGAAGGAGAGCCGCGGTATGACATACACAGGGTAGGACACTGATTCTGACCTACTTTTATCTAATTTGCAGTTTAAATGCCTTTGCAGCAATGAGCCATCTCATAAGATACTTTGTTTTCCTTCACTCCAGTCTATCCTTTCAAGCAGGGTTGTGTGTATCCTTGTAGATACGGCCATAACGCCCGCCTCCCGGTTCAAGATTTAGAAGCTCTCTCAGCGCTCCCGGGGTCATGACTTTCCTTCCGTTGGCTTTGGCCAAGCTGTGGATTCGACGTATTAAGTCAACATTCCGCGATAACCTTGTGCGTTCTGGGTCGTACCAGATATTATCTTCCAATCCAACCCTAACCCCACCACCATAAGCAACGGCGATCGAGTTCATCATCAGTTGGCAATCGCCCACTCCTCCTAGACTCCAAAATGAATCCTGTGGCAAATCACGAATCATCACACCCACATGTAGCAAGTCAGCCTGAGCACACGCGATATTGCCTAGAATAAGGTTGAAATAGTGAGGTGGCTCAAGTAAGCCTTTTCTTTCCAAATATTTGGCATAGTTGATCATACCAGAATCAAACGCCTCGAGTTCCGGTAATATATTTCTGTACTTCATCTCTTGAGCGAGCGCCTGTATCATTTCAGGATCACTTATGCTGGCTTGCCGGTTGAAGTTCACAGAACTCAGAGTGAGACTCCCCATATCTGGTTTGACATTCCCTTCAAGCTTCAAGGGCTCTGCCCTTTCTTCGAACTCCCTAAAAGTACGCCCACTCAATGATACGACAACCACCAGATCGCTAGAGAACTTACGAATCCCGGCAATGATTTCACTATATACTTCAGCTTTGTAGGTGGGCTCACCGGTCCGTTCGTCCCGCGCATGTAAGTGCACCATGGTAATACCGACTTCGGTGGCTTCATGTACATTCTCCACAATTTCCTGAACAGTCGTAGGAACATGCGGTGTCATTTCCTTGGTGGGAATCATACCAGTCGGAGTCAAATTGATTATGAGATCCATCGTCATACAACTCGTATTGGTACGCTAGTGCACTGCTCCAATTGCCCCAGTACTTGGGAAATTAGTTCCAATTCTTTCTGATTTTGGGCAATTCAGTGCTACATACTGGGCGTATACGTTCAGTCGCAGGCTTATCATCTTTAATGGTGATGCTCCCGGCGTCATTTGCTTCCTTTTTAACGAGATACTTCGTACAATATACTTACAGTTAGTAACCTGCTTTTTGGTTATGAACGATAGCCCATTTCTACCATAATGTCAATAGCCACATAGTCACCCAAGCTCAGAAAATAGGTAAGAGAAGCCTGTTTTATTACCTCGTTTGACTCAGACAATTCTAGAATTTAGCTATAGACTATATCTATATGTAACAAATTGAAGAAATCGTAAGGTTAGATCCTTTTTTGCTGGGTGTATCTCTATGGGATGCGTTCACAATGCTGACTGTTCAAAGCCACTTCGTTTGACTGCCTTCACCGCGATATAGCGCCCAGTCAAGAACCGCGTCCTTTTTTTCTCGAGACGATCAAGCAGACATAAGCATTTCATGATCATGTTCTCGAGCTTACCTCGACTAAGCCTCCGCAAGGAAATCTCTAACCATCTTATTAAAACATCAGGATGTATATAGTGGAAAATAGCGGTCTTCTCTTCTACATCACAACCGATTTCATCGAGTATCTGCGTAAGTCTGGTAATGGGAATCGTCCTACCGATGATATACGGAGCCAACCTAAGGCGCATCCACAACTTCATGACAAAATATGGGGGGTAAGTTATATTACTGCTGTTGTCCAGAGTCAGAATGAGCCCGCCACCGGGTCGCAGAACTCGACACAACTCCGTCAGAGAAGTGACAATTTCAGCCTCAGTGGGGAAATGGTCGAGTGTGGAACCAGAAAATATTATATCAAATACGTTGTCCTTGAAGGGCAGGCACCTAACATCGCAGCTGATATATTTTGTAGCATCTGCACCATGCTCTTTCGCTCTTAATCGCGCCTGCCTTACTACCTCATGAGAGATATCTATTCCAACTACATCGTCAATGATTAACGGCAGGTTGAAGAGCAGCTGGTCTGGGCCTGAGGCTTCCTCAAAAAGGTCCGTTTTTAACATTATCGATGACGAGTCTCCGTGTACCCATCTCGTCAAAAGATCAATATGGACCATTCTTTTGTGCTCAGCAAGGATTATGCACCTAGTTCTTTTAGACAACTGCTCTGTCGCTAAGCGGTCCCAATAGTCTTGCCCGATTATCGATTTCTTCAAATCAATCCTCGCTCATGTACATAACGCCCTATCGCTTCTGGAAGGCATCTGCAGTTTATCCTTCCTATTTGCGATGTTTCCATTTCCCATAATTACTCGACATTTTGAACTGCAAATTGCGCCGCCTAATGTCAGTATTTGATGAAGAGTAGTTCAATTGTTGTCTAACCTGAGTTTTATCTGTTAAGCCACTGGTTCAATATGGCTTTCGTTAACACTCCTCAGTGCTTTACCTGCTAATCACTATATTTACTTAGAAGGTGCCCATATTATATCGACGTTTGGCTGGAAGTGGCAAGTGCGTCCTATTCCAAGACAGCTAACGGAACGGTGTCCAGATGACACTGTTGGGTTTAAATAATTGCCAATATAACAAAGTCACAGTAATCCACCTCAAACTTAGTTATACCAAACGTAACTAACCTTCCCTATAGAGTCATTGCCCTCAATTACTCCAGGTGTTATACTTGGTTGAGAGGAAGCGCATTGATGACGCACACACTGCATCGTCATGGATCCTATGAGTCACTTAGAAACGAGTTCATTGTGCTTACTTTTGGCGATACGTATTTGCTCGCCAAACAGAGAGCCTGGCTTCAAACTAAATTCCCCAGTCTATATCAGCTCCTTGAAAGAATAGCTATCGGTATTAGAGTTCTACGTCTATTCCAGGCTCTACGTAGTTTAAGGCACAAGGGAACGCCTAAAGTTAATATCCTCTTAAACTCCAAAGAGGATTTGTGCAGCTATTTAAAAAGGACGAAGCATATACACAGCAAGAAATCCGTAGCTAAATCCGTCGTTGTATCCGGGATTTTCGAAGATGTCAATGCCTGTCTTCATGAAGTTGGTCTGTGCCCACATACCGTTCAGTTCTCCCTTGGCCATTTTGGCAGAACGGAATTGCTGCCTTCTGCTAAGGTACTAGAGGTAACAACAATGTGCGGCCACCATATGATATCACCAAGGTTTGTCGAAGCCCTCGTGGAGGATGTAGGCAAGGGAAAGACCACCCCAGAAGCAGCAGCGAAGACTATGGGTTCTCTCTGTAGCTGTGGGATATTCAACGAAGTTCGTGCTGCGAAGATTATTTCGGATTTGGCAAAATGACTCCATGTAATCATCTACAGTAGATCGGTAGATGGCCACAACGAAAGAGATAAATGGTACAGAAGAAATTAGGTAAACGTAGCGTTAACGGAACGATTTCTCAACATCGTATCTCAGCAAATGCTGAAACAGACTACTGGTTTTCCATCTATAACCGCTCCGATTTCCTCGGGGATTGCTACCGGCAAAGATTGAAACAGGCACTATCGTGGGTAGACGCTTTTCAAATATCACAAAATGCCATCCTTTTAGACGCCGGATGTGGTGTTGGTATCTCCACACAAGAGATGGCGAAGAGGGGGTTCCACGTTATAGGGCTGGATTTCTCCGATGCTATGATAAAAAAGGCTCAGAGTGTATGTGAAGCTAAGCTATGGCGAAAGATACAATTTATGCAGGGAGACGTCGAGCGTTTGCCATTTGCCGATCACAGTTTTGAGGTGGTGGTCTGCCTAGGAGTGATAACGTACTTGAGATCGGAATCCACAACATTGAGTGAGATCTCAAGGGTCTTGAAACCGGGTGGAATGTTGATCCTAAGTGTAGTCAACAAGGCTCATTTGGCTCATTATTTAGATATACCGAAGTTTGCACATATTAGGTTACTGAAAACCATTGGTAGAAAAATCTCGCACTTAAATTACTCAATATCAAACGGTTCCAACACAGGGGTAAGAAGTTTTCTTATCCCTGAGATGCGAAAGTCACTAGTGAGACAACGGTTCATCGTACTTGACTATGCGACTATTCCTCTAGGATTGTTAACGTTCTCGGGTCGTACCATCCCTCCGGTTGAGCTCAATGCCAAAGTGGCGACGCTATTAGGAAAAACTTCTGGTATACCGATAATTGGGTCTTTCGGTGGCATGTGCATAGTAAAAGCTGTGAAGGGATAGTTGTAACTCACAAGAGGATGCAGATTCCATCCGTTAGCAAAGTCAAACAAAGCCGATGAAAATTGAAAATGGAGAGCAGGATATTTAGGCAAATGCCAACTCTGGTGATGTAAATGCGTATAGATCCACAAATATGCATTGGATGCATGGATTGTATCCCGGTCTGTAGTGTAGGAGCCATTGTCCAAAACGGTAATAAATGCGTAGTAGACCAGGATCAGTGTGTCGAATGCTATACATGTCTCAGGTCGAGAATCTGTAAAGAAGGCGCTTTAGAGGAAGTGCCCTTGGAATGGCCGCGGATAATACGGCGTGCTTTCAGTTCGGTGTCAGCGGTCCATGGAAGGACAGGGATTGCGGGGCGGGGAGAGGCTGAAATGAAAAACAACGACGTTACCGGGCGATACCGTCTAGGTAAAGTCGGATTCACGGTGGACGTAGGACGGCCAGGGCTGGGTACTGCTTTCGGTGACGTTGAGATGATTGCGATGGCAGTGGCAAGCCTAGGTGTTGAATTCGAACCAATGAATCCAGTCATAGGACTTATGGCTGATCGTACTACAGGTAGATTTAGGGATGACATTAAAAAGGAACGGGTAATGTCATGCATACTAGTGTTTCAAACCGAGGACGCCAAGTTGCTTGCCGTAATCGATGCTCTTAGAGACGTTTCTCGTAGGATCAACACAGTCTTCAGTGTTGGATGCATTAGTAGATGTAATCCCGATGGTACAGTACCGATAGAAGCCGTACTGAGGAAAGCCGGGGTATTTTATCGACCGAACGGTAAGACCAATATAGGAATTGGAAGGCCATTAGCCAAATGCTAAAGCAGTTGGACACTACTAGTATCCTTCATCATACGGAAGTGGTGGGATTAGAGGGTGATATCACTCGGCTCCGCGTAGGCCCTAGTTTCGCTGGTGAGGTCTTTGAGCCTGACCTAGGCTCACTAGGTTATATAGTCATAGACTCAACCGTGAACGGTTGGTGTTGTGGCGGTGTTCGTATGAGTCCTGATGTATCACTTCCTGAGGTTGCTGATCTGGCAAGAGCAATGACTTTGAAATTCGGTTATGTACGAAGCTACATGGGAGGGGCAAAGATAGGAATCCGACTAGATCCTGAAAGCTGCCCTGACTATAAACGGAGACTATTGAAGGCATTTGGCAAAGCCCTAGTTACCGTATTGAAGGATCATAATTACATCTTCGGGACAGACATGGGGACAACATTAGAAGATATACACGCCATCTTAGAAGCCGCTGGAATCAAAGCACCGAGGAATACTGCAGACTCGAAAGCGGAGTTCTATACAGGTTTAACCGTGCTAGCAGCGGCAGAGGCTGCTGCACGGTACAGGGGACTGGACATTGCCAAATGCACCTTAGCAGTAGAGGGCTTCGGTAAAGTGGGTGGTACCGTGGCACGCTTATTTTCAGAGAAAGGTGCGAAAGTGGTAGCTATCTCGACTGCACAGGGTGCTATCTACGATGAGAAAGGACTAAATATAGACAAGGCCATAGAACTATATCACCAAGTGGGTGATAGGGTGGTCGAGGTATATGATAGTGTGCAACGTATAAAGAGAAATGAGCTGTTAGAGCTTCCAGTAACTATACTCTCACCCTGTGCTGGTTGGCATAGTATCAATTCAGAAAATGCGCTGCGCGTAGCAGCAAGAATTATCTGCCCAGGAGCAAATGCATCAATTGCACCCGATGCTGAAAAGGTACTTACCGAACGCGGTATTTTGTCGATTCCAGACTTCATTGCGAATTGTGGTGGTGTGCTAGCGGACAGTTTGGATGCTGCGGGGCGAGACTTCACCAAGGGTCTAATTGAGAAAAGGATAGGAACTAGCGTAGCTCGAATACTGAACGATGCTACAAACCGTGGTCTGCCCGTTAGGGAAGTGGCCGAGTCAATTGCCAAAGAAAGATTCTGTAGCCTCAAGCTTGTGGCTGAATCACGAAAAGGAAAGATCCTAGGGAAGGCGTCTCGCCTGGCTTTTAAAAGATATCAACGGACACCTTTGCCTGAGTTGTTTATTAGACCTCTTCTTGCCTGGTATGCCATCAGAAGGATGAAACGTCTTTAAAGTTAATATCCCTGATTATCCTGAGTAATATATCATAGATTTCGTTTTCAAGTAACACTAAAAGCTACGCATTTACTGGACATTATCCCTGGTTTACCCTACGGGGGAATCTTACATTGATTGAATTATTTATGCAGAGTATTTCAAATAGCACAGCCCCACCGCCTATGGCGGAACATAGTGGTCAGGTTGACTAGACAATAAGGGAGAGACCACATCACAGACTGGATGTTGATGGGGATTATTTGTATGTAGCGTTTGGCATAGAGAAGTTCGCTAGAAACCACTATTTTGTCACAATAATCATGTATTGAGTGGACAGAGGTAATAGTTGCCTCGGTATTCTTACTGGATCCCTTGTTCCCCGCAAATGATAGAGGTATTTGTAAAAAGCTGTATCTACGAATCTGCTCTTCGCGATCTTCAAGAAAACGGGCGATAAAGAGAACAGCCCCAATGGAATCTCGTTAAGTATTATAAATCCACTTTCAATAAGGTGATGTCTTACTCTATCGGGTGGTAGTGGCCACCAATAATTGAAACTCAGCCTACTCCCGTAACGCACATAGTTAAACAACTTCCGTAGGTATCGAAGTATACGACATGTCGGTGTATCAAAAACAAGACAAAGAATACCTCTTGTTTTCAAGACTCTATAATACTCTTGTATAACCAGAGATGTCTGTGAGGCCGGGATGTGATCCAACGTAGAGAGGTCCAAGATTGCGTCATAGGTCATTTGCTCAAAGGGTAAACTCCGGATATCCCCACAAGCGACATCCAACTCTTGACTGCAATTATTTCTCTTTGCTCTTCGGCAGATTTGAGGTGAAATGTCAATACCAATCACATCCACTAATTCGATGGCTGCTCCCAAGAAATCATAGATGTTACCTCCCTTACTATCAAGAGCTTCGTTCCAGAGATCGCTTTTCAGAAGTAGAAAACGGTCACCCTCGGTTTTCTTAATTAGATGCATAATACATAGCCCGATGATCAGCTTTCTCTCTAGTCTCCAAAACGGTGCCAGATGTAACCCAAATTTGGAATATTGCATTGAGCTTACTAAACTATCAGACACACTATCCCAATACTCACGCAATGGTATAACCCTCCCTATAGAGCCAGCTGAAAAATACTATTAAAGCCCTAATGTTATCTTGGACACTTGTAGGTGATAGATTGCTCTTTGTACTAGGGACGTCGGGTTGTCCAGCCATTTCCTCTTTCTCCGGAGGAAGAGGATGAACTCCCTCACCAGCAACTCATTGAGATCTATCAACCCGATAAAAGAACAGAAACGGTAAAACAAGGCTGACGGCATACCCTATCCAGAACCGACGGCTACTGATCACCAATTAACCTCCCGTGTATTTCTCAATGCGCCAGCCAAGTAGTTATTACAGCTCACTTAGTAACCTCGTGGATATTGCTGCTGCCATTTCCATGCGCTGTTGATAATCTCTTTAAGCTCGGTAAATTTGGGCTGCCATCCTAGCTCATGGCGGATTTGCTGATAGCTGGCCACCAACCTAGCTGGGTCACCGGTACGGCGTGGCTTCACCAGAATAGGGATAGTCGCTCCCGTTACCTCACTGGCTGCATTTATTACCTGCTTCACTGACCAGCCTCGGCCATTACCTAGATTAAAAACCTTACCTCCCAACTGGTCTATTGCCTTTAATGACAAGACATGTGCCCGGGCTATATCCAACACATGGATATAGTCTCGAATACAAGTCCCATCTTCAGTATCGTAATCCTCACCATATATTGGGATCTGCTCTTCTAATCCCAGAGCTACCTTCAGGATTTTAGGAATCAGGTGTGTTTCCGGTCGGTGGTCTTCCCCATATAGCTGGCTAGCTCCGGCAGCGTTAAAGTAGCGAAGAGAAACGAAGGAGATTCCATAGGCCTCCCTGAACCGACTGAGAATCCTTTCAAACATCAACTTCGACTCACCATAGGCGTTTATTGGCCGTTCAGGATGCCCTTCCTTAATAGGTACTATCTCAGGCTCGCCATAGACGGCGGCTGTAGACGAGAATATAATCCTGGTAACGCCATACTCAAGCATACAACTCAGCAGGTTAAGACTATCAACCACATTACTCTGGAAATATCTTCCAGGATTAAGGACAGAAACCTCCACAATCGACTCTGCCGCTAAATGTACTACCGCATCTACTGATTGAGAGCGAAATACATTTTCTAGGTCTCTTTTATTAGCCAAGTCGCCTCGGATGAAAAGAGCTTTCGGGGAAAGGGCCTGGCTGTGGCCCTGCACTAAATTATCAAAGGCAATGACTTTATACCCATCCCTTAATAATTCCTCAGTTACTATGCTTCCTATGTATCCGGCGGCACCTGTTACAAAGATGTTCATTAGCAAATATCAAGCAGAACACTCTGGAGCCACATCAAACCGCCCTCAATTGTAAACTACAAATCTCACCACAGTCAAGGTATCCACTCAAATCCTTGAACCTATGGAGCTTCCTCGTTAGATGTTATCTTAACCTGATTGCCTATCCAAGTGAGGTATCGGTTTGGTGATACCTTACTCACCAATTAGAACTCTCTGTTTGCATCAGGGGTGGATGCTCACTAACGTAGCAGGAACACTCAAGGAAAGAGTCATCCTCGACATGATGTTTGGCCATGGTTGGCAAGGGATTGAGATTAGGCGAATTCTGGCCAAGGATGTCACAAATATCCATAAAAGCTTAATTTGTTGTTGGGGTAAGGAGCGCAATGCTAGTACCCGCTTCGTTCTTAATCACCACTTAGTCAAATTTGCGTTCCTGTAGCACATCCGGTATTGATATAAAGTTTATCATATATTTCACCTACTTTTTGAGCTAGCTCGTCAATTCCCTCTCATCAAAATAGCTTTGCATTTGCGAGATACGTCAGGTATAATTGCCCGAGAATATGTCGCTCATCTCTGATGCAATTAAATATTCGAGACTTGCCCTCGGCCTGCGGGGCTTCCTCCGCGAAACTATCACCTTAGAGGAGAGCAAGCGGGTTATCGCTGAGAGGCTGTGTAACCGGGAGAAAAACTTTCTTAGCTTGGTACAGAAAGGTATCTACCAGAACCCCAAGAGCCCCTTTTTCAAGCTGCTCGGGGTAGCCGGTTGCGAGTACGGTGATATCGAGTCCGGGGTAAACCAGGACGGGATTGAGGCCACCCTAAAAAAGCTGCTGGCGGCCGGGGTCTATGTAAGCTGGGAGGAGTTCAAGGGGAGGAAAGAGGTGTTGAGAGGGGGGAGGCGTTTCAGCTTCAGCGAGAGGGACTTTGATAACCCCTTCCTTCCCGTTTACTACCAGACGCAGAGCAGCGGCTCCCGGAGCGCCGGCACCAGGACAACCTTTGACCTCGGCAATATGTCAGCAACAAGCTATTATCGTTTGCTCATGCTGGTGGTTAACAACGCTCTGGATATTCCCCTAGGGCTTTGGAAACCGGTCTTCCCCGCTGGGTCTGGTATGAGTACTGTCTTAATGCAGTGGAGGACCGGAAAGCCGGTAGTCCGGTGGTTTTCACCCGTGGATGAAAGACAGGCGCAGTCATCACTATTACACCGCCTGGCGACAAGATATATCATCTATGGCGGCCGATTGTGGGGAGCCAAACTGGCCAAACCGGAGTACGTGGGTCTAGATGAGGCGATTAAGGTGGCGCAGTGGATGGCCGATACCAAGAAGCAGTCCGGCGGGTGTTGCCTCATGTGTTCTCCTAGCTCAGCAGTCAAGCTATGCCAGGCGGCGATAGAAAACGGGCTGGATATTGAGGGCACTCGCATTATAGTTAGTGGTGAACCACTGACTCCAGCCAAGCGCCAGCAAATAGAGGCAGTGGGGGCTTCGGTTACACCCAGATATAGTAATAGTGAGAGTGGTGGTATAGGTTATGGCTGTCTGGAAGCCGATGCCACCGATGATATTCATCTTTTCCACGACCGTTTAGCTTTAATTCAGCACCAGAGACGGGTGGAGAACGCTGATATCTATGTTGATGCCTTTCTTGTCACCACGCTCCTGCCATCGACACCCAAGATACTGCTCAATATGGAAAGCGATGACTATGGAGTTATGGAGACCCGGAGCTGTGGATGTGTGTTCGGCCAGTTGGGATTTGATACCCATATCCACGATATAAGAAGCTTCTCCAAGCTGACCGGTAGTGGTATAACCATTGTCGGCACTAACTTTGTCCGGATCCTGGAGGAGGTATTGCCGGCCAAGTACGGCGGTGCGGCAACGGATTACCAGCTCCTCGAGGAGGAGAGCAGGCAGGGACAAACTTACCTCAGCCTTATTGTCAGCCCTAATGTGGGGGTGGTGGATGAGAGCGACGTTATCACCACCGTGCTCAATGAGCTGCGCCGTGTTCCCCATTCTGGCAAACTAACCGCCGGGGTTTGGGCTCAGGCCAAGATACTCAGGGTCAAGCGGATGTACCCAATATCCAAGATGGGGAAGGTGATGACCCTGCAACTGACCAAGAAGGGATAATAAGGAGGTTACCATGATAAAGAAACTTACCGTCATAACCGGGGTGTTACTTTTAGTTTGCGCGCTGATAGCCCCCGGCTGCAATCCAGAGGTGGAACTAGTAGCGCCAGCCGATTTTTATAAAGGCAGGTCCATAGAGCTGGTATCCATGACTTCACCTGGAAACCTTAATGATCTAATCCTGCGCATAATGGCTTCGTATATAAGCGAGGATACTGGGGCCAGCGTGTCGGTTACCACCAGGAAGGGCGCCGGTGGTATAGAGGGCGCCAACTACATATACAAGGCTAAGCCAGACGGGCTTACCCTGGGGATGACATCCATGGTAAAGTACGTGGGCAACAAGATTTTAGGCGAGCCGGCGGCCGAATACGAGCTTGAAGAGATATCTTACATCATGTGCACACATCCCCGGCAAACCTACTTCTTTGTATCGCCGGATGGACCATATCAAACGGTGGCCGAGCTTCAGGCGGCTACCGACCTGAAGCTCGCTGCCACCAGCGCTTCAGGATATTGCTCCCTAGCCGGCCTAACCGTTATTGAACTGCTCGGTCTTGACGCTCAAGTCGTAACCGGCTTTAAAGGGACATCCGATATAGCCCTGGCAATACAACGAGGGGAGGTAACAGGCTACGCCGTATCAACTCAGCAAGCCTTGATAGATGCCGGAATTATAAAGCCGTTATTTGTCATTGCTACGGAAAGGGACCCGCTTAAGCCCGATGTGCCCGCCATCACCGAGCTGGTTGATTTGAGTGATGAGGACCTGGAGCTGGTCAATCTATGGGAGACAGTACTGAATAATGCCGGTCTGTTTATCACCTCACCGGGTGTGCCGGAGGACAGACTGGCCTATCTCCGCGACCTAGTTGACCAGTGGTACCAGGACGAGGGGTTCCGTGCTCAGGTAGATGCAGTCGCCGGTGAGGAGTTGACCATGTACCTAACAGGAGAAGAGGTGACCATGAGGATTCTGAATACAGCCTCTATTATTGGTCAGTTTCAGACCATCTTCACCGAGCTGGCGGCAAAGTACCGGCATTAAGCGATGCTTGAAGCATACGGAACGGCCTTATGTACCCTGTTCCAGCCGATAAACCTGCTGGTAATGCTGGCGGCTGTTATCATTGGCTTAATCGTCGGCATTATTCCCGGTATCGGAGGTGGGACCATGGTGGTGCTCCTCTTACCTTTCGTTTTCCGCATGCCCACCGAGGCGGTTCTTATCTTACTGGTCGCCCTTCATGCAGTGGTCTATACCTCCGGCGGTATAACCGCCATACTATTGAATATGCCGGGGGAGAGTTCGAGCATGGTTACCATGCTTGATGGCTTTCCCATGACGAAAAGGGGTGAGGGGGGTCGGGCTATTGGCGCCGCCGTTACCAGCTCAATGGCCGGTGGAATCGTGCCCGTGTTTCTGGCCCTGGCCATGGTTCCGGTCATGATACCCATAATTATGGCTTTCGGGCAACCGGAGATGGTGGTGCTGGTGCTGTTGGGAATATCTTGTATAGCGGCTCTGACCGGCAGCTCGGTGATTAAAGGGCTGATTTCTGGCGCGGCTGGGATACTGCTATCCCTTTTTGGCTACCATTTTGTAACCGGTGTCCACCGTTTCAGCTACGGCAGCGCCTTCCTCTACGATGGTATCGGGCTTATCCCCCTCCTCTTGGGGCTGTTTGCTATTGCCGAGATATTTCATCTGATTGTTAGGGGAAAAGAGTCTATTACACAGAGAGCATTGGTTAAGCTCTCTGGGGTGGCAGAGGGAGTGAAAGATGTCTGGCGACACCGGTGGCTCTGGCTCCGCAGCTCCATCATTGGCTATATCATTGGTATAATCCCAGGAATAGGAGCCAGCGTGTCCAATTGGGTATGCTACGGGCAAGCCAAGCAGACCTCGAAACACCCGGAGAAGTTCGGCAAGGGCTCTGTGGAGGGGGTGATTGCTCCCGAAGCGGCCGATAACGCCAAGGAGGCTGGCGCCCTGCTGACAACCATGGCCCTGGGCATACCGGGAAGCGCCATCATGGCCCTTCTTCTGGCTGCGTTTCTGATGGTGGGGGTTACCCCGGGGCCAACAATGATGATGGAACACTTGCCCCTAGCCCTAACCCTGCTCATGGGAATAGCCCTAGCCAATATTGTAGGCGGCGTTATTTGTCTCTTCGCCTCCCCCCAACTGGTTAGGGTGTCTTCGGTACACCTCGATTTTCTCTTTCCTATTATCGTAATAGCAGTTCTTATCGGGGTTTATGTGGCTACCTTATCGCCACTGAACTTCGTCGTTGTTTTGGTTTTCAGCATATTGGGTCTGGTGATGCAAAGATACGGCTACTCTCGTCCAGCACTGGTACTTGGTTTCATCCTAGGCGGCCTGCTGGAGAATTACTCCCTACTTTCAATCAAACTTTACGGCCCCCTTTTCCTATTCAGACCCATCCCCTTAACCCTGCTGGTTATTATGATTCTGCTTCTCCTTTATCCTCGCCTAAAGCGAGGCATAAGCAATTTGCGAGGGAGGCCCAGACGTGAATTTTAAGGGCAGCTTCTGGGTGGCCGTTTTCTTTCTGGCGCTTGGGGTGTTCGGGGTTACTCAGTCCCTCACCTTCAGCTACTGGGAATCAATAACTCTGCCTCTGGCGATAAGCATTATCTTAGTTATTTTAGCGGCGGTTCAGATGGTAAGGGAGTTGCGGTGGGTGAATAAGGGGGAAGCGTCTGCTGCCAAAGTGACGGCCAAAGACAGCGATACTAAAGCCGAGAGCCGGAGGTTGGGGTTGATATTCGGCTGGACGGCTGGATTATGTCTGGCCATCTACCTGCTGGGCTTTTATATCTCCATCCCGGCTTTTGCCTTCGCCTACCTGAAGTGGCGGCGGAGGAGCTGGCTGGTGGCCCTGATTTTTGCCGCAGCCCTGCTCGTTTTTAGCTACGCCGTTTTTAACATCGGGCTGAAAACGCCGCTGTACCAGGGGTTAGTCTTCGGCGCCCACTAAGCAAATAGTTAACCCCCAGATTTTATAGGAAATTTCCCACACGGGCAAAATTAAAGGCAAGCCCAATACAACTTGCCTCATTTTCCTCTTGCTCTTCTCTGGATAGTATGTATCGCTATGTAACCGTCTACCTACTGGCCAAGCCATTCTCCTAAAGTAAGCCGGCTCAGCTTGATACACGTCCCCTTTTCCATCGCAACTAGCATCTCATAGAGCACCCCTTATGCATCCCTCTTAGTCCCCTTAACTGTATGCTATTACTGACACCTCTTACCAGTTTCCGGATCCTTCCCAGCATCAATGACAATAGCCCATGAGTGTAAAGAGTAACCTCGTGTACGGGGAGTTCTGCATACACTTTACAAAGAGGTTTTCTTTAGTGTATAATGCATAGTAGTTTCAGTTTAGGTTGTTACATACTTGAATCACTTCAGATTTTCCTAAGTTTTGGATGACCGGAACTCTAACTAAATTCAGAAGAGAGGAGGTCATCCAATGAGTTTTGAGGACAAGTCTCTCCAGTGTTCCGATTGTGGAGCTACCTTCACTTTCAGTGCTGAGGAACAAGAGTTTTTCCAATCTAAGGGCTATACTAATGAGCCCAAGCGCTGTCCCTCGTGCCGCCAGGCAAGGAAGGCAGAGCGTTACGGAAATAGTAACTACGGGTCCAGACGCCAGATGTTTCCCGCAACATGCGCTGAGTGTGGCAAGGATACCGAAGTACCTTTTGAGCCTCGCGATGGTAGACCGGTTTACTGTAGTGATTGCTACCGTAAAGTCAGACTGAGTAGGTAATACTGGGGTTTGACCTCAGGACATACATGGGCTGAGGATAATTGGCCCGTGTATGTCCCTAGAATGCTTGGGGTGTTAAGTCATTGCAAGTCTCGATACGTGAAGGTGAATCACAAGATTCCTTGCTGCGTCGTTTCCAAAGGATGGTGCAGATGAGTGGGATTCTGCGCGAGGCAAAGTCCCACCGTCATTTTCTATCCAAGGGAGAGACAGCACGGTTGAAAGCGCAAAAGAGCGCCAGACGAAGACGCCGTTATGGATAAACCAGAAAGCAAGCAATGAGCTAATGTTTCTGGCCGAACTCAGCATAGGTACTTGAAGCGAGACAGCCAGTGTTGGGCTTATGGAATTAAGTTAAAGGAGCACTAATTTGAAGATCTATGTGGGTAACTTATCCTCTGAGGTAACTGAAGAGGAATTACAGCAGGAATTCGAGGCTTTTGGGGAAGTGACATCTGTCGACATTATAACAGACAAATATAGTGGGCGACCTAGAGGGTTCGGGTTTGTTGAGATGGCATCAGTGTCTGAAGGTCAAGCCGCAATTACCGGTCTCAACGGAAAAACACTAAAGGAACGGACACTTAATGTTAATGTGGCTCGCCCTCGTTCCGAGGGTAGAGGCGGCGGGTTTGGCGGAGGAAGACAGAAAAGATATTAAACTCCCTCTTTATTTACTTCTGCTTATGACACACAAGATATATTCATAACTTCGAAGGGCTATCAGTTTAGGCGTTAGTGACAAACAGTGAGCCAAGCCTAACCCAATCACCAAAGAAGGATGGGCAATATGAATATCTATGTGGGCAACTTATCTCTTGAGGTGACTGAGGAGGAACTGCGACGAGAATTCATGGCTTTCGGAGAAGTAATATCCGTAACCATTAAGAACGATAAATCTACTGGTAGCGGGCAATCTAGGGGATACGGATTTGTTGAAATGCCATCACCGTCTGAAGGGCAAGCTGCAATTACTGCCCTCAATAGAAAAACACTTAGGCGTAAGACGATTGATGTTATTCAAGCCCTCCCTCTTTCTAACAACGGTGGCAGTGGCTCCTATAGTCATAAGCGAGGTGGCAGGTACAGTAGGAATGTAAGACAGAGAAAAGGCTAAACCGTTAGTCATGCTCTATATACCTGCGATGTAACAATCAGCCACATTGAACCATGCATTAAGAATAGGCTGCCGTGCTTCTCAATAGCCCTTTAGTTAATAGCATTTTATACCGTATTGTGCAGCCGTAGTAACCCTCCCTTATCATTTCCACCCCGACTGCTTTTAAAGCCCAGAAGGAGTAAATATGAATACGCTTGCTGTGAAAGCCGTATAAAAGATACAAATGAGTGCCAGCCTTCAGCCGGAGTTGGCATATCTGAACTCATGCGGATATATTAAGTTAGCGCAACATACACGAGGAGGAAAAAACATGACTAAACATATTGGTATAGTTGCTTGTAGTGCAGAAGGGGCAGCTCTTTGTTATCGTACAATCTGCGTAGAAGGATCTAATTTAATGGGGAGCCACGCTCATCCTGAGGTCACAATGCACACCTTTCCTCTTAACGAATATGTGCGATATATCGAAGTAGGCGATTGGGAAGGCGTAGCTAGTTTAATGTTATCTTCAGTAGCTAAGGTCGCAAAAGTGGGAGCGGATTTCGCTATATGCCCTGATAATACAATCCATCAGGCATTTGACCTTGTCGTTAAGGAATCGCCAATTCCATGGCTTCATATTGCTGAAGAAGTTGTTGCTGAGGCAAAACGTCAGAACTATAAGTGCCTCGGAGTTTTAGGCACACGCTTTTTAATGGAGGGTCCAGTTTATCCTGCTAAGCTTGCCACCACGGGTATTGAGCACAGGACCCCCGAAGTAAAGGACCGGGAGTGCATTAATGAGATTATTTTTAATGAACTGGTTTGCGGCCGTTTTTCCTCGGAGGCTCGTGCCTATTTTAGCAAGGTAATCGGCGGATTAAAAAGCCAAGGCTGTGATGCCGTGGTTCTTGGTTGTACCGAAATACCGCTACTAGTAACCTCAGAAAGTTCACTCCTACCAACATTGGATTCTACAAGGCTACTAGCAAGGGCCGCCCTGAAAGAAGCAACTGGGACAGCATCTACATAATAATGTGGGCTGTGCCTACTAGGAGCTATATTAAATTGTACATCCCGGCAAATGAAACCTCCCCAATATCTTGATATACGTGGTATAATATAAGCAAGTAGTTTGTGGGAGGCTAAGGAGAAAAAGGTATCCTCGCAGCCTGCAAGTTGCAATACAGCTAAAGAGGGACAATGACAACTGACGAGCACAACGAGCTTGGTACAGTCCGACTGGAAAAAGGTGAGTATGACGAAGCCATTTCAGACTTCACGAAGGTGATTCTAAGCATACTCCCCCACTTTGCTGATGCCCACTACAAACGCAGTCTTGCCTACTGCCGTAAGGGGGAATACGAGCTAGCGATAACTGATGCCACTAAGGCAATTGAAGCAAATCCTAACCATGTCGAGGCTCACTACAACCGAGGCTTTGCCTACCTAAGAAAAGACCAATATGAACTAGCTATTGCTGACTTCGGTAAAGCCATTGAATTAAATCCATCCTACGCTGAGGCTTACTACAACCGAGGTGTTGCCTACCGTAACAAGGAAGAATTCGAAATGGCAATTATTGACTTTAGTAGAACCATTAGCCTAAACCCTGCTTACTCCGAAGCCTATTATCATCGAGGTATTACCTACCATGGTAAGGGAGAATACAACGAGGCAATAGCTGACGCCACTAGGGCAATCCAAATAAATCCTAACTATGCCGAGGCCTACTACAGCCGGAGCATTGCCTACCAAAAAAAAGACCAATATGAACTGGCTACTGCCGACTTTGGTAAAGCCATTGAACTAAACCCTCACTACGCTGAGGGTTACCGTAACCGGGGTATTGCCTATTATGATAAAGGGGAATATGAACTGGCTATTAGCGATTTTAATAGAACCATAGGGTTAGCCCACAATGATGCCCAGGCTTATTACTATCGTGGTCTCACCTACTACAAAAAAGGGGAACTGGACAAGGCGATAGCTGACACCACTAAGGCGATCGAAATAAATCCATCCTACGCTGAGGCTTACTGTAACCGGGGCATGGCTTACCAAATAAAAGAGCAATATGAACCGGCTATTGCCGACTTCGATAAAGCCGTCGAACTAAACCCGTCCTACGCTGATGCTTACCACAACCGAGGTGTTGCCTACCGTAAAAAAGAAGAATTTGAACCAGCTATCCTCGACCTTAGTAGAGCCGTCGAACTGAATCCCAATTACGCCGAGGCCTACTACAACCGCGGCTTCGCCTACCACAACAGGGGTGAGTACAACTTGGCCATTGATGATTTTAGCCGTGCCATTGAACTAAAGCCGGAAATGACTGAAGCCTACTACGACCGGGGTATTATTTACTATCTTGGAGACAAATATGAACTGGCTATTGCCGACCTCGATAAAGCTATTGAGCTTAATCCTAATATGACTGTGGCCTACTATACCCGCGGTATTGCTCGCTTTAATAAACAAGAATACGAACCGGCTATTACTGACCTTAGTAAAGCTATCGAGCTTAATCCTAAAAGTGCAGAAGCCTACCACAAACGGGGTATTATATATCGTGCCAAGGAGGAATATGATTTGGCTATAACTGATTTTAGTCAGGCGATAAAGATGAAACCAGAGGACGCAAATGCATATACTGAACGAAGTATTGCCTACCGGAACAAGAAGGAATTTGATTTAGCTATAGCTGATTTAACTGAAGCTATCGAATTGGAGCCTGACTCTGCTGCAGCCTACTACAGGCGAGGCCTTGTCTACAAAGACAAAAGGAAATACGACTTAGCTATCACCGACTTTCGAAAAGTTGTGCTCCTTACTAAAGACCCTGAGCTAGCTAAGACAGTTACGCAAGAGATTCACAATCTTGGCGGTTCATAGCTATAATTAGCTATGCCGATATATACCTTGACCCCCCAGAGCAGTATATTCGTACCGGGATAATGAGTGTCAGCGAAGCTACCAAAACTGGAGGACAAATATCTAATTAAGCAGAGCAGGTCAATCATGACCAAGACCTCCCTTCATAACTCATCTCTATTTGAACAAGCCATCGCATCGTTGCCCCGCAGAAATGAAAACATAGCCGTTATGTGCCACTGCAACCACTTGACTAGCATACCTAGGTGGGTTAGACTAACTCGTTGGTCGCCGATAGGATACCAGCAGTTATCGTAAGAACGGAATGACTTGCCAGAGACACCGAATGTAAAGCAGAAAGATTCTCTAGTAAGAGAATCCCCATAAAAGAGGCTAGAACCGTGGTGACAAAGAATAAATTGGGGGATAGGGGTGAGGTAATTCTGCTTACAGGGCTAGGTAGAGGCAAGACCACTACTGCACTGGGGATAGCGTTACGTGTCATTACATATGGCGGAAAGGTGGTCTTCATCCATTTCAGCGGTCCCCAATACCCTGAACTGGGAGAAGTTAAAGCCTCCGCTGTCCTTGGTGATAGTCTGAGAATGATCGGCATCAGGAGCGAGGCAAGTAACCCATTATACCTAAATGACTTCAGTGAAATAGTCAATACAGTAGCGGATGCTCTGGCTATGGCACGTAATGTATGGATTAAGCAATGTAATCTCCTGGTGCTTGATGACATTAGTCATCAACTAGACCGAGGAAGTATCGATATTGACCAAGTCTTAGCTCTCATCAAAGACAGACCACCTAGCGTAAGTATCATTTTGATTGGGCGATCCACTCCGAAGATAATAGCGAAGACAGCAGACTTGGTTACTGAGTTTGTGGATATAAAGCACCCCCCACCAACTAGTATGGAACTGCATAAGGGTATTGATTTCTAGTCCTGGTTACTATAAGCTGCAGATACTACCATATTCAGCGGAAGTCCAAAAAAGTTGACAAGTGAAACCTAAATGGGCTATTCTTATTAGCGATGAGCGAAATAGATAAGAAGCTTGAATCTTACCTAGAATTCTTATGCCAGAAGGCAAAAGAACTGGGAGCATCAGAAGCAGTAGCTATATCAGCCAGTGACATAGTGGTGGATGAGAGGGTATCGTTAAAATGCATGGTGCCGCTATGCTCTTTTTATGGCACCAATCTGATGTGCCCGCCAAATACAAAACCCATCTCGGAGTTTAAAAATATCCTCAAAAACTATCATGCTGCTATTTTGATAAAAACTGCATCATTCGGGACACCCGAAGAGCTCACTGACCCGGGCGTTGACTTATCTGAGACATGGGATACATTCAAGTCTGCAGGAAAGAAGCAAGAACAGGCGTCAACACCAACAACAGCCTACCTTCATTCCATCAGAGATAGTCTAAAGAATCAGTACAAAATGATGAGCGAGATAGAGTCTCTTTGTATTAGAGAAGGATATTACTTTGCCGCCGGATTAGCCGGCGCTGGTTGCCTTTTATGTGACGAATGCGTTGGCACTAAGTCTGGATTACCCTGCCGCTATCCCTTTAAAGCAAGACCGTCAATGGATGCTTTAGGCATAGATGTAGTGGCTACCGCCAAAAAGGCTGGGGTGCAGGTGAGCTTCGCCCAGGATGAAGCCAGGAGCTGGGTGGGGCTTATTCTTATAGACTAACTACAACTGTATTGCCACTCTAAGCCAAATAAAACACAATACAAGAGGGCAGGAAACATAATATTTCCTGCCCTTTAAGTTTAAATCGTACTGAAGCGACTTAACAACCCTCGCTTGAGTTTACATACTGCAGCCTGGGAATCTGGTTTGGATGCCTGTAGCCATATGTTTAGCTTCCCACACCCCGTCCCTGGCCCAATAAGTACCTGGTGTCGGGCTCTCGGGGTCGCTATACTTCTTACAGGCTTCCACCATCGCTACAACATTCTCTACAGGCGCCTCTGGCCAAATATCAGCAGCTGGCCACACCGCATCAATACCTTCATTAATGATGGTCTTCACTTGTCCGTCAACATCCTCCGGTTTCGACATCGTCAGCAACATGTAGACATCCATGTTCCCCATCAGGCGTATCCCGGTGCCGTTCATAATCTGCCTTGCCCTCCATATATGGCAATTTTGCTCCACGGAGAGGAAATCAGCCCCGGTTCTAATATAATACGCCATATTCAGGTCTACGTCGCCACCAGTACCGATAACCAATGGCGGGTCTATCCCGGCCATCACCCGCTGCAGAGGAGGCACTATCAGCTCCTTATGCACCTCGGGGTGTAATACCCCGCCGTCACGGGTGCAGACAAAGTCAGCTCCAGCCTGTCTGAAATATTTGGTCTCCTCAATGATGTAGTCAGCCAAAATCCTAAGAAGGTCCTTGACTAACCACCTCCTCTTCAATATGTTCTTGGATAGGTCAACAACTGTATCTACTTCACCAGCCACGATATAGGGACCCAAAGTGTAAGCGCCAATTACTACATCCTCACCTATTAGCTTTTTCGCTTCCTGAACGGCATCAGCCACCAGAGGTATCCTTCCCGACTCGGATGGTTTTTTCTTCTTTAGCTCATCAAGGTTAGCTTCCGCCAGGTTCTCCGTCCATTCGTGCAAAATGATGGGATAGATGATCTTTTGCATCTCTCTTCGCTCTTCGTAAAACT
>DUFC01000021.1 GCA_011191875.1 Dehalococcoidia bacterium | reverse complement strand
AGCCTTGATATAGGCATGAGTAGTGCCTGCAGAGGAGGGCATCATAACTTGACAATTACCAGCATCCACATCCAGTCGAAGCTCGGTTACTTCAAGTTCGCTAAGAGAGAGTTCCATGTTGCTCGCCGCCGACTTGATGATAAGAATTAAAGGTATATTTCTGGTGAGCCTGACCTCCCACTTAACCCCAACTTCGCCCCAGAACTGCTTATTAACTCGCTCTGTGCTCAAATAAAGCCTGCCTTCGCCGTCCTGTTGATGGAAATCCACACTTATTTTTCCATGACTGTTCCTCACCTCGGAGTCTGCCTCCACAAAGTTTGGTGAGCCAGGCAGAAGGCTGCCTACAGTGATACTTCCCGCGGCGAAGTCCACTTCAATTTGGGCATACTCCATATCGCTTAAAGGCTCTGAATAGCTTTCTATGCTAGGGGATAATCCATATTGCCAGATAGCTATACCCAAGCAACCGCCGAGCATGGCTAAGACTAGCAGGCTGACCAACCAAACATTGCAGCGCCGGAGCAGTATGCCCAGCCCAATAATAATGATTAGCACCGGCCAGAATCGCCACAGGATTTCCCAAAGACCCCAAGGAAGGACACTAAGGGTTTGGAGAAGAAATACTACCCCTAAGAATAATAGAAAGATGCCCCATATAGGGACACCAACTGCTCTCTGCGGCCGTTTCTCAGACATAGCTACCTCCTCCTGACGCCCAATATAATCAGCACGCCGATGGCAACCAGAATGAGAGGCCAGAGATAGCCCCAGTGAAGCCACCAGAAGAGGTTGAAGCTACCCAGCAGGAAAATAACGCCAAGAACAATAAGGATGATGCCGAAGAGGTTGCGGCGACGGTTGCGAGCCTTAGCCACCTCTTCCGATTTACCTTCTTCCCCGGCAAAGGTAAAACGGATTTCACGCCCCAACTCACTAGCTGTTTCCTTCATCTCCTCCACATTTTCTCGCACCGTTTCCTCGGGCGTGGTAACTTTGGAACCCTCCAGGGGCACAATAATAGCCATAATAATATAGGCAATGATGCCCATGCCGCCAACAAATACCGATAACACTGCAATTATCCTGATGATGGTAGGGTCTATGCCAAAATACTTGGCCAGACCACCACATACCCCCTCAAGCATCCTATCGCTTCGGCTGCGATAAAGCCTCTTCTCCATGACCCCCTCCTCTAGGTAGTATTGACACAAATTATACTGCCAGCCCTGTAGACAGTCAATCGCCTGGCATTTCCATTTAAAATCACAAAAAAGTCCCTGGGGGTATTGACAAAACAGCAAATATGGTGTATGTTATAAATATATAACGTTAGAAATATATAACTATGTAAGGTAATGTGATGAAGACGAAGAGAATATTTCTAGCTGTTTCTATTACCGCCCTGATAGTGGCTATTATCCTTATCTCCCTAAGGGCATACTATGTCACGATTGCCCTTGTAGCTGGAACGTTGATTATAGGTTATCGCGAATTTTGGTCTTTAATAAGAAGGAAGAAGCTACCACCAATTGATGAGAGGGTACGAGAAAACACCGGTAAAGCAATACGAAACGGGTTTATCTTTTCCGCCATAGCTTCAGCATTCCTAATGCTATTCTTTAGCGTAAATCTAACCGTAACTCCTGATATAGTACATGTTCTGGGTGGTTTATTCTTATCAGTTGGGGCGGTATATCTGCTGTCTTATCTCTTTTATGACCGTGTAGAACCTAAGTTGGATAAAAGGGGGTTAAAAATGCTGAAAATATTCTTACTCGTAGCTGGAATATCGCTGGGCGCCTTTATTATTAGTGCTGTCCTGCACAACTCAATGAGCGCTCTATTTGGCATAGAAGAGCCGGTATTTTTCTTTATCGCCGTCATCATAGCTCCTCTGGCGTTTGCTGTAGGACTCATTGGTAGCCTGGTGGTCTTCATCACGGGACTATTCAGCAGGGTCTCGTGAAATAATTGCCCGAGACGGCATCCCGCAGCCAAAAGTAGTCACCTCAATGTTTAAAAGTAATCGTTGTGTGTCCATTTTGGTCAGATACGGCAAAAGGTAGATAACAATGAGAACCAGGATAAAGGAATTCCGAGCCAAGCACAACTTGACGCAGGAAAAACTGGCCGAGATGGTAGGGGTCAGACGGGAAACTATTATCTTCTTAGAACAGGGGAAATATAACCCCTCTCTCAAGCTGGCTCACAATGTTGCCAGGGCTTTGGAGACTACTATTGATGAGATATTCATTTTTAATGAAAATAACTTTTTACAGCAATAATACCTTTCTTCTGGAGGGAGAGCTGACGAAGTGACGGCTCTCTATAGTCATGAGCAACCGGATGGTGGTGTGCCCTATGTTCCCATCTCCCTATTAAGAGACT
The DNA here is from genome assembly GCA_011191875.1 of Dehalococcoidia bacterium. GTDB lineage: Bacteria > Chloroflexota > Dehalococcoidia > Dehalococcoidales > W498 > W498. Next base: position 4,460 of record DUFC01000021.1, on the reverse strand, counting down.
GCACAACCAAATCCTTTACAAAGAATAAGAGGCACTGTATGCTGTAGCATTAGAAAAGACCTGGAAGATACCGCAATATGGCAGTAATCGAAACCTTTGGGCTTTCCCGGAGCTTCGGCAATATAGTAGCCGTAGAAGACCTGACCCTGGAAGTGGAACAAGGGGAAGTGTTAGGTTTTCTGGGTCCCAACGGGGCGGGGAAGACTACTACTATCCGCATGCTGGCCGGTATTATCGCCCCAACTTCAGGTTATGCCGTAGTGGCTGGTTTCAGAACCGACCATGAAGTGGAACGGCTTCACGAGGTTATAGGGCTGCTGACGGAGGCGCCTGGGTTTTATAATCGCCTCAGTGCCAGACGTAATCTAGAGTTCTTCGCCGGTTTTTACCCCTATGTTGATACACAGACACAGGTTGATAAGTATCTCAGACTTATGGGGCTATGGGAACGGCGCCATGATAAAGTCGGCACATTCTCCAAAGGAATGAAGCAGAGACTGGCACTGGCCAGGGCTCTCCTCCACGAGCCACAGGTCTTGTTTCTAGACGAACCGACTGCCGGTCTTGACCCTGAGGCATCGAGAGAGGTGCGTGAGTTTATAAAGGACTTGAGCCGGCAGGGACGCACCATCTTCCTGTCTACTCACAACCTAGCTGAGGCTGAGTTTCTTTGTCATCGTGTAGCCTTATTTAGGAGACAGATGCTGGCTGTGGATACTCCCCAGAACCTACGCCAACGCTTGTTCCACCGCCAGGTGGTGGTGCAGATGGACTCAGCGGAAGACTCAGTCGTCGATGCTGTCAGGAAACTCGACTTTGTCCAAGCCGTCCACAGAGAGGGTTCAAGGCTTATCGTCGAATTAGCCGACTTTGAAAGAAACCGTCCCAACCTAGTTGAATGTATTGTAACGGCGGGGGGAAGAATCCAGGAGGTATCTGAGACAGAGTATTCCTTAGAAGATGTTTATCTTACGCTGGTTCGCGAGGAAACTGAGGGCTCGAATGCGACTAAGAGTTAGACTATGAGGCGTAGATACATTATCAATATCATAAAGAAGGAATGGGAGGACACTCTCAGCAACTTGAATACTCTCCTACTTATTACCTTGGCTCCCCTCCTTATTATAGGACAGGGGTTGCTGGTCATCTATCTGGTGGTGAGGTTTGCTGGCGAAGGTGTCTTGATGAGCCCAATGTTCCAGACAGCTATGGAAAAGCTGGAAGCTATATTGCCTTCAATAGCTGAGTTACCCCCCATAGATAAGCTTCAAGTGCTCCTTTTCAGTCAGCTTCACGTCTATCTTTTGCTTATTCCGGTGATGATTGCCATTACTTTTGCCACATTCAGCATCATTGAGGAGAAGCAAAGTAGGAGTCTGGAGCCCTTGCTGGCTACTCCGGTGCGGACCGATGAACTCTTTATAGGCAAAGCCCTGGCTGGTTCCATACCAGCGCTTGTTATGACCTGGCTCTGCGCCGGGCTATCGCTGATTGGCATAGCTTGCCTGGGAACAGCTCATATCCTAGGCGCGGTGGTAACCCCTTCCTGGTTTATCTCTGTTTTCCTCCTGGTTCCGGCGGTGACCGTGTTGAGCTTTTTGCTGGGGGCAATCATCTCTTCCAGAGTCAATGACCCAAGAAACGCACAGAATATATCACTCCTCATAATTCTGCCGGTGCTTGCCCTCATCGCCGTCCAGGTAATAGGAGTCCTTCTCCTAACCCCTCTGTTGTTTTTCATTATTGCTGTGATAGTCGGTGTGGTAGACCTGATTGTACTCCGAATCGGGGTCCGCCTGTTCCAAAGGGAATCCATTATTATCCAGTGGCGATGAGCTGATAAAATAGAGGTAGCCAATTAAGCTCAGACCCTGGTGGCTGACTATGTTAGCGGGCAACCCGGCGGTGATTCATTTAGCTTTTTACTGAGATGAGTTTACAATAGTACACGGAATTTTGAAATCATTCTTTCTTTTGCCCTTAGTTAAGCCGGACATTCTTACTCAGTATACCCGTCGGGATGAGCTTTATGCCACTCCCATGCTGAGGCGATAATAACCTTTAGGTCAGGATACTGCTGATGCCAGCCCAGTTCTCTCTGTATCTTTTCCGGGTTCGCTACTAGCTGAGCCGGGTCACCACGGCGGCGCTTGACCACTGTTACCGGGATTTCAAACAAGGTATTTACCTGACATTTACACTTGTAGCCAGAAACCGCATCTCCCCTAAAAATGGCGCAAGCCCTGGTTAATAAGCGAGAAATTAATCTCTTAGCTTATGAGATACCCACTGAGCTGGACGAAAAAACCTGGTCATTTGTTGACTATCACAATTACCAGCGCTATCATTAAGACATTGGGAATGCCATCCCTTTTCCATGAAAATCTCATTATGAGTGAGGACTGGGAATGAGCAAGAAAGGCACTCCTTTATAATCTGGCTAAGTTCTTCAGTGTTTCCTTGGGTAAGAAAGAAAAATACTTGCCTTTATCTATCTAAAGGCGGCTAAGCCAGCACAGCAATTATTGGAGTAAAAAATTGGATAACTTACCCATGGTAAGTATAATAATCCTAACTAAGAATGCGGGAAGCAATTTTAAGCCTTTGCTTGAGCGCATATTCTCGCAGAAGTTTAATGGCAGATACGAAGTCCTGGTAGTAGACTCTGGCTCTACCGATGATACTCTTAGTACTGCCAAAGAATTTCCCGTGAAGCTAACCCAGATAAAGTCAGAGGACTTTCATCACGGAAAGACCAGGAATCTGGGTGCTCAGCTATCCTGCGGAAGTATTCTATTTTATATAACTCAAGATGCATTGCCGCTCAATAATGATTGGCTCCAAAAACTGGCTGGCAATCTCAATGACTCCAATGTAGCCATGGTCTGTGGCCGACAAATTCCGTGGCAAACCACCAAGCCTCCGGAGAAATCATTCTATGCTTATAATTTTCCTCAATATAAGATGATGTTGACACTAGATAGCTGGCAGAAATCCTCAGACTGTTACCGTGATACAATGTTTATATCCAACGTCAACTCGGCAATAAAGAAGGATGTCTGGCAAAAGTTCAGGTTTTCAGAAAATGTGGTTATGGCTGAGGACAAGGAGTTTGCCAAGCGCACTCTATTTGCTGGCTATGCTATTGTCTACGAACCGAATGCGGTAGTCTTTCATGCCCACGATTTCAGTCTATGGTCGGCATTCCGAATATGTCTTGATTATGGAACCTCACTAAACCAGGGAGTCGGGGGGTTACTAAAGTCAGACAAGCCAATAGTGGGAAGAGCTTTAGAGCATCTGAGTAAAATGTTTAAATACTTACAAGGTAATGGATACTTGAAGTGGCTGCCGTATGCTATCCTTTATGATGGTTCCAAATTTCTGGGGCGGTCGCTGGGTCAGTTTAGAGGAAAGATATTACCAAAAACAGGAGTTGCTCAAAAAGAAAGAGGCGAAAGGTCATAGCTAAGTAATTATCTGGATGTAATATTAGGACACACTGGATTCACCAGGAGTCCAGCGTAAACATAGTTATTAGGAAGCAAGATGTGGCAGTATAGAGAGCTAATAAAGAACCTGACTATCACCGACCTGAAGAACAGGTATCAGAATACTTCGCTCGGATTTATCTGGTCTGTCCTCAGCCCATTTCTACTGGCCATGGTTCTATTCTTTGTATTCAGGAAGGTCTTTGCCCAGGAGGAGAATTTTGCCATCAACTTGCTGGTAGGCATAATGGCATGGCGTTTCTTCGCCAACGGCACTACGTCATCTCTTAGCTCCATAGTTGGCAAGCCCAGTCTGGTGACCAAGGTATATATACCGAGGCAAATATTAGTCTTAAGCAACCTTTTGTCCCAGCTGATAAGTTCCCTGCTCGAGTTCCTGATTCTGGTACCCATAATATTTGTCTTGCTTGGAAACATGCCCATTACTATACTCCTGTTTCCTGTAATTCACCTCCTCTATTTCTGGCTCATTTTAGGAGCTGGGCTGTTTTTGTCCGCTCTCTACGTCTATTTCCGTGATGTCAACCAGATATGGGAAATCCTGGTTAATATTCTCTTTTTCTGTTCGCCTATCATTTATCCCCTGCATATGGTAGGAGACTATATGTTGCCCTATTATATGCTCAATCCAATAACCAGAGTGATAGTTATCTATAGAGATTTGATGGTCAATGGCAATTTGCCTTCATTCAGCAGTCTTATCGTTGTCATTGGCTTTGGAGCCGTAGCCTTTCTAGCTGGCAGTCTTATCTTTAATAGGTTGCAGCGTCGCTTCGCTGAGGAAATATAATGAGTGCCGTCATAGTTGACAATATATCCAAAAGGTTCAGGATTCCCCACGAGAAAAAGACAACGCTGTTTCAAAACATAGTTGGCGCGGTAAAAAGGCAATTTGACTATGAAGAATTTTGGGCGCTAAGAAATGTCAGCTTTGAAATAGAAAGAGGT
>DUFC01000020.1 GCA_011191875.1 Dehalococcoidia bacterium | reverse complement strand
GTTTTTTTAACTTCCTTGGCGGGAGCTATCCTCTTGCCTATATCCTTGGGGAGTAGTCCCGATAGCAGAATAAAAAGGAACAGAAAAGTTGTCAGAATCCAGGCATTCCATACGCCTATTTCAAAAACTGGTATTAACGACATGATGCTTCACCTCCATTTATTTGATTTTGTTCACGCTTTCGGAATTCCTATCCACCTCGGAGTCCTGTCCAGATATTTACGGTAGTCATTCCCATATTTCTCAAGACAGTAGCGTTCCTCTCCAATGGCTGCAATACTTATCGAGACTAACTGCACAATAAAAATCAACACAAAAACCCACGAAGCTGAAGCTATGCCAACGCTAAGATATATTGATAATAATGCCAAATATGATGGATGTCTCGAATAACGGTACATTCCTTTTGTAATCGGCACATTCATTGGTGCCATAGTAAAATTAACTGAAGCAACTGTTAATACCGCTAGACCTAGTAAGAAAATGGTGAGACCTGTATAGAACCATATCGTGCCCAATTGGAATGGTATGAAAACAGAATATATGATGGCCGTAAGCTCTGTTAGTATAGATACATAGCTGGTTATTCTGTACACGTGGTTAGTTTTCATTTCAGAAGCTATCCCTGACGCTCTTTGGTATACTTCCTTTCCAGCGAGCCTCAGTGAGAGCATACCTACCCATGGCCAAATCATGAAAATCCAGGCGTTCCATATGCCTATTTCAAACGCCGGTATTAGCGACATTATCTATCCTCCCTCAGTGGTTTTAGTATTGAGTGAGTATCTTATAACTCAGTTTTTTTCGTAACAGTCTTCTACGGGGCTTTATGAATCTTCTTCCGTGATTCGGGGGACGCCGCTACTTTCCCCCATTTACGGACAGCTATATATACCCAACTTGCACATATCTTTGGCATACCATCCTCACGGCAAATTCTTCTTAGTTCTTCATCAGCTTCATCCCGCCATTTTTCATCAATTAACTCGTTACGCAGAAGTTGATAGAGTGCATCATGTACTAGTGAACCACGCATGAAGTTAGGAGTATCAATAGTAGGTCCAGAAGGTCCGTCCCAAGCATAACCGTTTTTAATGATAAGCATTCCTTCGGTACTTAATTCTATGAAATCTGTTTTGATGTCGTTTTTGGGAAGCACGCTAACTTTAACTTGATATTCTTCTACCAGTTGGTATTTATACCCACTCCTGTATTTTACATACGGTTTTGTCATTTCCTATCTCCCTAATCAAGAAAGACTAGCATAACTCCTGAGATTACCAGCAGCAACGGTCGACCTCAAGTCAATATACAGTTAGCCTATATTATACAACACGCAGTAATGAAGGAAGCACCATGCTTTTGGAGGCTGATACATAATAGACATAAAGTTATAGCTAGGTGGATAGTGAAAGTAAAGATTACTCGCTTAACTTGATTATGCGCTTTGCTTCTTCAACAAGCTCCTTTGGTACCAATATCCTCACTTCTCCTATACCATTCACGGTCAGTCCGTAGATTGCACCGGCACTCTCGTATTGCATTAGAACAGGGATTCCTTCACTTTCCAGATGCGACTTAATAACGTGAGCAGTTAATTCACCCTGCACTGCATCAATTACCACAAAGTCTGATTCCGAATTTCTCATATCAACTACTATGGCTATACTAATACCCCACTCACCAGGTGTCAAAGCAGTGGTAAGATTTCATCCATTTGATAATTTAGGTGTTAATTAATTCTTATTATAACCGCAATCTAATTTCATCTGGAGCAACGTTCTCTACCAGTATATTGACTCCATCTATAGTTATTTTACTTTGCTCTTTGGGATAAAACAGGTTCCACGCAAATCCCTGATATGGAAATTCCCATTTTCTTTGCACGATTGAAAACGCTTTTTCAGATGGCATACCTGCGTAGTAAATACGACTTTTACCAAATCCTAAGTGGGTACTATCACCGACCGATAATACTGCTAACTTATCCATTATTCCCTCCTGTTAGACTGTAAAACTCTGTATTAGTGTCTCCTAGATACTACTTGCCTTGGGTATTATACAACACTCTCAACTAGAAGGGACGGAAAACCTTAAGAATACTAAATAGCATGAAGCGTGAAGCATAGATTGCTGTTGTAAGCAGTAAAATTTATTGAGGGTCACTTACCATTTGCCAGTTTTATATCGTGATATCCCCATAGCGATAAAACCTACACCCAAGCCAATGATAAGTGCTGCCGGCATAAGATTAAACCCTATACCAACGCCGAAGCCAATGATAAGACACCCAACAAATATAAAACTACCTAAGCCCGCTTTATCGGATTTCTGTTTTTCGTCAGCCATTATTTCTCCTACGGTACAATATTCCCTAGCCAGCTACTTTATACATGTTATTACTCTGTCTATTGGCTGTCAATTAAGTGGAGATATCTCATTTCTTTATCATTCATATAAGGTTGTAGAGCACTGCCAAATAGAGGAAGTATAAAAAGTTACAATAATCTCAAACACTGTGAGGCGTGAGGGATAGATGGTGTCTAGATTTGAGTCCGTACGGAATGTAGTTAGGGGTTTTGGGAGGGGAGTGGTGTTGGCGAGGGTCTAGAGTAACATTTTATAAGAAAGTGCAATTAGCGGAGAGCACTAGCACATAGGCTTTTAAGAGCCTACCTTCCCCTTTAACTTATTGCGTAGGTACCTCAGTAGGTAACTAATACTCCCCTGTCCTCTAGAGCTCTGATATTGTCCATATCTTCCGAGCCTTCCGACAGGTCCAGATTGTTACCTTCAAACCATATCTCGTCTCCTGCGCCCAGTCCGCTGTTCTCCACCAGTGGGGAGATATCGCTTATCTGGTTGTTGTTAAGGCTGAGTGCGAACAGGTTAGTAAGTGAGGCGAGAGGGGAGATGTCGCTTATCTGGTTCACCCAAAGGTAGAGCTCAGTCAGGCTGGTGAGGTTTTCAAGAGGGGAGATGTCACTTATCTGGTTCCCACCAAGTGTGCAGAAATTTAAGCTGGTGAGGTTGGAAAGTGGGGAGATGTTGCCTATCTGGTTACCCCAAAGGTCGAGCTTAGTCAGGCTGGTAAGGTTGGAAAGAGGGAAGATGTTGCTTATCTGGTTCTGTCTAAGGTCGAGCTCAGTCAGGCTGGTGAGGTTTTCAAGAGGGGAGATGTCACTTATCTGGTTCGCACCAAGGTCGAGCCAAGTTAGGTTGGTGAGGTTAGCGAGGGGGGAGATGTCGCTTATCTGGTTCTGCCTAAGGCCGAGCTCGATCAGGCTGGTAAGGTTGGCAAGAGGGGAGAGGTCACTTATCTGGTTCCAGCCAAGGTCAAGCCAAGTCAGGCTGGTGAGGTTGGCAAGGGGGGAGATGACGCTTATCTGGTTATCCCAAAGGTCGAGCCAAGTAAGGCTGGTGAGGTTGGCAAGAGGGGAGAGGTCGCTTATCTGGTTCCAGCCAAGGTCGAGCTCGGTCAGGTTGATGCAGTATTCAAGACCAGAGAGGTCGGCAATACCGCTATCATTAGCTTCCAGCGTGGTAAGCCCAGCCAGTTCCTCAGGTGTTATTTCCTCACCCACTGGCTTGCCAATAGCATCCCTTATAACTGCCTCCAGGTTCTCATCAGGGAAGGTAACACTCTTAGGTCCACCACAGCCAACAACCATTGCCGCCAATAAAGCAAGAATAATAACAGCAGTGAATAGTTTGGATTGTCTCATCTCTAATAACCTTTGTTTATTACCATCATTTTCCCTAGCCCAATTTGTTATTAAGGTTAGTTCATATATTTGGACTTCAATGTAGTCCTCTCCTGATGGTTTGTCAATGCTATAATATCAGGGTATGCGGAATTTAGCTACGACATTGGAGAGAGAGATTATCTATAGCCTAGGATAAAGATAGCCCCCGTGTTCTTCCCATAGTGCTAGATTTGAAAAATATGTTATTTCAAAGGCACGTTAACAATGGTCTCTGCTTATGCCTTGTGTCTCCCGCTAGTTCGTAACCATATTGCTACATTGACTATCAGAATAACTACAAGGATAATGTTTGTCATTCCTACCGATTCGAAGTAATTAACCATTTAACCATCCTCCTTTGCTGTATCGCTTATAGAGAAGCATAAGTACTTCAGATTTAAAAAAGGCGTCAACCACAGGCATGTTACCTAGCGATTCCAGTGTCCTTGTTTCATCTCCTGAGCTCCTAAATACATACGTTATCTTCATGTCATTTCGCTGGTTGTGGCTTGAGTCTAGTTCCAGGTTGGGTGTTTGTCAATACTGAAAATGGAGATACTCTCCTTATCCCTGCCGAATGTAGTTATGACTTTGGAGAGAGAATTGGAATCAGCGAAAGCAAATAGCACCGAGAATTGTGGAAATCATGCACTTTCCGATATTTACATCTACTCTAAATATACCTCTAACTCATCTTCGTACACTACGATCTCTTTCTGGTCAGCCTCGATTTGTACCGTATAAATGTAGAATACCTCACCCGTATTGGGACATATCCAGTAATAATCAATAACCTTTCCGACCTTACCTACATAAGGTTCTATATTGGAGTCTCTCGGGGATAAAAGCTGATTTTCAAGTGGAGTTATCGTAACTTTCTGTCCTGTTTGGTATTTGGCATTCATTGAAATACCCTTATCAAATTTACGGCAAATCATAATCCTAGGTGGCATAATTGTCAATACCCCAAAACAGATATGAACCTCTGTATGCTCAGAATATAGTGACTTTAGACTGTCAACACAGTGCACTCTTGTTGTCACTTAAGCCTAGTGCTACAATAAAATTCAGTAGGGGGAAGGTATGCCATTAGATGCTATAGTTGTTAAAAGGGCTAGGGAGCATAACCTTAAAAATATAGATGTAACTATCCCTCGCGATAAGCTGGTGGTTATTACTGGCGTATCCGGTTCGGGTAAGAGTTCACTGGCGTTTGATACCATCTATGCTGAGGGGCAGCGCCGCTATGTGGAATCTCTATCGGCTTATGCTCGCCAGTTTCTGGGCAGGATGGAAAAGCCCGATGTTGATTACATAGAAGGGTTGAGTCCGGCCATCTCTATTGACCAGAAGGGTCCTAGTAAAAACCCACGGTCTACGGTAGGTACTGTAACTGAGGTCTATGATTACCTGAGGCTGCTTTTTGCCCGGGTTGGTCACCCCCACTGCCCCAAATGTGGGCGAGAGATTGCTATGCAAACGGTGCAGCAGATTGTGGATGCTATTCAAAATATCCCTGAGAATAGCCGTATTATGGTTTTGGCGCCATTGATTAGAGACCGAAAGGGTGAGTATCAGGCGGTGTTTGATGACTTGCGCAAGACAGGATATGTCAGGGTTCGAGTTGATGGGCGTGTCTATGACCTGTCAGAGGAGTTTCAACTAGATAAGAATAAGAAGCATACTATTGAGGTGGTGGTGGACAGATTGGTAATTGGACAGAGCGGGAGCCAGAGTCGTATTGCTGACTCGGTAGAAACTGCCCTCAAGTTGGGGGCAGGAGTGGTGTTAGTGTCAATTATTGATGGTGAGGAATTATTGTTCTCGGAGCACTTTGCCTGTATGCACTGCGGAATTAGTCTGGGTGAGATTGCTCCTAGAACATTTAGCTTTAATAGTCCCCACGGTGCCTGCCCGGTCTGCACTGGCTTGGGGGTTAAGCTGGAGATAGACCCTGACTTGGTTATCCCTAATAGGGAACTCAGTATAGCTCAGGGGGCAATTCGCCCCGGTTGGTATTCCGCTTGGTATTTTGACCAGTTCGAGTCTTTAGCCCAACGCTATGGTTTTTCCCTGAATACCCCAGTTAAGGAACTAAGCGAGCGCCATCTGAAACTTATCCTGTATGGGGAGGGAGTAGAGCCGTTGAGATACCGGAATCGCTTCGGACGGGTTAGAGAGTACTACGACGGTTTTGAGGGGGTGATTACCCGTATGGAGAGGCTGTATCGGGACACTGAGTCTGAACACTCCCGGTCTGAGATTGAACGCTATATGGTGTCCCGACCGTGTCCTGTTTGTCAGGGTAAGCGGCTTAAACCGGAGTCTTTAGCGGTAACCATTGGTGGTAAAAATGTTATTGAGGTTAGCTCAATATCAGTAACACAGGAATTGGAATGGGTGGACAAGCTTAATGGTCCACAGACAATACTCAGTGAGCGGGAACAAATGATAGCTCGCGAAATTCTTAAGGAGATTGGAGCCCGCCTCGGCTTCCTCAAAGATGTTGGGCTGGACTATCTTACCATTGACCGCCCATCAGCTACTCTAAGTGGTGGTGAAGCACAGCGAATTCGGCTGGCAACCCAAATTGGCAGCGGGCTTATGGGCGTGCTTTATATTTGTGATGAGCCGACAGTCGGTTTGCATGCAGCCGATGACTTCCGTTTGATTAAGACGCTAAAGAGGTTGAGAGATTTGGGCAATACTATATTAGTTGTGGAACATGATGAAGCTATGATGCGGGCTGCTGACCACATTATTGATATGGGACCTGGAGCCGGGGAACATGGTGGCTGGATTGTGACCACCGGGGTTTTGCCTGATATTATGGATTGCAAGGAGTCAATAACTGGTCAGTATCTTAGTGGAGTGAAGCGGATTCCTTTACCACAAAAGCGCCGTCCTGGCTCAGGCGAGGAGATAGTAATAAAGGGGGCTAGGCAGAACAACCTGAAAAATATAGATGTCCATATCCCTTTGGGCAGGTTTGTTTGTATTACCGGCGTTTCTGGTAGTGGTAAGAGCACCCTTATTGATGATATTCTGTATAGGAAACTGGCACATATATTCTATCGGTCACGGGAGAGGGCGGGCGACTGTGATGGTATTATCGGTGTGGAGTATATAGATAAGGTAGTCAATATTAGCCAGTCTCCTATTGGGCGCACCCCTCGCAGTAACCCAGCTACTTACACCGGCACCTTTACCCCTATTCGTGAGCTTTTTGCTACTGTTCCTGAAGCTAGAATGAGAGGTTACGCTCCAGGTCGGTTCTCGTTTAATGTTAAGGGTGGGCGCTGTGAAGCTTGTCGTGGTGAGGGGTATATTCAGATTGAGATGCAATTCTTGCCTGATGTAACCGTTCCCTGTGAGGTGTGCAAGGGGCAGCGCTATAACCGTGAGGCACTTGAGATTAGGTTTAAGGGTAAGAATATAGCTGAGGTATTAGATATGACTGTGGAGCAAGCACTGGCTTTCTTTGAGCATTTCCCTAAAATAAGGAATAAGCTGAAGACCTTATACGATGTGGGGCTGGGTTACATTCGTCTTGGTCAGCCGGCGCCCACTCTTTCTGGCGGAGAAGCACAGCGGGTGAAGCTTGCTACTGAGCTATCACGGCGGTCTACGGGTAGGACATTATATATTCTTGACGAACCGACTACCGGTCTCTCATTTGATGATGTGGCAGCACTGCTACGGGTGCTACAGCGTCTGGTTGATGCTGGTAATACGGTGATTGTTATTGAGCACCACCTGGATGTAGTAAAGAATGCCGACTATATCATTGACCTTGGACCTGGAGCTGGTGACAGTGGTGGCTATGTTATTGCCACAGGCACACCTGACGAAGTAGCCCATCAGGAATCTTCAGCCACTGGTCAGTATTTAGGCAGGGTATTGCATAAAGATAAAGATATGGAGTATGCTTTGACTGGTTAACCGTTTCGGCTCGGCAGTAAAGGAGAGGAAAATGACCCGAGAAGAGGCACTCGACTCTATTAAAGCTAATGTGGAGAATGAAAATCTGATAAAGCATATGCTGGCTACTGAAGCCATTATGCGGGCTCTAGCCAGGCACCTTGGTGAGGATGAGGAGGAATGGGGGCTTACCGGGCTGCTACATGATATTGATATGGAACTCACCGAGGGAGATATGAATGTACATAGTAAGCTGGGGGCTGACCTGGCTATGGAACTGGGAGCTAGTGATACTATGGCTCATGCCATCCTATGCCATAATGAGGCACATGGTATTACCCGTGAGACCAAGCTGGATAAAGCTTTATTTTGCGCTGATCCGCTAACTGGCTTAATCATTGCTGCTGCCTTGGTTCGCCCTGATAAGAAATTGGCTGGTCTTAAGGCTAAGTCAGTGGGGAAGAAGTTCAAAGAAAAGAGCTTTGCCGCCGCGGTGAATAGGGAGCAAATCTCCCTGTGCAGCCAAATCGGGCTTGAGCTCGGTGAGTTTATTGAGCTAGGACTTGAGGCAATGAAGGGCATTGCTGCCGACCTTGGTCTATGAATTAGCTAGCTCACTTCAACCGTTGAGCCTTCGGCGGTTTTAATAACATCAATACGGGTGGGGAAGGCATCCCTAATTTCCTCAATATGAGTGATGACCAGTATCTTGTTAAAGTCGTCCTGAATAGAGTTTATTGCCTCTTTAAGTTTCTCTATACCGACGCTATCCTGGGTACCGAAGCCCTCATCAATGACTAAGGTTGGCAGTGGTGCCCCGGCCCGCCTAGCTAATAACTTGGACAGGGCAATACGAATGGCGAAGTTAATACGGAAGGCTTCACCGCCACTGAACATTTCATAATTTCGCGTCCCCAGCTCATCAGAGACATTGATATCCAGGGTTTCTAGTAAATCTCCCTTTTTTGTTTCCCGCTGTGTTTCAATTTTAACATGCATTCTATTATCGGTCATCTTGCTTAGCAGCCTATTGGCTTCAGCTTCAATCTCGGGGAGTGCCATTTCAATAAGCCAAGCCTGTATTCCCTTTTTGCCGAAGGCTTGTGTCAGGTCTCTATAGATTTTCTCCTGTTTTGAGGCTTGAACCAGTAGCCTTTCCTTTTCCTTTCTTTTTGTCTCCAGCTCAGAGCAGTGCTGTAGTCTTTCCTTTACCCTCCACATTACCTGCTGGGATTGCTTTTGTTGTGCTAATAACGCCTCGTGTTCAGTTTCAGCCTGGGTTAAATCAGTGAGTAGTTGTGGCAGTAAATTGAGTTCTTGGCTTAAATCCTGGCTTTTTTGATTATCAATCTCTAGATTGTGGTACAGTTCTTGAATAGCTTCCTCAGCTCTAGAAGTAGCCTCTTTTTCCTGAGTAATGAGCCTATCGGCTTCCTCCAGCTTTTGCTTTGAACCTTTAAACTGTTCTAGCTCAGCTAGGCGCTGTCGCCCCTGTTCGTGCTGCTGTGAATCATAGTCCAGTTTGGCTAATTCGCCTTCAATTTCCCCTAATGCCTCTTGCTCAATAGTAGCGAAGTTCTTTCTGGATAGGTGCTGTTCAATCTCAGCCAGTCTTCTTCTTTCCTCGTTTAACCTGTTTTTGGACTCTTCAGCTTCGGCAATCTGCTGGTTGAAGATGCTGGCTTTACTCTGGACTAAAGCTCTATCCTGATTAAGCCGTAGTTCTAGCTGGGATACTTCACTTTCCAGTGCCCCCAGCTCTATTTTGCTATGAGTTAGCCCGGCTTGATTTGACTTTAAAGAGTCAGATTTGCTTTGCTTATCGGTGGCATATTTTGTTTCAATTCGCTGTCGTCCGTCTATACCCAAGTCCGTCTCGCATAGGGGGCATTTGGCATCACTCTGGGTTAACAGCAGGTTGAGCTTCTCTTCTAGCTCTCCTATTTCCTGTTCTAGCCGGGTTTGATTAGATTCCAGATGGTGGACTTGGAGTCGGAGTTCTTGGCTTTTTTGTCTTTTCCCATGCAGCATTTTTTCTTCATCAGCTAACTGGTTTAGTTGAGCTTGTATCTGCTGTAGCTCATTCTTGAGCTGGGGTAGCTTTTGTGACTTGATTTCTAGTTCCCTGATTCTGCTTTGAGCTACGGCATGGTCAGTGAGTAGGGCTTCTCCAGCCTGGACAATGGTCATCTCTAAATGGTGCTTACGCTCATTTAAAGCGGTAACAAGTCTAAACTTCTGGTCAAGTTCATCTCTTAATTTATCAGCTTCAACAAAGTGAGTATAGCCTTCCTCTATAATGGAGCGCTGGGCTATTAGTTCTTCATATTCTTTGAGCTTGGAGTGATGTTGTTTGAGTTGGTCGTCCCAGCGCTCCAGGTCTCTTTCTGTGTCTTTTCTATGTTCTTCAAGCTGGGTTAGTTGCAGCTTCTTATTTCCCAGGGATTCCTTTTCCTGCCTGAGGCTATTAAGTCTGGATTCTTGCTCCTTGGTTACTTTCTCTATGCGAGATAGTTCACTCTGCGCTTGTTCAAACTCGGCTTCGTAGGCTGGTTTTTGGACTAGCTCGTCACTAATATCTTTGATAGCACTCTGAAGTTGTGCCTTTTCCGTTTCTTGTTGCTTAGCCAACTCCTTAGCCCGTCCCTCAAGTTCGTCATAGATATCAAGGCTGAGAATATCAGCTAGAACTTGCTTGCGCTCGGTTGGACGCTTGATAGTGAACTCATCAGCATGACTCTGTAGCAGGAAGGCACTGTTAATGAAAGTAGGGTAGTCCATATGTAGAACACTGATAATTTTCTGTTGTGTCTGGGTTATACTATTGCCTGTAATTGGCCTAAAGTCATCTTCAGTAGCTATCTGAAATTCTAGGATAGTTTGTCCTGAACGCCCTCGCCGTTTAGGTTTAGAGTGCTTGCGAATGATGCGATATGGTTGCTGACCTACGGCAAAGTCAAACTCTACCTCCATTTCAGTCTGACCCAGGTGAATGAGGTCATCATCACTCTTGGCTCTGGTTCGCCCCCACAGTGCCCAGGTTATAGCATCAATCAGAGCCGATTTACCGTTGCCATTATCACCACAGATACAGGCGGTGTGGATACCGTTAAAAAGAAGCGGAGGCACATTATCCCGGTAGCACATAAAATTACGCAATGCCAGCTTAACCGGAATCATTGGCAAGGCTCCTTAGATAGTATACTTGCCCACTTTTTAGTAATAGAAATAGTGTCTGTCTCCTTCGTTACATTCGGAATGACAGCTTATTTTAGCATAATCAAGAGACTATTTATCTATCCCGAAATGACTTATCCCGTAAAAGCGAGCTACGGGACTTGTTTCAGGGTCTACCTCACCCTCGTTTTAGGCACCTGGAAGAATTTTCGATTTTCCTGGGAACCCGCTTTATTCCCCCCCTAAAAAAGTAACTGCATTTTACATGCCCACAGAGTCATGCTGATTATTTACAAAACTCTCTTGACAATAGCACATATGTTCTGTTATGATTATGGTTACCCATTCCTGGAGTTCACGCAATGTCAAAGCTCATTGGCGAACCTGTTAAAGTATACAAAAAGGAGGACTCCTTGATAACCACCTTTATCTGGAGAAAGCGCCTCTATAGGGTTGAAGAGGTTATCGGCTGGTGGAGAGAGCCTTCTGAATGGTGGAACGGGAAACCAATGCGTCTTTTTGTGCGTGTAAATGCAAAAAACTCAAGCACCGGTAGTTACGAGCTTTACAAACTTGGTGAAGAGTGGTTTCTCCATAGAGTCCTAGATTAGGGTATCACAATGAGTTTTATCCACCTTCATGTCCATTCACAATATAGCTTTCTGGATGGAGCTTCTTCATTAGATAAACTCCTGGAAAAGGCAAAGGCATTGGACATGCCTGCCCTAGCTCTCACGGACCATAACAGGCTAACAGGTGCCATTAGGTTCTATAAGAAAGCGAAAGCCCTAGAAATAAAACCAATTATAGGTGCAGAAGTTGATTTAGAGGGTGGATACCATCTAACCCTCTTATGTAAGGATAGGAAGGGCTACTCAAACCTGTGCCGATTGTTGACTGGAGCCCACTTAGCAAACCGGTTGAGGAAACCACAAGCAAGCAAAGAAATGCTACAAAAATACAGCGGTGGTCTAATAGCCCTGAGTGGCTGTAGTAAGGGTGAGATACCTTCTCTAATTGAGGCAGGCAAGACAGAGGAAGCTAAGAAATCAGCAAGCTTCTACAGGGAGGTCTTTGGTGATGACTTTTTCGTGGAGCTTGTTCGGCATCCTTCTGGAGAAGGAATGATTGATAGCCATAGACTAGCTGCCTTTGCCAGAGAAGAGGGTATACCGACAGTTGCCACTAATAATGTCCACTATGCAGAAATGGAAGGGTATGCAGTAAAGGAGCTACTTAATGCCATAGACCAAAATATACCTGTTTCTCAATTAAAGGGGCATCGAACTGTGGAGCAATACCTCAAATCACAGAAGGAAATGATTAAGCTCTTTAAGGACTTTCCTGAAGCAATAGACATGACAGAGAAGATTGCTTCCAAGTGCAATCTAGAGTTAGAGCTAGGTAGACCTCGCTTCCCTAAGTTTGAGATTCCCGGAGGTCAAACTGACTACACTTATTTATCGAAGTTAGCTTATGCAGGTGCCTTAAGAAAGTATGGAACACTTACACCCAAAATCAGAAATCGCTTGGAACAAGAGCTTAGCACAATCAATAAACTTGGTTTCTGCGGCTATTTTTTAGTTGTTTGGGACATAGTTCAGCAAGCAAGAAAGAGGAGCATAAGATGTCAGGCGAGAGGTAGTGCCGTAGACAGTTTGGTTGTCTATGTACTTGATATTAGTAACGCTGACCCTATTGAGTATGACCTTCTCTTTGAACGTTTCATGCATCCTCTAAGGTATGAACCTCCAGATATTGATTTGGATATTGACCGAAGGCGTAGAGATGAAGTAAAGAGCTACATCTGCCAGAAGTACGGTACCGAGAATGTCGCCTGTGTAGCCACTATAAATACCTATATGGCTAGAGGTGCTATCCGTGATGTTGGTAAGGCTTTGCAAATACCACTGGAGATTGTTGAAGAGGCAGGCAAAGGTATCCATTATTTATCTGCCTCAGACCTTTTGGAGTATGCTGATATCCTTCCCGAACTAAAGAAAAGCAACATTTATAAGAGACCTGAGCTGGCTAATTTCTTTAAGCTATGCGCTGCCGTAGATGGATACCCTAGACACCTCTCTGTTCATTTGGGAGGATTACTGATTGGAGATGGTAGGCTTTCTGATTTAGTTCCTCTTGAATGGTCTAGCGGCGGAGACATTATTAGTCAGTATGATAAGGATGATATCGAGAGATTAGGTATTGTCAAGATGGATTTGCTGGCACTCCCTACCTTGACTGTTATTGAGGATACACTTACTAGTGTCAAAGAGAGTCATGGCGCTAACATTGATATAGACAAGATACCAAGAGACGATCCTGAAACCTTTGCTGTGCTCAGGGAGGGTAGAACCATCGGCACTTTTCAGCTTGAATCACCGGCACAAAGAGAAATGGCAGGTAGGCTGCTACCGAACTGTTCTAAAGACATCATAGTTTCGATTTCGCTAGTTAGACCGGGGCCTCTCAAATCGAATATGGACAAGATTTATCTTCCAAGAAGACATGGGAAAGAGCCGGTAACATACATGCACCCCAAACTTAAAAAAGCCCTTAGTGAAACTCTAGGGGTAATACTCTATCAAGAGCAGGTTTTGAAGGTTGCCCACGATTTAGCTGGAATGAGCTATGCTGAGGCAGATGGTTTTAGGCGAGCAATGACGCATGACCGGGCTCCAGAGGAAATGGAGAAGATGCGGGCTTCCTTTATTTCCAGTGCTGCCAGAAATGGTGTGAGTAGATGTATAGCATCAAAGGTCTTTGAGCAGTTGGCTGCCTTTGCTGCGTATGGATTCTGCAAAGCCCATGCTGCTACCTATGCTGCTCTGGCTTATCAGACCCTCTGGCTGAAGTGTCATTACCCCGCCGAGTTCTTTGCTGCGGTGTTGTCAAACCAACCTATGGGGTATTACCCGCCCCATGTTCTGGTAGCTGATGCGAGGAGATTTGGCGTTAAAATTCTACCCATAGATGTTAACGACTCTTTTGACCGATATACTGTAGGGAATGGGGCGATACGAGTTAGCCTTAAACAGTTAAAGGGGATATCAACAGAAGCACTGGTATCTATATTATCAGAGAGAGCCAAGGGTAAATTTACTTCGCTGAGAGACTTTGCTCTAAGAACCACTGTAAGCCAACCTATCTTGGAGAGGTTGGTGAGAGTCGGAGCCTTTGATTCTCTTGGTGATAGAAATAAACTGCTTTTGCAGCTTCCAAAGTTGGTAACTCTGAAGCATAAAATAGGTAGGGGAGCAATACCATTGTTTGAAGATGTTAAAACAGAGATCGATTTATTTGAAGATACTATTTGCAATAATAGGCAAGCAGAGATGCTGGTTGAAAGGGAGCTTTTATCTTTGAGCTTGTCAGCACATCCTTTAGATTTCTACACCTTCGATGGTGGGTTTACTAAGATGAAAGACCTGCCCTCGATAGCTACGGGCAAAACGATTAAAATTGTTGGGTCTGTAATTCGTTATCAGACACCACCGACAAGGAATAGGAATAGAGTAGTTTATGTGATAATGGAGGATGGCACAGGTGTAGCGGATGTAACCGTATTTAGTGATGTCCAAGACAAGTGTGGGCAAGTCTTGTTCCGTGAGGGTTGGTTGGTAGTCAGAGGAAAAGTTCAAAGAAGGGGTGTAAAAGCAACTTCAATCATAGCTGAGGATTTGTCCCCTCTAATTATAAAAAAGCAACCTTGTAAATAATAGTTATTTAACTGACAAGTATTCTCGTTTTGCAATTGCATCATGCAAAGACAGTACTTCATAACTCCCACCAGCAAGTTTTGAACCACTTGGGTTTAGAAGGAGATGTTTTACTCCAGGTAGTCCTTTAGTTTTCGGCTGCGGGAGGGGTGGCGTAGTTTACGAAGTGCCTTGGCTTCAATTTGGCGAATTCGCTCTCTGGTTACATTGAACTCCTTCCCTACTTCCTCTAGAGTCCGGCTTCGTCCATCCTCAAGACCAAACCTAAGTTGGAGTACCCGCTGCTCCCGAGGAGTAAGGCTGGATAGCACATCATCGATTTGCTCCTTTAGAAGTTGTCTGGAGGCAGCATCAACTGGTGGCAAAACAGCGTGGTCCTCTATGAAGTCACCCAGGTGGCTGTTTTCATCCTCACCTATAGGTGCTTCTAGTGATATTGGCAGTTGTGATATCTTGCCTATCTCCCTAACCTTTTCCGGAGGCATATCCATTTCCATACCGATTTCCTTGGCAGTAGGCTCTCGCCCGTATTCCTGGGCTAGACGGCGGCTTATTCGTAGCAGTTTATTAATGGTCTCAACCATATGAACTGGAATACGAATAGTGCGAGCTTGGTCGGCTATAGCTCGAGTAATAGCCTGGCGAATCCACCAAGTAGCATAGGTGCTGAATTTATAACCTTTACGATAATCGAATTTCTCTACGGCTCTGATGAGCCCAATATTTCCTTCCTGGATGAGGTCGAGGAGTGACATGCCTCGTCCGATATGTTTCTTGGCTACACTGACGACCAAGCGCAGGTTAGCTTCGGTGAGACGTCTTTCTGCCTCTTCAGCCTCATGCTCAATGTGGGTTAGGTAAGCCTTAAGTTGCTTTTTATAATCTTGGATAGAATTAATGAAAGCAGTATTTGTTACCAGACTCTCTATGTCAGCTAGAGAAGCGCTATCCTCAATAACACTAAGGACTTCCTGCGGTAACAATTTGCTATTTAGAGACATATTAATAATAAGCTGTTCTGTTTTGGGAATGGACTTATCTATCTGG
>DUFC01000002.1 GCA_011191875.1 Dehalococcoidia bacterium | reverse complement strand
GTTATTTCCGCCTCTTGCTGGCGCTGCTCTACATCCAGCAGCCGGGCTCGGAGCACGGACATTGCCTTCGTCCTGTTTCTCAGTTGCGAACGCTCGTCCTGGCAGATAGCTACTATGCCTGTGGGTAAATGGGTAATGCGGACAGCGGTGGCTACCTTATTTACATTCTGCCCCCCAGCCCCGCCGCTATGGTAGATATCAATTCTCAAGTCGTCAGGGTTTATGGATACATCCACCTCATCAGCCTCGGGGAGAACAGCTACCGTAGCTGTTGAGGTATGAATTCTACCCGAAGATTCAGTGATTGGCACTCGTTGCACCCGGTGAACCCCTCTTTCATATTTCAATCGACTAAAAGCACCCTTTCCTTTTATTTCAAATATAATCTCCTTGAAGCCACCAATGCCACTTTCATTACTATTAATAATGTCTATATCCCACCCTTTAGATTGAGCATACCGACTATACATCCGAAACAGGTCAGCAGCAAACAGCCCAGCTTCATCACCACCAGCCCCAGCCCGTATTTCCACTATGATGTCCTTGTTATCATTAGCATCCTTGGGCAAAAGGGCAAGCTTCAACTCTTCATCGAGACGCTTCTGCTGTAAATCTAGGCTCTCTATCTCTTGCTTGACCAAAGTCGCCATCTCTTCATCCAGCCCATCCCCCAACATTGCCCTCGTTTCTTCCAGCGACTCGGTTATTGTTTTATATTTCCTGTACTTTATTACCACATCTTCAATGCTGGCTCTCTCCTGAGCCAGGCGCTGAAGCTGTTTCGGGTCAGACGCTACCTCAGGTATAGCTATCTGCCGTTCCAGCTCCTGATAACGCTTTTCTACCTTTTCCAGTTGGTTTAACAAGTTCATAATACCTTACCTTATTATATCATAGCCCCCAGATATCTCTCTAGGTAAAAGAGTAATGAGATTATTTTTAAACCCACCCCCTTTATCCTCCTTCCTTTCTAAGTGAGAGAGAAGGATTAATGAAGAGGGGCTTCGCCATCAACTACAATTCCAGGGTGAGCAGGTGAGAAGAAAGAGGTCGCTATGAAGTTAAGAACGAGGGTTTCTTACCTCCACATCGGCTTCGGCTTCTTTAGAGACACGCTTCAGGCTTGCGTATGCTCTCTTTACCTCGTCTACTGATGCCTCATCCTCCAGAGTAGTGAGGTCACCAGGGCTCTGCCCTGAGGCTACCGCTTTCAGGACGCGGCGCATAATCTTGCCACTTCTGGTTTTGGGCATCGATTCCACAAAGTAAATCTCATCCGGGGTGGCGATGGGACCAATAACCTGGCGAAGATGTTGAATGATTTCCTTTCTCAAGGTAGCTGAAGGTGAGCTCCCCTTTTTAAGGGTGACGAAAAGAACAATGGCTTCCCCTTTTATCTCATCTGGCTTGCTTGTTACCGCCACCTCGGTTATGGCTGGATGAGATATTGCCGCATCCTCAAGTTCCGCCGTCCCAATGCGGTGTCCGGCAACCTTGAGCACCTCGTCAGCTCTGCCTAATACCCAGAAATAACCATCCTCGTCGCGCATAGCGAAGTCTCCGGTATAGTATGAACCAGGGAAGCGTGACCAATAGGCCTCATGGTAGCGCTCTGGGTCGCCGTAGATATTAACCAGCATCCCCGGCCATGGCTTATTTATTATGAGTAACCCGGTTTTACCTGGGGGTAGCTCCTTCCCATCAGCGTCAACCACTGTAGCATCAACCCCGGGAAGGGGTAGGGTTGCTGACCCTGGCTTCAGAGGTATTGGCTCAATCCCGGGCGTAGGTGAAATCATAATGCCGCCTGTCTCCGTCTGCCACCACGTATCAACAATAGGACACCTCTCCTTCCCGATATATTTATAAAACCACTGCCACGCTTCAGGGTTTATGGGTTCACCAACACTCCCAAGAAGCTCAAGGCTAGAGAGATCATGTTTTTGCAGCCACTCCTCTCCAGAGCGCATGAACATCCGAATCGCTGTTGGCGATGTATAGAAGATAGTAACTCCATATTTTTCAATAATATCCCACCACCGACCAATCGTTGGGTAATCAGGTGCCCCTTCGTAGAGGATGATAGCGGCACCATGAGAGAGAGGAGCATAAACTATGGAGCTATGACCGGTTACCCAGCCAACATCGGCGGTGCACCAGAAAACAGACTCCTCCTTTATATTGAACACCCACTGGTATGCCGAGTGATTGAACACAAGGTAGCCACCTGTACTGTGAACAATACCCTTTGGCTTCCCAGTAGTCCCCGAGGTATAAAGGATGTACAGTGGATGGGTAGATTCCAACGGCTCAGGGGTAACAAATAATTCAGCATCATCAAGCATGGAGGAAAGCCATATATCTCTCCCCTCAGTCCACGGCACCGCTTCTCCCGTTCTTTTAACTACGATTACCTTCTCCACAGAGGGGCAGAGTTTTACCGCCTCGTCAGCTATTTGCTTAAGTGGTATTATTTTGCCGCGCCGATACCCCCCATCGGCGGTAACAACGACCTTTGCCTGGATATCGTTGACCCTATCGGCTATTGCCTGGGCACTGAATCCGGAGAAGATTACAGTGTGCACTGCTCCAATTCGAGCACAGGCAAGCATAGAAGTAGGGAGTTCCGGAATCATGGGCAGATAAATGGCAACCCTATCCCCTTTGCCCACCCCAAGCTTCTTCAGCACCGAGGCAAAGCGGTTGACATCCCTGAAAAGGGTAGAATAGCTAAGCACTCTTGTCTCACCTGTCTCACCCTCCCAGTAGACTGCCACCTTACTCCTCCTCCACATCTTTACATGGCGGTCAACACACAGGAAAGAGGCATTTAGTCTCCCTCCAACAAACCACCTTGCATATGGGGGCTCCCAATCCAAGACCCTCTCCCAGGTCTTATACCAGTCCAGCTTTTGCGCTTCCTCTGACCAAAATCCCTCAGGGTCGTCCAGTGAACTGCGATACATCTCCAGATACCGCTTCAACGGCCACAAACGCACGCCTGTGGGCAGATAACTAGCGCTATCTATCCCTTTGGAATTAGACACGCCTCTCTTCTTCTTCATCTTCAGCTTAATTCTATTCGCTATTTCGTAGGTTGTCAAAACAGATATACTCTCACTATAAATACACACCTTTCCTCTACCCAAGACCCTGGACTACATCATAAAAGGATTTTTTATTTATGGTAGAATATGCTTCTAAGAGGTGGTCTATGGCAACTAAATTAGTAGCTTTCGACATGGACGGAACTCTACTGGCAGGCAGGCTTATTTTTGCATTAGCCAATAGGTTCGGTTTCACAAAGAAGCTGGAAACAATTATGGAGGGGAGTGGACCAGAGTATGAGAAGACCAGGCGCATAGCTTCACTGCTTGAGGGAATTAGCCTCGAGCAATTTTACCATGTCCTGGAGCTTATCCCCCTTTCTGCTGGTAGTGAGGCTGTAGCTAGAGAGCTAAAGCACCGAGGCCACATATTGGCTATCATCAGTGATAGTTATACCCTAGCCACTGAGTGGTTAAGGGAGAGATTAGGATTAGATTATACTATCGCCAACGAGCTAATCCTAAAAAATGGCAAGCTAACCGGTGAAATAAAGATGCCACTAGGCTGGGCTAAGGTGGAAGAACAATGCTTAAAGCACTCGGTATGTAAGTTAACCGCCCTTGTTGCCCTGTCACAAAAAACAGGGATACCTTTAACCAGATGTGTGGCTATTGGTGATAACCTGGCTGATGTGTGTATGGTTGAAGAAGCAGGGCTGGGGATAGCCTTTGAACCCAAACACCCCAAGCTGGAGAAAGCGGCTGATGTGATAATAAGTGATGACCTTTCCCGAATATTACCATTTATTTAGGGTGCTGCCACTGTTGTCCCTGGCCAGATTTTGCTGCCCGGCTCTAATTTACAGCCATTGACCACAGTTACATTATCACCCAGAATTGAGTCCTCTACAGTGCTATTATCATTTAGGCGGCAGTTGTCGGCCACAATAGAGTTCTTTAAGCTAACCCGCTGTCCTAACTGAGTATTTCGCCAGATAATGGATTCCTCAATCACAGTATCTTCCAAAACTGTGCAGCCAAAACCAATAACCACAGCTCCGGTTAGCTTAACCTTCTGCCCGATGGTGCAGTTACTGCCTATTACTGCTGGGCCCCTTATTTGAGCTGTAGGGTGGATGTAGCTTTGCTCCCCAACCAGCACCTCCTCACCTCTAGGACAACTATGCCGGGGTTTACTGCCACTGAATAAGTCCCAATGTAGCCGAGTGTATTTCTCTGGGGTGCCTATATCTATCCAATAGGCAGAGGAAGGATAGGCATAAATTGGCTCACCCTCTTCTAAAAGTGATGGAAATAGCTCACGCTCAAAACTGAAATTAGCTTGATGTGGAATGTGGCTTAGGACTTCAGGTTCTAGAATGTAGGTACCGGCATTTATCATATTGGTAGTTACCTCACTCCACTTAGGCTTCTCCAAAAATCGTGTAACCCTATTCCGGGCATCGATTTCTATCAAGCCGTAGCTGGTGGGGTCGTCCACTGGGGTAAGGGCAATAGTTGCCTTTGCCTTTCTTTCTAGGTGGAAGCCTATCATAGCCGTAATGTCTAGGTCAGTGAAAATGTCGCCATTTAATACCAGAAAGGTGTCGTCTAAATACTTCTCAGCGTTTTTTACTGCCCCAGCTGTTCCCAGAGGAGTATCTTCTACAGTATAGACAAGCTTGACCCCAAATCGCTTACCATTGCCAAAATGGCTTTTTATAGGTTGCGAAAGATGTCTTTGGGCCAGGATAATATCCCTTATCTGATGCTCGCTGAGATAGTGGACGACATGTTCTAAAAACGGTGTATTGAGCACAGGAACCATGGCTTTAGGTGTATTACAGGTAAGGGGAAGCAGCCTGGTCGCCTCTCCCCCCACCAGAATAACTGCTTTCACGGCTATTCCTCAAGCACCGAGTATGTCGGGAGGTGCTCCTTCATGAAACTAGTAAAACCTTGAATATCAACCGTTTTTAATGGGGAAATAAGGTAGGGGCTGGGCATTTCCCCCTCGGGTTGTAGCGCTCTCTGCTCTATCAGTTTCTCTGAAATTTGTTGCTTAATCTCTGAGTTACAGAGGGCACTGTAGTGGATTACGGATAAGACGGGTAATATCATCCGCCTTAAATGCATTCCGCCCCTTTCCTCATGAAGGTGGGGGTTCCTGGTTTCTATCTGGAATATTTCTATCCCGTGTTTAGCTGCTGCCTGATTAGCAGTTGGCAGAATACCGCCAAAACCTTCAAAAATAGATATTAGCTCTTGTGGTTCAACAGCAAATCCCGAAGCATAGGGTAAGATTTCAGCTAGCTTCATGGTCATGGCATGCTCTCCAGCATTAGCTGTTTTTATAATCTCAGTTTCAAATCCGGTTTTGTCTGAGAGTAAGGCATTTATATATCTATTGGTAATCTCTGAAACCCGTCCCCACTTTCTAAAATACATCTCTGGTGAGATTTTAGGTTTATAGTGCCACAGGACTCTGACCATGGCATAGGGCGATTGGGCTAGGCTAAAACCAGCAGCATAAATTTTTACATATTCCCATACTGCTCCAGGGATATAGTTATCACTATCAATAAAGGCTACATATTCTTTTTTGTTCAGCATTGCCAGCAGGATACCGAGTACCATTCCCTCGCTTTTTCCATTCCTTACCACTCCCTTCTTATCGAGCATATCAGCATATCCAGCCTGGGCCAGACCCTGGGCTAGTTGGGGGTCCTTCTGATGGACGATAAGAGCTTGGCGCTGAGTAAAACGGCAGAATTGGGCTAGAGTATCCCGCTCCATCCTGAATCTATCCATACGCTTTCTCTGGCTGTTAGACACCACGATTATCAGGCAATCATGAGGAATACCGCTGATAACCCCTTCAAAGAGCTTTAACTTCTCGTCCTTTATCGGGATGACAATAGCCATCTTTCCCTCAATATCTTTTATTACCTCATCTTCAATCTTATGGACGGCTATTTCTTCTTTACGAGGAGTCTCACTCTTCCTCCCCGAGTCTAACTCCAGGACTTTTTGCAGGTCATTTATTCTGACTGACCCGAAGCGTTCGGTATATCTTAGGCTCTCTATACGCATTATTCACCTCAGACTTGGTTTACAGCAGCGCTTATGTTAGCACATTTTAGATTTTACTACAATCAGTTGCCTACTTCCATCGGCTGATATATTATGGGTTTGCCAGACAATTACATTCCCCAGGGATTAGTAGTGTTCTACTATAACGAGTATTCCTTATTGGATAGACCTGATATTCTCCAGTTTACCTTTTATCCTCGGAAAGAGGCAAGAAGAGGTCCTCCTAATTCGACCGATTACTTCATCCCCGTTAGTGAAGCGAAGGAACTATTTGAAAATGCCGCCACAAAAAGAAAACGCTTGATAATCATCAATGGGGCAAACCACAACGACATAATGATGGTGGGCAAGGAAAGATATTTAACCGTAATTGAACAGTTCATAATAAAGTCAGAAACAGCGTAAGTCCCCACCAGCCACCTTGAGCACTTCCTTCCCCTCAAGGCTAATGTCAGAGACTTAAAACTCCTGTAACCAATGTGCTATACTTAACCAAAGGCAGTAGAACAATAGTAAGGACTGAGCAACAGCAGTGGCTAAAGATTACTATCAAATTCTGGGGGTACCAGGGAATGCCCGTCAGATAACCAATGGTCAGCCAGGAGATATTTTAATTCAAGTTAAGGTTAAATAAAGACCTCTATCTAAGAAAGGAGATTTTCACAAATGTCTTCATATGCTTATTTTCACAAGCAGTTCGTTCCCCTATCCGAAGCCAAGATAGGGGCTATGACCAACTCCCTTCACTATGGCACTGCCGTTTTTGAGGGCATCAGGGGTAATTGGAATAGTGAGCAACAGCAGATTTACCTCTTTCGTCTTAAAGAGCACTATGCACGACTGCATAATGGCTGTCAGGTGTTGAAAATTGACCTACCCTATACTATTGATGAGTTATGCCAGATAACAATTGAACTGGTTAGAAAGTGCGGTTTTCAAGAAGATATTTATATCCGCCCATTATCTTATAAAAGCTCCGAAGCTATGGGTGTACGGCTGCACAATCTAGAAGACGACTTCCTCATCCTCGTTATTCCCTGGGGGCGGTATCTAGATGTAGATAAAGCCAAGTGTGGTGTTTCTTCCTGGCGATGCCCTAAGGAAGTACCGCGGGCTAAGCTTACCGGACTTTATATCAATAATGCCCTAGCTAAAACGGAAGCCATTGAGAATGGCTTTGATGAGGCAATTATGCTTACCACAGACGGTTATATCGCTGAAGGAAGTGGTGAGAATATCTTTCTGATTATAAATGGAAAATTGGTAACACCAGCCAGTTATAATAGTATTTTGATGGGTATTACCCGCGATACAACAATAAAACTGGCTAAAAATGAACTGGGTATAGAAACAATAGAAAGACCTGTTGAGCGTACTGAACTCTACAATGCTGACGAGTGCTTTTTAACTGGCACCGCCGCCAATATAACCCCTGTAGCTGAGATAGACCGCCGTAAGATAGGCAATGGTGAAATTGGTGAAATAACAAGGAAATTACAACAGCTCTACTCCGAGGTGATACGAGGCAATAGTTCAAAATACCTTAACTGGTGCACTGCTGTTTATTATAAATAAGCCGATATTTGAGGATTAAGTGATAGTCAATGTAACTATTACTATAATTATAGCCATAGTTATTGGTTACCTACTCGGTTCAATACCATCAGCCTATATTGCGGTTCGCTTAATAAGAGGCGAAGACATTCGCCAGATGGGTGGGGGTAATGTTGGCGCTCGAAATGCCTTCCAGCAGACGGGGAAGGGAGTTGGCACAGCTGTAGGAATTTTCGATATTGGTAAGGGAGTAGCGGCGGTAGCTATAGCTCAGTGGTTATTAAATATCCCCCTCGGAGCTATGACCATAGCTCAATACTCACTAGGTGCCCCTGAGACCTTCGTGCTGCTATCTGGACTGGCAGCAATCGCCGGGCATATATGATCTATCTACCTGAAATTCACCGGAGGAAATGGCCTGTCGCCTACTATAGGTGTTCTAGCTGTCCTGATGCCTACAGAGCTACTAATTACTCTCGCCATAACGCTTATACTCATAATATTTACCCGCAACCCTGTTCTTTCTATAAATATCGGACTCATTTCGGTGCCCTTATCTGCCTGGTTGCTGGAAAAATCAGGGCTACTGGTTACCTTCTCCACCATTGTAATGTTAATGTTAATCCTCCATTTTCTACCCACAGCCAAGGCGGCTATAGCTAAAGCAGGGAGTAAACAGAATTTTCTCAATGAACTCCTGCGGAGGAATAAGGATAAAAGGGGAGAGAGATAAGCTATTTCTCAGCTGGACTTACCTGTAAAGACTTTAACAGATAAATGACCTGGCAGCTTTCCTCTAGCACAGTAGTGCAATTATAAGCTTCGTCAAGAAGCTGACCTATAGCGAAGCTGCCATGACCATGAACCATAATAATCCGGTATTGCTTTAACGCCTGACCAATTATATCAGCCAGACCCCCTGGTCTCACCTCCATATGCCAACCCAAGACGGGAACCCGACCCGCAACAGATAGACCTTCGGTATCACCAGGCACAATCTCAGTTTCAGTTAGCGACAGGGCAATGGCATGAGGCGGATGGGCATGAACAATAGCCTGGGCTGTGGTTTCTTGATAAATGGCGCGGTGTACGGCCAATTCTACCGAGGCTAGAGGTGTACTCCGGTCATTCTTATTAATTCCAGTCTCTATCAAATCATTTTCCTCAAGACAACCCAACCGGCTACCACGCCGAGTAATAATCATACGCTCTCCCAACCTGATACTTAGATTCCCGCTAGTGGAAGATACCAGCCCCCTGGTAAAGAGGTCACGCCCTATACTCTGAAACTGAGCTAGAATCATAACCTTCCTTTCAATAGCTAAATCAGGCTATTCGCCAGCCAACAGCCGTTGCTACTTTATACCCATTGATAATAAAAATCAAACTAACTGCCTGATGACGGCAATTACTTTACCCTGAATCTCAACATTCTCTGGGTCAGTGTATATAGGTCGCATCTCACTATTTGCCGGCTGGAGACGAATGCGACTTGGTTCAACATAAACCTTTTTTAGTGTAATCTCCTTTTCCGCCTTAAGCCATACTGCCGCCATCTCCCCATTCTCCACCACATTCACATACTGCATCAGTATAATATCACCATCATTAATCAAGGCATCCACCATTGATGTGCCCTTCACTCTCAAAGCATAAACCCCTTCCTTGCTCTGGGTCAAGTCTTCAGTCACCTCTAGAGTCTCTGATGATGCAGCAACATCCCAGGTATCAGAAGTGGGCACTGGTATCGGCTCACCAGCCGCTATTTGGCCAATGATAGGAACTTGA
Source organism: Dehalococcoidia bacterium (assembly GCA_011191875.1). Lineage (GTDB taxonomy): Bacteria > Chloroflexota > Dehalococcoidia > Dehalococcoidales > W498 > W498. The sequence goes on along the minus strand of DUFC01000002.1, from coordinate 16,415 downwards.
AACCGTGAGATAGGAGACCATGCCAGTAACTCAATACCGCGTGACACCTCAGCATGTCGACGAATATATCCCCTCTCATCCAATATTTTTAAATTATAATCTACAACTGAGGTCGAGCTAATCCCGCATCCATCCACTATATCCCTGATGCTAGGCGGATAGCCCCTATCCACCAGAAAACGCCGAATATAATCAACAATACTCTGCTGTTTAGATGATAATGCCTTCATCCCTTTAACGAACATTTGTTCTATTAAAAACCTTATACCAAACAGGGTTTTTTGTCAACACCCCGTATCTCACCCCTGAGCTTGGGATTACTCTATTGCCGAAATCATGGCAGGGGCTGGTCTTCGCTCACCCAGTAGAGCTATTGCTCTACTCCAAGTGCCTCGGCAACCTTACCCATTATATGGCTAGAAATGCCCGTGTAATATTCCATCCCAGCCGTCATTATCTCCTCTTCAGTCAGCCCCTCGGCCACCATGGTCTCATAAGCTTTCATCATTTCCTCGAACATAGCCAAGAGCTCAGCATCACCTAGAGCCTCAAGCTTCGCCTTAGTGCCGCTGTCGATGGTTCCTGTCTTTCGCTGGCAGCCCCTTTGGACTCCTGTTGATAAGGCACTGTTCCCCTATGGAGCGAATCACCCGGTCTTTTCTGGCTCGGTTTTAGCCAAAGACAAGGCTTCATTTAGTTTATCCATTAAGCGCGATTTACGCCGGGCAGCATTATTAGGGTGGATAATCCCCTTCTCAGCCGCTTTATCTAAAGAACTGACGGCAACTATTACCATTTTCTGTGCCGATTCAAGCTCACCTGAGAAAATAAGCCTTTCTGCCTTGATTATGTTAGTCTTACATAGGCTACGAACAGACTTGTTACGTAATCGCCCTCTTTCTACCACCCGTACCTGTTTCCGAGATGATTTAATTACTGGCAATATCTACCTCCTTAGCTATCTTTTGTAACCATATCCCTTATTTAGACTAATCAGGTTGAGGGGCTAGCTTTCATAGTCGCCTCATCCCCAGTTCTAGTAACGCTTATCACCCCTCGAACGCCTTCAATTTTTACCAAGAGCCGGCTTAGTTGAGCTAATCCCCTCGTCTCTAAAGTAAGGAAGGTGGATGTGGTATGGTCATCATGATTAATAAAGCTCACGGCAGCAATATTAACCTTCTCCTCAGCTACAACAGTGGTGATATCACGCACCAGCCCGACTCTATCCCAGGCTTCAACCTGAATTCTAACTGGATATATCGAATCAGTCTGCATCCACTCCACCGCAATCAGTCTCTCCCTTTCTTCTTCATGAATCACATTGTAACAATCTTGACGGTGGACTGTTACCCCTCGGCTGCGAGTAACGTATCCAATAATCTTATCCCCGGGGACAGGATGACAACACTGAGCTAAATGAGTAAGCATATCCCCAGCACCCAACACCTGAATAGTTGATGCCGGTGGCTGGAGTGGTGCAACTTCGGGCAGTACCTTAGGTGGCTCTTGCTGGGCAGCTAGCTTCAAGGCAATCTGATGGGTAGTAATGCCACCGTAACCAATAGCAATTAAGAAATCATCCAAACTATCATACTTAAACAGCTTGGCTAGCTCCTCTCGCTCAACTTTTATGCCCAGGCGCCTCATCTCTTTCTCCAAAAGCTCCCGACCATGCTCAATATTTTCTGCCCGCTCTTGCTTCTTAAACCACTGCCGTATCTTTTCCCGAGCGTGAGATGTTTTAGTATTACCCAGATGTGGATTCAGCCAATCTCGGCTGGGTCCCTTCGCCTTCTTGGCCGACATGATTTCCACTACATCACCGTTATTTAGCTGATAATTGAGTGGCACCAGCCTACCATTCACCTTAGCACCTATACAACGGTGTCCCAATTCAGTATGAACCCGATAGGCAAAATCAAGAGGGGTAGAACCTTTGGGTAAATCCTTTATCTCTCCTTTAGGGGTGTAAACAAAAACCTGGTCAATGAATATATCCGTTTTGACCGAGTCCAGAAACTCTTCAGCACCGCTGAGCTCTCGGTGCCACTCAATCAACTGGCGCAGCCAACTTATTCTCTCCTCAAAGCGTATATCCTTCTTCTCACCCTCTTTATAGCGCCAGTGAGCTGCTACCCCATATTCAGCAATACGATGCATCTCATGAGTGCGAACCTGCACTTCCAGAGGGGTTACACCCATATACATTACAGCAGTATGCAAAGATTGATACCCGTTTGACTTAGGATTAGCAATGAAGTCGTCAAACTCCTCAGGTAAAGGACGCCACAAACTGTGGATAACGCCTACCGCACTATAACAATCAGGCACAGTTCCAACCAATACCCGAAGAGCGAGAAGGTCATGTATATCATCAAAATGTTTCCCCAGGGCAGAATACCTCTCCACTTTCTGGTATATACTGTAGATATGCTTGGGTCTACCTGTTATCTCAGCTCCAATACCAACTCTATCAAACTCTCCCTTTAAAATTTCAATTACTTGGGTTATGAAGCTCTCCCGCTGGGTGCGCCGGACAGCAATTAGGTTAGCAATCTGGTGATACCTTCCTGGCTCCAGATAACGGAAGGACAAATCTTCTAACTGCCACTTTACCTCCCATATCCCCAGGCGATGAGCTAACGGGGCATATATCTCTAAAGTCTCCTGAGCAATCCTGTGCTGCCTTTCCGGTGATAGGGCATCTAAGGTGCGCATATTGTGCAGTCTATCAGCTAGCTTGATAAACACCACACGGAGGTCCTCAGCCATTGCCACCAGCATCTTCCTCAGGTTCTCCGCCTGCACTTCCCCAGTCGCCACACCCTCCCCTGGCCAGGAGAGCTTACCCAGCCTAGTGGTGCCATCAACTAGCTTAGCTATCTCTGGTCCAAACTTGGCTTGAATCTCCGAAATAGGTGTCCCGCAATTCTCAGGAACATCGTGCAACAAGGCAGCAGCCAGAGAGCTTGCATCTAGCTGAACTTCAGCCAGGGTCATGGCTGTCTCCAGCGGATGCTCTATATAGGGCTCACCTGATTTACGCACCTGCCCCTGGTGTACCGAAACGGCAAAATTATAGGCATCTTCAACTATAGCTATCTTCTCTGGCGGAAGATACTCCCGAGCCTTGTCTATAAGCTGATTGAAGGTCATATCTCAAGTATAACGCAACAGGCTTACTTGTGCAAAATCAAATCCACCTTTACAAATCCGGCGCTAATACTGTATTCTAGCTTAAAAGCACCCAGGATAATAAAGCAGGGGGGATAACTAGATTGTATCGGGCACCACGAGGAACCTCAGATATTCTACCAAAGGAGCAAGCCCACTGGCGCCATATAGAGCAAAAAGTAGCTGATATTTGCCAACTCTATGGCTATGAGCGTATTGATGCCCCAGCCTTTGAGGATACACAGCTTTTCACCCGTAGTGTAGGAGAGGACACCGACATTGTAGAAAAGCAAATGTATACCTTCCAAGACAGGAGCGGCAGCCAGATAACCCTGAGACCGGAAGGCACTGCCTCGGTTTGCCGAGCCTATTTGGAACATGGGCTGCACAATTTGCCACAACCGGTAAAACTGTATTATATCACTTCTATTTTTAGATACGAAAGACCCCAGGCAGGAAGATACCGACAACACTACCAATTTGGCTATGAAGCTATCGGTGATGACGACCCCACTCTTGATGCTGAAGTCATTGATTTGGCATGGCAATTCTTTGAGTCACTAAATCTTCACCACCTATCACTCCAGCTCAATAGCATCGGTTGTAAAAAGTGCCGACCAGGATATTTAACCGCCCTGAAAGATTACTACGCCAGTTACACCCACGACCTGTGCTCAGACTGCAAAACCAGGCTAAAGAGAAATCCTCTTCGCCTGCTTGACTGTAAAAAGCCATTATGCCAGCAAATAGCCAACTCTGCTCCCAGAAGCATTGACTACCTTTGTCAGCAATGTGATACCCACTTCAACCAATTAAAGAAATACCTGGAACTGCTTGAACTTCCCTTCATAGTAAATCACTGTTTAGTTCGAGGGCTTGACTACTACACCAGAACAGTATTTGAGATTCAGCCTGAGGCAGAAGGTGCCCAGAGCACCCTTGGTGGTGGCGGACGATATGATGACCTGATTGAGGAACTAGGTGGCAAACCTACCCCGGCTATTGGCTTCGCCGCCGGCATTGAACGAATAATAATAAATTTAAAGAAACAGAATATCCCCGTCCCGTCTCTACCCAAACCCCGAGTTTTTATCGCCTATGTGGGTAATGAAGCCAGGGACAAGGCAACAAAGCTAGCGTCCACACTTAGGCGAACTGGCATCGGTGTAATAGAAGCTATAGGTTCAAAGAGCTTAAAAGCTCAATTGAGACAGGCAAATAGCTTGGGCATCCATCACACAGTGATTATTGGCGATGAAGAAGTAGAGGCTGGCACTGTAATACTACGAGATATGACCACCGCCGAACAAAAAACCATCCCTATTGACCAGCTAGAAGGGGAACTACAATAACAGCTACCACAACTTCACCTTATAGCTAGATTGTGCTATAATTATATTAATGGCTGCCTTATTATCATGCGAAATTGCCTCTGGGTGGGTAGCCTCTTTTTGTATAATTAGAAGCTGCTCCTGTTTCCTCATCTCCACTGAGCATCCCAGTCCTCTTTCTTCCTCCTGCACTCACTATCAGCAAAGGAACAAAGACCAGCTATGACACAGGATATGACTTCTCCAAGTGAGCCATTAGATAATGAGTACACCGCCGAGGATATTCAAGTCCTCGGTGGGAGAGAAGCAGTACGGCGCCGACCAGGTATGTACATCGGTAGCATTGACCAGCGTGGACTGCATCATCTGGTGTATGAAATCGTCTACAACAGCATCGATGAAGCTATGGCTGGCTGTTGTAATAAAATTGTAGTCACCATCCAAAAAGATAGCGCCGTTAGAGTTGAAGATAACGGGCGCGGCATTCCTATAGATATTCACCCGGCTACCAATATATCAGCAGTGGAAACAGTAATGACCACACTGCACGCCGGGGCGAAGTTCGGTGGTCATATCTATCAGGTATCAGGCGGATTACACGGGGTAGGTGCCTCAGTAGTAAATGCTCTGTCCTCCTGGCTCAAGGTTAATGTCAGACGCGATGGTAAGCTGTATCAGCAGGAATACAGGCAAGGCATACCCCAAACAGAAGTAACTGAGATTGGTCAAGCCAGTGATACAGGCACTACCATCACCTTTCTCGCCGATGAAGGAATATTCAGTACTGTCAACTATGACTTCAACACTGTGAGCGAGTGTTTACGAGAGATGGCCTACCTGAATAAGGAGCTGGAAATATGCCTGAAGGATGAAAGAAAAGATAACCAAAAAACCTTCTACTTTGAGGGCGGAATAACCAGCTTTGTTCGCCAGCTCAACCGTGGTCGGGTAGTCCGTCACCACCACCCTATCTATATCTCAAAAATGGTGAACAGCACAATAGTCGAGGCAGCCCTTCAGTATAATGAAGGCTTTACCGAGTCCACCTTTAGCTTCGCTAACTGCGTTAATACTATGGATGGAGGTACTCACCTTACCGGCTTCCGCTCGGCACTAACCCGTGTTTTTAACGACTACGCCCATAAAAACAAGCTTCTCAGAGAGGATGAGCCTAACCTGGTAGGGGATGACGTTAGAGAGGGGCTTACCGCCATTATTAGTGTTAAGCTTACTGAGCCACAATTTGAGGGACAAACCAAAGCCAAACTGGGTAACTCTGAAGTTAAAAGCGAGGTGGAAAGCGTAGTCAGCGAAGGTCTATCCCTTTACCTTGAGGAGCATCCTGACGAAGCTAAAAGAATCATAGAAAAGTGCATTACTGCATCTAAAGCCAGAGAAGCAGCTCGAAAGGCTCGTGATTTAGTTATCAAAAGGAGTAGCCTAGATACAAGCACCCTGCCTGGCAAGCTCGCTGATTGCTCTGAGAAGGAGCCTTCCCATTGTGAACTATATCTGGTGGAGGGACCATCAGCTGGTGGCTCGGCCAAGCAGGGGAGGAATCGCCGCTTCCAGGCCATCTTGCCACTACGGGGTAAGATAATCAATGTTGAAAAGGCTCCGTCGGATAAGACGCTCTCACATGAAGAAATCCGCGCCATCATTACTGCTCTGGGAGCCGGCATAGATGATGAATTTGACCTATCAAAGCTCCGTTATCATCGGGTTATCCTTATGACTGACGCTGATGTTGATGGCTCTCACATCCGCACCCTATTGCTAACCTTCTTCTTCCGACACATGGTGAAGCTAATTAACCATGGGCACCTTTTCATTGCCCAGCCACCCCTATACCGCATTAAAACCCCCAAGTTCCAGCAGTGGGTTTATTCAGAAGAGGAAAAGGGAACGGTAATGCGTAAGCTGAGAGAGGCTAAGAAGGTAGAGATCCAGCGCTACAAGGGGCTGGGGGAGATGAGTGCTGAACAACTGTGGGAAACCACTATGGATCCTGCCACCCGCACTCTGCTGTCGGTGAGTATAGATGATGCCGCCCGGGCTGACCATATATTCCATATGCTAATGGGTAATGAAGTCCCACCCCGCAAAGCCTTCATCCAAGCCCACGCCAAAAGCGTTAAGAACCTGGATATTTAATCCTCTTACCTTTGTTTCCAATCATCAACTACTGTGAGCTATATAACTTGTGCTGCTCGATATACCTCTCTACTGGCTCGGGGACGAGGTGGCGAATGGACAGGCCTTGGGCAACCCGGTTTCGGATTGCTGAGGCGCTTATGTCTATCTGTGGCGTGTCAAGCAGGATAACCCTCTGAGATAGCCCGGGGATATCCGCTTCTAGAGAGCTAAGGTCAGGCGCCGGGTAGCCGGGTCTGGGAACTGCCACCAAATAACACATTTTAATAAGCCGGGATGGCTCGTGCCACTGGGGGAGCTCAGCCAGACTATCCCAACCTAAAATGAAAAAAAACTCGTCTTCAGCCCCATGCTGACCCTGTAATTCAGTGATGGTGTCAACTGTAAATGAAGGACCGGCTCGCTCTATCTCTATAGCAGACATTTTAAGGTAAGCTTTATCAGCAATGGCAAGATACACCATTTGTATGCGGTGCTCAGCAGCCGTGATAGGACTACTCGCCTTTAGCCACGGTTGACCAGCCGACACAAACAGAATCTCAGCCAGGTTTAGTCGAGCTCTTACCTCCTCAGCTACAATAAGATGCCCATTATGAATCGGGTCAAAAGTGCCACCCATTACCCCTATATTCATTCTATAGCCACTCCCACTCTAAATTCCCACAACGCACTCTATCGCCTGGTTTAGCCCCAGCCTTCTCCAAAGCCTGGCTTACCCCTAGCCTTTGGAGCTGCCTATTGAGTTGCCGCTGCACCTCGGAGCTAGCTACATCCGTCCTAGCTACAATGCGCTCCACTCTAGGTGCCACTACCACAAAAGTATTCCCTTCCTTATGCACACTGATGCCAATACCCCTGGGTTGGGGACGAAAAACCTTCCTGGGAATTCTCTCTCCGGCTTCCTCCTCAGCACTAACCTGCTCCAGCAGCTTCATAGTTTCAGCCATAAGCCCAGAAACACCCTCCCCAGTAACTGCCGAAATAAAAAGGGTAGTAGTTCCAATACTACTAAAAGCGTCCTTTATCTCACCTAACTTAGCCTGGACCTGGGGCATATCTATTTTATTTACTACCACAAGCTGTGATTTTTCAGCCAGAGCCGAATCAAATAAGCTTAGTTCCGAGTTTACCCGTATCATATCATCGGCTGGAGACGTAGCGCTGCCGTCTATCAAGTGAATAAGTATTTTGGTACGTATAATATGGCGCAGGAAATCATGCCCCAGGCCTCGACCAAAGGAAGCACCATCTATTAACCCTGGAATATCAGCCAACACAAAGCTTCGCTGTCCTACCTCAACCATACCCAAGATAGGCTCACGGGTAGTAAATGGATAACCAGCAATCTTAGGTTTAGCCGCCGAAACAGTATCCAGCAGGGTAGACTTGCCTACATTGGGATAACCAATGATACCGACATCAGCAATAAGCCTCATCTCCAATATTATGGAATTCTCCTCCCCAACCTCTCCCGCTTGAGCAATCTGGGGGGCTTGATTAGTAGACGAGGTAAAATGGGTGTTGCCCAACCCCCCTTTACCACCCTTTGCCACTATCACCTTTTGACCGGGCTGCTCCAAGTCAGCTATTAAAGCATGGCTATCTATCTGCGTCTTATACGAGACCACAGTACCCACCGGAACAGTTAATATCAGGTCTCCCCCCTTTTTGCCATGCTTCCTCTTACTCTTACCATCCCTACCATCAACGGCCCCATAAAATCTCCTCCGTTTGAATACACGCAGGTCGGTAACACTAGAATCAGCCATCACTACTATATCTCCACCGTCCCCACCATCCCCACCATCGGGACCACCAAAAGGAACAAACTTCTCCCGCCGGAAGCTTACCACCCCATTCCCTCCAATACCTGCCTTTGTTACAATTTCAACTCTATCAAACATTGTTTATCAACATCTTTATTATAATTCCATTGCATATAATAAGTATAGTTATCTGATTATAATACCAGTAATAGAATAATAGTAAAAAGGTTTGGCATGCGGCTTGAATCACATTCTGGAAGGGGATGTTTGCTGAAGTTACTAACAGATATCAGGGTTTATTCACAATACTTGCTACGTAAAACAAAATAATTTGCTTACAGTAAGTTAATTTATAGTGGAAAGGGGGTTAATAATTTCCAGTATTGAGTTCAGAGTATATTCTTTGTTGAATGTCCAAGATTTTTCTTTTCAATTCGGGGCTGGAATCAATATGACTTTCTATTTTCTTACAAGCGTGGATAACAGTTGAATGGTCTCTGTTTCCCAGTTCTATACCAATTTGAGCTAGCGAGCAGTTGGTTTCCTGTTTGGTAAGATACATTGCCACCTGCCGGGCTAAGGCAGTTTCCCTATCTCTCCTCCTGCTTTTTAAGTATAAAGGGCTTAATTGAAAGCTTCTAGCTACTGTTTCTATTATTAAGCTAGGGGTGATAGAAGGACTTTTAGCCTTCTTACTGGCTATGTCCTCAAGTGCTTGGGCGGCTAGCTTGGGGGTAATTGCAGTTCTAACCAGCGTGGCAAAAGCAATAACCCGGTTCAGGTAACCTTCTAGCTCTCTTACATTCCGCTGAGCCCGCTGAGCAATAAGCTCCAGTACATCTAAAGTAACATTCACCCCTTTATCTTTGGCTTTAGCTTGCAGAATAGCTAGGCGGGTTTCAAGGTCGGGTGGTTGAACACCAGTAACTAGCCCCCATTCAAAGCGGGAGCGTAACCGGTCTTGTATAAAAGGCAGGGTTTTAGGTGGAAAATCGCTGGTAATAACAATCTGACGATTAGTGTTATATAGCTCATCAAAAGTGTGGAAAAAGCTTTCCTCTGTCTGCCCCTTGCCGGCGATAAAGTGGACATCATCAATTAACAACATATCAACACTTCTATATTTATGGCGGAATTCCCTGGTTTTTTTCTCTTGTATAGCATTTATAAACTCGTTGGTAAACTGCTCGGCACTAACATAAAGCACCTGAATATGGTTAACTAGGGCGACATGACCAATGGCTTGCAGTAAATGTGTTTTACCTAATCCTACCCCCCCATATATAAATAGCGGATTATGGCTCCCGCCAGGGTTTCGGGCTACCTCCAGTGCAGCAGCGTGGGCTAGGCTACTACAGCTACCGACAACGAAGGAAGCAAAGGTATATCTTGAATTGAAATTTGGGGATTGTGCTAAGGCAATGGGGATTTCTCCTTGGTCGCCATAGCTACTTCCTGAGTTTTGGTACCTGCCATCAACTTGGAAAATGACATTGATGTCACGCTGAGTAAGACCGATAAGTGTTTTTTCAATTAAGGAGCGCTGGTTCTTGTCCAGATATTCGGCGATAAAGGGATTAGGCACACCAACGATAAACTCATTATCTTGGTAACTTAAGCCTATAGTTTTTTCTAGCCATGTCCGGTAGTTTGGCTTGCTGACTCCGATTTGTAATTCACCTAAGGCGGCTGTCCAAATTTCTTGTGCCGGCCTAATATCCATAAAATTCTTCCCCTATTCAAGTACCATTTCACCGAGGTGATTGGGGATGACAGCGGATTTGGCTGGAGCTTAAGAGAGGGAGGTTAGAAGATTTAGAAAATCATGCCACTAGCATACCATGCCAGGCTTCTTTGACGGCAAGGTTTTTGGTGCTGATTGCTGGTCATTTTGGGCTGCTGTTCCCCTTTGTAAGGTCTGCCAAGCTTGTTTAATTACACAATATTTGCCTCATAGATATAGAACGGCTGATTGTTAACAAATCTCTTTGGTGGTAGAATTTAGTGGGAGGAGGCTTGAATTGCGAGTTGTTTTTATGGGTACCCCTGAGTTTGCTGTCCCATGTCTTGAGCATCTTATTCTTAATCAATACCAAGTGGCTGCTGTTTATACTCAGCCTGATAAACCGGTCGGTAGGGGGCGTTCTCTGGCTTCTCCTCCAGTAAAAAGAGTGGCGCTAAACTGGAAGCTGCCAGTGGTGCAGCCGGTTAGTTTAGGCAAGGCAGAGGCGATGGAAGAACTGGCCAGTTATTACCCCGATATTATTGTGGTGGCTGCCTTTGGTCATATTTTGCCACAGTCAGTTCTAGATATTGCTAAATACGGGTGTATCAATATTCACCCATCTTTGCTACCTAGATTTCGAGGCGCCTCACCAGTAGCGGCAGCGATTCTGGCTGGTGATGACTTTACTGGAGTAACTACTATGTTAATGGACAGTGGTTTAGATGCCGGTTCTATATTAACTAAGGCGCAGATTTCTATCTCGGCGGTTGATACTACCGGCTCACTTACTGCTAAGCTATCTCAGGTAGCAGCTCGGGTGCTTCAGGAAGTCTTAGATTGTTGGCTAAGGGGTGAGATTATCCCTCAGCCTCAGAATGAAGCTGAAGCTATCTATTCTAGCTCAATCACTAAGGAGGAAGGTGAGATTGACTGGCATTTGCCGACGGTAGATATATGGCGGCGGGTGCGTGCCTTCCATCCTTGGCCTGGGTGCTACACTAGGTGGCAGGGAAAGCAACTTAAGATAATTGAGGCAGTGCCTTTGCTGCAAGAAAGAACCCTCCACGCAGGGCAGGTAGTAGTGCTAACTCCAACCTCAGGGAAATCAGGGGCTGTATTTGGTGTTGGCGCCGGGGATGGACTCTTAGGGGTTTTAAAGGTTCAATTGGAGGGAAAGCGAGCTATATCGGCGACTGAGTTCTTGAGGGGACAGAGGCAGTTCATCGGGTCAATACTGCCTTTGGATTAAACTAGAGCTTATGTTGCTTGATTTAAGACCAACTTGTATAATCTGTGGTAGCAAATGAAGGAGGCTGGTTTGTCTTTACCACAGAACCTGAATCAGTTTGCCACTCTGGTAGATATTATAGCTAAGCTGCGAGCACCTGACGGTTGTCCTTGGGATAGGCAGCAGACTCACGCTTCTCTCAGGGAAAACCTACTGGAGGAGAGTTATGAAGTATTGGAGGCTCTTGATAGCGGCGACCCGATAAGGCTTTGTGATGAATTAGGCGACCTGCTGTTGCAGGTTGTCCTTCATGCTCAGATTGCCACTGAAACCGGGGAATTTAAGCTAGAGGATGTAGTAAGTACTATTAACGCCAAGCTAATTCATCGCCACCCTCATGTCTTTGGCTCATTGAAGGTAAAGGATGCTGAGGAGGTAGTACTTAACTGGGAGGTTCTCAAACAGGGGGAGAGACCACACGATACTTCTATATTAGCCAGTGTGCCTAAGCACATGCCAGCTTTAAGTTATAGTCAGGAGATTCAGCGCCGGGTAGCGCGGGTTGGATTCGACTGGGAAGATATTAACGGCGTTATAGATAAGCTGGTTGAGGAGGTTAGGGAATTTAAGGAAGCTGATACTCAACAGCAGAGGGAGCATGAGTTTGGTGACTTACTGTTTACTCTGGTTAATATTGCCCGTCGGCTGGGGATAGATTTAGAGGTGGCGCTGAGGCAGGCAAACCAGCGGTTTTACCGTCGCTTCTCCTGTTTGGAAGAGGCTTGCCGCCAGCGTAGGGTAAGTTTAAACGAGATATCATTTGATGAGAAAAACGCGCTATGGGAAGAAGCTAAGAATAAGGAGGAAGGGTAGTAGTTCGAAAGCTTGGCTCTAAAGTGCATGCCGATTTGTGTTATAATATAAGTTATATTTGTAGCTCCGCAAGGTCAGAAGGGGAGGAGTAAGATGGCTGAAATACCCTTGGAACCACGAGTAGTTGCTTTGCTATTAGCTGAGGATGCCTTCCATGATGATCGTGGTAGAACCCATGTGCATGGCATTTTTGATAGCATAACTGCTTCCAAATTTCCGATGTTTACCAGCTTTAAGGTATTTGTAGCCTTTAAAGGCACAAAAAGTGGCATTTACCAATCAATGATTCGACTTGTAGATTCCCTAGATAATAAACTAGCTGAAACGGAGCTAATAACATTCGAGGTGACTGAATTCAAGGGGCATAATCTGTTTATCAACTTGAAAATAGACCTCCCTAGCCCTCAGCTATATAATATTAAAGTCTTTGTAGATGGCATTGAGCGGCTAGAAGTTCCGTTGTTGGTCCGCCAACATAAAGCTGCTCTGCCGCCTTGGTTCAAGATATAGAAGTAATTGTCTTGAGTAGCTGAGAGCTGGACGGATTAAGTTTAAAGCTGCATATGATAACTGGTCGGGGCGAGAGGATTTGAACCTCCGACCTCAGCGTCCCGAACGCTGCGCGCTACCAAGCTGCGCTACGCCCCGATAGTGATATTATAGGTGGATTTAACCCCTATTGTAAACCAGAGGTCATTTACCAAGAGTAAATTGAAGGGGCGAAGTCCATAACCTAGTGGGAGAGTTTGGTGAAATACTGCACTCTGATAGTTGATGGTGCCTCCGGCTTACCGCTACCTGAGCGTGGTGACAAAACCTGTTTGGAGTTGGCTCACACACCAAATCTGGATGCCCTGGTGCAAGGAGGTGTTCTTGGACTGGCTCGCACTGTACCGCCGGAGATGGAACCCAGTAGTGCCTGTGCCTGTATGTCAGTTCTTGGTTATGACCCAAAGGTCTACTATCGGGGAAGGGCTGGTATTGAAGCCAAGAGTATGGGCATTACTATTGATGATGGAGATGCCGTTTTTCGGTGCAATTTAGTAGCTATCCGTAATAGTAAAATGTGGGACTACAGCTCAGGGCATATTGGCACTAGCCAGGCTCAACAGCTTATATCTTCTCTGGAGGAGAACCTCGGTGGCGATGAGGTTCACTTCTACTCCGGCGTCAGCTACCGACATATATGTAAGATAACTGGGCGGGAGGATAGCCTTCTGGCTATTTGCACTCCCCCGCATGATATTCCAGATAAGCCCATTGATGAGTTTATGCCCAAAGGTCAGGGGAGCGAGCTATTACGAGACCTGATGAAACGCTCGGAGGTTGTGCTTCATAACCATCCGGTGAATGTAGAGCGGCGGGCTCGCGGTGATGTTCCAGCAACAATGATTTGGCTCTTCTGGGGTAGTGGCAGGGTACCTGATATGCCACCATTCAAGCAGATTTATGGCTTTGATGCCGCTATGACCTCTGGAGTTGACCTTCTTCGTGGCTTAGCCCGATTGACGGAGATAGATGTTTTAGAAATACCCGGGGTGACTGATGGTCCGGATAATGACTATGCTGCTCAGGCACTGGGAGCCCTAGAAGCCCTTGAGGAGCATGATTTGGTGGTTATCCACATTGAAGCGCCGGATGAGGCAGGTCACGCCGGCTCTATTGATGATAAAGTGGAGGCTATCCAGAGGGTGGATACGGAGGTTTTAAGCCAACTCCGTAATTGGCGGCCAAACACCCTTCGCCTACTAGTTATGCCTGATCACCCAACTCCGATTAAGACCCGGACGCATAGTAATGCCCCGGTTCCTTTTCTACTGTGGGGGGCGGGATTTAACGCTAACGGGGCAAAAAGACTCACTGAGCCCGAGGCAAAAAGTACTGGCTTGTTTATTGATGAAGGGTATAATATTATGAGTAGGTTGGTAGGAGAGGTTAAAGATTAAATGGCACTTACAGTTCAGAAATATGGCGGTTCATCAGTGGCGAATGCTGAGAGGATTAAGAGTGTAGCTCGGCGTATAGCCGCTGCTAAGGATAAGGGCGACCGGGTGGTGGTAGTGGTTTCGGCGATGGGAGATACCACCGATGAGCTAATTGAGTTGGCTTATCAGATATCGGAAAATCCAGATAACCGGGAACTTGATGTCCTTCTTTCCACCGGTGAGGTTGTCTCCAGCACCTTGCTGGCAATGGCGCTTCATCATATGGGTTATCCGGCAATTAGCCTCAGTGGTGCCCAGGCGGGAATTAAGACTGATTCAGCCTACAGCCGAGCTCGAATTCAGGGAATTGAATCTAGACGAGTGATTAAGGAGCTAGAGAAAGGAAATATAGTCATTGTGGCTGGCTTTCAAGGAATTAGTGAGGAGATGGATATAACTACCCTAGGGCGGGGTGGTTCTGATACCACAGCAGTGGCTCTGGCGGCTAGCTTGGGGGCAGGGATGTGCCAGATATATACTAATGTTGATGGTGTCTATACCGTTGACCCTTACCTTATCCCTGAAGCTCGTCAGTTATTGGAGATTGGCTACGAGGAGATGCTGGAGATGGCAAGCTATGGGGCTAAGGTGCTGCACCCCCGGGCTGTTGAGCTAGGGGAGCTATTTAATGTCCCTATTCTGGTAGCCTCCAGCTTTACTGATAGCCCGGGTACATTAATTCACGGAGGGGTGTCTATGGAAGTGCGAAATAAAGCGAGGAGTATAGCTTACGACCTTGATGTGGCTAAGATAACTGTGGTTGGTATTCCCGACCGACCCGGCATTGCCGCAGCTATCTTCCAGCCTTTAGCAGTGGCCGGTATCAGTATAGATACCATTGTTCAGAACGCCAGTATTAATAATATTACTGATTTAACTTTTACCGTGGCTAAAAGCCAGCTAGGTAACGCAATGGAGGTAATAAAACCTATAGCTGACTCAATTGGAGCCAGGGAGTGCGCTAGTGATTCCAAGTTAGGCAAGGTTAGTGTTATTGGCACCGGGATGCAGAATACCCCTGGCTACGCAGCTAGTATGTTTGAGGCACTCAGTGAAAAGGGCATAAATATCCAGCTAATTACTACCTCGGAGATAAGGATAACCTGTATTATTGAAGAGGCTAGAGTTGAAGATGCAATTCGTGCCTTGCATCGAGTATTTGAGCTAGACATAGCCAAATAGGCGGGCAGGGGGTGGAAGATGGTATATCAGGAAGAAGAGCAAGTAAGACTAAGACGGCAGCGCAGTAAACAGGCGATAGCCTTAGCCTTGCAGGGTCAGTGGCGGGAGGCAGTAGAGGTTAATAAGAGCCTAACAGAGAGCTTCCCCAATGATGTTGATGCCTATAATAGATTAGGTAGAGCCTATATGGAGCTGGGGGAGTATTCCCAGGCGAGGGAAGCCTATAGCCGAGCTATAGAACTTGACCCTTATAATACTATTGCCAGAAAGAACCTTCACCGCTTAGCCTATTTAGAGGAGGCTGTAATCACTTCGCAGGGTGATTCTCATAAGGCTGAACCACAGCAGTTTATTGAGGAAATAGGCAAGGCAGGGGTAGTTAATCTTTGTCATCTGGCTCCGAGGGAGACACTGGTCAGAATGAGCGCCGGCAATGAAGTAAATTTGAGGATAGAAGGGGCTAGCCTAATAGTGGAAACTGGGCGTGGGGAGTATTTAGGGCAAGCCGAGTCCAAGCATGGGCAACGACTTATTAAATTAATGCAGGGGGGTAATAAGTATATAGCGGCTATCGTCAGCTCAGCAGAAGACAGGGTGACTGTCATTATTAGAGAGGTATATCAGGCTCCCGGTCAAGCCGGACGAGTTTCCTTCCCCTCAAAGCATTTAGAGGGTCTTCGGACTTATATTAGCGACAACATAATTAGGCGTGAGTTGGAGCACGAGCAGCAGTTAGTTGAGGAGCCAGGCTATACCATAATAGGTGGGGAGGACTCAGAAGTATTGCCCGACGAGTTTCCTGAGGTTGATGATAGGTCTGATGATGAGGAGTAGGGGGTTTAACCAAATATGGTTTTAGGAAAAGTAGAATCAGTAAACATAGAAGATGAGATGAGAAGCTCTTACCTGGATTATGCGATGAGTGTTATCGTTTCCCGTGCCTTACCTGATGTGCGGGATGGATTGAAGCCGGTACACCGGCGTATCCTTTAT
>DUFC01000019.1 GCA_011191875.1 Dehalococcoidia bacterium | reverse complement strand
GACTTGCTGGCAGTAAGATGGCTTGCATCTCAACGAAGAAAAAATAGTGAATGTCGGCCAGCATTGGTCGAACTAAAATATGGCGACGGCGCTCTAAAAGGAAGTGCAGGATTAATCAAACACCTGGAAGATATCAATAAAATACTATCTGACCATGAGAAATATGAGGCTATTCTCCAAACGATGGAGATGCAATTCGAACAACTTGCTGAACTGGGATTAGTTAGGTTAAAAAGTTCTTCGAAAAGCAGTAGGATTGAGCTAAACAGCCAAACGAAACCAGAAGTAATAATTGTTCTGGCTAATCACAACCCACGAAGCAGAAAACTGGCAGATATCCTGAATTCACCCGAAATAAAAGAGCTAAATGATCCATCGAAATTTGATTTGAAGTTTTTTATTGCGAGCTTTGCCGGTTATGGATTCCATCAGGATTGCATGGTTTCGCTAAATGAATTGCAAAAGTTATTGTTACAGAGTATGTGATTAGTAATATTTGTTACTGGGAAAATTAGTCATAGGCTAGAACAAATATATGTATCTAAACAAAACACAGCATTGTTTCAGGTAGAGTTCGACTCTCCCCCGTCTCCACCAACGAAATCAAAACGCTAGCGTTTTACCGCTAGCGTTTTTTTCTTGGAAAATCGTTTCGGGACCGTAGAGTTCGCTTCTAAACCCGTCTCCCCGTCCATTTGGGTAAATTCAGTAAGGTTCTTCTGCTAATTAGACAGAATGCAAAACTATTACGTATCCAGGTCATTCGAGGGTAAAAGAGTTACACTCGTTTCAAACGGAATAGGTAATAGATGACACAATATGTGTAGTGCCGAAAGGCGTCCGATCAACCAGAACCAGTCTCAACCCAGAAACATTAATAAATGCCACGGCTCCCCGCCGTCAACTACAACGCTTGTTAGGTTTTGTTATTATGTGCCACAGTTATGACTACATGTCCCTTTTTGTGTCCTTTCACCGACAAAGATAAAGGCACACAATTATTTCTATAAAGTTATCACTACTTTCCCCTTGGCGTGTCCTTTTTCAACGTACCGGTGAGCCTCGGCAGTTCCACTCAGAGGATAAGTTCTGTCAATTACCGTTTTTATCCTTCCAGCCTCAATGAGTTCTTTAAGAAAGATAAGGTCTTCTGCGCGGTTTAGTGACATCATAAATATAGCTTTTTTACTGCCTATCTTTGAAGTCCATAACATTTGAAGAAAAAGTGGAAGCGAACCTACAGTCGATAGATAGATCCCCTTTTGATTTAGCGAGCTTCTACAACGTGGAAACGAATTTTTGGCTACCGCGTCAAAAATAATGTCATAGGTTTCACCGCTTTTGGTAAAATCCTTTTTGGTATAATCAATTACCTTATCTGCTCCAAGAGATTGGACCAATTCTAAATTCGTGGTACTACATACCCCGGTAACCTCCGCCCCAAAGTACTTGGCAAGCTGTACCGCAAAAGTGCCTACTCCTCCAGAAGCTCCTATGGAATGATCGCCAAGGCAGGAGCTATCGAAGGCGTCAGTTTCAAAGAAGACCACCTGCAATATCGGGTCATCGGGAATATCAAGCCTAAAGGGATTTGTGGGAGCGGATTGGTTGATTTAATTGCCGTGCTCCTGCATTGTGGGATCATTGACGATGAGGGTCTTATTCGACCCCCTAAGAAAAGAGCGGCTAAGAGCCTGGGTTTAAGAGTAGTCAACCATTCTGGAGTCAATGATTTTCTCATAGCTTCGCCGGAGGAAAGCTATAGTAATAGGCCAATCTATCTGACTCAAAGAGATGTTCGCGAATTTCAACTGGCAAAGGGAGCCATCGCCGCCGGTATAAAAACCCTGATGGACGAAATAGGCGTTGGGGTTCGAGGCATTCACCATATATATCTCGCCGGCGCACTGGGGAATTATGTAGATGCTCGTAGCGCCATAAGCACAGGGCTTCTTCCCCGCGTTAATCCGGAGATTATCAGGTCGTTAGGTAACGCCGCCAGCACAGGGGCTTCCATGGTTCTCCTAGCCAAGAAGTACTGGCAGACGGCTAGTGAGCTTGTCCAATTTATTGACCATATTGAGCTTTCCCAGCGTTCCGACTTCAATCAGTATTTTGTCGAGCATATGGGATTCCTAAAAAAGTATCTTTGGTGACTGGTTCCGGATGCTACGGAGCAAATAGCCATCTCTGAAAACGCTGGCCGAGGTAAAATCACGACCGGGATAGAGAGGCTAAGAGAACAACGGAAATATAAATAACTACTTGACAAATGTTACCACATGTGCTATATCACATTCAATATGACAAGGCTTGCGGATAAGATAAGATACTGCCGAACCAGCAAGGGGTGGACACAAGAACAACTTGCCAGGAACATTGGCGTCTCACTGAATACTGTACAGAGATGGGAATCGGGTAAGACACGCCCATCACCACTTGCCCTTGAGAAACTCCAGGGATTGCTGGAAGATGTGCTTAAAGGAGAACAACTCAGGATGTTTTTAGAGTGAGTGTATCTTCTATCCTGAAAGATGGGACCGTTTATAGTAGGAGGAAGGACTTCTGTCCCTTCTCCACTTCCCCTTTGGAGAGCTATGCCTCAATCATAGGCGACGAGAAGATAGCGAGACTACAGAATATAGGAAAACGGCTCAAAGGTCTGAAGATATTGGAGTTGAATGCCACCGCTCAAGGTGGTGGCGTAGCTGAGATGCTATATAGCTCTATCCCGTTTCTGAACCTGCTAGGTATAGAGGCTGAATGGAAGATTATTAATGGGCGAAAAAGCTACTATGAATGCACAAAAAAGCTTCATAATTTACTTCAGGGTATGAAAGGCTCTTTCACCCCTGAAATGAAACAGATTTACATCAGCCAACTTGAGGAGTGTGCCGACAACAATATTATTGACTATTCCCCCGATGTAGTGATAGTGCATGACCCTCAGCCATTGATGTTATGCCACTGCCTTAAGAAATCCGGAGAGACTTGGTTATGGAGATGCCATATAGATATAGAGCCAGCAATAAGGGCTAATGATGGACTATTAAACTTGATCAACAACTGGATTGGGGGGTATGACGCTGCCATATTCTCCGCCGCCCGTTATGTTTTCCCACCCTGGCCTGTACCCAAGTTCATAATTCCCCCCTTCATTGATCCACTTTCTGAGAAGAACCGGGAGCTGACCCAGGAGGAGATAGATAGAGTTCTCCTAAAATATAAAATAGACCGAGAAGTTCCCATCATTGCTCAAATTGGAAGATTCGACCCTTGGAAGGGATTAGATAGAACTATTGCCACTTACCGCCGAGTACGGAGGGAGAGAGAATGCCAGCTTATTTTAGCTGGGGGGTTTGCTGCTGATGACCCGGAGGGTGAGAGGGTTCTAGACGATATTTATTCGAAAACAAGGGAAGACGAAGGCATTCATGTACTCAACCTTTCCTTGGATAATCGTCTAGAGAATCATGTTGAGGTAAATGCCCTGCAGCGCGCAGCGAGTGTGATAATACAACCATCGATTAGAGAGGGTTTCGGCCTGGTGATTACCGAGGCACTGTGGAAGGCTAAACCAGTCATAGCCGGTAATATAGGAGGTATCCCCTTCCAGATCAAGGAAGGTGATACTGGCTATTTTTACCAGAATCCCCAAAGAACGGCACAGAAAGTAATCTACTTGTTGGATAATTTAAAGGCTGCCGAAATAATGGGCAAAAGAGGTAAGAAGTATGTACAAGAGCACTTTATCATTGCTGACCGGATAGCTGATTATCTCTTAGCCATAGACATTACTATGAACTCAGGGTTAAGCAGGGGAACATTTGCTGAATGCGTAACAAGCTTTCATCCGTGGTGAGTGTACCGTCTATTAGTCACATCAACACGCAGCCCAATTAAATAGGTTGCAAGCTCAACCTGACCTCACCTCAGCGGGTTGGGATTGGGTGCCGAAAAGTTGAGGTGCCACCACCCCGATGCAGATAAGGGTGGTGAAAGAAGTATCGACTGGCCTGGCTAAACTTGGTCAGCAGAGGCTATTTAAATACCACCGCCAAAGTCCGACGTTTTCCAATAATGGGCAGTATCTTTGGGGCTGACAGAGATGGGGTCTCCCCCATCTCCACCAGAAATCTTTCCACTCTGGGTTTCTTTATCCGTGGCGGTTATTTTTTCTCAGAGTGAGGCTATTACGTATGAGCATTTTTGGGGCTATTTATGGTTTCGAGAAGAAAATCTCTAAATTTATCAAGCCCGGTTAGTTTCTTGCCTATAATTGGCAGTCCTATGTAATTGCTGAATTCTTCCATCTCATTCTTAGACTCATCTATATCTTCTAAAGAGTCGAAGAGCATGATTCCCTTAAGTGTACTGAACTGTTTCTTTATTTCTTCTAGACTACAGTTGTAGAAGATGGGGTTGAATCGAGGATTCGCTTTTAACTCTGATGGCATCCAGCCCGGAGACAGATAAAAGTACTCGTTGTCTGGGTCGATTTCCGAAAGTTTTCCATGGCCACCGAGGAGGCAATCAATGCAGTTCAAGGCATCAATTTTAACAACATTGTCGTGCTTGCCGATTATCTCTTTCGCCTGGGGATGGCACCAATCACCGTAGGCAACGATTACTTGCCTCGACCCGTCTTTTGAACATTCTTGTATAGCTTTAGTAAGTGCTTCTTCTAGTTCATCATAGTCGACATGGAGACCGGCGTCTAAGAAGTACGGTTCAACGGGCAACTGACTGTCCTCAATTAGTTTTTCTACCTCTTTCTTTAAAATACTACAGCAGATCAGGTAAGGTTTCTGATAATCCATAGGAATCCTCCATAATTTCATTTCAAATGATATGAGCCTATACAAATTAGAGGTGTAGTTCTATAACATCGCCGTCTTGCAAAATATGGTCTCTTTTCGCCATTATTCCATCGTGCTTTCCCGAACCCCACAGCCGGGAATATTTTAGCTTGGCTCGGAAATCTTTATGCACTGATTCCGCCGCATCCTCTAGCCGGCTCCCCTTTTCGAGAATTATCGGGTCGTTAAAGTCTGGCTTCTGGCTTGGAGCCTTAGTGTAAACACGAATAATATCAAGCACTTGATAGATTTCGTGTTTCAGCTGTTCTAAGCCTATCCCTTCTTTAGCTGAGATAGCCACAACTGGTAGTTGCTCTTTATATTTGGTCTTCAATGTTAGATGGTTGTCACTAGTATTGTCAAGGTCTATCTTATTGCCAATAATTAGTGCCTTCTTCTGATAGAGGATGGTATTAGCTTCCTCTGACCATCTTTTACCAAGACCTATTCTGGTTTCTCTCAGTTGTGCCGTGATATCTTCCATTTGGGTTAGCGGGGCATCATTTAGATCCACCACTACTAACAGGGCGTCAGCTCGTACCAGTATATGGCGTAGCCACCACTCAATAGGCTGGGCTACCAGGGGTGGGGTATCAATTAACTGTATCTGGATGTTCTCAAATACCATCATTCCCGGAGTAGCGCTTTGTGTAGTGAATGGGTATTCAGCTACGGTTGGGGAGGCATTGGTAATACTGGAAACAATCTGGGATTTGCCGGCATTAGGCAAGCCGATCACCACTACCTGAGCGGCCCCTTCTTTATCAATACCCATTGACGCCCTCTGGGTAGCCGACCTCTTATCAGACGCCTGGGTTAGCTTGGCAATTCTTCGTCTTAGTTCTGCCCTGAGATGGTCGGTTCCCTTGTGCTTGGGCATGATAGCCAACATTTCTTCCAGGGCAACTATCTTTTCTGCAGCGGTTTTGGCTAAACGATAAGTCTTTTCCGCCTCAAAGTATTGTGGTGGTAAATTAGCTGGCATTTACTTTCACCAGTAAAGTCGTTTATCAAGGGAAGTTTGAAGGGGCTTTGCCCCTTCAAAACCTATACTTCTCCCTCTCCTTGGTAAGGAGAGGGAGACACAGGGGGTGAGGTTGATAAACAATATTACAGATGCTCCTTTATTCTTATAGCTAGACTCCGGCTCATCCCGGCTGTTACCGCTAGCTCCTCTATGGGAGCTTCTCGGATGGCTCGAAGTGAACCGAACTGTTTGAGTAGAGCGCGCTTGCGCTTGGGTCCGATACCAGGAATATTATCAAGAGATGAGGCAAAGGTTTCCCTTTTATGTATTTTTTGGTGGTAGCCCAGAGCGAAGCGATGGGCTTCATCCCTGAGGCGTTGTAGTAATTGAAGACCTTGGGAACTGCGGGGCAGAATAATAGGTAGTGACGAGGCTGGAATAAAAATTTCCTCATTTTCTTTGGCTAAACTAGCGGTGGGCACAGAATTGACTCCAGCTTCACTCATTGCTGATAGGGCAGCGTTAAGTTGTCCCTTGCCGCCATCGATAAGGATTAGGTCAGGTAGAATTGCCCAGGTATCTGAGGCGTCTCTACTCTGCTTAAATCGCCGCTTGAGTACCTCGTGGAGCATGGCATAGTCATCGGCGCCTGAGACTGTTTTAATTCTGAAGCGTCTATAGTGAGATGGTTTTGGTTTTCCTTTATCGAAAACCACCATACTCCCTACCGCTGCCTTCCCCTGTATGTTAGAGATGTCATAGCCTTCCATGCGTAAAGGGGTGCAGGGCAGGTGAAGCTCCTTTTCTATTTCAGCTAAAGCAGCCGTTAGAGAGCCAGGAGTGGCTAGTTGCTTAATCTTAAGTTGTTCCAGACCTTGTTCGGCGTTTTCAGCTACAATCTTCACCAACTGGTTTTTATTCCCCTGACGGGGCACTTGAATATTGACCTTAGCCCCCTTTTTACTTTGAAGCCAGCTCTCAATGATTTTTGTATCTTCTACCGGATACTGTAGTAGCAGTAACGGAGGTATGTAAGGGGTAGAGTTATAGAATTGTTTAATAAAGCTAGTCATAATCGGCGAAGGCTCTTCAGAGCGGGCGCCTTGCAATATAAAGCTCTCCCGACCAATTAGCTTACTACTGCGGATAAAGAAAACCTGAACATAGGCTTGGTCTTTATCTTGAGCAAAGGCAATAACATCCTGTTCACCTCTTACTGTGGTAGCAATCCTTTGCCCTTCAATAACTCTGTTTACCGCCTGGATTTGGTCTCTAATTAAGGCAGCCTTTTCAAAGTCTAAAGCTTCAGCCGCTTTTTTCATCTTGCTCTCAAGCTCCTGGATTACCTTTTCCTGTTTACCTTCAAGGAAGAGGATTACCTGCTTTATCACTACATCATATTCGGACTTACTGATAGCACCAATACAGGGAGCGAGACAATGTCCGATATGATACTCAAGGCAAGGACTCAAGTCAGTGCCGGTGATAGCTTTGGAGCAAGAGCGGAATGGGAAGATTCCTCTAATTGTCTTCAAGGTTTGGCGTATTGACTTTCCGCTGGCAAAGGGTCCGAAGTACCGCGCTCCATCCTCTTCCAGGCGCCTGGTAATATGCACTCTGGGCCAATCCTCACTGGTGTTGATTTTAAGGTAAGGGAAAGTTTTATCATCTTTAAGCTGAACATTGTAACTGGGACGGTGCCTCTTTATCAAGTTTAACTCAAGGATAAGAGCCTCCTGCTCAGAGGTGGTAACAAAGAAATCAAAATCATTAACTCGGGCTACCATCCGCTTGAGTTTTGGCGATAGCTTTTGAACAGCACTAAAATATGACCTTACCCGGTGATGGAGGTTAGCTGCCTTACCAATATATAGAATACCCCCGTCAGTGTCCCTCATCAGGTAGACGCCGGGACTGGTTGGTAGTTGCCTTAGTTGCTCGGTTATAAGATTACTTATCAATTAACCCTATCCCCTTTGTGAAATCCTAAACCCCGTTAGATATGAAATTATCCCACGGGGTAAACAACTTCTAATTTACAAATTTCAATTTTAAATCATTTAATTCCTTTGGATTTTGGTCATTTGAATTTGTTTAGAGTTTAGTCCTTCTTTGAAGGATAGTATTTAGAATTTTCCTTTATCCTTTCTTATATATAAGTATCTATGTCCTTACGTATAGGACTATTTCCAAAAGGGCTTGCCCTTTGAGCTACCTTAAATTTATTTTAGCATAGCCCATAAATAGGGGCAAAGGAAGTTATTCATCAGGGGCTGAATTTTCTTTTTAGTTATGTTACAATACATAATAATATTTAGTAACGGGGTGGTGCTATGGAAGACGCCATTGGTAGATTTCTAAATTATCTGACTGTGGAAAAAGGTTTTTCTGAAAACACGGTAGTTGCTTACCGTAACGACCTGCATCAATTAGCTAGTTTTATTGGGGAAGAGGCTGCCAAGCATGGCTACATTCCGCCATGGGCTGGTTTTGGTCGGCAAGAGATGCTAAGCTATCTGCTTAACCTTAAAGAAAGGAACTATGCTCCCACCACGGTAGCCCGTAAAGTAGCGGCTTCCAAGTCTTTCTTTAGCTTTATGGTAGCTGAGGGTAATATCAAGGATAACCCAGTTCA
Organism: Dehalococcoidia bacterium; assembly: GCA_011191875.1. Taxonomy (GTDB): domain Bacteria; phylum Chloroflexota; class Dehalococcoidia; order Dehalococcoidales; family W498; genus W498. The sequence continues at coordinate 8,185 of DUFC01000019.1, read as the reverse complement.
GAATGTGGGTTCACCTAAGGTGGGCAAGTCATTACCAAAGCCTATCTCAGTTAGCCAGGCTATGCTTTTACTGGAGCAACCAGCCAAGTCGTCCACGCCAGAAGCAAAGAGAGATAGGGCAATGCTAGAGTTACTATATGCCAGCGGGATGAGAGTGAGTGAGTTAGTGTCTTTGAACTCAAGTGATGTAGATACGAAAGATGGTTTTGTACGATGCTTTGGTAAGGGGCATAAAGAGCGACTTATCCCTATTGCTCCTCGGGCAGCTTCGGCAGTAGCCGAATATGTAAAAGAAGCCCGTCCTCTACTGGTGCGTAACGAGGCTGAGAGAACTTTGTTTGTTAACCGCCTTGGTGACAGGTTGACCAGGCAAGGCTTTTGGCAAATATTAAAGGGATACGCTAAATCGGCTGACCTCGGTGTTCAGATTACTCCTCATACTCTTAGACATAGTTTTGCTACTCATATGCTGAGTGGTGGGGCTGACCTGAGGTCGGTTCAGGAATTACTGGGTCACGCCAATATCTCTACCACACAAGTTTACACTCATCTTACTACTGAACATATCCGTCGCACCTATGAGAAATCCCACCCAAGGGCTAAGTAGTATATGGGGTGAGGTTGATAAAATACTCCTATGGGGGGTTTTAAGTGCCAGGCAAATCACAGCGGAAGCATTTGTCTCAAAGTAAGAAAAAGAAAAGGAGTCGGGGCTCTTCAGCTATAGATGCCCAGCAGCAACCCGTTTCTCAAACTTATGAATCGGCTTCTCAGCCTGTTGTCTCGGCTTCTTCAGCAAGTGTACCAACTCCAAAGGCAGCACAGACTGTGGCTCGCTACCCCTATATAGTTACTGAGCTGCGAAGAATCGGCATTTTAGCAGGGATAATATTGGCTATCCTGGTAGTGCTAGCCTTAGTTTTATCCTGACCCTGTCTTGGTCATGGTTGCCTATTATGGACTTTGAAGCGGCGAGAGCCAGGTTAGTTGAGCACCTTAGCATTGAGATTAGAGATGAGCGGGTATTAGCTGCGATGGCTCGTGTCCCTCGGGAACGTTTTGTGCCACCGGATGAGCAGAGCTTAGCCTATGAAGATAGACCGCTTCCTATCGGTTTTGGTCAGACAATCTCGCAACCTTTTATTATTGCCCTTATGACTGCTGAGTTGATGCTTACTGGTAATGAAAAGGTGTTGGAAGTAGGGACGGGCAGCGGATATCAGGCGGCTATTCTCGCCGAGTTAGCTCAGTTAGTGATTACAACGGAACGCCTGCCATTTCTGGCTGAGTCAGCTAGGAGTGTGTTAGATAATCTAGGCTATACGAACGTTATGGTACACTCGGCTGAGGAAACTCTGGGGTGGCAGAGTGAGGCACCTTATGATGCCATAATAGTTACCGCTGGTGCTCCCAGGGTGCCGGTTGACCTTCTAGCTCAGCTAGCAATAGGTGGACGGTTAGTGATTCCTGTCGGTTCGCGCTACTTGCAGGAGTTATATAAGATAACTAAACGCAAGAGGAAGAATATAGTTGAGAATTTAGGCGGCTGCCGCTTTGTCTCCCTTATAGGTAAGGATGCCTGGGAGGAAGAGGAATAGAAAGAGAGTCTGAGAGAGGCAAAGCCTCTCTTAATTTTTTCCCATACCCCTTATCAAGTGGAGGGGAAAAAAGTGGGTCCCCAGGAAAATAGGAAAATCGAAGATTTTTCCAGCTGTTTGAAGGGGAGGGTTGCCCAATAAAAAAATAAAGGGATTAAGATGGAAGTTCTAGAAGCAATTAAAACTAGAAGGAGTATCCGCAAGTATAAAACCACCCCAGTAGATGACAAAACTATAGGACTTGTTTTGGAAGCTGCACGCTGGGCTCCATCCTGGGCTAATACTCAGTGTTGGCGATTTATCGTAGTGCGAGACACCAACATCAAGTCCGAACTGGCTGATGTACTTGGTGCCAACAACCAAGCCGCCGGTGCCCTTATAGAGGCGCCGGTAGTGATTGTTGCTTGTGCTGAGTTGGGGAAGTCTGGCTATTTTAATGGAGAGTCGGTTACCGAAAAGGGCGATTGGTATATGTTTGATGTAGCGTTGGCTATGCAAAACCTGGTATTGGCTGCCCACTCGCTGGGTCTGGGCACAGTGCATATTGGCAAGTTTGATGCCAAACTAGTAGCCGATATTCTACAGGTGCCAGAAGGTTTTTGTGTGGTTGAGATGACTCCCCTCGGTTACCCTGAGACAAAACCTGAGGTTAAGCCGAGGCAGGAACTATCTGAAATTGTTTTTTATGATAAATTTGGCATTAGATAATACATAGGCTAATATGAGCTATAAAAGGTGGATTCTCGTTGCCGTCCTCTTATTTGGCATAGGTATTGTCTTGGGTTTGGCTACCCCGACTGGTATCACCAGCCTTCTGGCTGAAGACATCACTTCCCTTGAAGAGCTTGGCGACTTACTAGCTTCACTTCCTCTCGTCCTTGTTGTGCTATTCATCTTTATCAAGAATGCCTCAGTACTGCTGCTGAGCTTTGTCCTCAGCCCGATTCTTTGTTTTATGCCTATCCTGGCTCTAACTATTAATGGCTGGGTCTTGGCTTTCGTATCAAGCATGGTAATCCAGGAAGAATCTCTTGGTTATCTATTAGCTGGTTTACTTCCTCATGGCATTTTTGAACTCCCGGCTTTCATCTTGGGTGAAGCCGCTGCCCTCAGCTTCGGCACAATGGTAATAATAGCCCTATTCAGAAAGGAAAGGAGAAATCTATTACTGCCCAACTTGAAACGGAATTTAAAGTATCTTATGATAGCACTTGCCTTGCTTCTGCCGGCGGCTATCATTGAAACATATGTTACGCCATTACTGTTGACATAATCAGGGATTTAGATATTTTTAACAAACTCGTATTTCTTCTTTTCGTCGGGGGGCATGGGCACTGAAGGAAGTCTTAGAGGGACGAAGTCCCTCTAAATAAAATAATTCCCCCTCCCTTATAGAGGGAGGGGGATAAAGGGGGAGGGTTGCATAATTAAAAACCTAAAGGAGGGTATCTTATGTATGAGCTAGGTTTGGGACTCCCTTTCTGGGTGATAGTTTTGATATGGCTAACCAGAGTTATAGTTATGGCTCTCATCTCTATTCTTCTGGCGTGGCTGGGAATCAGGGCAATGGATGCTCTTAACCCTCATATTCATAAGCGCCAGCGTATCGGAGAAAGTCCCGTTGCCACCGGGTTGTTCATCGCTGGCTTTTTCATCCTGGTTGGTCTTGTCATTCACGGTGCCATGACGGCACTGACTGCCGTCACCACCCCAATATTAGGCTACATCTTTGATTTTAGAACATTGGGGTTATTGGCGATAAGCTTCGTGATTAGCCTGCTTATTGGGGTAGCCCTTTTCCATATTGTTAATAAGCTAACACCCAGAATACCATTTTTAAACGTCAATAAAAGTCCGGAAGCAGTAGGTATTTATGTCTTTGGCTATCTCATTTTTTTCGGTCTTATCCTCCATGCTGCACTAACAACACCACTATGAGGGTTTGATTATTATATTGACCTCACTCTCTTAGTCCCCCTCGTCATTGGGAGTACTTCGGTGGAAGGACGACGAAGCAATTCCGGAGGATAGGGGGGAGGAAATAATAAAGAGGGGCTGGTGCCCCGCTTATACACCATCATATTGAGTTACCCTATGAAAAGGGGGGAAATAGCTTGAAAAATGACCTCCCAGAGGTAAATCGGTGAGAAGGATTAAGGTTTTACTAGGCTTAATGTTGGTATTAGTGGCCGGGTTGGCCACTGCTGGTTATGTATTGGCAAATCCATCGGCAGGTTTCTCTGAGGTGAATAGTGATGTATTTGATGACTGGGGGGTATGTAGAACCAGCGCCTGTGGGGAAGACGGTTTTTATCAAATATGTGAGACAACTTTCCGTCCGGTTATAGCCTTCGAGAGCTTGGGGAAGAATGCTGACCTAGCCTATAGCTTGGGTGAGCAAATTGCCGAAGAATATCCAGACCAACTCCAGAGGGCAAAGCAGGTATTTTATTTTGTCCGGAATGGGGTAACCTATACCCCTGATATAGACCAATTTGAGTATGAAGAGTTTGCCCAAAATGCCGATGAGCTGGCTACTGCTATTATTCAAAAAGGGCTCGGTCATGGTGATTGCGAAGATAGTACTGTGCTACTGGCGGTAATGTACAAAGGTGCCGGATACCGCTCAGCTATAGTGGTTGGCAGTGGTCATACCGCAGTATTGGTCTATCTACCTGACTATAATAAGGCAACTGCATTTTTTGAGCTGGAGGGCGAGCCGGGCTGGATTTGGGCTGAGGCAACAGGTAAGAATAATCCTTTGGGCTGGGTGCCCAAGGAGTTCATCGGTGTCAAGCTGGCTGCATACGAAATAAAAGCGGAGACCGTAGATACGGTAAAACCGTCGGCAGTACCCTCGACTGCTATTACTACAACCGGCCAGACCACCTCATCCCAGCCCTTTCCATTTTTCAGCGTAATTCTTTTGTTCTGGTTCCTGCCTTTGTTCAGAAGAAGACGCCGTGTTCAATAGTCGCTGTCTGCGAGGTTAGCGGGCTTGCCAATTGCGCAAAGCGTCAGATTGTACAGTCAGTGGGCTTTGCAATCCATAGTATGAAAATAGGGGAATCAACCTCTCCCTAACTAACCTCCGAGATTGCCACGTCCTTCTGCCGAAGGACTCGCAATGACACTTCCATTTCTTCATTGTGAGGCACCCACCCTCTCGTCATTGCGAGGAGTGCAATGACGAAGCAATCTCGGAGGAGGGGGGGAAAAACGGCAGGATTGCCCCGTCCTTCCACCACAGGACTCGCGATGACGTTAAGGGGAGCCCCACAATAATAAGGCAGGGAACAGTGTGTCACCAAGATATTAAACGAGTACGGTTACTTGCCCCGTATACGAACTATAGATTATAATATCGTGGACTAAGATAGAAGAGGGTAGGTGAAGTAGATGGAGCAATATGGACTGGACAATATTCGCAACCTTGTTTTGCTGTCTCATTGTGGCGCCGGCAAGACATCGCTGTCAGAAGCAATTTTATTTACTGCTGGAGCTATCAGCCGATTGGGCAAGGTTGACGATGGGGCTACTACCTCGGATTATGACCCCGATGAGGTAAAGCGTAAGATTAGCCTTAACCTGGCTATGCTTCCCTGTCAGTGGAAGGGGGCTAAGATAAACCTTATTGATACCCCTGGGTATTCTGACTTTGTCGGTGAAGTCAAGGCAGCGATACGGGTTAGTGAAGGGGCAGTAATTGTGGTCTGTGCTGCCTCCGGCGTTGAAGTTGGTACTGAGCAGGTGTGGGCATATAGTGAGGAAGCTAACCTGCCTCGTCTTGTCTTGGTTAATAAGATGGACCGTGAGAATGCTAACTTCTACCGGGCTGTAGATGAAGTTCAGTCGAAGTTTGGCTCTAAATGCCTCCCGGTGCAGTTACCTATAGGTGCCCACCACGATTTCCAGGGGATAGTTGACCTGATGGCGATGAAAGCCTATATCGGGTCTAAAGCTGAGGAGGCTGAAATTCCCTCATCAATGCAAACCCAGGTTGATTCATTCCGGGAGAAGCTGATAGAGGCAATAGCTGAGGTTGATGATAAGCTCATTGAGAAGTATCTGGGCGGTGAGGAGTTTAGCCAGGAAGAACTTAGTAATGGTTTGCGGCAGGCGATAGTTAGTGGCAGGATTGTCCCTATTCTGGTTGGCTCAGCCCTGCAGAATGTAGGGATTAACTGGTTAATGGATGCCATATATAATTATCTGCCATCACCTAAAGAGCGAGGGGTGATTAGTACTGGCGATTCAGGCAAACAGGCGGTTGAGCCTAGCCAGGATGCTCCCTTAGAGGCTCTGGTGTTTAAGACTAGTGCTGACCCCTATGTCGGTAAGCTTACCTACTTTCGAGTTTATAATGGTGTCATTGATAGCAATTCTCAGGTGTGGAATGCTACACAGGACGAGGTGGAGCGCATAGGTCAGCTATTTATTTTGAGGGGCAAGACCCAGGAGCCGGTATCTCAGATTGGAGCTGGGGATATGGGAGCAGTAGCCAAATTGAGCCTGGCCAGCACCGGGGATACATTGTGTAGTCGGGATAAGCCAGTGAAAATTGAGCCTATTCTGTTTCCTGAGCCGGCTTTTAGTGAGGCTGTGTATCCTAAGACTAAAGCTGACTTGGACAAGCTGGGAGCAGCATTATCCAGGCTATCTGAGGAAGACCCTACCCTTCGGGTGCGTAGGGATGCTGATACCAAGGAAACCATTTTATCAGGAATTGGTGAGACTCACCTTGAGGTGGCAGCCGAGAAGATGATGCGTAAGTTCGGTGTCGGTGTCGAGTTGGAAATCCCCAGGGTTCCATATAAAGAGACAATTACTGCGCCAGCCAAGGCTGAGTATAAGCATAAGAAGCAAACGGGAGGGCACGGTCAATACGGGCATGTCATGCTCGAGGTTGAGCCCTTACCTCGCGGCAGCGGTCACGAGTTTGTTAATAAGGTAGTAGGTGGCCGTATACCAAGGAATTATATTCCGGCGGTAGAAAAGGGGGTTAATGAAGCGATTCATGAAGGAGTACTGGCTCGTTACCCTGTTGTTGACATAAAGGCAACCGTGTATGATGGCAGCTTCCACCCGGTTGATTCCTCAGATATATGCTTCAAGATTGCCGGGGCGGGGGCGTTGAGGAAGGGATTATCCCAGGGGCAACCAATTCTGCTGGAACCAATAATGAATATTATTATAACAATTCCTGAAGACTTCACCGGTGATATTGTTGGTGACCTTAATACCAAGCGAGCCCGGGTGCAGGGGATGAACCCTGAGGATGGAAACAATGTTATTGAGGCTCAGGTGCCACTGGCTGAGGTTTTACGCTATGCTATAGACCTGAAATCAATAACTCAGGGCAGGGGCAGCTATACTATAGAGTTAAGCTACTACGAAGAAGTACCATCCCACATTACGCAGAAGATTATTGACACAAGGCAAGCCGAGAAGGCTTAAAAAGTTTGCTGGAAAACTGCAATTCTCTATAAAACCAGCAAAACTAGAGAGGCGGAGCTTATATAGAGCTCCGCCTCACTCTTATTCTAACTAGCTCTTATAGTTATTCGCTACACTTGAAGTTAAGAAGAAGGTCGTCATCAAAATTATCTCTTATAGTTGGTTTATCGTAAATACAATTTTCCTTAGCATAATCGAAGGCTTCTTCTACAGCGACATCAAAATTCTGGCCAGTAGTGTTATCTCCGTCATGGTCGAAAACATCGGCTTCGCCCATGTACATGCCATGGACAATAAAGTAATAGGTGAACTCTCCGTGTTCCCAGGTATCACCTTCGTAGGAATAGCCTCTTTCGGTGGAAGCCATATTGATAACTCTACCTTCAGCAGCCAGGTCTGTCATTCCCCCGGCCAGGCAGGTATCAAAGACGAAGATTATCCTTGAGGTTTCAAAGTCAGAAAACAAGTCTTTCAAATGTCCATCCCAGATATAAACCAGGTTGTCCCCGTCATGACTAACTATAGCTTCGTCTATCTTCTCCTTATCTCCGTCGTTTGCCCTACCTTTAGCTCCGTGACCGCTGAAGAAGAAGACCACCTCATCATCACTTCCGGCACTATCGCCGATTGTATTTATTGCCGATTCGATAGCAGAAGCCGTTGCACCTTCATCCATAAGAGTAATGACATTATCAAACTCATATACTTCTAGCAAAGTATTTTCTACAGCCCGGGCATCATCATCACAATACTCCAGGTCGTTCGCATCGCCCGGATATTCGGAGATTCCGATAACAATTGCATATTTCTGCCCACTGAAGCAATCTCCGGATATGCCTGTAGCCGCCTGTTCGTCCTTTTTCTTATCTTTACCGCCTCCAGCCCATGACGGAGGACCTTTTATAGTTGTTTTCTTTACAAGTTCCACATCCTTGGCAGGAATAGGTTTAAAATCATCTGGTCTACCCTTGGCTAAAGCCATTCCTGGCAGAAACGAAAGAATCAAAACAATAACTAAAAACGGTATTAAAATCTTTGTAATCTTCTAGACTCTCATATTTTCCTCCTTTTCATTATGTTTGTTAGTATAGCAATAATTAGAGTTTCAGTACAATTTTATCTGGTTAATT
>DUFC01000018.1 GCA_011191875.1 Dehalococcoidia bacterium | reverse complement strand
GCTGGTGTTTTTCTATAGGGTTTTACCAACCGGAGCCATATAAATAACAAACTCGTCGTTCCCATCCAGTCCCAAGACCTGATCCATTTTCTCCTGATCGTAAGCCCCCACAGCACATGTGCCGGCTCCTATAGCCTCACATGCTAAATAAAGGTTTTGACAAACATGCCCAACATCAATAAGAATGACCTTGTGAGCAGCTAGCCCATATCGCCACTCCATACGATATGGAATGGCTGCCCATATAAAGATAACGGCAGCATTTGCTATCCAGTTTTGATAAAAACATGCTTCCGTAATCTTCTGATCTGCACTAGAATCATGACTCTCCAAAACTAACTCATGCTCAATCGGTAGATATCTGTAATAACCTTTGGCAAGGTTCTCAACGTTTAGTACGGCAAGATAGGTCTCAAGAGCGTGCCTAGCACCGGCGGATGGCACTATTCTGAGTGCATGACCATCGTCTATCCGGTCTCTTATGCCTTGCGTTGCCCATAACAAAAAGGAAAGATCCGTTAGGGATATTGCTTTGGCTGTAAAGTCACGGTGGCTCTGCCTGTTCCTAATTGCGTGTTGTAGGTCAATTTTGTATAGACCCTTGAAACCGCCAGATGGTATAAGCGGTATGAGGTCTTGGTTACTCTTATACGGTTTCTCAATAGGAGGAGGTGGAATTCTCAGGCTCTGGTCAGTCTTTGAGAAATCGATAGTCTTACGTATGCTGTCCTTTAATAAATAGCGGTATTGGTGATATGAAGATTGTTGCATGGTGTATTCTCCTTTGAACCTACATTCTCTGAACTAATTATAATACTGATAGAGCCTCATATTTCTATCAGTATTTTATCATCTTGGACCTTCACGTTGTATGTTACAAGCGGACGTGGTGACTTGAGAGCTTTGCCGACTGTTGATAAAAAACCAGATCCTTTCAGCCATCTCACAACCCTGCCATCCTTCAAGTCAAATTGAGAATTGTGCTTGGGGCATGTGACTATGGTGCCTTCGAGCTTGCCTTGTGATAAATTACCTCCCATATGAGGGCAACGATTGTCAGTAGCATAGTACTGATCATCAACTCTGGCTAAGAGGATTTTGCGTCTGTCAACCGAGATCTCTTTCATGGTTCCATTTTTCATTTCTCCACTCTTGCCGACTTCTGTCATGTTCATCTTGCCCTCCTTTCTCTAAACGCTAATCTATTACATGAGTGTACTTCTTATTTATGTGATTATCAACAAATTGAAAATACCTTTCGTTAGTGAGGAACCTTGTTACGCTATTAGACAGAAAGGTCTATAATAGTACCATCAACTAATATGGCATAGTATACAGGGATATCTATACAGTTACGGATAGAACAGCAGTAAAAATATCATTAAACTTACTTTAAATACTGAAGATCTTAATAGGAGGTGCAATAATGCTAAAACTTAGATGTATCGTTTGTAACTATATCTATGATGAAAAAAAGGAGCGTAAGAAATTCTCAGATTTATCAGGTAATTGGACATGTCCTGTGTGTAATGCTCCTAAAACTGCTTTTATTTCATTAACAGAGCATCTCAGAAGAAAGACTAAAGAGGGAAGAAGTGTTTCCGATACCTTGATTGACCAAATGGCAGAATGGGGAATTAAGTATGTTTTTGGAATACCTGGGACATCTTCTTTAGGACTAGTAGATGCCGTAAGAAAAAAATAGTAAGCTGAAATATATCCAGGTGCGGCATGAACAGACAGCCGCCTTTATGGCTTCTGCTTATGGCAAGCTTACGGGACACATAGCCGCATGTTTAACTGTCGCTGGGCCTGGAGCTACTAATCTAGCCACGGGGCTACATGACGCAAAATTGGATCACTCTCCAGTTCTGGCTCTAACGGGATTGGTCAAAAGACAATTAATTGGTCCAGGTTCATTCCAGGAAATCGACCAGTACTCATTTTTCGAACCAATCTGTGTATTCAATAAGATTCTAATGTCTGAGGATCAAACAACAACCCTAACAACTCTAGCAATCAAGCATGCATTGGTGGAAAGGGGCGTTTCTCACATCAGTGTTCCTAATGATATTCAGAAACTTCCGTGCGATGCGGCTATATTACCGATGGAAGGGAGAATAGCCAATAGGAATATCACGCAGTGCGAATCAATCATTAGGAAGGCTGCTGCAGTAATTGACAAATCGGAGAGACCAGTAATAATTGCTGGGTTTGGTGCGATGGGTCAGGGCAATTCATTGTTACGACTTGCTCAAAAGATTACGGCGCCTATTGTAACAACATTCAAGGGAAAGGGAGTGATTGATGAAGATAACGACCTTTACGTTGGTAGTCACGGGACAATCGGTTCTACAGCTGCTGCTAGGCTAGTGCGTGAAAGTGACTTGTTGATAGTGATTGGCTCTTCATTTTCAGACATGACGCAAATTCCTGCAAAGAATATGATACAGATTGACATAGACTCTATGATGATAGCCAAGAACTATCCCGTAGATGTTGGACTGTGGGGCAACAGTGCAGAATTGCTACCTCAAATTACAGATGCTGTCAATGGTAAAAGGAATGAAAAGCGATTAGTCGAAATAATTAAATTAAAGAAAGAATGGATTGATTTGTTGATGCAGGAGGCAGATCCATCACAAACACCGATACGCCCACAATACATAATCAAGGTATTAAATGACAAAATATCCAGTGATGCAATCATTTCACTTGACACCGGTGATAATGGCTGGTGGTTCGGCAGGAATTTTTGGATGAAGGGTACTCAAAAGATGATAATGTCTGGTTATCTGGCTTCAATGGGTGCTGGATTGCCTGGTGCTATGGCAGCCCAGCTAGCTTACTCTGATAAACAGGTCGTTTGCATTACAGGAGATGGTGGTTTCTCGATGGTTATGGGTGACTTCCTTACGGCTGTGAAATATGATTTGCCAATTAAAATCTTCATCTTTAACAACAAGCAACTTGGCATGATAATGCAGGAGCAGAAGGTTGAGAAATATCCGAATTGGCAAACTGAACTATATAATTGTGATTTCGCCGAATATGCGCAAATCAGTGGCGGTATTGGAATTAAGGTGACCAACGCTAGAGAACTTGAAGGGGCTGTGGAAAAGGCGCTGCTAATACCGGAGCCGGTTATCGTTGATATTGATACCGATCCAAGGAGATTTGTATAGGACTATATCAATTGAAAACAATAAAATCAGACAGAGACTTCACGATGTATATTAATCAATGATAAAATACCGACGAATGTGGGCATTTAACTTAGTGGTAGTGAGACATATTGTGTACCAATTCTATAACATCTATTAAACTGATCACTTTTCCCCAGTCATTAGATTCTTGTGCTTTCTTAAGCTCAAAGATGACCCAAGCATCTGTGTCAAATAAGAAACTTTGCAAATCTTCCTTCAATGCTGGCCGCGACTCAAGGATTGTGTACTTTTCCTGTGACAAAGATAATCACCTCCTGTAATTACTCTCATTATGATCCTGAGTGATATTAATCAAGAAGTCTATGCCATATTCTAGCATGGTAACAAAGAAACAATTGCATGCTTTCCCTTTCAGGCTAACAATCCGACTTTTGTCCCCTTTGAATCCAACTCCGGCTACCAAGGGGACCTGTCTAGATTATTATTGGGTCAATGGGGGCTTCCCCCGTCTCCACCATATAGTAGTAACAACTTGGACAAAACCACTCCCCTCCCCGGCTAGAATCCAACGCCCGCTACCAAGAAGTTGAAAAGGCAGGGTCAGGGTGTCAAGACACTAGGTCAACCGACACCCTGATTTTGGTTTTTTCATACAATCCAATCAAGCAAAACTACCAAAACTGGTTCCTGTTTATACCGCTACCAGTTCTTTAATTTCCGGCACCTCTTGCTTAATTACTCGCTCCACTCCCATCTTCAAAGTCATGGTGGACATTGGGCAACTGCCACAAGCACCAGTAAGCCTCACTGTAGCTATACCATCTTGGACATCTACCAGTTCTACATCGCCACCATCCGCTCTTAAACTCGGCCTTATTTTCTCCAAAGCAGCTTCTACCTTCTCTTTCATTAGTTACCTCCTCCTACTTATTGTCTAATTTTATTATTATTGAACTGCTGGTGTATGTGATTCATATCACACACAGTGAACCCATTGTGCCTTCTCTATGTCTACAGTTACTCATGATCAGAAGAGGGGTAAATACTTACTTACTTACGCCCAGAAGTTCATCCCTATTTATGGCTATTGACAAATCAGGGCTGACTCAGTTACAAGTTAAGCGGTCTATATGACCAGAAGGAGGTAAGAGATGAAAGTACTTGGAGTTATGGGAAGTCCTCGGATAGGTAGCAATACTGACAGTTTGTTAGATAAAGCTTTAGATGGTGCTCGTGAACATAACGTAGATATTGAAAAATTAGTGATAGATAAATTGAAGATCAGTCCATGTAAAGAATATTACGGCTGTAAATTAACAGGAGAATGTGTGATTGACGATGACATGCGAGAGATTTACCCTAAATTGATTGAGGCTGACTGTGTAATTGTAGCATCGCCTATATTCTTCTATGGTATTAGCGCTCAACTGAAGGCTGTTATTGATAGATGTCAAGCTTTGTGGTGCCGAAAACACGTCTTGAAGCAAGAAATGCCCAATTCGAATAGAAATGGTGCTCTTATTGCCGTTGGTGCAACCAAAGGTAAAAAGTTGTTTAACGGCGTAGTACTGACTATTAGGTATTTCTTTGATGCTATTGGTGTTAAGTTTGCTGATGAATTGTTAATACGAGGTGTCGACAACAAGGGAGAAATTAATGAACATCCTGAAGCTCTAACGGCTGCTTATGAACTTGGTAAAAGACTGGTGGTCGAATAAAAGCTGAAAGAAGGTGGGGTAACATAGCTGCTCTCGTTGTCGATTTAACATTCTTGTATCCTATTGAACCAGATAATAAAAGGTGACAAATATCAGTCTGGTTGTCCCATTGTGCGTTTTGACGAACTGTGGCATTACTTATGGATGATTCATTTATTCTGGACCCTATATCAACTACGAGCTGTACCTCTTAACTTTTAATACTAATCCCTCCAGTCTGACTATTTCCACATTCTCATCAACCCCTATGTTGTCATCAACGGATTCAGCCCTCCAGTACTCCCCCTTAACCATGATAGCTCCTATCGGAGTTAACGGCTCTACAACTCTACCCCGTGTGCCTATCATCCCTTCCCGACCGGTAACCTGTCTCCTGCGGAAACTGGGTATCACCACGATATGTATTATGAAAACAAAGATACCGACTATTATCCCCCCGCCAATCATAATTGGCAAAGGAATTTGTATTTCTACAAAATGTAATATCAGTAGAATAACTACTATTACCGCTGCTTCGTCCAACAGTAATATCAAGACTTTACCCCAGTCCTTAATGGTCTGTAAAATTAACTTAGCATCTACTTTCTTGTTCATCGAAAATAATTACAAACCGCTGGTGGGAATTAATTTCCTGAGACTTTCTTCAATTATAGCCTACCCACAATCTGATTGGTCAAGGTTAGGCTTTACCGTCCGTATAGACCGGGCCCAAATGGATAGAATCTCTAGTTCACATTATGATGTTATGTGTAACCTAAGAGGTGGGTGAATATTCCCGAACTGGGATATCAAGTAAAGTTGAACTCCCCCCTGAAACGCTCACGGTAGAAAGCACATCTCTTTGCAACCGGACAGATGTCATGAAGCGGCTTTGGCCTGCAGATCGCCCTGGTAAAATCGATGAGGGCGTAGTTAAATCTCTTGAATGCCCTTTTTGGCATTATACTGTCGGCGAGATCCAATAATTGCCTGTCCCGGCGTGTCTCCGGCCCTGTTCGGAAACCGAAGAATCGCCCGTAGAATCTCACAACATTAGAATCCACGATTGGAACTCGCCTTCCGACATGAAAAGACAGATATGCTGACGCTGCATACGGCCCAACTCCCGAGAGCTTCCGTAATGACACAAGATTAGCAGGCACACTGCCGTCAGCTACCAGCTCTTTACCCAATTCGTGCAGGAACCTAGCGCGCCATCTGAGGCCGAGTGGAGCGATCACCTTTTCTATATCGGGGATGTTCGTTTGGGCAAGGCTGGCAGGATTTGGGAATACTCTTACGAAGTTCAAATAGACAGGAACAACCTGCTCGGCGCGGGTCCTCTGGAGAAGCACCTCAGCCACAAGGGCATGGAAAGGAGGGATTTCATCTCGCCACGGAAATGCCGGATAATTGTTCTGTTCCCACGCTAGGAGCTTCTTTCTCAGGTACACTGCCAGTTCTTGGGATACCGGGTAAACATCGATTGGCATTCAACGCATCCTGCTCTATCAGAGCTTTAGTAATTCTCTCTGCAATAGCTCTCACAACTGGCACCACCACCGAGTTCCCAAACTGCCGGTAGGCCTGTGTGTCCGACACTGGAATTCTGAAGGAATCAGGAAACCCCATCAACCTAGCACACTCCCTCGGTGTCAAACGCCTTGGGTTTTTCCCGTTTTGAGGTATTAGTATCTCCGACCCGTCCTTGTGGTAACGTGCGCTTAGAGTTCTCGTAACGCCTTCTAGATCGGTCAATCCGTATCTGAAACCATTGCCTAGAGCCTTATGCTTTGCCGCGTACTGCCGCAGGTATTCCCACAGGTGGTCTGACAGAGTATATTTGCCATCAACATTGGATTCCAAGATATCGCGCAATCTGGGCCTTCTGTCAGGAATGTCCGGGAATGAGAACCAAGTTGGCTGTTCGAAACCGACGAGGTAGATGCGTTCGCGATGCTGGGGTACCACGCTGCGAGCGTCAATAACTTTATAGTAAACGGTATAACCGAGATCCACAGTTAAAGAGTCCATTATAACCCTGAAGGTGCGTCCCTTGTCATGGCGTTGAAGATGTTTGACATTCTCGAGTAGGAATGCTCTGGGTTTTTTGTCTCCGAGTATTCTTTTGATCTCAAAGAAAAGAGTGCCCTGTGCAGATTGTCTTTGCCGGTAAATCTCACCCTGCTGATTCTTCATCCAAGCATCTTCTCCATGAGGTGTATACGCTGGCGGTAGACCATGAGTTTCAGGGACGGATAGCTTTTATCGAGGACTATGATATGCACATGGCCCGCTACTTGGTTCAGGGGGTAGACGTATGGCTAAATACCCCACGCCGTTGGCAGGAGGCCTGCGGCACCAGCCGGTATATTCACTCTGATCTCTTTTGTTTTTTCGATAATCCCTTTACCCTCACATTCCCTGCAGGGCTTTGTTACAATATTCCCCTTACCTCGGCATTTACTACAGACGGATATCTGGCGGAACACGCTATACTTTGACCTCTGTTCCCTGACAATTTGCCCTGTACCACTGCAGCTCTCGCACTGCGCCAAACCGTCAGGCTCGGCCCCATTTCCGCCACAGGCCTGACACTGTTCCGTTTCTGGTAGTTCGAAGGTCTTTTCGGTCCCAAAGGCTACTTCTTCTAGAGGCACTGCGAGATCATACCTCAGGTCAGCACCTTTCCTTGGCCCTCTTCTTGTTGTGGTTCTCCATCTGAAAAAACTGTCAAAGAGGTTATCACCAAAGCCAAACATATCTCCCAGACCGAACTCACGAAACAGGCTGGAGAAGTCCACACCACGGAATATGTCCGCTTGAGTGTAGCCTTCAAGCCCGGCGTGACCATAAGTATCATATAGCTGTCGTTTATTAGCATCAGTAAGGACAGCGTACGCTTCGTTTATCTCTTTCATCCGCTCCAAAGCTTTAGCATCGCCTGGATTTCGGTCTGGATGATACTTCATGGCAAGGCTGCGATAGGCTCTCTTGATGGCTGTCTCATTAGCATTTTTATCAATGCCGAGAACTTCGTAGTAATCTCGCTTCGCTGTGCTCCTCGTAAACATTTCAATCGATTTGCCTTTCTATTGCATCTTCTTTTCGCAATTAGGGCATGCGACCACTGGTGGAAAGAACCGTGTTAATGTCCTCATATCATCCAGCGGCCAGTCCTTCCCACAATATTTGCATTTGAAGGTGATTTCTTTCGTTTTATCTGAATTTGATCGCTCCTTCTCCTGCGGTCTAGTTGTCCTCATAATCACTTTCTCTCCCTCGTCAAGAAATATTGTCTTGGATTTGAGTTATGGTGTCTTGGTTTCCGATTCCTTCTTGCTCTCACTCTTAGCACCGTCGCTTTTATCTGACAATGATTCGTTGTGGTCTTTACGGTTATCTGTAACATAAAACCCGGAGCCTTTGAAGATTATCGGCGCCGGTGAGAAAAGGCGGCGGCTATCGCCCTGGCACTGGGGGCAGGGCGTGGCTCCGTCTTCGCCGAAATGCTTTCTCACCTCAAACCTGAATAAACATTTCTTGCATTCATACTCGTAAATTGGCATCGTAACCTCCGGTGATAACACTTATTTGTCAGTCTCCCTTCCAACCAGTTTTTTCCTCGACCTCCATGAATTCTCTTCTCCTTCGTTCTATTGTCTCCTGAACCTTTTGGTTGATGTCTGGGGATTTGTAAGGAAGTGCTATCCGGTTCTGCTTGTGCCACACCAGCACTCTGTCTTCGCAACCCTCAACCCGGTAGCCTTCCTTTTCTTGGTCATCCGTAAGCCTTGGCAGTTGAAAAGTCTGCATCGACATCTTTACCTCCTAAACCATGTTTTTCTTTGTGCTTAGTCCCTTGACATTTTTGATATTTGCCAGTTTATCCATCGGTTCTCATTCTCGCCTCGTGTTTCTTTATCTTTTACTTTTCGTAAACTGGTTATGTAGGTCAGAATCAGAAGCTGTGTTTCCCATTCTAGACCCGAACATCTTGCTTCGCCTTGCTAGCCTCTTGCCTGATTCGCTGAGCCATTTCCCTAAGCCGCTCTACCTGGCCTGATACTCAGGGTCTTACCAACGCTTCTTTACAGAAGCAGATATTCTAGCTCTAGTATCAGCGGTGGAATGTTCGCCTAGAATACGCTGTGTTTCCACTATGAAGTCCACATACTGCTTAGTAACTGCGCAATATCCTTTGACCCTTCCATCCATGGCTACAGCTTCAACTTGCTGTTGGCAAGCAGGGTAGATGACCTGCACCTGTTCCAGCTTAACCACCACCTCACTAATCACTTTGTGCACAATTGGAACGCGCTTCAGCTTCAGTGCTCCACTGCTTACTACCTTGCGTGCGACCAAGCTAGCCATTTACCCAAGCTCCAATACAGGTGATGAAAATCGGCCCTGCCTTGTCGTCATCGAACACGGTAACCGACATTTATTTAACCGTTGCCTTTGTTAATTCCGGATGTTTCCAGTCACTATGCCTCTTCATGAGAGCAGGGGAATCGCAGGTGAAAGGGCACCCCTCCGCAGGACATTTCAATGTTGTGATACGTGGCGCTTTCTTTTTCCAAAACATTTTTAACCTCCTTAATACCCAGGGCTTTCTCTTACTTGCCTTCTATGTAAAATCTGGTAGCCTCTGTTTGTCACCCAAGACCCATTCCAGAGCACCAATCATGGCTACCAGCATGGGAGGAGGGTAGCTGCTTGGGTCTCGCGCCCTTCTCAAGTGCTCGCCCTTTAGCTTCTTTAATGCTTCTCTTATCTCTTTTTCCTCTCTCATTCCACTCTCCTCTCGATCTTCGTTGAGACTAAGCAATAGCCTTCACCCAGCCAGTCCGTTTCAGGTGATGATTCCACCTCATGAGGGGTTATCACCATCCGGTTCCCGGGCAAAGAATCTTCTTCTTAAGCTAACTACTGGAGGTGACTTGCCTTTAACATCCCTCGCCTCACGAGTCTTACAACTCGCACATAGGGTAGCCTCAGGAAGGGCATCCAATCGGGCCGGGTCTATAGGCTGACCGCAACCGTCGCAAAAGCCATAAGTTCCGCTGCAAAACTTGTGCAAGGCACGTTCTACCTCGGCTAAACTGTCTGTCATTCGCGCTTGCAGAGCTAAGCATCTCTCAAGTTCAGAAGGGTTTCCCTCGCGCTGGTCTCCGGGTTGGCGGATGCTTGCCTTCAGTTGCTCAAGTTGTTCAATTAAGTGCTTACGCTCGTTCTCCAAACGAGAGCGAAGTAGGTTAAGGTCGGTAGTCAATTCTTCCTCCTGTTTACTTGTCCCCGCGCATTGTAGCCCTCTGCAGGAAAGACACACTTATTCTTTTTATGCCAGTAACAAGTGTAGTGGCACACCTTTAGCCTAATTGGGCAGTTGGTTACAGAGACTGTTTGTACTCGCAGCATTGTTACCCTGCTCTATTTTGGATTTTGGCACTCAGTTTTTACCGGGCAAGGTGAACACTGCTTCTTACGACAGTAGTTCTTGCCCAGTCTTATCAGGGCTACTTCAAGGTCGGAGAACCGACACTGACGCAACTCGTCTGTCTCCAACATTGCTTTCAACTGTTCAAGACCTGCTTCCACATCAGTCGTCTGTATCAACCTTAGCTTCCTCGCTGCCAACATAGCTGACTCTAAGAGGGGTGGTTCGGTCTTCTCCCAGATGTCTCTCATTTCCCTCAGGAACATGTCTACCATAGTCGTCCCGATTCCCTTCGCCAGTTTGCGCAGTCTATTTTCTAGGTCCGTCTCATCGGCAGCGGAGAAATGCAGACGATTGATGTCCCCTTCATACTTGTCTTTCAAACCTTCCGCCGCTTCCAAGATTCTGGTGGCGACTATAAAGGTATAGCTTCCGTAATCACCTTGGTCGAAGATAGTCACCAGTCCCTCCAAGCCCATCTCCAAGATAGCTTGGGGCGAGAGTAGCCCCTTTTTTTCACACTCTCGATAGGTCTTGATAGCAATACCCTCGTTGATGCTATCACTGAAGAGCAATGATGCCAGAAACCATTTGAATATCTCCTCGGACTGTGCGCTGGCAACGTCAATACCCAAGGTTGACGAGTACCCGCCGCCGAGTTTCTCCACCAGCTTTGCGCATATCTTATGCTTTGCTCTTCCATTGGAGCTGCCAGCATTGGCTGAAGTTTCGACACCTCTAGTCACTATCTCTACTTTCATTTCCGCTCCTTCTAGCCATCTCAAGAATTGGCAACCCCCCTTGTTATTAAAACTGGATAGATTCCTTCAATAGCCATGCTACTTCCCAAGGGTCGCTGGAAATAACGCTAGAAGCGAAAAGCTCCATGCTTCCTATATCACAGGTGGTAATGTTCGGGTCACCTCGGGCGACAAGGCGAACCAATACGGGGAATCCCTCCCAGTCCTCTTCTGTCTCAGCCAGCGGTGGTGGAACCATTACGAGGTAGTATTTGGCTTCTGGGTCTATTTCGTGGGCTTTCTCTGCCCAACTCCGACCTGTATCAATATAGTCGATGATTTTCTCTCTGGAGAAACTCACCGGGTCATAATCGTGGAAAATTACTAGGCCATGCATCCCATCATACTTGGCAATATTGCTAGCGGTTACGCAGTACTCACCTTCTACTCTGCCGAAGGTATCCCCATGGGTATTCCTTTCGGGGTGACCGAGTGGGTCATGATTGTCTGAGGGAGCGACAATACTATGTTCGACGCAGAGATTTTCCCTGAATTCAATGGGACGACAGGCTCGCAGTCTGTTAAACAGTGCCCCCTCAAAAGTAATCAAGTTAGTAATCTTGACGATCTTTTGGCTAACCACTGCCTGAGCTGAGCCAAATCGCTCCTCAATCCAGCCCCTCATGGATTCCGGAGGGTAGAGGTATCCTGTAGTGGTACTGAAATGGAAAAGGCGATGGAAAAGCCCCTTTTCTTCCGGCGTAAGGGATTCAACCATAGTATCCAGTTCGGTAACGGCTGAGGCAACAACCTGCACCGCTTTCACTTCACTTTCTGCTAGCCTAACTTGGGTTATCAATTCATGCTTACCTCTCTGGTAACTTCCGTAAACGGGGCCTTTGTCTTTAGAAAGCGAGCCACTTTGCTTACTACGTACATGTTATAGTACCAATCAACGTACAGAAGCCCGTCTGACAGCTCATCATGTCTCCCAGCCAGGGTGGTCAATGCTGCTCCCTCTTAAGGTGGCCCTTTCCGCGCTTGTCGATACGGCCATAGTACAGCACCAGCTCATGATGCTTATCCAGGTCACGGTACTTTTTTATCACGATACCTTCTTCACGTGCTTTTACTGCATTGAAGACACGGCAAAGTTGTCTGAACGCCCAACATATCGAAGGTCTGCCATGGTTTC
>DUFC01000017.1 GCA_011191875.1 Dehalococcoidia bacterium | reverse complement strand
TCGAACCCCCTACCTTTTGACTGCCAGTCAAACGTTCTCCCAATTGAACTACAGCCCCGTAAATACATCTTACTACTTATTTAATTGCCTGAGCAACCTTGGCTGTGAAGGTTAAAGCATTATCGCTAAGGTCAACGATAATAGTATCCCCGGCATTAAATTCACCCTGTAGTAGCCTTGTTGATAGGGGGTTTTCTACATAGCGCTCAATAGCTCGTCTCAGCGGTCGTGCCCCATACAAGGGGTCATAGCCTTCCTTAGCCAGCCACGATTTTGCCTCTTCGGTTAGCTCTACTCCTAGCTTGCGGTCAGCCAGGCGCTTTTGTAAATCCTTTACCAGCAAATCGACTATACTCTTGAGTTGTTCCTCAGTCAGCTCGTGGAAGACTATAATCTCATCTATTCGATTAATGAACTCAGGGCGGAAGGTCTTCTTTACCTCACCCATCACCTTATCTTTCATCATCTCGTAGGCCTGCTTAGTATTAGCTTCGTCCTTCTGCGTAGCAAAGCCAATACTCGCCTCGCGCTTGATGAGTTCAACGCCGGTATTGCTGGTCATAATGACTACCGTATTCTTGAAATCTACAGTCCGCCCATGACCATCAGTTAGGCGTCCGTCATCCAGGATTTGAAGCAGGCTATTAAATACCTCGGGGTGCGCCTTCTCAATCTCATCAAGCAGTATTACTCGATATGGGCGACGCCGCACTGCCTCGGTAAGTTGTCCCCCTTCTTCATAACCAATATAGCCGGGTGGGGCACCAACGAGGCGAGATACGGTGTGCTTCTCCTGATACTCTGACATATCGAGGCGCACCATGGCGTTTTCATCATCAAACATGAACCAGGCTAAAGTGCGAGCCAGCTCAGTCTTACCGACACCGGTTGGACCCAAGAACATAAAGCTGCCAATGGGGCGCCTTGGGTCCTTTAATCCGGCTCTACTTCTCCTGACAGCTTCACAAATAGCGGCAACTCCTTCTTCCTGATTCACTAGCCGCTCGTGGATTCGCTTCTCCATGTGAAGTAGTTTCTCGGCTTCACCTTCCAGCATCTGGGATACAGGAATGCCCGTCCACTTGGAGATTAGCTGGGCTATATCCTCATCATCCACTACCTCATCAATCTTGTTCTGTTGTAGCCATTGGTTCTTAGCCTGGTTATATTCCTCTTCCAGACGTAACCTCTCACTCTTAAGCTGGGTGGCGTGCTCATAATCTTGCCGTTGTGAAGCTGCCTCTTCTTCATTGATTAATTGCTTGAGGCGTTGCTCTAAGGATTGAACCTCAGGTGGAGCACTCTCATTATCAATCCGTAGTTTACTGGCTGCCTCGTCAATAAGGTCAATCGCCTTATCCGGCAGATATCTATCTGAGATATAGCGCTGACTCAAGCGGGCGGCTGCTTCCAGGGCTTCGTCACTGATCTTGACCTTGTGGTGTGCCTCATACCTGGGGCGAAGCCCACGAAGCATCTCAATGGTCGCCTCTGCACTGGGTTCAATGAGGAATATCGGCTGAAGTCGCCGCTCCAGTGCCTTATCCTTCTCAATAAATTTGTGGTATTCATCAAGGGTAGTGGCGCCTATACATTGCAGTTCACCATGGGCTAGGGCTGGCTTGAGCATATTGCTGGCGTCAATAGCTCCCTCAGCCGCTCCCGCCCCAACTAGGGTATGCATCTCATCAATGAATAGTATAATCTCACCCTGTGACTGCCTGACCTCGTCCATTACTGCTTTAAGTCGTTCCTCAAACTCGCCACGGAACTTACTCCCTGCCACCAGTGCCCCCATATCCAGAGCCACTACCTTGCGCCCTTTTAGCGAGTGGGGAACATCATCAGCCACTATCTTTTGGGCTAGTCCCTCAGCAATGGCAGTCTTACCCACTCCGGCATCACCAACAATTACTGGGTTGTTTTTAGTGCGCCGGGTGAGGATTTGCATCGCTCGTTTAATCTCATCCTCGCGACCGATAACCGGGTCAAGCTTACCCTGATGAGCAAACTCAGTCAGGTCACGACCATACTTTGCCAGAGAGCGATACTTGCTCTCTGCTCTGGCATCGGTAACCCGGTGCCCACCACGAATGCTCTGAAGGGCACGATATACCTTCTCCTGGTCAATACCGAGTCGGTGGAGGATACTGGCGGCTTCACCCTTCTGCTCCCCAGCCATAGCAATCAGCAGGTGCTCGGTACCGATGAACTCATCTTTAAGCCTGTCAGCCTCACCCACTGCCGCCTGCAAGAGTTGAGTAATGCGTGGTGTGGCATAAATCTGGACTCCTCCTTCATAGGCAGTACGAGGTGATTTCTCTAGGACGGCTTCTACCTGCTGTTTCACTGCCTCAACGTCAACACCAAGCTCTCTCAATATATCACCAACTAGCCCCTTCTCTTGCTGGAGTAGTGCTAGCAGGATATGCTCCACATCCCACTGGCTATGGTGATAGTGACGGACTAGCTCCTGGGAGGTGGCCAGTGCCTCCTGTGCCTGTTCTGTAAATCTCTCCTGTCTCATGATAACCCCACCTCCTAATTATTCTTAGCACCGAAGTTAGCCGTCAGAAAATTTATAATCTTCTGCTGAACCTCGGGATACTCCCAACTGTAGTTATGTCCTGGGGCATTAATACAGTAGGTAAATTTTTCTGGTTTCCCTTGTAGGCGATATTTAAGCCATCGGAAAGGAGCGGTTATATATGCCTTAAATCCAGCCTTAAGATTCCTATGTGCCATCGGGTCGGGCATTAGCCCATTGCTATCTATTGCCAGAGTCCTCTCAGCAACTACCCGCCGGGACATGTGAGGGAAAAATATACCTAATTCAATGCTATAAACTTGATGCAGCTCATCTATTTGCCTCATCACTGCATTACTGAAGGCAGCCCCTTGACTGGCTCCTATCAATATCACCTTAAGGTTGCTGATATGTTGAGTTATGAATATCAGCTTGGCTGCTAATTCTCCAGTCTTGGATGACTTACCTTGAAAAAAGAATCTGGCTTCATCTTTCAACTCCTTCAGGTGTGCCCACCAACTGCTACCACTGCGGAGGTGTTGAGTCGGTAGCCAGGTATATCCTAGCTGTTTTATGGAAGCACTAACTCCTTCTACAACACTCCTCTCCCATTTCAAGCATTCCTCCAGGTGTGTGCTTCCCCAACCACCGGGGTTATGAATAAGGAGAAAATCTTTGCTCTGAGCCCCGGTGCAAATATCCAAAAGCTCATTAGTAAAGTCGGTACACTTTTTAGTTTTGTTTCCAAAAAGTTGTTGAGCCAGATGGCGAGCTTCCTCTTGCAAGGCTAAATCCACATTAAGCATGGTTAACTGCTCTGTGGCATTTTCTATCTTTGATAGGTTATTTTCATCATGAAGGTCTTTCACTGGCTGGTTCAACTGTATATTCCTCCTTGTTCTTATCTCCTGATTTACCTCTCTGCTTGAGGTAGGTTGTGTTGCTTTTTTGCCAAACCCAGAGGTGGTGGTCTGGTATAATCCAGTTGGCGATAGATTGCCTGGAAGGATAGGCAATAAAAACAGCTTCAGCTACTCTGTTAAGCTCAGCCAATGCCTTCTTAGCATCACCAGTGGTTGGTAAGTGCTCTAGCAGGTGGCTAGCGAAGGCGGCGCCAAAGCTCTTATCTGTGAATGGGATATTGGTAACATCAGCAATTACTCCTTTTGGATGGCCACTTATTGCCCGGCGGTCAATATCAAGACAGATATCACCGTTACCATGTGCTGGCATCTTTAGCCAGTGACGAATTTGTTTACTACCCCAGGGACCGCCGGCTATGAGCAGTGGCTTATTTCTATCTAGGGCGTGGGTTCTAGCGGCTTTGTGTTTTTTGTTTTTGTCTCGAATTTCGCCCAGCCAAACAGCTAGCTGCCAGCCGCCCACTCCAAGACATAATCCGAGCACTATGAACCAAGTAACATGTACCATATTACGCTTCCCTTCTACACTCCCAGAAAACCGAATAAAGAAGTCAGCCCGAAATAACCACAAAAAGCGACGATCAGACTCTTAACTGAGGAACCGAGCAAGGAATAAATAAAAAATTTATACGGGGGATAGCGGAGGGCTGCTATAGCAATAGTCATCGGTAAATGAATGGGATTAAATATAGCTGACATGATAAAGACAGCCCACGAACCATGCCGTCGTGCCCAATCCATAGCTCTGTTATAGAAGCGATTATTGAACTTAGCGGTAACTCTCTCAGAAAGGCTTCTGCTTCCGTAGCCAATCATGAAAGTGAGCAATTGCCCCAGAGCAATGCCAACTGCAGTAGTTAGCCCTACCCATACCGGGGCTAATACTCCCCATTGAGAAGCTATAACACCAGGCAAGGTTAATACCAGAAGCCAAAAGGGTAGTGGTACCGCGGTGATGCTAAAAGTACTACTGGCGATGAAGGAGATAATGAACAAACCCAGGAGACCTAAGCCTGTCATGTTCACTATATTCATTAAATCGTCTTTATAGTAAATAGCAGCCGCGCAAAGCCCAATAGTAAACACTATGGCCAGGGCACCTATATAGATCTCTTTCTTTGGCCATCCTTTCTTGGCTTCTGCGTTCATTTGTTCCACCGTGTTCATTACTTAACAAACCTGAGTAATTTATCATCTTTCCCGTGCAAGGAAAACAAACCTTCAGTATAGTCCATGACTTTATCCCTCATGCCATCGTATATAGCCAGAACACCTTCCCTCTTTAATACCCTATGCAGCTCCTCCAATACCTCCCGTTTCTGGTTAATCTCATGGAAAGCATCACACATCCAAATTATATCTATACATTCATCGGACAAATCGGTTTTATTATCTGAGAGTATTGTTTCAATATTGGATAGTCCTGCCTTTCTTGCCTTTTCCTGCACTATCTTCAGTTGGCGGGGGTAGCAGTCCAAGGCATATACTTTTCCCCTCTTGCCTACTATCCTGGCCGCAGGAATGGTAAAATCGCCGGTGCCACAGCCGTAATCCAGAAAGGATTGTCCTTCTTCGACTAAGCTAAACTGCCTCCACTTTCGGCGAATATTACGCCCTGTATATACAGCCCTCCATAGTGGCCACCAGTAGACCCAGACCGCGTAATGGGCTCTGTATATCGGGTTTAACTTTTGCTCGAGGAAATTCTCAATCCACAAATGCTGCTCCTTATACACCGTTAGGGTTACATTACCAGCAAGCACCAGACTAATGTTCTGACTGCTTTGATTTATCTAGCTCCGACTCCAGCTCCTGTACCCTGTTTTGTAATTCAAGTATCTGATGCATCATTCTCATAATAACCTCTACCCCAGCCAGGTTAACCCCCATATCATCCATCAAGGTCTTTACCCGTCTCAGGCGGGCGATATCTCTCTCCGAATATAACCGGATGTTGCCCCGGGACCGAGATGGCTCTATTATGCCAATTCTCTCATAATAGCGCAAGGTATGATTTTGCACTCCTACCATTCTGGCAGCTATACTTATCACATAACGGGGTTCCCTATCATTAACATTCATAATAACCTCTATCCTGTCAACTTGAGTTAAGCTGACCAAGCTGCTTAAATAGCTCCTTCTGCTGCTGAGTCAGGTTAGTGGGCAATACCACGTTCACCTTAGCCAACAGGTCACCACGGACAGAATTGTCCAGGTGTGGCATACCCTGTCCTGCCAGGCGGAAGGCACGCCCGTTCTGAGTCTCTGGTGGAATCTTCAATGCTAGCTTGCCCTTAAGAGTCGGCACCTGAACCTCGCCACCCAGCATGGCTACAACCAGTGGCACCGACACCTCAACGTGTAGGTTGTCGCCACGCCGCTCAAATAAGCGGTGGGGCTTAACCGAAATCACCAAATAAAGGTCGCCTCTCGTTCCACCGTAGCCCTGTCCGCCTTTACCGGCAATGCGAACTCGAGACCCATCCTTAACCCCGGGCGGAATTTTAACCTCAAGGCGCTCACCGTCCCCGAGGCTGATAGTGCGAGCCGTTCCGTGGTAGGCTTCTTCCAGTGTTACCTTCATCGGGTGTTCTACATCCCGACCTCGCCTTGGTTGAGCCCGACGGCTGGAGGCTCCGGGGGTAAAACCGCGGAGCAAATCATCAAACAGACTGCCTATCTCATCCTCGTCCAAGTGGAATGTAGAGCCACCCTGGCTGGAATCCCAGGATGGCGTCTGCTGCCACCCCGCCTGGGCAAACTGGTCAGCATACTGCCACTGGTCGCCAAATCGGTCATACTTCTGCCGTTTCTCCTTGTCGGACAGAACCTCATAAGCCTCGTTTATCTGCTTAAACTTTGCCTCTGACGATTGGTCGCCAGGATTAACATCAGGGTGATACTTGCGCGCCAGCCGCCGGTAAGCCTGCTTTATCTCACGCTCACTGGCACCCCGTTCCACCCCTAAAATATTATAGTAATCCTTGCCTGCCATCTTTCTTCCCGTACATGCAAGTATTATAAATTAATTTAAATAATATGTCAATACTTTGTCAATAATAATTAATAATAATTTATAAAATACTTGACAAATTTTATTAAGAATGTTATATTGTTTAGTAGAGTTGAGAGTGGTTGACCCGGCCAAATAAACAGGAGGTGAACAATAATGCATATGATTCGATGTCAACATACTCATGAACCGGTAAGCCTGAGACAGGCAATGGACAAGCTGTTTGAGGATAGCTTTGTTACCCCCTCCCGATTCCTCAGCACCTTTAGTCCGGGGGGTACTACCCCCATTGATATGTATCACACCGATAACGAGGTGGTGGTTAAAGCTGCCCTCCCTGGGGTGAAGCCTGAAGAGGTTGATATTACCATCACCGCTAACACCCTGACCATTAAGGGTGAAAATAAAGTTGAGAAGGAGATCAAGAGAGAAGATTACCTCTACCAAGAGCATCGATACGGCACTTTTGGTCGCTCGGTGGCCCTCCCTAGCGGGTTGGATAGTGATAAGGTAGAGGCAAGCTTTGAGAATGGAATCCTGACTTTAACCATCCCAAAGTCTGAGCAGGTTAAGCCCAAACAAATAAAGGTTAAAGCCAAGGGTGCCGTTGAAGGCAAAAAGTAATGTTATCCGCTAGGTCAAGCCGCTCTCTCAACTCATATCCAGTTTCTAGCCCGATGAGCCGAGCAAAGACGAAAAGTGAATGTCATTACGTTGCTGAAGGTGTGGTAATCCCGCCGTTTCCCTTCCCCTCCGAGATTGCTTCGGCACTTTGTGCCTCGCAATGACGAAAGGGAAGGAGCCCCTTACAAAGACGAAAAGGGAATGTCATTGCGTTGCTGAAGGCGTGAGTGAAGCGAAGGGGCAGCGAAGGGCGAAGGCGTGGCAATACTACACGAAAAGGAATGTCATTGCGAGCCGAACTCCGAGCGGAGCGAGGAGGAGGCGTGGCAATCTCGGTGGTGAGGCATTCCTGGCAATGACGAAAAGGGGAGTTATGTGTGTCACTGACCATATGGAAGAGACTGAAACTTGACAATTAAATTTGCCTGGCTTATTATTATACAAAACCTACTTCCTACCAATAAAAGGGTGGGAGGAATAGCCCGCAGAAACTAGAGGCTGTTTGTCACCGGAAGTTCGGTATATTCCTAGAGAATTTCTAACTTTCTAGATTTTCCAGTTTGGTTTCCGAATGTCAAGGTATATCTTTATTACTGGTGGTGTTGTTAGTTCAGTCGGTAAGGGTATCACTGTCGCCTCTATTGGTACTATTCTAAAGAGTCGTCAAATCACTGTCTCTGTACAGAAGCTAGACCCTTATCTCAATGTTGACCCAGGAACAATGTCGCCCTATCAGCACGGTGAGGTGTTTGTTACTCAGGATGGTGCTGAGACCGACCTTGATTTAGGCAACTACGAGCGTTTCATTGATGTTAACCTTACTGCTGAGTCTAACGTTACTTCAGGGCAAATCTATAGCGCTGTTATTGCCAAGGAGAGGCGGGGTGATTTCCTGGGTGGCACTATTCAGGTGGTACCCCATGTTACTAACGAGATAAAAGAGCGGTTTGAGCGATTGGCTCAGAAATCACAGGCTGAGGTAGTTATTATAGAGGTAGGTGGCACAGTAGGCGATATTGAAGGACAGCCCTTCCTTGAAGCCATCAGGCAGATGAGAAATGATGTGGGACGGGATAATGTGCTCTATATCCATGTTACTCTTCTCCCCTATCTTAGCTCTACTCAGGAACTAAAGACTAAGCCCACTCAGCACAGTGTTAATGAGCTCAGACGCATCGGTATACAGCCTGATGTTATCATATGTCGCAGTGACTACCCCATCTCGGAAGGGGTACGGGATAAAATATCCCAGTTCTGTGATGTTGACAAGCAAGCTGTTATACCCTTGCCCACAGTATCTTCCATCTATGAGGTACCACTACTACTGGAGGAGGAAGGACTGGGGCAGCTAATTGTGGACAAGTTTAGCCTTAAGCCACACCAGACGGACTTGAGCCAGTGGCAGGAATTAGTTAGATCCCTTAAAGAACCCCGCGAGCCAGTTAATATTGCCTTGGTAGGTAAATATGTGGAATTAAAGGATGCCTACTTTTCGGTGCGTGAAGCGCTATACCACGCTGCTCTATATCATAATAGAGATATTAACCTGACCTGGGTTCACTCTGAGGACTTGGAAGAGGACAATAGTGAGGCTCTACTACGCTCAGCCCAGGGCATCATCGTCCCCGGTGGTTTTGGTATCAGAGGAATTGAGGGAATGATACGGGCAGCCAGCTATGCTCGAAATAATGAAATTCCCTACTTAGGGTTATGCTTGGGGATGCAGGTTATGGTAATTGAGTTTGCCCGTTATGTTTTAGGCTCAACCGAGGCGAACTCTACTGAATTTGACTCCTCTACCCCCTACCCGGTCATTTACCTTCTCCCTGAACAGGAGGGGATAGAAAATAAAGGCGGTACGATGCGCTTGGGCAACTACCCTTGCCGACTGGTTGATGGTAGTCATGCGGCTAATGCCTATAGAGATAGCTTGGTTTATGAACGTCATAGACACCGCTTTGAATTTAATAATCAATTCCATGATTTATTACAGGAGGCGGGAATGGTATATAGTGGGCTATCCCCCGATGGGAATCTGGTAGAGATCTGCGAGCTAGCCAACCATCCCTGGATGGTGAGCTGCCAGTTCCACCCTGAGTTTGGCTCTCGTCCTGGTCGTCCCCATCCCCTGTTCCATGATTTTATCGGTGTAAGCAAGAAAATACTTCGAGAAGGGGCTCAACCACCACTACTACCCGCCTAGGAAGGAAAGACTAAATGCTCATATTTTTAGATACGGCTAATGTTGACCAAATCAGTCAGGCGGCTAAGCTGGGCATCGTTAGTGGTGTTACTACCAATCCTACTCTGATGTCCAGGGAGAAAGCGGCTGACTATCAAGCCACCATCAAAGAAATCTGCTCTATCATCCCCGGACCTATTTCGGCTGAGGTGCTGGTAGAGGGGGTTCAAGAAATGGTTGAACAGGCGCGAGACATCTCCACCTGGGCGCCCAATGTCGTGATTAAAATCCCAGCTACTTTCGCCGGGTTGGAGGCAACTTCAGTCCTAGCCAAAGACAATATAAAGGTGAACTTAACCTTGTGCTTCTCGTTGAATCAAGCTCTCCTCGGAGCGCTGGCTGGGGCTGCTTATGTTAGTCCCTTTGTTGGCAGGCTGGATGATATTGGTCATGACGGTATGCAGGTAGTCAAAGATATTGTTGATGTATTTCAACACTACCAATTGCCTACCCAGGTAATTGCTGCCAGCATTCGTCATCCTCAGCATTGTGTGGCTGCGGCTAAAGCGGGGGCTCATATTGCTACCGTTCCCTACGATGTATTGATGCAGATGATGCGCCATCCACTTACCGATATAGGCGTTGCTCGCTTTCTTGCCGACTGGCAACGCATATCACCATAATGGAAGCTCAAGTGAGTAACCGGTAGACTATGTAGAAGGGCATAAGTCTCTAATTTAAGGGGGTGAGGTTAGACTATGAATATTACTGAACTAGAAAAGAAAAGCAGGAGTGAGTTGATTGAGATAGCTAGGGAGATGGGTATTTCCAGCTACGCCAGTCTCAAGAAGCAAGACCTCATTATGCTCATACTCCAGACATATACCGAGCAGCAGGGCAACATCTTCTGTAATGGCATTTTAGAGATTATGAGTGACGGCTACGGCTTCCTCAGGCAAGACACCTTGCTGCCCAGCTCAACTAATATCTATGTCTCCCAGTCCCAGATTCGCCGCTTTGGTCTGCGCAATGGGGATATGGTTGCTGGGCAGAGCCGACCACCCAAGAATGGCGAGAAATATTACAGCCTGCTCCGGGTAGAGGTAGTTAATGATCTTGACCCTGAGCTAGCTAAAAGTCGGCCTCATTTCGGTTCGCTTACTCCCGTTTTCCCCAACAAATTGATTAACCTGGAGACCTTACCCAATCAATTATCTACCCGGCTCTTAAACCTCATCGCCCCTATTGGTCGAGGGCAAAGGGGCTTAATTGTATCACCACCAAAAGCTGGTAAGACAATGCTACTCAAGTCAATAGCCAATGCCGCTAGCACAAACTATAATGATATCCATATTATG
Organism: Dehalococcoidia bacterium; assembly: GCA_011191875.1. Taxonomy (GTDB): domain Bacteria; phylum Chloroflexota; class Dehalococcoidia; order Dehalococcoidales; family W498; genus W498. The sequence continues at coordinate 4,159 of DUFC01000017.1, read as the reverse complement.
GTGTGCCTTATTGGCGAGCGGCCAGAGGAAGTTACTGATATGGAGCGCTCCATCAAAGGTGAGGTGATAAGTGCCACCTTTGATGAACCGGTGGAGAATCAGACCCGGGTGGCTGAGTTGGCGCTGGACAGAGCCAAGCGAATAGTAGAGGGGGGTAAGGATGTGTTTATTCTCCTTGATGGCATTACCCGTCTTACCCGCTCCTATAATTTATCTGTGCCTCCCAGTGGGCGAACTCTATCCGGCGGTATTGATCCGGCTGCCCTTTACCCGGCTAAGCGTTTCTTTGGCGCTGCCCGCAATACCGATGAGGGTGGTAGCCTGACCATCATTACTACCTGTCTCATTGATACCGGCAGCCGTATGGACGATCTCATCTATGAGGAGTTCAAGGGAACAGGCAATATGGAGCTTCACCTCGACCGCCGGTTATCTGAGCGCCGCATCTTTCCGGCGATGGATATTCAGCGTAGTGGCACCAGACGGGAGGAACTACTTATGGACGAGGATACGGTGAAGCAGGTATGGCTGCTGCGGCGTATGGTGTCCATGATTTCCTCCGACTCTATCAACTTTACTGAAGCTACCGAGCGGGTCCTTGACCGTCTCAAAAAGACAAAGACCAATGCTGAGTTCTTGGTTAACTTGACTAAAGAAATATAAAGGTTCTTATTAACCCAACCCCCACTCTTTTTTCTGTTGTTGCGGCCTCTTTCTTACTGTCATTGCGAGTCCTTCATTAGAAGGACGTGGCAATCTCGGTGGTGGGGCATTCCTGGAGGTGGCTTCAGGGTTCTACACCTTGCAATGACTAGAGGTTTATAACAAATCCCACATAGGGGGTTGACAAATAAAAATATTATGTTATAGTGGTTATATACCTTCAGAGGTATACTAGTATAGTAGGTAGTAAAGGAGGTGAAGCTATGGCGAGATCCCGGAAGGGGGAGCGTTAATAAAAACGCTTGGAAGTGAAGGGAGTTAACTTTGTCTCCATATAGAAGAAGACTGGAGGTCTTCTGTATTTTTATGGGGACATTCGGATAAGGAGGAAAAATAAAGGTCGATGAAAAAGAAAATAACTAAGATATGGGGTATAGGCCTAACCTTTGTCATGGTGGTCAGCCTGATGTTGATTGCAGCTCCGACTCCAGTAGCGGCGGCCGATCCGGTCATCAATGAGTGGGATAAGGCTGACTTTCCCAAGATGGGCGAAGAGGGCGACTGGTTCTGGGACCCGAGCATAATACGCCTCGGCGAGATAACCGAGGCTACTGACGGCACCCTGTATGTCCACGGCAAGCGTTGCGTTCCCAACGGCACTTTCTATGTTGATGGGGGCACGTTCAACGAAACCAGTTTTGACAATAGTGGGCCTCAATACACCGGAACGTTTACCCTCGAGCTTACAGGTATGTGGAATGGGACTGAGGGCGATTGGAACGACTGCGAGCGAGATGCGTTCGAGGCCTTCCTGCCCACCGATGTTTTCGTCCGTATGGACATCAACAACGCCATCGAGTTTGACGGTGATCTTCCTTCAAGTGCCTGCCTCACCGGTACTATTGACGTGGACTCGATGAGCCTCCACGGTTCCACTAACAGCACGTTTTCTGACGTAATCTTGGATATTGGCTCAATTGTACAATATGGCGAGCTTGAAGTCCTCGATTGTGGTATGTATTTGAACCATACTGTGGGGGAGAATGGCTGGGGTTCGTTTTTGGAGTACGAATGGGGCGCTCAAGAAGTCCTGGAGGGAGCTTTCATCAACGGTCTGGGTGACTCCATATTCAAGTCTACCGATGGCGGTCGCACCTGGGAAGAAACTGACTATACTGGCGGATGGGTAGTGGACATGGTTCCGTCAAGTACTGATGCCGACACCCTGTATGTAACCGATGGCCACCATGTCTATAAGACCGATGACGCCGGTGATGACTGGGACTGTCTAGGTGGGGACTCCCTTGAGGTAGCCTTGGCTGGGGATTGCGGCATTCCCACTTGTTGTTGTTATGATCGTCCGGACTGCCTTGCTAACTGTTGGGGGGTCTACCCGTTAACCTGCCCCATTACCAGCATTGATGTTGGCTATCAAAATGAGGATCCGTTTGTCTTCATCGGCACCCGCAGCCATTGTAGCGGTGTTGACCTTGACGATGACGGTGAGCTTGACTTCTTCCCGGGCAGTGTTTACTACCTGGATGAAGAGGCGTACGGGGCTGAGTGGAATGACATGGACCTGGGTTGTGAGTATGCCGGGTTCGATGTGCTGGCCGTAGGCTGCGCCCCCGACTTTGATGACAGCGACGAGACATATGTTGTCATCAGCGATGGAAGTGAAACTTGGGTTGTCTACACCGACGGCGGTGTCTGCGAGTGGCACGACTTTGCCGAGCTACTGTGGAACTGTGAGACTGGCAATAGTTTTGGCAGTTCGTATGCCTCCAGGATTGCCTTCCCCGACGACTGGGAGGATACCGAGACCCTGTTTGTCGGTGTTGTCGATTGTGAGCCTTGTCGTGGTGGTGATGGTGGTGATGTCTACTCGGTGACCGAGGACGGGGCTATTGACCGCAATGTTAGACCCGGTACCGGCGGTTGCGATGGTGACGCCACCGATATCATCAGCCTGGATTTGTGCGGTGACACCGACGAGGGATCACTGATAGCTGGTGCTTTCTGTAATACCACTGTCTACTACAGCACTGACGGTGGCTTTGAATGGGATCCCAGCATCAAACACCCGACCGGTGACATGCTAACCTATGTAACCTGGTACGGCGATTGCGGTGAGTCGGCTCTGGCGGCAACCGCTGGCTGTGAGGCTGCGGTATCGCTCTCCTGCGTAAGCGAGGAGGACGATGCTGAGGATGTCGGTATGTCGTGGAACCAGATTTCACTGATTGCCACCATACCCTGCCCGCAGGATATTAACCCCACACCGGAAGCCTTTTTTATGGTGACCAAGAAGGATGGGGACCTTCTACCGTTCCCATGTGGCGACACCAGCAGTCTGTTCCGGTATGATGGCAACTGGGAGAGGGTCTTCCTCAACACAACCTACGGAGGAGATTGGATAGAGCTGGTGTTGGTGTCCCCCGATTTCGCGGATACTGAGACAGTATTTGTGACTAGCATGACCCTTGACATCTACCGGTCACAGGATGCTGGCTGCAGCTGGGATAGACTGGGATACCCCTGCGATGATGTATATCTTACGTCGTGGGCGGTATTAGACGAGGACACCGTCTACGTTGGCGACAGCGATGGATATGTCCACATGACGGACAGGCACGGCTCCCGACCATGGGAGAAGTGTCTGGTAGAAGACGCCGATGATGGTATCGACGCCGGCTCGATCGTGTACTTTGCTTTCAATGTTGCCGATGATACCATGACCATCCTGGTTGGTGATACCGATTCTCAGGTGTTCCTCTGCGAGGTTGACCCTGACGAGGACTGGGAAGACCAGGAGTGGCATTTGATTGGCGACTGTGCGGCTGTTCTTGACCCAGGGGATCCGAGCCCAGACGAAAAGACGTGTGTTGTCTTTGATCCCGGCTATGCCGTTACCGACGATGCGGGAGAGAACATGATCTACGCCGCTGCCGAAGAGGTGATTGCCCGCTGCATTATTAATCCTGATGAGGACTGGGATGACCAGGAGTGGTATGATATCGGTAATGGCTGTAGCAATAATCCAGATCCAGGACATGAACTCTGGGGCATCAAGGTGGTAGGCGACACCACACTCTATGTCGGAGATTTGGGTGAGCGTGTGTCCAGCGGTGAAGGTGTATGGCGCTCGGTCAACCCGACCGAAGAAGACGAAGACGATGTCGTCTTTGAGCTACTGTGGAGGTATGATACCGACAAAAGCTTTGCGCATGATGGGCTTGACTGTCCATTGAGCTCGAAGGGCCTGCGGGCGCTTACCCCTGGCGCAAACGGCTGCCCTGACAGCAATGTCCTCTGGATGATTGAGCCATGTTGCGGTTCAGGTGGTGGTAACGTGTGGTTCTACGAGGATACGCTGGCAACACCGGTAGTCCTGGCCACACCAGCTGACGGAGCCCAGATAGAGAAAACAGAGGAGGTTACCCTTACCTGGGAGGCACTCTGCGACGCTGCATGCTACGAGATAGAGCTTTACCGC
>DUFC01000016.1 GCA_011191875.1 Dehalococcoidia bacterium | reverse complement strand
GGCTGGATGCCTGAAGTATGAAGATTATTCAGATTTATGAGCTGGCTAAAAAGTATAACCAGCAAGTTAATGAAGTAGAAGAGCCAAATTAACAGGAATTTATTAAATAAAAAAGGAGGTTCATAATGCCTAAAGTAGCGTATTGGGCACCTGAAGAAGAGATGACATCACTGGATAGAGTGGTAACTACTTTAGCCCATCAAGAACCGGATAGAAATCCAGTAGCGCCGGTAATGGCTAATGCTTGCTGCCGAATGAGCGGGATTACCTTCCCTGAATTTGCCAGGGATGCCTATTTGGCGTTTCAAGCTTTCATCCATACCTCGGAAGTAGTTGGGCATGATGTTATCGTTCCCTTGATTGATTTATCTATAGACTGCGATGTTTTCCATATCGGTGACAGGAGACAGGTGGTTAAGTACCCCGAGCATGATGCTGCCCGTGCCGATTACGATCTTCCGCTTATTACGTCCCCAGATGACTACGAAAGGCTAGAGGCTTATGATATCAGGCAAGTAGGATTTAGAACCAGGTATATACAAGACCTAGCCGCTTACCTGAGCAGCTACTTCCAGGCACAAGGGGATATGCTCGGCAACAAGAAACCAGTTACACCAGTTATATATGGTCCCCTGGGCGTCCTGGGTACGATGAGGGGTGTTGAGAGGCTGTTTGTCGATATCAGGAAAACCCCAGAGAAGACAAAGGTAGCACTGGACATTGTTACCGATGAGCTGTGTGACCAGTGTAAGGCAATATGTGACTCGGGTTGTGCCGTCCTCTATATGATTACCCTTTTCAGTGGGAATGTGATTTGCAGTAAGAAGACGTGGAATGAGGCAGAAGGTCCGTGGCTTGGCAAAATGGCTCAGACAATTCGAGACCATCCGGGTATCACCCGGGTAGGTATTCACAATTGTGGTAACGGTCCCTACTTTGAGGAGATATGTAATGCCGTACAGCACGGATTGATAAATCCGTTCAGCTTTGCTTATGTTCCCGACGATTGTGAAAATGCTGATGACCCGGATGCAGCGGTGAAGGAGAAATGGGGTGACAAGATTGCCCTGTTCGGCTATGTGGTTCCCTCAACCTTTGCCTATCTCGGTACGCCACTGGAGATGTACAATGAGTCTTGCCGACTGCTAGGTAAATGCATGAAAGGCGGTGGGTATGTTTTGTCCTGTGGCTGTGAGTATCCGCCCAATGGCCCGTTTATCAATGCCATAGCCCAGTGCACGGCTGCACATGAGTGTGGTAGATTTGATGGTAAAACTGTTAAGACTAGCTGGGATTGGAAGAATTGGGTGCTTCCTGAAAGACTGAGCCCAGCTTGGCTTCCGAAGGTAGAGCAATAATAAAGGAAGGGCTACTAATAGCGTCGCTGGGCAGGGCGCAGCCGATATCGGCTGTGCCCCCCCGGCCGTAAGTTTTACCAGTATAATGCGTTGAAAATAGTCTAACAAGGAGACAGGCGGCACATTTCTCTGCGCCTCACTGATGAGTGGCAAATGAGAGATGTACTAATTAATAGAATGTCTTGAAAGCATAAGATTAGATATTAGCAGGGGGCGCGGACGATTTTTCTATTTCACCCAATGGTAATATTTAACCGTCTTGCCATCATATCTGCCGCGCCCCCGCCGCGATTTACGAATGGGATATTTGCTAACTAATAGAATGCCTTAAAAAAACAGAAGAATAGACATTAGTAACGGGAGCGCAGAGGAATATTTCTCTGCGCTCCTTTCTATTACAATAATTATGGCACAGTTCGTCTAGTTGACAGTGCAATTTCGCCTGTGGTATATACTTGGTACGGCAGCGTAGCTCAGTGGTAGAGCAGAGGACTCATAAGCCTTTTGTCGTGGGTTCGAATCCCTCCGCTGCCAGTTATAATTCTTGAAGTCTTAGGTAAAATATAAAGCCAGATAACCGAAGTTAGGGAGGTGTTATATGGCAACCTTTACTAAGCACATAGCTTCTTGTCTTTTAATCATAGCTCTAATTACTATACCACTAGCTGGATGCACAGGAAATCTTCCGCCAACAGCAGACTTCACATATTCTCCACCCACTCCTACCACAAATGATAGCATTTTATTTATCGATAGCTCCACGGATGATGACGGAAGTATAGTTACCTGGGCTTGGGATTTCGGGGATGGAAATACATCTGTAGCTCAGAATCCCTCCCATTCATTTCAGAATCCAGAAACATATACCGTTAGTTTAACAGTTACTGACAATGGTGGAGCATCAGATACACATACTGCCATAATAACGGTGTCCACTGCTCCAGATATTGGAAAGGACGATGCTATTGAGCTATTAGTAAGTGAAATAATAAAACCTGCCTATTCAAATAAAGGAATTTCGGCATTTATGTTGTCTCAGCCGCTCCAAGCCGGCGATACTGTTACTTCAGAAAGCGGTGAGGACTATCCGATAGATGCTAATACCTGGTTCATCTTTATTGATGATGCCCCACAGGCATTTTTTGCTCATGATACTCGATATGTTTTTATAGATGCTAAGACCGCAGCCTATAATGTCATCAATGAAAGTTGGCCACCCCGGATAAATAATATATCTATGTGGAATCCCCAAAACTTGGGTAGAGGGCATCTCATTGAGGTCTATTCTATCTTAGATAATCCCGTACCTATTTCGGGTAGTACAAGTCAAGCTCCCAGTGGTGATTACGGAGACGCTCCCGATGGGCAGGACGCTTACTACGGGGTTCCAGGTCGTTTCCCAACCCTATTTAACACCACTAACAGCCAGTTTGGTCGTTCCGGGGGGCATACTCTTAACATAGGTGAAGAGACGCTGGGATTAAACGTAAGCGCTGAAGTGGATGCCAACGACCCCAATGATCCAGATGGAGTACCCAATTTAGTTGACGCAGACAGCGATGAAAGAATGTTTGTAATTCTGGACAGTGGAAAAGCCAAACTGGCTTTCACCGTTAAAGTTAGTCCGAACGCTCCAGATATAACACGCTATGCCAACGTACTGATTGATTTTGACCAGAGCGGAAATTGGAGCACCGGTACCTATGGGATAGAATGGGTTGTAGTCAACCTAGAAGTAGACGTTGCCCCTGGTTCCGACGATACAATAATCACTCCAGAGTTCTCCTGGGGGAACCAAACGGTGCTACCCTCACCAGTATGGATGAGGGTATCGCTAACCAGAGCCAAAGTCGATGAGACTCTTTTCGCCAATGTAGGCGGCTGGGATGGAAGCGGACGATTTGAATACGGTGAAATTGAAGACCACCTTACTTTTCTTATGGATAACCCGCCACTACCTGAGTTTGCTCCACGGTGGCCGCCAACGCCCGGAAAGCCGCCAGGAGGAAATGGGAAACCGCCACCAGGAGGTGGAGGGCAACCACCGGGTCCCCCAAAGGGTCCTTGTGGCTATGATATAAACTTTTATGTCATTACCATTAGTGGCGGGGACAGCCACGATGACCTAGCTAAAGGAACACCTATCGTTCAACCATCTGTTGACAGTATGGCAGATGTTGCCGGGGAACAGGGTTACACATCAATGGGCAATCTTGGTCCGGGCAACAATTCTTTAGGAGACATTGGCAGTGCATTTGGCCAGTTGGCAGCAAGTGTAAAGTGTGGTGACCATGTTCTGATATATATCTGTGGACATGGCAAGGAGTCTGGGGGTATTGCGCTTAAGAACAGCAGCGGCAATACACAAGAGGTATTAAATCCCACCAACGGAGATGGTGAAGATAACAGCCTGGAAGACTTTTTGAACAAAATCCCCCCATGCCCGGATGAAGACTGTGAGACACCCGGATGCTGTTGCCACGTTTCCGTAATAATTGAATCGTGCTTTGCTGGAAACTTCAATGTCGATGGGGTAACCGGTGAAGGAAGGTCAGTAGTAGGAACATCAACTGACACTGAATCATGGGCTACTTATTCCGGAGGAGGTGTTTATACCGAAGGCTTAGATGAGGACTTGAGAGACCCTGATTCTGATACGTCCATACCGCCCGATGGTGTAGACCCGATGGAAGCAAATGAATCAGCCAAGGCCAAGGTTAATGAACATAATAGGAAACAAGGCAAAGCTCAGGAGCCCTGGGAAGATAATCAATGGTGTGAATGTAAGTGTCCCTGTAAGCCGGGCATAGATGTGGATAAATGGGTGTGGTATGACCCATTTGATACGTGGTCGGATGAAATCGAAGCCGAACCAGGTCAGCCAGTTACCTTCAGACTAGAGATTGAAAACGATGGAGAATGTCGTGATATCGTTGACCTGGGTATGATAGACTTTCTACCAGGTTGCTTGGAATACGGAAATGAAGCAGTTATCTACTACAATGGAACGCCATATGGGTCTAGACCACCTGATGACATTAATCAGAGTGGGGGAGGACTACTACTTATTTGGGACTTGAGTGATATCGGAGCGCTAGCGCCAGGAGAAACCATAGCCATTGAATATGATGCCATCGCTGAATATCCCGGGCCAAATATTAACGAGGTTTTCGTAAGTGCCCACTGTGCCTATGATTATAGTGTAATCGTTTATGACCAAGATGCGGCAACTGTTTTTGTTATTCCAGAAGAACCTCCGGTAGAGGAGGTATTATATGCTAGCTTTGAGGCTTATGCTGAGTGCACTCGCGACCAGTGGGGATGCTACTGTGATGTCACTATCTTCTTTTGGGCGGAGGATATCAGCACCGGTGGCGATTACCCGGTCACCAGCGTTATTCTATATATAAATGGGGTACCGTTCGATTCAGGGCCTATATATACAGGATATTATGAGAATTTTATTGGGATGGAGGCTGGCTGTGGAGAAACTATCGAGATAGAGATAAGAGCTATGAACCTAGTTGGTATGGAGGTTGTTGGCACTGACTTCTTCACTACCCCCATCCCTCCGCCACTTTGAGAGGTAAGAGTTAGGTAAGGGGGGCTAAAAAGCCCCCCTTACTTCTACACCCAATCAAGCCGAGACTTAGATAGGGAGTTTTAGAAACGACAGCTATTTTATCCAAACAGGATATTAAAAGGTTACTACAGCAAGAGCCGCCACTAGTAGAAGACTGCATAAACCTTGAACAGCAGCTACAGCCCAATGGCATTGACCTTACCCTGCGTGAGATAGCTTTACTCCAGTCGCCGGGTAAGATAGCTGTTATGGACAGCCAGAGGTTTGTATCCGATTTAGCTCCGCTAGTGTTTGACGGATTGGATTTTATTGACCTAGTGCCTAGTGCCTACAGTATTACCTACAATGAGATTATCCATCTACCCAAGAATGTTATGGCATTAGCTACTCCCAGGTCGAGTCTGCTTCGTTGTGGTGTCACGGTAAACACTGCAGTATGGGATGCTGGTTACTCCGGTCGTTCACAGTCTCTCATGGTAGTCTATAACCCCCAGGGATTCCGCTTGCAGAGGAACGCCAGAATTGTGCAGATTGTTTTCCTGCAGCTAACCAAAGAGACCGAAGGCTACCAGGGGGCCTATCAGGGAGAAAATATAGATTGATTGTCAACCTCACCCCCTTAATCTCCCTCTCCTTCTAAGGAGATGGGGAATTATTATTTTTAAAGGGGCTTCGCCCCTTCTTTCTTCCCCTAATAACTAACCTTTAGGCCGTTTATAAACGCTTCTGTGCTTTACCCTTATATATAAAGTTAGAGATTGGGGGTTTTACCCCCAAATATGCTTCTGGGGTGGGAGAGTAGGAAGAAAGAGGCTGATAAGCAACCTGAAATACTAGCTCTGTTTAAGCTATATACTATACCACAATGCTCAAGGCGGCTGGCATTAGCCAGAAGGATGCTGGACCCTCTCCCAGTAGTTCACCATCGGCATGTACCAGTACTCGCTCTGAGGATTCAATGGTAATATGTGTTGCCTTTTCCATCCTGACTTTGGGGTGGTTAATGTGAGTTCCCTTATATACCGTTGGCAGTGCCTTTAGCAGTTCAAACTTACCTATATCACCAACAGTCATCACATCCAGTAAGCTATCGTTAAGCTCAGCCTGAGGTGCCATATACATCCCACCCCCAAAGTAGCACCCGTTAGCCACCACTATACTCAAGACACGCTTGTCTTCGACCTTATTCCCAAGATGTACAACAACCGATTTATTTTCATAGCCAAACAGAGTCCTGAGCAACCCAGCCACATAAGGAATAGTGCCACCAAAATACTTAGGCAGCCGCTCTGTAGTCTCTACTACCGCAGCATCAAAACCCACACCAGCCGCATTAATAAAAAAACGCTGTAAAGCTTGCCCCTTGCTCTTATACTCAACCACACCAACATCAATCAACAGCCTTTGTGAGCTAGTTAAGAATGAGCAAGCACTGTTATAATCTCGAGGAATACCCACCGAACGTGCAAAATCACTCCCAGTTCCAGTACTTACTACACCAAGACTTGTATTACTTGATCCAGTGGAATAAAGTATGCCATTGGCTACTTCATTCACTGTTCCGTCACCACCCACAGCCACCACATATCGGTAACCATCACTAGCTGCCGCCCGAGCCAGCTCGATAGCATGCCCAACACCCTCCGTATATTCATAGTCAAATGATAGCCCAACATGCCTTAAAAGCTTACTGATGCGTGGCCACTTCCGGCGTGTCGAGTAAGCTCCTGCTACCGGATTAACAATTACCTTGGCATGTAGTGCTAACATTATATATACCTTATAAATTATGCGTAATCAATTCTACCACTGATGTCAAGTTAAAAGCACTAATCCAAGTAGCTTATTCGTGATGAGGGTCTTGTCTTTATGTCTAGTTCTATGCCAGCTTCTTGGAACAGGTCTATAAAGGCATCATCATTATACTTACCATAGCTAACATATCGCCCTATCTTAGCATTGACCAGCATCTTGGCACACAATACGCACGGTGTATGGGTAGCATAAATAGTGCTTCCCTCAAGGCTGACGCCATGAAGGCTGGATTGTATGATTAGATTTTGCTCGGCGTGAGTGCCCCGGCATATTTCATGCTTTGTCCCTGATGGTATATTCAGCTCATCCCGCAAACAACCAAGCTCAAGGCAGTCCCTAAAGCCGGAAGGAGCACCATTATAGCCCGTAGCCAGTATATGTTTATTCCTCACTGCCACCGCCCCTACATGGTGCCGTCGGCAGGTTGAGCGTTCGGCTATCACCGAGGCTATTTTTAGAAAATAGTCATCAATATTTGGTCTGGCCAATCTTTTCATCTTAATTTAAGGATAATCCCTTTTGCCCCCCTCTTTAGTTTTTCCAAAGAAGCTCCATTTATGATGGTAAAGTCTGCCATAGCGATAGGTCCGCCCTTATTAATATTCTCTATTTCTACCCTGTCCCGATTGGCAGCTTCCTCCAATGTCAGGCATCGGTTTAATCTGCTGGTTAGTCGTGCATATCTTGTTCTCGGTGATGCCCAAACAGCTACTACATAAAAGCCTTCCTGATAATAATTCTTGAGAAATGTATATTCCTCCCATGAGTAAAGCCCGTCAATCACCACATCCGAATGCTCAAGTGCTGAATCAATCCTGTGTAGATTCAGTTTGGCATAAGCTGCCATCCCGTGATTTTTTCTAAGGAGCTCTCTAATATAGCGCTCGTTTCTCTCATTTAGCTCTAATCCTCTCTTCTTAATTTCATCGTCAGTCAAATCCCCAAACCTTACTCTAACAAAGCCATTCTCCTCAAATACTCTAGCCACTTCTGACTTCCCAGCACCGGCCATCCCCACAATTGAAACTACTTTCATAATTAATACCTAGTAAGTAACAGTAGGTTATGCTGATTAAGTTCTATCCATTCAGATTCAAAAAAACTGGCTCCCCGAGTAGGACTCGAACCTACAACCTAGCGGTTAACAGCCGCCCGCTCTACCATTGAGCTATCGGGGAACATTATGGCTGCCGAGCCTGGATTCGAACCAGGGCTAAGGGATCCAAAGTCCCCCGTGCTACCACTACACAACTCGGCATCTAATGCCGAAGGTCGGACTCGAACCGACACGGAGGTTGCCCTCCAACAGTTTTTGAGACTGCCGCGTCTACCACTTCCGCCACTTCGGCTTATTAACTTGGTGCCGAGGCCCAGAATCGAACTGGGGACACGCGGATTTTCAGTCCGCCAACAGCACCTTTTAATAGAAATACTAATCCATTTAGCTGCCTTAGGTCAAGTGGCAGACCAGCTAAGGCAAACTCTTGTCAGTAATTGCCGTCATCAACAAGATCAAGTTGCGGAGCTTATACAACAGCTCGCTAAGAGGGATGAACATGAATCCTAATAAAACTAGGCTCATCCCCAATATCTATATAGGTAACAAACTAATAGAAAACCTTCGTATTATATTTGAACATTCACTTCTTAATCTGCCTCAACTATTGGCCTCTTCCATGCCGGGCACCACAGGAGGCCTAACATGAGATTCCTACCGATATCGACGTACATTCATATATCCAGATCTATGGTTCCTAAAGAGCTCGTCAGCACCGGTGGAAAATATAATGAAAACTTATCTCAAATCAGAAGAAATTGAAAAGCTGGAGCTTGCCGCCAGCAATCCAAGAGATGAGCTGCTGATAAGACTGCTCTCACGTCTAGGATGTCGTATATCAGAGGCTCTGACCATATCTATCGAGGATATCGATTTCCAAAAGTGTGTGGTCATCATCCAGCATCTGAAAAAACGGCTAAGACTAGATTGTCCTGATTGCAGTGCTAGATTATCTGCCAATCACAGATTTTGTCCCCGATGCGAGCTTAAGGTGGAGAAAGCGGTTTCACAGTCCAAGGAGCATCGCAGAATAAGGACACTGCCTCTCGATGAAGACACTCTTGAGATGCTAAGGGACTACATAGACCAGGGTAGGACTGTAATAAGAAATGGGAAACAGCTCGTCTTTGGGATTGGTCGCAGTCATAGCTGGCGTATAGTGCGGGACTGTGCACAAAAGGCTGGTATTAAAGAGATAGTTAACCCGGAGACAGGGAAGACAAGAGGTATAAGCCCTCACCGTCTGAGAGAGGCCTTTGCTATTCACGCAGTGAAGATGAACGATTCTGGTGACGGGCTTAGATTACTTCAGGAGCATCTTGGACATGCCTCTTTTAGCACCACCGCACGTTACCGCAAGGTGGCTGCTGAAGAACACAGGAAGTGGTATGAGAGGCTTTGGTCGAAATCGTTCGAGATTACGCATAAGGAGGTGGAGAACGAAGTAAAACAATAGTAAATAACTGAAGGCGGTTGACTCTGGCTTTCACAGAACTAGAAAAAATCTATGTAAGAAGGAGAATAATAAAATGCCGACATTAGCAGATCTCGTACAAGAATTGCGAGAACTTGGTATAGGTTTGAGCGAAATTCAGATTCCTTATAGATGGTATCGGGAGATAATCAGCCGTGCTGAGGAGATGGCAGAAACAGGAGAGGAGGATTTTTAAGTTTAGAGAGTAATAAAACAGTAGTAAATGGAAAACACCTTACAAACAAAAAGTGAGACCCAGGAATTTGTGTCACATCCGAATGAATTTCTGGGTCTCCCAAGATGTCATTCTACAAATAAGAATAAGGAGGCCAAGAGATGAATTTGGTCAATCTGTTGAAAAAGAAACTGGCAAATGAGATCAGAAAAAAAGATGTAGCATTAAGGCAAAGGAGACAGCTTAATATGATGGTCGATGAGCGACTAATAGACGAAACAAAGGATCTGGCAGCTCAATTCACTGTGCCGCGCTACTGCCTTATCGAACACATTTTGGAGACTGGCTACTACTATTTGACCCGAGCTATGCAGAGTGAAGATAAGACTAAAATGCTGCGCCAGCATCTGATTCATGTGCATCTGATTGATAGTGGTGTCGATGATAGTGAAGCAATTCTCAGAATAGGTGAAGGGAGCAATATTTCACAACTGCTCTATCAAGTTAGGCCAGTCCTTAGAAGTTGGCAGGCTTATCGACACGCAATAATAATGACCAAAAAGACACGTAATATTACCTATCTTTAAAAAGGCGAACGAAGACTGCTGGAATCTGTCATAGGGTTTGCCCTATGGATAGAGCAGCATCACCTGGATGAGCCGGACAATAGTGATATCGATAGTCGCCAGTTAGAAGACGATCCGGGTGGATAGTGCACTGAATTGCTGAGGAAAGGAGAGGTTTACACTTAAGCGAAAACAAAATTTCTTGCTGCAATAAGATATACAACTAGCATCTAACAGAATGCAGTTTTGTCACATACAACAGTGCTCGGATGTGACAATTTACTTTTTGTTACCAAATGTAATAATTCGCCATCTTCTGCAAAAGCCAGGTCATAGAGACTATTGAAAATTCAGCCACGGGGGTCGACCACATTAGTCAAACATATAAGTTAGTCTACGTAACACGATAGGCAAAAACCTTATTTGTCCCTTCCGGATCATCGCTCCCTGGTATTGAAATATATGGACCAACTATCTCTAAAAGTTGCCATTCGTTTGCCAATTGGAGTTCCTGTTGTTTTCTCTTGAAGCCACCTCGCTCGTATACTTCAGAACGTACGGTGAAGATTATGTGACCGCGTGGGCGCGTGATACGAATGAGTTCATCAAGTGAATCTGGTGGCGCGTGACCAGAAGCAAATGTTCCTACACACACGACTGCCGCGAAATAGTCGGTTGGGAAATCCATACCCTTTCCAAGAGCCATTTGGTATAAGTCTGAGTAGACTCCCTTGCGGGCGGCGACATCTAGCATTCCCTTCGATAGATCCAAGGCCACGATGCCTTTGTACCCCAGAATATTGAGCACTTCACCGATGATACCTGTGCCAGCACCCGCGTCCAGAATTGGTGAACTGTCCAGCGGGATATAGCGACCCACGATTCCAGCGATGATCGCAGGACTACGATAACCCCAAGATTGGAGATCGGCATCGTATTGTTCAGCCCAGGCATCATATCGCTCTGCTGATTCCTTATTACTCTCTGCTGACATGACCCAACGCGCTTTTTCTTCAGGTATAGTCATAAAATCCTCCTCTATTGATTTCAATACTTTAGTATAGATCGTTTCGCAGAGTTCCAGTACTTTCTCAGTTGGTATTTCTCCTGTCATCAAACAACTGTTGCTTATCCACTCTGTTTCTATTTATACATTAAATCACTGAAAGTGCAAGGGGGATAAAATAGACAACTGCTGTTCCACTTAACAAAATACTTGAATGTGACATTATGCAAGATTGTCACACAATCTGTTTATGGCAACAAAGGTCAATTCTATTCGAGGTACCTACGTTAATCGGTCGCCATATTGTTTCTCTTGGATTACCTGGCATTCCGGTTAGGTAGACCATAACCACGACTTAGGTAAATCGGGATTAATCAGCGGTCTTGCGCGGCCTGCCCCGTTTTTTCCAACCAAACGTCTTAAGAAGTTCCTCAGTCGGCACATCGTCTAAACCAGGAGCACTAATAGATTTATCCGGATTGACAATGTACCGATTTCGCCTTCCCTCGCGCATCTTGGTTATGTACCCCGCTGCAAGCAAATCATTTATGATTCTCAACGTCGTCCGTTCTGTGACACCTACGATAATTGAAAGTTCTCTGCCGGTAATACGCGGCTGACGGGCAATATGTCTTAATACCAACGCTTGATTTGTCAAGAACACAGGTTCAGGCACTTTTTACACCCCCTGTTTATATTCTATCTATCATTCATAACGAAACGTGCCTAGGTTTTAATTTTAAATGCTTTCATGTAAACAAAGTCATAATATTTATAACATATTTTTTTGGTAATTTCAAGTACTTTGTGGTTATTACTATCTGCTTTTTTAATTATTATAGCAATACTACGCTTATTGAAGGCTAATATCCTCAGTAGATTATAGTATTTTATTAAAAATATTTTATTCAAGGGTATTGACAAGGTATTATTTATGCTTTATGATTCCTGTATATATTAACCTGTATTCTATTACATATTATATTATACATGATATGTATATCATTAATATGTAACATAATTAATAGTAACTAATTAGAGGTGATACCGATGTTGAATAAGTCAAAGACTATGTTGAGGAAAGTCTCCAATTTATTGAAAACAAATAATTCATTCGATGGGCGATGGCCTGCGAATGTGCTAGACACTCTTGAAACGAAATATCGGCTGTCGCCAGAAGAAATGTTACGGTTATGGTACATACGTCGCAGGCTATCAAGTGGCAAATATCCTGTTGATTCCATATTCATCTACGATTGGATTAAAGCAAGCGAGAAAAAAATATCGGTAAGGAGTGACAGGGACCTGTACAGCAATTTGGATATATTTCTATTTAAGGGCAAAACGTACGGAGACAGTTCTGTACACCTCGAACAGGTAAACCACTAGTTAATTTGAGTAATACCACAACCTGTGGCAAATAAAAAGGGCAGTGGTATTAACTACTGTCCTTAATAACTATTTGAAACGCCCAGTAACTTGCATTTTCTTTGTCTGGCGCCTAACCACTCGCTCGTTGTGACCCTGCTTCAATGCTCTGGTCTCTGCTCTCCTTTTTCTTTCATACTTCTGTTCGTTATCCATTATTTTCTCCCAGGAATCGGTTAGACTGCGCTGGCTGTCTCTGAACTTATTTTATGAAGATATTTTCTTAACCTGGGAGCGATTTCCGGTTCCTGTAGTGCCAGTGCTATGGTCACTTCCAACCATCCGGGTAGTGTACCAGCATCCCACCGCTCACCTTCAAACTCATAAGCATAAAGTGGACGCTGCTTGAGTAAGCGTCTGAGAGCATCTGTGAGTTGAATTTCCCCGTTTCTACCTGGCGACGTTTCCTGGATGGCTCCGAAGATTTCAGGTGGGAGTAGATACCTTCCCATAATAGCAAGGTCGGAAGGAGCGTCTTCAGATCGAGGTTTTTCCACGAGGTCTATTACCTTGAAAATGCGGTCAGCCACCTGTTTATACTCGATTATCCCGTACCTATTTACCTCGTCTTCGGCTACCCTCTTTACAGCGACCACACTGCCCTGATAGTTCTCATATATCCGCATCATCTCTTTGAGCACCAGCTCCCTGTTTTCAAAAAGATCGTCGGGGAGCATCAGGAAGAACGGCTCGTTGCCTACCATGTTCTTTGCGGTAAGAACGGCATGCCCCAGTCCAAGCTGTTCTTTTTGACGGATGTACCCGATGTCCACCATGTTGGATGAACGACGGACCTCTTCCAGGAGTCGAGTCTCGCCCTTTCGCTCAAGCATACTTTCCAACTCGAAATGGTGATCAAAGTAATCCTCAATAGCTCGCTTCCCCATTGAGGTTATAATAACAACGAGGTCAATACCGCAGGCAATGGCTTCCTCGACGCTATACTGGATTATCGGTTTATTCAGCAGTGGCAGCATCTCTTTGGGTTGGGACTTGGTGACAGGTAGAAATCTTGTACCCCACCCGGCAGCCGTTATCACTGCCTTCTTGATTCTCATATAGTTCTCTCTCCGCTCGAGTAACTTCTCCTGTTTGACAGAAGAAAGACGGTTTTTAGCCAGCATGCTATTTGTTACGTGGGTGCGGTCTGATAACCAGTACGGGTTTGCCAGAATCCCTAATCACTGCGTCCGCAACTCTCCCCATAATAGCCCTCTTCAATCCGCTCTTGCCGTGGGTGCTCATCACTATCAGATCCATACGTTCTTTCTTGTCGAACTCCATAATGGATTGGGCCGGGTCTCCGATTACCACATCATACGACGTGGGCATGTCCTGAGACTTTATCCCTCTGGCTTTCCTGTTAAGATATCGCCTGGCACTAGCTGCGTTTCTTTTTCTTCATCGAGTGCTACTTGCACAGTTGCCTCGGATGCCACTGGGCTGGCAACGCCAGGGACACCGGCGGTAATAACAGGTGTCGCAGACTTTATTACCTGCAACAAGGCAATCTCGGCTCCGAAACGTTGTGAAATTTCAGTTGCATACCGCAGGGCCCGTAATCCAAGGCGGGAGCCGTCAAGGGGAACGAGAACGCGTTTGAACATAATCTCTTACTTCCTTTCGAGTTCTTTCTTCAATAGTTCGCCATATGACCAGTAATGATACACGATTTCCTGTTCTTTATCGGATAAATCATCATACGGTAAGGTGCGTATCTCCACGCCTTCAACAGCAAACTTCTTACATAGTCCCACTCGCAGATGATCCCACCACTTCCAGACGGTGTTAAATTTCATGAAAGCGTCCTGTATTTATAACTTGCAAAATAGGGATAGCTTTTCTAGGTTTTGACTTTAAGCAGTCATTGGCTTCAGCTTGGTGGAGAGGGAACTGACTCTCGCTGCTACGCTCTTGGCTGCCTGAAGCCTACTATGGGATTTCGTGAGGTCTCTGGCGAGCTTTTCGTCATTGATGATATCTTTCACCCAATTACTGAAGTCATTCTTCTCGGCATTGGCGTGAAAGCCGAAAGTCTCATCAGAGATAGCCTCCAGGCCGTCACGAAGCTCTCTCATGTTCTTGAAGACGCCTCCGTCATGACAACGGAATGCGTACTCATCCGGCACATCTGCCAAGAGCTTCCAGGCATCCAGTTTTTGGAACTTCACCATTTTTTTACCTCCCTAATTCGCCTTCTAAGTAAGAGTAAGTGCTATTATTTTGTCTAACCGACCGTCATGGGTAACATCTTCTGGTTCAGTGATAGTGTCTCGGAGACACCCCTTTCTTCAGCATCGGGTACTGTGCTTCTGACAGGTCTCCACAAAATCCCCTGCATGGAGGCACGATCCTCCGTCCTTTCGATAAGGTTCTTGATGATCTCTTCCCAGGTAAATCCCCTAGCAGTATGTCGAGCCGAATTGCGGATATCCTCCTCCTTATCTTCGTGGTCATCCAGATAGGTCACATAATCCTCGATCTCTCTCGGGTTTGAGGTCTCCAGGACGATTGCATTGCGCATGTGAACAGCGTAGTCCTCGCCGGTGCCACCTGTAAATGCAACACCGCCAGCTGCCATGGTTTCTAGACCAACAAGCCCGAAGGGTTCATGACTGCTGTTGGCCAAGACGGCGTCCGACGCATTATATAGGATACGCAGAAGTTGTGGAGGACACTGAAATTTTATGTTCAAAACTTCCGCTTCATCTTCCCTGTCGATGGCCTCAAGATAGCTATCTACACTATCTCCCCTGGCAGTAACGTCCTTGACTTTGAGGCCTAGCTGCCTGGCGTTATAAAGCACTTCCTCGCCGTAGGGTTCTATACCGCCCCTGGCCAGCAGTACTGTCTTTGTCTCTCTCCGGTTGAGCCTGGCTGTTGCCTCCACAGCCTCATTCCATCCCTTGGTTGTATCATAGCGGGCAACTTTGGTTAAGAGTATGTCGGGCTTTAGACGCTGCCTTAGCCTGGCTGATAGCCTGCCATCGACCTCACCCAGCAGTACCTCGGGAATACCGTTAGGGATTACCAGTGGATTGATACCCATTCCCCGCATAATGTGCTTCATGTACCGGCTGACGGTGGTGATTGCAGCATTCTGCGCCAGCCGTGGCCAGTCAATCCGGTTAAAACCGTAAGTGTTGTTTGCGTTCCAGAACGTCACTACTCTGTCCCTCATTCCCTGGTTCTTCAGTTGCTCGCTGATGCGACAGATAGCTTCGGTTGTATGCCATTCCTCGCTCAAGACAACTACGAGCTTGTCACTTGCTATAGCCGGTTTCGTTATCCGGTCAATTACGAAAGGCGGGATTGAGTCGTTGAAGTCGTTGACCTTGTCGTTTTCACCCTGGTAAACACCGTTGGGATAATACTCGCTGATCCACTGGCACCAGCGGTGGAGTGTAAGACGGCCATGGTCAATGATTTCCTCTCCCCTTGCCTTCGGGTCACCAATAAAGAAGAGGTGAGTGGGGAAGCCTATGCCGGCAAGAGCCTGTGAAAGGTAGGTGATTCTGGTTCCCAGACCACCAGCTAGAGAGTACGGGTCGGGGCCTTCGAAGGACAATAGCACGAAAATGGTATTATCTGTGGTTATCATCGACTGTTCCATCATTCACCCCCGGTTGATAATAAATTTCTCGCTTGCTGGCCAAGTTTTTCACAATTCTTCCATCAGTACAATAAAACTGCTTGTCATAAGGAACCTCCCCCAGTATCTTTCCAGCAATTTCTTTAGTTATCCTGGCCATTTCCAATCCCTCCTCCTAGTTACTAGTTAATAGTAGCGTTCTCTTGGAAGCACTCTAAGCAGCTTTGACCCAACTGCTCGGAGTTCTCCGGTCAGCTACGTAAGCGTTCCCCCCACTGTCGATACATCCCTCGTAGAACAGTAGCTCATGATGCTTATCCAGGTCACGGTACTTTTTTATCACGATACCTTCTTCACGTGCTTTTACTGCATTGAAGACACGGCAAAGTTGTCTGAACGCCCAACATATCGAAGGTCTGCCATGGTTTC
>DUFC01000015.1 GCA_011191875.1 Dehalococcoidia bacterium | reverse complement strand
CTCTCTATTACCACGAACTTGGCTTTGTCGCCTATGATAAAGACCTTTGTAGTGGCTGCGGCTACTGTGCTGATTTTTGCCCCTTTAATGTGCCACGAAGTGACAGCAACTTGTGGACCGGTGTAGCCAAAATGGATAAGTGTGTCTTTTGCACAACCCCTGGCCTTGACCGGATTGCCGAAGGCTATGAGCCAGCTTGTGTCAAAACCTGCCCTACCGGTGCCCTGACATTTGGTGACCGTGATGAACTAGTGGTAGTGGGCGGGGAACTAGTTCAAGCCCTACAGGCTAACGGCCATCCCAATGCCTACTTCTACGGCGATAAAGAGCTGGGAGGCTTACATGTAATGTATGTCCTTGGTGATTCACCTGATGTATATGGGCTGCCTGTAGACCCCAAGGTTCCAGCGGCAGCCATAGCCTGGAAGGATGTGATTCAACCTATAGGCTGGGCGGTAGGCGGATTGGCTTTATTGGGGTTAGGGATAAACTACATCATAGCCCGAGAAGCAAAATTAAGAAGAGAGCTACCTGGTAGGAAGGAGGAATAAGATGGAGCAAGAGGTTGAACGCTACAAATGGATCAAGATGGAGCAAGAAGTTGAACGCTATAGAAAGCCAACTAGGATATTACACTGGTTCAATGGTGGTGCCTTCATAATTCTGTTCTT
The DNA here is from genome assembly GCA_011191875.1 of Dehalococcoidia bacterium. Classification (GTDB taxonomy): domain Bacteria; phylum Chloroflexota; class Dehalococcoidia; order Dehalococcoidales; family W498; genus W498. The sequence goes on along the minus strand of DUFC01000015.1, from coordinate 31,230 downwards.
CACCGGGCTAATACTCTTTATCCCCAGTTTGGGGTTTCTGGCGGTGGATAGCTGGACCCGCATCTTACACCGCATCGGTGCCGTTATCATTGTAGCGGGACCCCTCATCTACCTGCTGACTAACTGGAAAGCAAGCTGGAAGGGGTTAAAGGAAGCCTTCGTTTGGGGAAAAGATGATTTAGAATGGCTTAAGGCAGCACCTCGTTATTACTTCTTGTGTGATGAGGAAGCTATGCCTCCTCAAGAGCATATGAATACAGGTCAGAAGTTGTGGTGGTTAATGGTTATTGTTATGGGGGTGGTCATAGGAGTGAGCGGGTTAATTATGTGGGTATTCAAGACTACAGCACCGGCTGCGCTTCTGCAATGGAGTATCTTTGCCCATGATGTAGCCTTCATCGCCCTTGGTGCTATGTTCTTTGTCCATGTTTTCCTGTCCGTGATTCATCCTCTTATGCGTCCCCTCCGGACTGGAGCGTGGAGCTCCATGGCTCGCGGTAAAGTATCGGCTGAATATGCCAAGGCACATCACCGTAAATGGTACGACAGAGTTTCTAAGGGCATGAAGGAAAGTCCAAGTGCCGACGAATAGCAAAATTTTTAGAAAGTTAGAAGAATGGAAAGTTAAGGAGGATGTTGACCCTAACTTCATTGAGTTTTACCGAAGATTACTACGCATTCAATCGAGGGCTAAGCGGCGTATAGGCATACCTAAACCTGGTTTATCTAGCCGGACTATCAGCGAACGAATGGAGCAGGGACTACCGCTAGTAGGTTTTAATGATATTGCCTTCGATTGGTCGTTACTACAGGATATATTTACCGAAGTTACCGGTGCCTTTGCTACATATCCGGAGCTTTTTGGTGAGTTCCCCCAAAGCCTGAAGGAGCCGGAGTCCCGTCCCTCCCTATCTAGGGAAATGGTCAAGGCATGGTTCGAGGGAGCCAGCTTGCCGTCCCTGATGGAAGCTGATGATGTCAGTGAACATCTTCTGGAGGCTATAATCCACGCCACTCTCAATCCTTTTTTAGTCAGCTATTCTAAAGCCTTGCTTGGCAGGGTGAACCAAGAGCGCTGGCGGCGTGGATATTGCCCAATTTGTGGGGGCAATCCTGACTTTGCTTTTCTGGATAAAGAGCGCGGGGCAAGGTGGCTTCTGTGCTCTCGTTGTGATGCCGAGTGGCTCTTTCAACGTTTGGAGTGTCCCTATTGTGGCACCCAGGACCAGGATGCCCTAGCCTATTTTACCGATGATGAAGGGCTCTATCGGCTCTATGTATGTGAGGGGTGTAAACGGTACTTGAAAACCTTAGACCTGCGGCAAGCTAAATCCGAGGTCTTGCTGCCTCTGGAGCGCTTATTTACTTTTGATATCGATGCCCAAGCCCAGGAATATGGATACAGTCCCTGCGATAGGGCTTGGGCTAGGGCAAAGCGATGAAGAGGTAATATATTCTCTTGGTGTCTTCTTGTGGAGCCATGTGTTCTTCATTTAGGAGCCATAATATTTAGGATAAACGCCTCTAAAGAGCATTACAGCTTAAGATTGCCTTCTGCATAGCTGCCTATCCCGGTGAGGAGCGATTACAGACCGCTAGTAATTGAAAATTCCAGCTAAGTTAATTATAATTAAGTTAGCCTATCAGGAAATCCATCTCAATAGGGATAGAAATGGGCTAAAATAGGTATTATTTTTGTGGGGAGGGAGTTATGTTTACACCACCACGAGGATGGGAGATTGTTATTATCTTGGTGATTATCTTAATTATCTTTGGGGTAGGGAAACTGCCGCAGGTTGGCGGGGCTATTGGTAAAGGGCTGAGAGCGTTCCGTAAGGGACAGCATGGTGAAGAGGGTGAAGAGGAAGAAGAACCCCCCAAACCCAAAAAGAAGGTCACCAAGAAGACAACCAAGGCCGGCGAGGAGTAAGAGGATAGCTTATATTCCTATAGCTATAGGTAGAAGGTCATTGTTCCCAAACAGTAGTCAAATCAACTGGTGATTTGGTCCTCGAGTAGTTAATGGTGAGGTGAGGGTAATGGGTTTTCTCGACATGGGGATACTGGAAATATTACTAGTCCTTGTCGTAGCCCTGATAATATGGGGACCAGGAAAGATACCTGAAATTGCCAGGATGCTGGGGAAAGCGGTACGTACCTTAAAAAAAGCTACCTTCGACCTCACAACAACGGTGACCAAGGAAATAGACAAAGAAAAAGACAATCCACATCAGCCAGGAAAAAACAGTGGCGATAAGCCCACTGAATCTTCAAGTGTAAGTACGGCTGAACCCCGAGACGAAGAGGTTACTAGTCCGAGAGACCGGTGAGACGCTAGTGATGAGATGAGTAGTGACGAAAAGAAACTAAGTGTCCTCGGGCATCTCGGGGAAGTTCGTCAGCGCTTAATCAAAAGTGTTATCGCAGTAGTAATTACTTCAACTCTCTCCTTCATATTTTTTCAGCAGATATTTAACGTTCTGATTGCTCCCGCCCCCCAAGACATCACTCTTATCTTTATCGAGATGACAGAGATGATCGGCACCATTATGAGGGTATCCCTGGTCAGCGGTATTATATTAGCCATGCCCTACCTAACTTATCAACTTATTATGTTTGTCTCCCCGGCACTCACCTCTAAGGAAAAGAAATATGTTTATCTGATACTCCCCTGGATAGCGCTAATGTTTGCCGCCGGTGTCGCCTTTACTTACTTCATTCTAATACCACCGGCAACAAATTTCTTAATTACCTTTGGTAGTGATATAGCCTCTCCCCAAATTAAGATTGGCAATTATATCTCAATCGTGACCAGACTGCTGCTGGCGGTTGGTCTTGTCTTTGAGATGCCAGTAGTGACTACCTTTCTGGCAAGGCTTGGCGTTCTCAAGCCAAAGTGGCTCTCTGATAAACGGAAGCTGGCAATTATATTTGCCTTTATCCTGGCTGCCATAATTACCCCTACCTTTGACCCTATAAATCAGACCCTGGTTGCTGCTCCGTTAATAGTTCTATATGAGATGAGTATCTGGCTGGCTAAGCTTGCCCAGCGAAGGAAGCCAATTTAGAAGCGGAGTGCTTCTATTTGAGGGATTCCGGTATCGTATATAAATAAATTGGTCGGCTGGGGTTGCCTGTGGAGTATGTTAGGTTTTTAACTTTAATTGGTTGCCATTTATTTATTTCAAAGCCACGGCTAACTATACGTGTTCCGTAGTTTGCTTCCTTTTCAAGCTTGGGTGTTACAAGCTTGATGGCTTCGGGTGATAAGTATAGGGCAATGACCGAAGCCTCTGAAATATCAGCCTTAAACAGGTCTCCTTTGATTACTGTTATCTTCTCCTGAAGGTCTTGGTGTTTTATCTCACTCAGGGAGGCCTGGTAGAAATCTTCGTTGGTTTCATATCCAATAGCTTTTTTAGCTCCAAATTCCTTTACTGCGGCAATAAGAATACGCCCGTCTCCACTACCTAAATCATAAACTACATCTTCCCTCCCAACCTGAGCCAGTTGTAACATTTCCCTCACAATATAAGGTGATGTGAGCACTACGGGGAGAAAACGATCTAAATACAACCTTGACTGGGGAATTGAACTCAAGACTGCCTCTCCTTTTTCAACTCGCTTAATTCTTGGATAGTAATTTATTTGCTGGCAACACTGAGCCAATCTCGTATCTCAGGTTTACCAGTTTAAAACCTGTATATTGTAACAGAGAAGGGCTCCTCTCTTCAATTTGGGCTTATCTCTAACTCTTCTAACCTTCAACGGACTTTAAAAATTTGACCAACTTCCAGGCTATAGTTTCACAAAGCACATTTATATCCTCAGTGGAAAGATAGTCAGGGATAGTACTATCAAACAGTATGCTCCCCTCGGGGGTAAACTCATCGTCGCCTCGCCATAAAACAAGAGTTATAGGTACCCGGCTGAAAGCATTAATGGTTACCGCTACATCGCCATAATCAGCTTTATACCCCCCCAGCCTCTTGGCAGCGTCTATTAGAAGGCGAGGCTCCTTACCAAAGTGGTCTAACAGGGGTTTTATAGCTCTCTTGGAAAATGTCGGGAAGTAAATAGTCCCTTCTGGCAATTCTCTATAGGCAATCACTTTATTACTGATGGGGCTACCTTTGGCTAAGGTCAAATAGTGGAGTATCAATATCTTGTCCCTTATCGGTACTTCCTGTTGGCTATCTATTAATGAAATGTCTATATCAGGAAAGGTGATTTGGTAGCATTGGTTTAGATATTCTAGGATGATTATTTTTTGGGAATCTATTACCTGATATTGCGCGCCGCTTCTGAGGCATAGCTGGTCTATATCACCAATATTATTTAGTTGCTCACAGGCAAGCTTATAAGCCAGTTCATAAGCATATTCATAATTTTGCTGGTTCGGCAGTGACAAATACCTGCTTTCCATTCAGCGGTCACCACAAACTTTGTTTAGAAGGTTGACACTATAGCTCAAGCCAGGAGTGGGAGTAGAGTGATTCACCAGTGAGAACCCTGACCGTTTTCACATATTTTACCTCCTCCTCGCTTAAGGAGGATAGGTCAGGTTTCTCGCCATCCATTACCCGGTGCACCAGAGCAACGAGTTCAGGCTTCTCGCCCTTGGCTATCTTTATCAACTCTGAGTCAAAGGCATCAACTATAGCGGAATGAATTCCATATTTCATAAGCATCATTAAATAAGTCTGATTAAGATAGGGTCTGAGGTGGGTAGGGGTGCCATTGGAGATATTAGATAAGCCTGCAGTAGATTTACACCCAGGGGCAATATCTTGCAGCATACTCATAAACTCCAGGCAGGGTATCACTTGGTTGGTATCCACATTAACCGCCGGGGTCACGATAGGGTCGAACCAGATATTCTCATTAGGGATACCCATTTCATTGGCACTATAGGCAAGCTCAACAGCTATAATCCCTCTCTCAGCGGCATCCCGAGGCATCCCCTCTCTTCCCCACAATAGTCCAATCATGTCAGCGTCATATTTTTCAACCAGAGGTAATTCCTCCTCCATCCTTGTCAAAGAGATAGAATTAATTAATGCCCTGCCTTTATGCATCTTTAGTCCAGCCTCCATAGCCACCGGATTTGTTGTATCCAGAGATAATGGCAAGTTGGTAACCTCTTGCACTGTCTTTACCACCCATTCCATCAACTCATCTCCAGCCCTTCGTGCCGGACCAATATTGAGGTCAAGATAATCCACTCCAGTCTCAGCCTCGGCCTCGGCTAGTTCTTGAATAGGCTTGGGGTTCCTCTCCCTCAGTGCTGGACCGATAATATTTGACATAATATTTATGTTTTCCCCGATAAGTAACATCACTCCCCTCCTTCTGGCTTCCATGTCTTAAGGTAGGATGGTATGTGAGCCGCCTCTCTGGGACCAATAAGAATCTCCCAGTCAGGTAACTCTTCTTCCAAACCACCGCTTTCAGCAGCAGCATACCCAGGGATTACCAATTTGTGGTGTTTAACCTTATCCTCAATTCCACACTTCTTAACAAAGGGGGCAATATTATCGGCGACAAATTTCCCTCCTGCCCAGGCGGTCAGAACCGAAAGCCCCTCAGTATCCTTAACCAGGAGGTAAGTGGGCACCTTGCTAGTTTCTATTTCACCTGAGACAATGAAGTAGGTGAGAGAGAAGTTGGTTGTAAGCAGAACCGGTGACTTCTCATCAGGACTACCAATCTCGTATATTCCCTCCGTAGTCGCCAACGGTCGCTGGGGGTCAGTATAGATATTCATCCTTTCCACGAGGAGGGGGAACAGGCTTTCTCCCTGAAAGTCAGAAAGAACGATAATACTACCGTATTTAGCCACAAACATGGAGGCAATTACAGCTTCCTTCATCGGGTCATCAGTCATCTCGCAGGGGAAAACAATAGTAGGAAAGCCTAAGGGGCGAAACTTTTTCATTAGGGCAGCGCTCCTGATGATTACCTGCTCCTCAAATGCTTGGTGAATGTCTCTTGACCCCGAATCAAGAACAATGTCTTTTACACCGGCCTCGGTTAATTTAGTTGTCAGTTGGGCAAGTTCCTCCAGGCTTGAGGCTTTGGCTACTACCGGGCACGAATGCTCCTTAGCCAAATCTGTTACACCAACCACATTATCTTCAGTAGCAGCATATATTAGTGGTTTCCGGTCAGCGCAAGCCTTTACGCCGGTAGCCAGAACATCTGGATTATTGCTCATCAGGATAATGCCGCCGTCGCTATTTTGCTTCACTTTGTTAACCAAAGCCTCAAATTTACCGGCATCTCCCGATTCATCCTTTACCGCTACTAGCTCAGGACGGAGAATAAGCCCGACTCTCTCATATTGGAATTGGTTGAACTTCTCCAATCTGGTATTGACCTCAGACTCCTCCATAGTATCGGTGATAAGGAGAGCAAAGCCGGGAGGGTTCTCAAACCTTTTTTCGTGGCGAAACATGACTGTTTCACTGCCGACCTTTAATGCCCTGTCCCCGACTCCGATAGTAACTGGGGCAATGGGAGGAGTTGATGCTTCCTCCAGTTTAGCTTTTGCCTCCTCAGAGACATGGGGGCAGGCGCTTAATTCTGCCTTTCCCGCAGCTAGTTTCATGGCGAAAGCAAGACAAGTAGGCTCGCCACACTCCTTACAGTTTGTCTTGGGGAGTAACTTGAATATATCTATTCCAGTAAGTGGCACAGTAGAACTCCTTTCTTAGCCTAGTATTGGTTCCATAGTAAGCGCTGGATGTCCCTTCTCTTCCAGGAAGGGAAGAATTTCTTCTTCAGTGACACCAATTGTCTCATCAGCAATCATCTCCAGCAGGTTGGGAACGCCCATCTCCTCACACCTAGCTTTCAGCCGCTCAGCAATCTCCTCTTTCAGCATCTTAGGCATCCACACTACTCTTAATAAGCCACCATCACCAATGAGGAATTTTCTCTGGCAGATATTATACTTGCCATGACCAACGAAGCCAGGGGTGCTTAAGCCGCCGCCAATAGTCCCAGCTAGGGTGGTGAACTTCATTCCGCTGGGGGTCATTCCATTATACTCCCGATTTACCGTCATTATTCCATTACACAGGGGGAGGACGGCGGCAATGCACTCACAGCAGCCACAGGTGGTCATCGGGTCATACACTATACTATAGAAGTTGTAATGGTCTAGCTTCCCGCGGGAAGCCGTAAACACAAACTCGTTTATCCCTTTCCACTGCCCCAGTTTGGCATCAATGGTTTCCCCCTTTGGCACCGGTTGATTGGGTCCAGTGGGGTTAATCTCGTAAGCGGCTTTGCAGTCCATCCAGTTGTAAGAGCCGCAAAGACCAGTTCTTTCCGGGCTAACCATACAAACATGACTGGGGGCAAAGGACTGACACAGAGTGCATGAGTAATATATATCCGTCTCTTCGTCAATCATCCCTTCAATTCGGGCATCTCGAACCGCATAAATCGCCTTTGCTTTTTCTATTATCTCTCTTACCTTATCCTCCTCGGTATAGAGTTTTACCTGCATCTTATCAAATATTCGACCAAAATCCTGGTGCAGTCTGGCATGGAGGAGAGCACCAATATGATGTAATTTAAAGCCCTTTTCCTTTGCCTGTTTACTAATTCGTAGCCAGGCAATATCCCTTTGCCCTTGGTGCCAGACCCCTTGAGCGTAGTTTATCAGATGGTGAATTTGTCGTTCCAGGATAGGCTCATAGTCCTCCTGCATCTCTCTTCCGGCAACCTCAATGACTATAGCCAAAGGCAAGTGGGATTCGTCAGGAACATCAGTTATCTCGGGACCAATTATTTCAATCTTTCCGTCCTCTACCTCATCCATCCGCTTGGAGGTAGTCCACTCAACCATAGGTGTCCTGCCGCCGCCACACTCTAAATACCATTCCCCTTTCCGAATTCTTTCACCCTCAAAGGCGGGACCAAAGGCCACCGGAACCGGTACTTCAGCCACGCTAACCTTCAGCCCTCTTACCTCTATCGCCTTAGCCACTATTCTATCGTGGGGGACATTGGAGACAACATGCTCGTAAGTGCAAACCCCGGTAGGTAATATCTCAGGTATTGGGGTATCGGCAATAGTCGGGAAGCCAAAGTTAACACAACCCAGTGCTTGAGCATACCATTCATCGGTAACATACCCCAACGGCATAGCGAAGGCAAAAGTACGGTCTTTGTTATAGATGAGATGCCTCCTGAAATCACCGGGCTTAACGCCACCAAAGGAAAAGCTTACCCTGATGGCAAAACCAGCAGCAAATACAGCGGCGGTAATATCAGGGCCAAAGGAGACCAACCGAACCGGCCACCCAATCTGTAATCCTGCCTCTATAAGCTGTTCCGAAAACCTCTTCCCGTTATGTTCAGCGCACATAAAGACATATAGGTTCTTCTGCTGGAGTTCCTGAGCGATGTTCTTGGCAATCTCAGGGTTAGGTGCTGCACCGAGGACAGCAGCAAAGCCAGGGGCAGTGCCATCAACAAATTCAATCCCCCTCTTTCTCAGGATTACATCATCAGCGGCACCTAACCAGATATTATCATCAGTAGGGTCTTCCTGCTTAGTATAAAAGTTGGGCTCCTCCAGATACCTTATCGCTTCAATAATCTCATCGGCAAAGAAGGTTGCCATCCCGGCGTCAAGGGCTGGTGCCAGATAGGGCAAAGGGCATTGTTCTCTTACTGGTGGTGGTAGCAGAGACCTACATCTCTTTAAAACCTGCTCCATATCACCTAACTTTTCCACTGCAATTCCTAAAACCCCATAAATTACTGGTAGATAATAAGCAGTGTTAGGGAAGCCCACCGGCTCATTTGCTCCCCACTGCTCCATTGCCTCTTGCCACTTCTTCTCAGCCCGGTCTATAATTTTATAAGCTCCTCTAATAGCGGCTGATGCAATAATTTTTGACATATCTTTAACCTCGTTATCTTTTTAATACCTTGGCGATTAGACTGCTTCCAGCTCTCTTCTCATCGCCATATCATACAATATCCTTTCTCTAGCCTTATCAATACCTAACGCTTTACGCTTCTTATCAATCTGTTCAATCATAAGTTTGGCTGCTTCAAGCGGGTCAGGTTCAAATGCCCACATTCCGCTATACATAGCCTCAAAATCCTCAAATAAAAATTTGGTTACCTCTTCGCTGCCCAGGGTGGGCCAATTAACGCCAAATACAGTGAATACTCCGGAGCCAACAAAGTATTGACCAATAGATATTGCCTTCTCGCTCATCCACTCAGGACCAGCCCCAACTACAGGCAAATCGCTGATGTCGTCGCCTAAGCCACCATCCTTTACCATAGCGGTAGCTGCTATCAAGATACGAGCGTTGTCAACACAGGAGCCGAGGTGCAATACCGGTGGAATACCTACTGCTTCACATACCGAAGCCAGTCCCTCACCGGCATATTTTGACGCCGCCTCTGGAGTCATCAGCCCAGCTTTAGCACAAGCCATTGCACTACAGCCAGTCTGAAGCACTAATATATCATTCTTAATTAGCTCCTTAACCATAGTAAGGTGAACATCATCGTGCCGAACCCGGGCATTATTGCAGCCGACGACCCCAGCCACCCCCCTGATTCTGCCATTGATGATATTGTCATTTAACGGTCGGTATGAAGCCCGGAATATACCGCCCAGTAAGTAGTTAATTGTTTCGTGGCTGAATCCAGCAATTAGGTCAGTTTTATACTTGGGAATACGAACGTTCTTACCCCGGTTGGGGAAGTTATCAATAGCAGTTCTTAGTATATTTTTAGCTACCTCAATTGCATTACGCTCGTCAAACTCGATATGAGTAGCACCCTGTATCTGGGCTCTGGGGTCAGTGGTGATAACCTTAGTGTGGTAGCACTGGGCGACATCTGCCAGTCCCTGCATGATACATTGAACATCAACCACTATAGCCTCCAGTGCCCCAGTAACTACAGCCAGCTCCTGTTGCAGGAAATTCCCAGCTATAGGTACCCCGTGGCGCATCAATATCTCGTTGGCAGTGCAACACATGCCAGCTAGGTTTATGCCTTTAGCCCCTTTGGACTTGGCGTATTCAATCATCTCGGGGTCTTGGGTCACGACGGCAAGCATCTCAGCCAGCTGTGGTTCGTGACCGTGAATGATAAGATTTACCTCGTCTTCTTTGAGCACACCGAGGTTTATCTGGCCGAAAACCGGTGCCGGAGTACCAAAAAGGACATCCTGGAGTTCGGTAGCTATCATGCTGCCTCCCCAACCATCGGATATGGCAGTTCTAACTCCTTGGCGTAGTAGGTTCTTATAGTCCTGATCAACTCCCATATGGGTACGGTGCATTATCTCTACAACTTCTCTATCTATGCCTCGGGGAGCGACCCCCTGCCTTCGCCATAGTTCCTGGCGTTTTAATGGCGCCCGCCTTAAGAATAGGAGTTCTCCTTCCTGTCTGCCAAACTCGGCCAGAGCTTTTTCGCCGATGTCAATGGCTATTTCCTGGTTACTGCGCTCTCCGATTTCAATATCCCAATCTAGAGCTAGTTGCAATAGCTTTTGCTCATCTTTAATGTCGTAGCCTGGAGCTTCTCCCCTAGCTACCGCTAGAAAGGCTTCGGTTACCTTACGGGCATGGTCGCCATGGGCTGCCGCCCCGCCGGCTATCATTCGGACGAAATTACGAGCGGCAATAGTCTCAGCTGTTGCCCCACAGACACCTTTTCGCTTCATTTTTTCCTCGGGTGTTTCCTCTTTGCCTTTAGGTAAAGGCACCCGGCATGGTCCCATCCCGCAATTACTACAGCAACTACCAACAGACCCTATGGGACATGGTTTCATCGCTTCAGCCCTGTCAAAAGCGGTATTAACCCTATCACTAGCCGCCTTCTCTATCATCTCAATACTAGCGTTATCGACGCTCTTGGTTTCTGCCTCTGCCATCCTGCTTCCTCCTTCTAATCTTATTTATGATGCTATCAATTCAGCTATCATCTCTTGAACCAATCTTATTGCTTCAGGGTGTCTCATGATTAGCACATCAGCCCCACCCAGAAGCAGAACCATAGCTGACATAGCCTCCATTAAAATACCCCTCTTTTTGGCATCCCCAAGGTTGGGGTCTTCCTCTATTGGAATATGCGCTTCCTTGGTCTTCCACACCTCTTTAGATATATTGCAAATAATAGGGAACTGTAGCCGTTCATCTTGCTGGGTTAATCCCGCCATCCTCTTCCTCTCCATTACTGAGTAGGCATACTCAATACCATAGCCTATGCCGCTAACGGTAGGATCCATCACAATCAGCTCATCAGAGACACCAAGATTGCCCAGTAGGATGTTAAGCTGCTTAGCCAGGTTTATATCTATAGGCGTTGATGCAATCACTGTATGGTGATAGCCAATAGCGGCGGCACCAATCTTCTTATGGTTTCCTTCAACTACTGGTCCGATAATCAGGTTCTTCTCCTGGCAAATCTCGCAGACCTTTCTTAGAACCTCAGTATCTTTCTCCTCGTCACTACAACCCCAAACAATTAAGGGAACATCAATAGCCTCAGCTACCTTTTTAACCACCCCGGCAGCTTCATCAACCCCTCGGTCAAGCCCATTGGGGTCGGTGCTTATTAGTTGCAGAGCAATTATCTCCGCTCTATAATCTTCAACACACTTTTTTGCCCAGGCAACAGGGTCATCGGTTACACCAATAAAAGGTTCTAAGGCAGCTTCAGCCCACTCCTCAGGGGGGCAGTCCCAAACCTCCATGGCTATCTTGGGCAGATTTGGCATCTCACCTTCAAAAAGGTAGAAGGGATAAGCACTCTCTCCGCCAATGGTTACTGCTTTACTTCCCTTGCCCAGTTTTGCCTCTTTGATTTTGCCGCTGTATAATGTCTTTGGAATTTCAAATGCCATTTCTTACCTCTCTTTCTGCTGCCAATTTTACATAACTAAAGAACAATTCCTAGCTGTGCAGCTAGGAATTTTAAATGCTATTTTTATCTTCCTTATCTAAGCCGGCTTCTTCCTTTTCTCACTGCCATACCAATCTTTTCCATACCAATATCTCTCTCCACTTTGCAGATATTTGAGCTTCTCATCCCTGCTCTTCAATTTCTGTCTCCATTTCCCGGCATCCTCACCCTCGGGTTTACCCTCCTCAAAGGTTGCCCCCAGCACCTCCACTTCTTCCCTGCCCGGTGCACTCTTTTTTTCAACTTTATATTCCGTCTTTTTTCCCTCCTTCTTAGGCTGGACCGGCAGACAGTTTTGCCGCTGTTACCGTGTTTAGCAAAAGCATGGTTACAGTCATAGGTCCAATACCACCTGGCACTGGGGTAATGGCTTCAGCCTTTTCCTTAATCGCATCGAAATCGAGATCACCAACCAGCTTCTTCTTTGTAGAGGTAGGGTCTTCGATATAGTTTGCACCAAAATCTATCGCTATCACCCCTTCCTTTACCATATCAGCAGTGATAAACTTTGGCTTATTTACCGAAACAACCACTATGTCTGCCCCACGAGTATAATCAGGCAAATTCGGAATGAAGGGGTGACAAAGTGTCACATTTACTCCTATATTTTCCTGAGCAAAAATAGAGGCTAGTGGCTTTCCCACTAGGTTGTCCACATTTACAATGACCATACTCTTGCCCTTAAGGTCCTTATAACCATATCGGATGAGTATCTCGTAGATACCGACGGGTGTTGCCGGAAGAAATGCTTTTTGACCTAGCCAAGCTTTACCTACATTCGTCGGATGGAATCCGTCTACATCCTTATCGGGTGATACGGTATTCAAAGCCTTATTTTCATCTATATGTCCAGGGAGGGGAAGCTGGATAAAAATACCATGAATTTTAGCATCCGAGTTAAGTCTGTCAATCTCCTTTAGCAACCCCTCCTCGGTTATAGTTTCAGCTAATCTTACCATCTCCGAGTAGATGCCTAACTCTTGACTTGCCTTTTCCTTAAGTCGAATATAATCAGCCGAACTTGGGTCCTCACCAACAAGAATACCAGCAAATCCGGGGGTTATCCCCTTCTCCTTAAGGCTACTTATCTCCTGTTTAAGTTCTTCCCTTATTTCGGCTGATGTTTTTCTTCCATCCAGTATCTCGGTCATTTAGTGAGTTCCTCCGCGGCTGTGACGGTATGAGACAGCAACATGGCTGTAGTTACTGAGCCAACCCCTCCTGGTACAGGGGTTATCATTCCAGCTATTTCTTTCACTGGTTCAAAGTCTATATCCCCACTCAATTTACCATCCTCATCAGTACTCACCCCTACATCTATTACTATAGCTCCTTGAGGCACCCAATCCGTTTTTACCTTCTTGGCTAAGCCCATTGCGCTTACCAAAATCTCTGCCCTCTGATATTCTTCAGCAGGGTTTATCGTTTTATAATCACAGAAATAAACTGTTGCCCACCTATTCAGCAGCATTATACCAATAGTTTTGCCTTGTTTTCCAGCCCCACCGACAATAACCGCCCTTTTTCCATCAATTTCAATGTTCAAGCGGTCAAGTATTTCTATAACCGCTGATGGAGTGCACGGAGCAAAGCCGCCTGCTTCTTTAGTGATAAGCTTACTAATGTTTATCGGACTAAGACAATCCACGTCTTTGTCGGGCGATAGCAGGTTAACTATGGCACTGTCAGATATATGCTCTGGTAAGGGACGCTGGAGAATAATACCATGAAACTTAGAATCCTCATTAAGCTCTACGACCTTCTTCTCGAGTTCCTGTTGAGTAATATCTGTAGGAAGGCTAACCGTTTCCGTAATTATGCCTACCTTCTCGCCTCCTTTAGCGATGCCACGAATATAAGACATGGCGGCTGGGTCTTCCCCGACTATGACTGCTGCCAGCCCTGGTACTATCCCCTTCTCCTTTATTTTATCTATCCTTGGTTTCAACTCCTCGCGAATCTGCTCGGCAATATCTTTGCCACTAATAATTTGTGCTGGCATTTTTGATCTCCTTTTCTATTATTGTTATTGTGACACAGAATCCAATCCTTTACAAGATTTTAACCATCAGTTCGTTGATTGCCCTCACTGCCTTAGAGGTATCAGGTAGGTCAAGCAGCGGCTTCAGCTTTAGGTCATACTCATATACCTCTTCATCTAAAGGGATGATAGTTATGGGCTCAATTCCCAGCCTATCTAGTTCCTCAGCGATGATAGAGTCTAACTTGGTAGGGACGAAGTTGATTATTACCGATTGCCTCTTCACCGTTAGTTTAAGCTCGGAGACCAGGTCTCTTATCCGGGCTACAGTTCGAGCACCCTTCACCGAATGGTCGGAGATAATAAACAGCTCATCAACATTCTGAGTGGTTCTTCGGCTTAGATGCTCCATCCCTGCCTCATTATCCATAACAATATAAGTATAGTTATCAGACAGGGTATCGGTAAACTCCCTCAGGATAAGATTGGGATAGCAGTAGCAATCCGGACCTTCACCCCTACCCATTACTATAAGGTCGAGCCCTTCGCTTTCAACTATGGCTTGGTTGAATTTATACTCTAGATAGGCCTCCTTGGTCATCCCGGCTGGGATGTTTATTTTCTCCTCATGAAACAACCCGATTACTGAGCCGATTGTTTGTTTTGTGCTGAGCCCCAAACTATCCCCCAGGTTGGCATTGGGGTCAGCATCAACCGCCAGAATCGATCCCGTCCCATTCTTCTTCAGGTAGCGGATAATAAGACTTGTTATTGAAGTTTTTCCGCTACCACCCTTTCCGGCTACAGCAATACAAAAGCTCAAACAGTTATCCTTCGCCAAAACTTCGCTAAAATAGTCCCGTCACCTTTCCCGTCTTTACATCTACATCTACTCGTCTAAAGGCAGGGCTAGACGAAGTTCCTGGCATCATGCTAATAGCTCCGGCACAGGGGCAGAGAAATTTTGCCCCGGAAAAAACCAGTATATCGCGTATGGGCAGAGTCCACCCCTTGGGTACACCCTTAATTGCCGGGTCATGGGTAAGGGATAGATGAGTCTTCACCATCATAGTAGAGAAATCATCAAATTTAGGGTCAGCCTCGAATGCTTTAGCTTTAGCCTCAGCCTCAGGTGCCCAGGCCACTCCATCGGCACCATAAATTGTTTTGGCTATCAGGTCAACCCGCTCCCTTAGTTTCATTTCCAAGGGATACAGGAATTTGAAGTCGTTTGTCTCTTTAGCAGCTTCCATGACTGCATCAGCCAGCTCTAGGGCACCATCGCCACCATCAGCCCAGTGGGTAGCTGATGCGCAGCCCGCCCCAGCTTCCTCAGCCGCCTTTTTAACCATGGCGATCTCAGCATCAGTATCAGTGTGGAATCGATTTACGCACACCACTGGCTTGATACCGGACTTTTTAATGATATTGATATGGTGTACCATGTTTGCAACGCCCTTTTCCAGCAGTCCCAGGTCTTCTTTAGTGTAGGACTCAGGCAGGGGAATACCAGCTACTACCTTGGGACCACCACCGTGCATCTTCAATGCCCGGACGGTAGAGGTGAGTACTGATACATGCGGTTTAAGCCCACTCATGCGGCACTTGACATTCCAGAACTTCTCAAAGCCGATGTCGGCGCCAAAGCCACTTTCTGTAACATGATAATCAAACAACTTTAGCCCAACGCGGTCAGCAATTATGGATGACTGACCTACGGCAATATTGGCAAATGGTCCGGCATGCACCATCAAAGGCTGATACTCAACTGTGGAACACAGGGTGGGATTAATGCAGTTGCGCATCCAAGCAGTCATGGCACCGGCCACCTCCAGGTCACCGGTGGTAACGGGGTTGCCTGCTTTATCATAGGCTACGGTAATATTAGCCAGTTTTTCTCGCAGGTCAGGTAAATCCCGGACGATTGATAGTATTGCCATTAGCTCGGAGCTAACGGTGATACCGAACTTGGATTCCATTGTAAAGCCATCCATGCGTCCGCCAAGACCTATGATAATTTTACGCAGGCTATTGGCACAGAAGTCTACAACCCAGCCCATCTCAACCCTCTTGGGGTCAACATCCAGTCGGCGCATCTTGGTGAGCCTGGCCAGTTGCTCGTCATTGTAGTTGCGCTCGTGCTGCATCCTACCGGTAAGGGCAACCATAGCCAGGTTATGGGCATTAGTGATATCGTTGATATCGCCAGCAAGACCCATGGAAAATTCGGTCATAGGAATAAGCAGGGCATTGCCGCCGCCGGCAGCGGTGCCCTTGATATTCATGGTTGGACCACCTGAGGGCTGGCGGATACAGCCACCTACATTTACACCCCTCTTACCCAGGCCTTCTATAAGACCGCAAGTGGTCGTACTTTTCCCCTCACCCAGTGGTGTGGGAGTTATGGCAGTTACTTCAATATACTTGCCGTCCGGTTTGTCCTTGAGGCGCTCAATAATCTTCATAAAATCGAGCTTGCATAATCTCCCAAAAGGAATTATCTCGTCCTTTTGCAGTTTTAGCCTTTCCCTCCAGTCATCGGGAGTTGGCATGTTGACTTCAGCCGCTTCTGAAATCTGCCAATCTTTCATTTCTACTGCATTATAAGCCATACAATCCTCCATTTATTTCTTATTATTTAGCGATTCCCGCTTAAACTTTTATAAAGCCATTTCAGCTCTCTTGGCACCACTGATACCTAATCTCATTAGAGAGGGCAACTAACTTCCTCTCTTTTAATTCTGTGATTCACCTCCTTTTTAGTTTATTGTGCTTGCTTTTGAGCCGTTGATAACAAAACCTGATAAATATTCCTTACTTCGTTGGTAATTTGCGGGCTAGAGTCAAGCAAGGGAAGATTAGCCAGGTCAGCTTCTACTATTACTTGGTCGTAGGGGATAAAGCCGAGAATTTCAAAGTCGGGAAGGCTTGAAACTAGGAATTCCCTCTCTGATTGGGTTCGAACCTTATTGGCTACCACGGCGATGTTTTGTAGGCTGATATCTTGTGCCAGTTTATTAATTCTATAGGCTGTTTCAATGCTCCGTCGGCTTGGTTCTACTACTACAATCAGTTTATCTACTGCCTTGGCTGTTGCCCGTCCTAGATGTTCAATGCCAGCCTCCATATCTAAAATGACTACTTCATTTCTTGATACAAGTAGGTGGACAAGCAGAGCTTGTAACAAAGCATTTTCTGGACAGTAACAACCACTGCCACCCTTTTTAGCCCGCCCCATTATCATTAGTCTAATTCCATCACGTTTTATAGAATATTTCTCTGGAAGGTCATCAACTTTAGGGTTTAATCTAAAATAGGTTGTGGCTCGTCCTGGTGGTGCTCCGGTTCTTTCTTCAATGAGAGCGTCCATCTCAGATATGGGGGTTATTTTGTCGCTGTTGGGGAAACCAAGAGTGGCGGCTAGATTAGTATCGGGGTCAGCATCTATAGCTAGAACAGAATAGCCGGATTCAGCGAATATTTTGGTAAGGAAAGAAGCTAATATAGTCTTCCCTACCCCTCCTTTACCACTAACAGCAATCTTCATCGCAACTTGCTTTTATTATACTAAAGCTGAGTCTTTCTGGGCAAAGTACTCAGCTTTTTAAATCCTATTAGCTATTAGTTTACTGCTGGCACCCGTTACGCAGTATATCTTATGCTGACGGAAAAGTCAATACGCCAAATTACCTAGTGTTAATGTTCTACAATTTTGTCACCAGTTAACTGTTCAGGGAAAATGTTACCATGAAGGAGATGGTGTTATTGAACAGGAAAGAGCAGAGGAGGTTGGTGGTATTAAATCAAGTGGGGATGGACGATGACAGGGGAATAAGCAAATGCCGCGTAATGTATCATGGTGGAAGTGTAGTCGCTCAACCATCAAATTAATCGTGTACGCCAATGCCTCCCGTCTTTCGGATATGAGCTTCTACATACGGCAGCAGGGCTAGGTGCCGTGCTCTTTTTATGGCAATTGCTAAGGCGCGTTGATGTTTAGCACAAGTACCCGTTTTACGACGGGGCTCAATCTTTCCCCCACCCGATATGTAGCTGTGCAATGTCACAGGGTCCTTATAGTCTATTGCTTTGCCCTTATTAGTGCAAAAGGAACAGACCTTACGCTTTGGTATGTATCTTCTCTCACCTCTCCCACTTCTTCTCTTGCTGTCTGTTTTTATAGATTTCGGCTTAGCCATTCGTAATGAGACTCCTACTTCTAACCAAATTTATCAAATTGCAACTCTCCTTAAAACGGAATGTCCTCTGGTTCCAGTTCACCAGTTTCCTCAATCTTCTCCTCAGGCAAGGGAGCCATTGCTTGCCTATCAAGAAATGTTACCTTGTTGGCTATTATTTCGGTTCGGTAATGCTTTTGCCCATCCTGACCTTCCCAAGTGCGTGTATGTAGCCTCCCTTCCGTATAGATAAGTCGACCCTTAGCTAAAAACTGATTGCATTGTTCGGCTAGCTTGTTCCAAGTAACCACAGTAAACCACTCTGTTTCTTCTTTGCGCTCACCCTCAGCAGTAGTATACACCCGATTAGTGGCAACACGAAATGAGGTTACAGGATTGCCATTAGGGGTAAAGCGCATTTCAGGCTCACTCCCGAGATTACCGATAATCATCACTTTATTTAGGCTTGCCATTTCTCAAAAACTCCTTTCTCATCCTCATTAGCTACTCAATTTTACCAATAGATGTCGTAGAATCTCTTCGGAAGTTCGCAGGTTGGCTTCGAGCTCTTTGCTTAACGCAGGCTTTAAATTGAACTGTGTCAACACATAACTACCCTCCACAAAATGGTCTATTGGATAGGCTAACTTTCTTTTGCCCCATCGTTCTGCGTTGGAGATAGTTCCACCCCTTTCTGTAATAAGCTTGGTCACATTGTCTATTGTAGTATCAAGAGCCTCTTCAATAACTTCTGGATTGATAATTAATACTAGCTCATAGTCACGCAACTGCTTATCTTCTACCTTTAATGCTTTCTTAGGCGTTCTTTTGACTACCATTTACTCTCCAAAAAATTTTATAGCATATTATACCACACACCATAGAAAATACAAACAATACATAGAGGGGTTCAACTCCCTTGAGTCCATAAGTCTAATCCGTTATACTATTTATATACATAGTCATAAACATTTTGGCTTATTAAGTTGAGATTAGAGGTACACAATGTTGGAAGTGGAGAATCTACAGTATGGTTTGAATGGTAAATCAATAATTAATAATTTAAGCTTGCATGTTGATAAGGGTGAAATACATGGTATTTTAGGGGAGAATGGAACCGGTAAGACTACCCTTGCCTATTTAATAATGGGGGTAAATAACTGCGAGCCCACCGGGGGCAGAGTGGTTTTTGAAGATCAGGATATTGCTGACCTTTCTGTTTCTCAACGGGCAAAGAAGGGGATTACTCTAGCCTGGCAAGAGCCAGCCAGGATTGAAGGATTGAGGGTGAGGGACTACCTTAAGCTCAGTGGTAATAATCTTGGGATTGAGCAGGTTGAAAATTGTTTGTGGATGGTCGGATTAGAACCAGCCCAATATTTAGATAGAGATGTTGATGACACTTTAAGTGGTGGGGAGAGGAAGAGGATAGAGCTAGCTTCTGTCTTAGCCATGAGACCCAAATTGGCTATATTAGATGAGCCTGACTCCGGCATAGACATTATATCATTACCCCTCATCCTGAATGGCATAGTAGAAATGAGTAAGCGGGGCTCATCGGTTCTGTTAATTACCCATAATGAGAAGGTGGCAGAAATAGCCCATAGGGTATCCCTGCTATGTGCCGGTAAGATAATTAGAACTGGGGAACCAGCAGGAACAAGCCAGTGGTTCAAAGAACACTGCCGAACCTGTCCCCATATCAATGAGCCAACAGAATGGGATAAAGGATTATGATTCATTACTTGGTGGAAAAGGAATATCAGGAGTTGGTTGACGCCTATGAAAAAGCAGGTGGTGATAAGAGTGCTTTACTAAGTGGGGATACAGCCAGTCTGGTGGTTCAGGAAGACAGGGTTCTGAGTGCTACTGAAATAGAAGGCGTGAAACTGGCAGCTAAAACTGATGAGGGGTTCATTAGCGCTGGATTATTAATTGAAGAGGGTTGTAAGGTAAGCCGTCCAATTCACTTGTGTTTTGGTGTGTTGCCTCAGGAGGGCTTACAGCGGATTAAGTTACGGGTGGATGTAAAGCGGGGGGCTGAGGCCAAAGTAATTGCCCACTGCATTTTTCCCAACGCTGTCCATATAATTCATAAGATGGATGCCGTGATAAATATTGAGGATAATGCTAGCTTCAGCTATAAGGAGACTCACTACCATGGCGATTATGGTGGAATTGAGGTAGTTCCCAAAGCTAAGGTTACCCTGGGCGAAAGGGCTTTATATGAAAACACCTTTAGCCTGGTTGAGGGCTGTATCGGTAAATTAGACTTCGATTATGAGATTTTTTGTGCGGCTAAAAGTGTAGCTGAGCTAACAGCCAAGGTCTACGGTAAGAAGGATGATATTATAAGGATATTTGAGAAGGTAAACTTGAATGGTAATGGTGCCCGAAGCCTGATAAAGACCAGGATAGTGCTGACAGATAGAGCCGGGGCTGAGGTTATCGGTGAAACCTATGGGAATGCTCCCTATGCCAGAGGACACGTTGATTGCACTGAGCTGGTTAATGGGGAAGAGGCAGTAGCCAAGGCAATACCACTGGTCTCGGTAACTAATGAGAAGGCAAAGGTAACCCATGAGGCAGCAATAGGCAGTATAGATAGAAGACAGGTGGAAACCCTAATGGCAAGGGGGCTGGATGAGAATGAGGCGGTGGATGTTATTGTAAAAGGTATACTGAGGTAGTTGGGCACGAGAGATGTCCTTGGATTTAACTAAGGTTGCTGCTAAGGTTGGAGGAATGGTAGCCAAGCTGAAGGCTGGTGGCGCCGAGAGGCAGGAACGTCTCAACTATGCCCTGGATGTCCTCCATAATAGGTCTATTGACCTTGACCATCTAAAAAAGAAGATAGAAGATAGCAAGGGTAAGACTACCTGGTTAGTGGCTGGTTTAGTTGACGGGCTCGATCGGCACTATAAAGCACCATCTACACCCACAGAATTTACTATCCTGGCAACTGATGGCTCTCATATTGATGTGGACCGGCATAAGTCAACAAGGTGTTATCTGATAAACATAGGGTCAGTCATTCTTCACTATGGTGCCCAGTCTGGTGCTGCCCTTGATAGTTTCCCGTGCCTATATTTCGGCGATGAAGACCTGGTTATTGCCCCGGCTGGGGTTGGAGGTCGTGAGCAGCTAATAGAAGGTGTGCTGTTAGGTATCAAGCGTAACGTAGAGGAGTGCCACCAGTTGGCTAATCTGGCAGGAGAGCTTTCCCAGAATAGCTTAACCTTGGCACTACTTGACGGCTCGCTTATTCTGTGGGGATTAGAGGCTTACCCCGAATTTATCACCGAGGCGCTGCTGACCCAAGGCTTTCTACACTATCTTGATGACATAAGAAAGCTTAATAATGGAAAGAGGCTTGCCCTTGCCAGCTACATTAGCTTTCCTCGAAGTACCGATGTGGTTAATGTATTGCGAGTCGCCATATGTCCTCATGACCCCCCTGACTGTGACCGCTATTGCTCACCTGGTGAAAAGAGAGACTGCGATACGGTGGCTGGCGTTCGGGACAGAGAGCTGTTTGTAAATCTATTAGGTCAAGGAGAAAGGTCAGATGTCTTTATCAGCCAATCATCTATAGTCCGGAAACACTACGGGGTGCACCAGGTCTGTTTCTTCTACCTCAGGGTGGATAATGAAATAGCCAGGGTTGAGATTCCGCGGTGGGTGGCAACCAATGTGAGTCTGCTCAATCTGGTTCACTCTTTAGTTTTAGACCAGTGCCAGCGTGGGCAGGGATACCCGGTGGCATTAAGTGAAGCCCATGAACAGGCAGTGGTAACCGGAGCTGATAGAGAAAACTTCTGGCAGTTAGTAGAGTCATCCCTGGTGGAGGAGCATCTATCCAGCCTCACCTCAGCTAAAAGCCAGAGTAAAAGAACAAGGTGGATATAGGGATGGTGAACTCAAATTCTAGATACTATCCTTTAAAGAAGGAATAAACTCTAAATAATGTAGAATTACAGAAATACAAAAGGGGCAAGTCCCTTCAGACTTCCCTTAAATAAATGATGGTGGAGGAAAAGGGATGAAAAGATTGGAAGTGTTAAGATGGGAAATACCGGCTTAATGTAAGAAGGTGCTTAATGTTGGAGAGTAAGCAGTATCATCTAACCAAGCGAATGAGATGGGCAGGACGAGTAATCGGGTTGCTTGCAGCCGGGTTCTTACTAACCATGTTGATTGGTACAGCTATTGCTGAAGTTCTAACTGAAGGCTGGGAGCCAATCACGACAGACATAGAAGGTGTTCTACTAGGTGTACTGGGAATAATTGCACTGGCTGGTTGCATTGCATCTTGGTGGCGAGACCGGCTTGCTGGTATACTCTTAATTTTAACCGCTGCCGGACTTGGTATCCACATAGGCCTTTGTGCCGGGCGTAATCATTTCTTAGCTTGGTTAATGATGGGCTTTCCGTATCTGGCTGCTGGCGTGCTGCTCCTTACCGCCTGGCGGCTTTCAAGGAAGACAGCCTAGCCAGAGCACACACTGTACGCTAAGTTTGCTCTCACTCTGAGGTGGAGCTGGTAAATGTCCTATTAAAGCTCTATAGTCTATTAAAATGGGAGGACAAAGATGGGAACTAAGGGAAGGAAGAATGTGAAAAAGTCCAAGAAGGAAAAGTCCAAGAAGGAAAAGAAGGAATAGGAGTTTAAAACTCTAAAGACTATACTTCAAAGAAGGACTAAACTCTAGATAAATTCAAAGCACTAATGACTAAAACATTTAGAATTTTAAAATTGTTTAGTATTTGGTGCTTCGGATTTAGGATTTGGAGCGAAGCGACTTTAGGAAGTAATCCTAGGAGGGTTTGTCAGTGCAAAGAGCAGGCGAGGTTATTGAAGCTAGCACCACCGATTTTATGGCGCAGTGCTATGAGCTTTACCAGTCGCCACCTTTTGGTAGTCTGGTTAAGACCAGGGACTTACCGGTGGAGCTATATGGTGTAGTCTATAATGCTACTACTACCGGTCTTGAGCCGGGACGGCGACCGATTGCTAGAGGCAAGGATGAGGCTAGTGAGGAGGATATCTACCGGTCAAGTCCCCAGCTTTTAAAGTTACTTCGTACTGAGTTCAGCGTTCTAGTGGTCGGGTATAGGGAGAATGAAAAATTGTATCACTATCTTCCCCCCAACCCAGCCCGAATACACGGCTTTGTTTATCTGTGCTCCCCTGAGGAAGTAAGGGAGTTTAGTCAATCCTTTGATTTCCTCAATATACTAATTAACACCCACCTAACGGTTTCCACAGAGGAAATTGTGGCTGCCTGTCTGCGTCAGATGAGCCAGGTATATGAAGACGGTCATGCTTTTCTGGTGGCAGCCGGTAAGGAGTTAGCCATATTACTTAGTGGCGAGTTTAACCGGCTTAAAGCTATTCTGGGGAGGATTAAAACATGACTCAGGGAAATACTGAGAGATTGGGTATTGTTGTCTCCGGTTCGTTAAATAAAGGGGTGGAGGTCAAGCTGGATAGCTCAGCCTCGGTCGAGGATATGGCGGTGGGGAGGTATGTAACTATTGAGGGGCAGAAACGGCGTTTCTTTGGCATGATAACCGATGTCAGCCTTGAGGTGACTGACCAAAAACTTGTCCTTATCCCACCTGATGTTTCTGACCCATTTGTGGCTGAGGTGTTGGCTGGAACCAGCACCTATGGAACACTCCATGTTTTACCTATGCTTACTATAGGTGGTGATGTAACCAGCTTAATTGAGGGACCACAACCGGTGAAGACGGTTCCCAGTCATTTTTCGGCGGTAAATCTGGCATCGCAGCCGGATGTAGAGCTAGTTTTTGGTAGTGAGGACGAAAGGAAGTTCTACATTGGCACACCACTGGATATGGAGACAAAGGTTTGTCTTAACTTAGAGGAGCTAGTTAAGCGCTCAAACGGTATCTTTGGCAAGAGTGGCACGGGGAAGACCTTTCTCACCAGGTTGCTTCTCATCGGCATGCTTCAGAAGGGAACGGCAGTGAACTTAGTCTTTGATATGCATAGTGAGTATGGCTGGGAGGGCCGGAATGAGGAAGGGCGGAAGGTTAAAGCGTTAAAGCAGCTTTTCCCATCTAAGGTAGCCGTGTTTACCCTTGACGAAGAGAGTTCACGGCGGAGGCGGGTGAGCACCGATTTCGTGGTCAGGATAGGCTATGATGAGATAGAACCTGAGGACATTGGGCTACTGCGCCAGACCTTAAACCTCACTGAAGCCTCAGTTCAAGCGGTATATCAATTAGCCAGAGAATTTGGTGACAAAAAGTGGATTGAGGCTACTCTGGGGCTAGAGGATGAAGATGAGACCAGGCAACTGCTGACCAGGCTAAGTATTCATGACAGCACCTATCGTAATCTACGGCGTGGGCTGGAAACTATCAGGCGACTGCCTTTCCTGGAATCCCACGTCCCTGATAACCCGGTAAAGCGCATTTTAGAATATCTCGACCGGGGCATAAACGTGGTTTTGGAATTTGGTAGATATACCGATATTACCGCTTATATTCTGGTAGCCAATTTGCTTACCCGTCGTATTCATGCCCAATATCGGGAGAGGATGGAGAAGGCGATAGGTGAGGATATTGCCCCACCCCGCCAGCTGGTGATAACTATTGAGGAAGCCCATAAGTTCCTAAATCCCGAGGTGGCAAGCCAGACTATCTTTGGCACTATTGCCCGTGAGATGCGCAAGTATTATGTTACCCTATTGGTAATTGACCAGCGACCCAGTGGCATTGATAGTGAGGTTATGTCCCAAATTGGGACTAAGATAACCTGCCTGTTGGATAATGACCATGATATTGATAGTGTGCTTGCCGGTGTATCTGGCAAGAGTGAACTAAAGTCAGTGTTAGCCAGGCTGGAATCCAGGCAGCAAGCACTCATCTTCGGTCACGCTGTGCCGATGCCGGTGGTAGTCAGGACTAGGGAGTATGGTTCTGCTGAGTCCTATAAGGATTTTATCTCCGGTGAGGAGACCGAAATTAGAAAACAAGCGGAAAAAGATATTGAGGAATTGTGGGAATGAAGAGGTCGGCCAAATTACCAAAAAGAAAGATTGGGTTGGCTCTGGGTAGTGGTGCTGCTAGAGGACTGGCTCATATCGGGGTGTTATCTGTCTTAGAAAAAGAAGGTGTCCCTATTGATATGATTGCTGGCACCAGTATAGGTGCTTTAATTGGTGCCCTTTATGCCCGGGGGAAGAATGCCGACCGGATAAAGGATCTGGTAATAGAGCTAGGTTCGAAAAGGTTATCCCTTCTGGCAGACCCGGCTCTACCCAAAACTGGTTTGATTAAGGGACGGAAGGTTAAAAACGTGCTGAAATCAGTCATTGGCAACATAGATTTTAGAGATTTAAAATTACCTTTTGCCTGTGTGGCTACTGATATAAATAGTGGTGAGGAAGTAGTGATAAAGCAGGGTTTGGTGTGGGAAGGGGTAATGGCTAGTGGGTCTATTCCAGTGATACTCCCCGTGTTTAAGTGGCAAGGCAGGTATCTGGTTGATGGTTCTTCGGTGAATCCGGTACCAGTAAGCCTTCTAAAGAGAATGGGGGCAGACTTCATAATAGCTGTTAATGTTATACCCGATGTGGATAGTAGGGTAGAGTTAGCAAACGAGGGGCATACTGAAGCAAAGGCGCCCAATATTTTCAGTGTTATAATGCAAATAATTAATATTCCTATCTATCGAGTGGTAGAGTATAGCCTGAGCGGGGCTGATGTAGTGATTGAACCTCAGGTGGCATCCATTGGACATTTTGACTTCCACCGAACTCAAGAGTGCATTTTAAAAGGTGAATCAGCCACCCAGGCCTCTGTTCTTGAAATAAAAAGACAGTTAAAGGTCTAAATTCTTATTTTTCTTCTTTTGGGGACTTGACAATTAGTATTTATGTGTTATAATAATTGCAAATAAGAAGCATTAGCAATAATGGCATTGAATACTAAGGCAGAGTCACCAGAGAATAACCGTAGGGCATTAAATGTAACCGGGATGAGGGTTACTAGCCAGCGGGCTTTAATTCTGGAAATTATTCGCCATGGGCAAGGACACCTTGATGCTGATGAAGTCTATCGGCAAGCACGGCAGAAGCAACCTCGCCTTAGTCTGTCCACTGTATATCGCACCTTGCAGGCGTTTAAAAGACTAGGCTTAATAGAGGAAGTCCATTTTGATGAAGCCCACCACCACTATGAGGTGAAGCCGCCCGCTGAACATCACCACCTGGTATGTCTTGGCTGCGGTAGGGTTATTGAATTTCGTTACCCGCTGGCACGCTATGTAAAGAGGAATGTGGTTGAAGCCAAAGGCTTTGACATCACTAGTACTGAGGTTCGTATGACAGGCTACTGCCCCAAGTGTCGTCAAGAGAGGAAATAATTTTTTGCTCTATTTACTGCAAATGAGAAGCATTTGTATTTAATACAAGGATGGTTTGGCTGAGAAGACTAAAGAAAGGGATAAGATTTGTGTCTGATGGAAATCAAATAACTTTAGCTCGAATGCAGACTGGGCAGAGCGGTAAAGTGGTTCAAATTCAAGGTGGAGGTGGTCTGGTTAATCGCCTTAATGCTCTGGGCATTAGACCGAGTAAGAGAGTAACTAAGGTTAGTTCTATGTTTATGCGAGGACCAGTGACCATTCAGGTAGATAGAACTCAGGTGGCTGTTGGTCTCGGCATGGCTAAAAAGATAATAGTTGAGCTAGCTTAAGCAATAGAATGAAGATACTGCTGATGGGTAATCCTAATGTGGGCAAGAGTGTCATTTTCTCTCGTCTTACTGGAGTCAAGGTGATTATTTCTAATTATCCCGGTACGACAGTAAGCTACACTCAGGGATTTATGAAGCTGGGAGAAGAGACAGTTGAGGTTATTGATGTGCCCGGCACTTATACTCTGGAGCCAACTTGTAAAGCTGAGGAAGTCGCCTTACAGATGCTTCACACTGGAGATATAGTAATAAATGTAGTTAATGCTACCAATCTGGAGCGAAACCTTTATTTAACCTTGCAGCTATTAGAGAGAGATATTCCGGTAGTAGTCGCCTTGAATATATGGGATGACACCAAACATCGTGGGATACATGTTGACTTAGACAAGCTAAGGGAACTTTTGGGGGTGGAGGTTATTCCTACTGTAGCTCTAACTGGTCAGGGGATAAAAGAGCTAGTAGAGAATATTCACAAGGCTACCTTGCCTGATACGCCTGTACGTAGTCGTGATGAGCGCTGGGCTACTATTGGGAGTATCATAGACCAAGTTCAGCATGTTACCCATCGCCATCACACTTGGTTAGAGTATCTGGAGGATGCTAGTGTAAAGCCATTAACCGGGGGTATTATAGCTCTGACTGTTCTAGCTAGCGCCTTTTTCATAGTCCGTTTCGTTGGCGAAAGCCTAATTAGCTATGTATTTAACCCCTTATTTAACCATCTGTGGGCACCGGTGTTATTGAGATTAAGTGATTTTCTAGGGGGTACTGGTTTTCCGCACGATATTCTGATTGGTAAAATCACAGGTGGTGAAGTGAACTTTGTTGAGTCCTTTGGGCTACTCTCTAGTGGACTCTATGTGCCTTTTGCTATGGTTCTGCCTTACATTGTCGCTTTCTACCTGGTGCTTGGTCTGCTTGAGGATGTAGGCTATTTACCACGACTGGCAGTTCTGATGGATACTGTTATGCACCGTCTGGGTTTACATGGATATGCTATCATTCCTACTTTGCTTGGACTTGGTTGCAATGTACCGGCTATTTTAGCCACCCGCATTCTGGAAAGTAAAAGAGAGAGGTTTATTGCGGCAACGCTGGTATCTATTGCTGTGCCCTGTGCTGCTCTGCAGGCGATGATTTTCGGCTTGGTTGGTCAGCGTGGAGGACAGTATGTAGTCATTGTCTACGGGACACTATTCGTGGTATGGATTATTCTGGGGATTATACTCAACCGTGTGGTAAAAGGGTTTAGCCCCGAGCTACTAATTGAGATACCACCCTATCGTCTGCCACCATGGCGAACCGTGGTAAAAAAACTGTGGATGAGAACCTATGGCTTCTTGGTAGAGGCTGTTCCTATCATTTTAGCTGCTGTTCTAGTAATAAATATTCTCTATATCTTCGGGATATTTAATGCTATTGCTAATTTTACCGCACCAGTAGTAACTGGTCTCTTAGGACTGCCCAAGGAGGCGGTAACAGCCTTAGTTGTTGGTGTTCTGCGTAAGGATGTGGCTCTGGGCATGCTAGCTCCGTTAGCATTAACTGCTAAACAATTGGTGGTAGGCAGTGTGGTTTTAGCTATGTTTTTCCCGTGCATTGCTACCTTTGTTGTTTTTCTCAGAGAGCTTGGGGTGGTAAATATGCTTAAATCGGCAGGGGTAATGATTTCTGCTGCTCTAATAACAGGGGGGATATTAAACCTAATCCTGTAGTTATGATGATATTTCATTGCTACCAGTAAAGAATGCTTTAGCCCGCTGTTTGGTTGATATTTCCCCGACCTTGATTTGTGGTAGCATTTTTTCTACATCGGTTCTATGGCACAGTTCGGTGCCGGGGGTTAATACTGCGGCAGTGCCCATGGCTACCGCCAGTTGGCAAGCTTCTATTAAGGGCTCACCATAAGCTAGCTTTAAGGCAAGCCCGGCTATAGCACAATCACCAGCACCTACAGCACTTCGTACCTTTACTGGGGGTGGAACTGCCTTAATAATCTTCTCCTTAGTAGCGGCAACAATGCCATCAGTTCCTCTGGAGACGACTGCTACTTCGATACCCATCTCAACCAGCCCAAGAGCCCCGTTAATGATTGCCTTTTCAGTGGAGAGTTCCGTCTTAAGTAGTTCCTCAGCCTCACGGACATTAGGCTTGACGAGGTAGGGCTTAGCCTTTATACCCTCTTCTAACCATTGACCTTCAGAGTCCAGAATACTTCTTATCCCGAAGCCGTTGGCTTCCATGACTAGGTCATGATAGATATTAACCGGAACCCCAGGGGGGACACTGCCGCCAAATACCATCAAATCTGGACTGGGGTAAATTCGCCTTAATTTGCCGATGAACCTCTCCAGTTCTTTTTTTAAGATGCGCGGACCGGGGGCATTAATCCTTGTTTGCTGAGAAGTTGTGGTATCGGTGATAATGAAGTTGGTGCGTGTTTCCTGCATAATAGGGGTGAAGCTGAAGGGCAGACCTTCCTCATCAAGTAATATTTCTAGAATCCTGCCATCAGGGCCACCTACGAATCCATAGGCTGTAGTTATGCCATCCATCTCATGAATAGCGCGTGAAACATCTATGCCTTTACCCCCGGCGTAGAGATGTGTGCCCGTCCATCGGTTAGTCTCGTCTACCACTAGTCGGTGAACAGTAATAGTCCTATCCAAACAGGGATTAAGGGTAACAGTAGCAATCATAGTATTCTCCTATTTTAAGGTCTATTTCAATATTTCTGATACCACTTTTTTGATATACGAGCTAGCTCTTTACTGGATACCCCAAGCTTTTTATACCACGGCACAGCATATTTATAAGCTATTTCATTCAGTCTTTTTAACCTAACTGCAGCTACTGTGGATAGATACCGGACTCTTTCGTCAGCGTTGTCAATATACATTGCTTCTTGCCAGATAGCGCGACCACCCAAAAAACCTGATGCTCCAGCCTGGCAGGCGATTTCTACCTGCTGGTAAAAAACTTCAAAGTCCACACCAGCGCTCAGGACGACCCAGGGAACCTGAGATGACATATCTAACTGCTGACAAAGGTTAATGAGTTCAGATTTATCCTTTCTATAGCGTAGGTCAGCGGGGAACTCAGCCTTCAGCACATCTATGGGTAAAGCAGTGATATCCTGAGCGGTTTTAATCACTAGCTGTTCTTTTAAGGCAGCAAACTGTGGTTGATTATTGATTTCGTTATCAATAGCATAGCTCAGTGGTTCTACCAGAAAAGGGATGTCATTTTCTATACACTCGGTGGCTACCATATTGACTGTGTTTAATTGCTGTCCTGCTAGCTGTTCCAAATCCGGACGATAGTAGACCAGAATCTTTACTGCCGAGGCACCCATTCGCTTAATCTTCTCAACAGTCCATTCATCCAGTAACCTGGTTACACGGTGTTCCTTGTCGCCGCTATAGTCTGAGGCTTCTATGCTAACCAGAAGCCCGGTATTATTCGGTAGGATACCATGACTAATGCATTGAGCAGCACCATATATAGGGTCAAGCAGTACCGCACTAGCATATTTAGCTAGGCTTGAACACAACGCTAGCTTGTGTTCAACCATTTCTTCATAGGCAACTTCTTCAGGATGCTCTTTATTGAGCATCTTACGTAAAGAGCCACGATGGTCCATAGCACATATAGTAAAGATACCATCTGGGTTTGCTATCTGTTGCAAACCTCTTATTTTACCAATAGTTAGCCTTTTCATATTTCTCGCTCTAGGTATTATGGCGTAAAAGGTAGGTTTAATCAAGGTTTGAGGCTGTTGCGAAACTCCTTAGTCATTGCTCGTCATCAGCTTCGTTGAGCATATCAAGTTGTTCGTGATTGACCGCACGTATGACGTCTAGTATTTCAGTCGCATTGTGATGAGTAGAGATTAATTCACCGTCATAATCGTATTTATTGGCTATTTGTACTTTGGCACGAATAGAATCTCCTGGGCGAAGGTCTATACTTCTATTCTGAAATTTATCAAGCCAATCCTTGTCTAATATTCTCACCTGAATTATGCTAGTCCCATGCCTCATGTCCCACATAGATTCCCCAAGATAATCGGGTTTTTTCACCCTTAATATCATTTCACTTTCCGAGGTGAGTATTTCCTTAGCTAGTAAATCTTCAATACTCTCTGGGGCAATATTAAAGGTAAGATTGAATTCCACTTCGGGTTCATCTGGTGTTATATACTTTGCTTTATCCCCTTTGCTCAGATACGACAGGCTTTGTGATATTTTCTGCATACCTTCCAATAGTTGACGGGGTGGAATGGGAGTATAGGCAGGCAGCCATCTTACCTTTGTCTTTTCAGCTAACTCATTAATTTCAGTTTCTAAGGGTTGTATTTCAGTGACGTTACTTATAGTTGTCTTT
>DUFC01000014.1 GCA_011191875.1 Dehalococcoidia bacterium | reverse complement strand
ACATCAAGCACTGGGATACCTCACACCACAGCAATTTCTTGAACAAAACAATATCAAGGAAAGGAGGATGTGTCACTAATCATATGAACCAGTACATCGGATTGGATATACGTAGATATTGTGATATACTGGCCCAGGGCAGTGTAACCTTCCCGGCCAACTTTATGCTGGTAGGGGCAATGAACCCCTGCCCCTGTGGCTACTATGGTGATCCTTTCCGACAGTGCACCTGCCCTCCCAGTCTGGTTTCCCGATACCAGAAGCGTATCAGCGGACCATTTCTTGACCGGGTTGATATATTCATTGAAGTGCCCCACATCGACTACGAGAAGTTAGCTGACGACAGGCTGGGCGAACCATCAGAAAGAGTTCAAACCCGGGTTGAAGCTGCCCGCACCACACAACGTCAACGCTTCCAAGAAATGAAGCTAGCCTGTAATACTGAAATGACGCCAACTGAAGTAAGGGAGTTTTGTCAGGTTGAAGAATCAGCCCAGAGCCTGCTGAAGGCGGCTATGAAGCAACTCTACCTTTCCGCCCGTGCCTTCCACCGCATACTCAAAATAGCTCGCACTATCGCCGACCTGGAAAATGCCGATATAATCAAAGCCCATCACCTGGCTGAAGCTATACAGTATAGACCAAGAAGCCTGGTGTAATTCAGGTAGAGTATATAGAGAGACAATAGAATAAGCTCAAAGGGAGATATTAACCTTGCTTTTAGGAGACTGGCTAGGTCTTGTAGCTGGAGCACTTGTAACATGCAGTCTTGTTCCACAGCTTATTCGTGTTTTCAAACTTAGAAGTGCCCGCGAGATAAGCCTGCTTTTTAACACCTTACTTCTACTAGGTATTATCACCTGGTTAGCTTATGGGATTTATCTCAAGCTCATCCCGGTAATCCTTTGGAATGCAATCGGAGCAGCTCTTATCTCTGTACTCCTGTATGCCAAGCTAAAGTATGGAAGATAGTAAGAGGAGCTTCACCGGCTTTGCCAGCTTCCGCCCAGTATAGAAGGATAGATTGAAGAGGGTGAGGTTGATAAGTAATCTCAACTCCAGAGCCAGAAGGCACCACCCGTAGTCACCATAAGCAAGCCGACAATAATTGCTATCCGGCCCCCTATTTTTAACGCCCCAGGCTCAGGGTGTTCTGGCCGGTGCTCTAAGAACTCTCTCGCATCATGGCGAGTAGAAATGGCATCATAATAGCCCTTTTCCTCTCTTTTACCCCAGAAGATTGTGGCTAGACCAAGAAGGATAAACAAGCCACCCATGCCCATCAATATAATACAATCGCGATGAGGCATTTCCCACCTTCTTATAGAGTGCTATTCAGTAATAACTATATGCGTTTTTAGCGCCGTTTTCAACCTGCGCGGTAAAATCACTAATACCGGTATTACTTAACCTCAACAGTAGCCCCAGCCGCTTCCAGTTTCTGTTTCATAGTGGCTACCTCTTCCTTGTTAATCCCTTCCTTCACTGCTGTGGGAGCACTCTCCACCAAATCCTTAGATTCCTTCAGCCCCAGGGTAGTCACCTCACGCACTGCCTTAATCACACTAATCTTATTAGCCCCTATATCCTTGAGAATCACGGTAAATTCTGTTTGCTCTTCAGCCGCCGGAGCCGCAGCTTCGGTCGGCTCTGCCACGGTTGCTGCCACTGGAACAGCAGCGCTAACTCCAAACTCAGTCTGCAAAGCCTTTATCAACTCTGCCAGTTCAAGCACGGTCATATTCTTAATAGTAGCCATCATCTCATCAATGGCTGTTGCCTTTTGCCCTTTCTCTGCCGTGGCTTTTGCTTTCTTCGGCTTTTTTACTAGCTCTGGTGCTGGTGCTTCCTGTTCGCCCTTAGCTACTTTTTCACCAGTCTCTTGTCCGGTTTCTACTTCATTTTCTGTCATCTTATTCTCCCTCCAATTGTTGAATTCTAGCTTGTAGCACTCCAATAATCCCCTGTATAGGGGTAGTGAGACAACTAACTAATGCCACGATAGGACTTTGCATCCCACCCAGAACCTTAGCTAGTAATATCTCTCTTGATGGCAACGTAGACAGAGTATCCACCTCTGCTAAGGTAAGTATTTTATCACCTAAAAAGCCTCCCTTAATACTTAAACTGGCTTTTGAGGTGCGAATATAGTCAGTCAATACTTTAGCTGGCTCAGTTATGTCACCATAACCCAAAGCAACAGCTATCGGACCTTCAAGGAAGCTAGCCAATTCATCCTTGCCAGCTCTTTCCGCAGCAAACCGAGCCAGGGTATTCTTTACCACTTTATAACCGATACCTGATTCCCTCAGTCTACGGCGTAAAACATTCATTTCGGAAGCTGACAATCCACGATAATCAGTTAAAATACCAATGTTACATTGGGAAAAAACCTCCTGTAAACTATCAATAATCTGTGCTTTCTTTTCTCTAGACATCTTCTGTTACTCCTAACCAGTACCGGTAAGCACCTATTTTACAGGCTGTCTGAAAATTGCAGAAACTCACACAAGAGTAACAGGTAAATTTCTGGACAGCCTCTTAAAAAAATAATCCTTGTGCCTGCCGCACAAGGACTTATCAAAATCTCATTAGTCTAAGATCTTGTTGACCTCGGCAGGCACACCAGTTTAAGCCTCAATCGGCACCCGCTGTCTCAGGACAATTATTAAACTACTATAGTATCAACTGGAAGTCAAATCCAGGGTTGGTTTTAGGTCAAGCCTTATACCAGGTCCCATAGTAGTAGCTACGGAGGCAGTTCTAATATACTGTCCCTTGATACCACTAGGTTTAGCCTTCACCACTGCCTCGACTACTGCCGTCAGGTTATCCATCAACTTATCAACTTCAAAACTAATCTTGCCCAAAGGTACATGAATGATAGCTGTCCTATCAAGCTTAAACTCCACCCGGCCCTTACCGGCATCGCCTATCACTCTAGGCAAGTCAGTGGCATCTACTACTGTTTCTGATTTAGGGTTAGGCATCAATCCCCGCCTCCCTAAAATTTTCCCCAGTTTACCTACCTTACCCATCATGTCAGGGGTAGCAATAGCCATATCAAAATCCAACCAACCATCCTGAATATTTTTAACCAACTCATCCCCACCAACAAAATCTGCCCCGGCTGTTTTAGCAATCCTCTCAGCTTCACCCTGAGCAAAAACCAGAATACGCACCTTCTTCCCCAGCCCGTGAGGCAAAAGAGCGACACCGCGCACTTGTTGACTGGCATTTCTAGGGTCAACACCCATCCGGAGGTGGAGCTCAACCGTCTCATCAAAGCGGGCATGAGCCATCTTCTTAGCCAGCTCAATAGCCTCCCCAGGAGGGTAAGTCTCTGTCCTGTCCACGAGTTTAACTGCTTCTTGATAGTTTTTACCGTGTTTTACCATTGTCCCCTATTCCACCTCAACTTCAATTCCCATACTTCGGGCTGTGCCCTCAATAATTCGCTCTGCCCCCTCAATATTAATAGCATTTAAGTCCTTAGCCTTAAGCTGAGCTATCTCACGAAGTTTATCTCGGGATAACATCCCTACCTTTTCATGACCAGAAGTGCTAGCCCCCTTTTCCACACCGGCTGCCTTCTTCAGCAAATCAGTAGCTGGCGGTGTTTTGGTGATAAAAGTAAATGACCTATCATCATAGACAATTATTTCCACCGGAATAATAGAGTCAGCCTGAGCAGAAGTTCGCTCATTATACTCCTTACAAAAAGCCATAATGTTAATCCCGTGCTGTCCTAAAGCCGGACCTACCGGCGGTGCCGGATTTGCTTTCCCCGCTTCAATCTGAAGCTTAATTACTGCCTTAATCTTTTTCGCCACTCTTGTCTCCTAACCGAGAACTAAAAGTATTTAGAGCTTCTCCACCTGTAAGAAGTCAAGCTCAACAGGTGTTTCACGCCCAAAAAGGGATAAAAGCACCTTAACTTTGCCCTTTCCCTCACTTATATCGTCCACAACTCCTACAAAATCGATAAACGGGCCATCAGTCACCCGGACGCTCTGTCCCTTACGAAAGCCAACTTTGACCTTTGGTGCTTCTTCCGTCATCTGCTTCAAAATTCGACCAATTTCCTCCTCTGGCAACGGAGCCGGCTTATTTTCACTACCGACAAAACCGGTAACGCCGGGGGTATTGCGTACCACACCCCAGCTCTGGTCACTCATCCTCATCTGGACAAGTACATAACCAGGTAATATCTTCTTGGTTACACTGTACCTCTGCCCATTTTTAACCTGAATCTCCTCCTCAGTAGGTATAACTATCTGAGAGATCTCATCTTCAGCATCCATAAATTTAATACGTTGCTCTAGATTCTTCTTAACTCGCTGTTCATGCCCGGAGTAGGTATGAACTACAAACCAATGTTTCCCATTCTCCTCCACAAATAACCTCACTCAGATAAAGATTCCTTAAAAAACCATCTCTTCCAGTTAGTGCTTTAGTTCAATATAGAAGGCGCTCGGACTTCTATTTACCCAAAAATAGTGTATCAATGAGGCGAGTAAAACCAAGGTCAACTCCTCCCAGAATTAAACTGGAAACAACGGCAACAATCAGCACTAGAAATGTCAAATACATAGCCTCTCTGCGGGTGAGCCAGACTACCTTTTTCAACTCAGCTATAGTTTCGCCAAAAAACTTAAATCTTGAACGCTTTGGCTTGGCACTAACAACGTGATGCGGCATAGAAGAAACCCCACCTCCCCCCTAATGCCACTACTTTACCTCCTTATGGAGTGTGTGAGTGCGACAACGGGGACAATATTTCCTAAGCT
Organism: Dehalococcoidia bacterium; assembly: GCA_011191875.1. GTDB lineage: Bacteria > Chloroflexota > Dehalococcoidia > Dehalococcoidales > W498 > W498. Next base: position 1,847 of record DUFC01000014.1, on the reverse strand, counting down.
CCAACCGCTGGGGGTCACTTTTCCTGTTCTTGGTAGTGGTATATGTCCTTTCCTTACACTCGGGACAGGCAAGATGTATGATAACCCTTGCTTCAGCTTTCTTAGCCATATCTACTCTATGATGCGGGTGAAGGTACCGGCACCTACAGTTTTACCTCCCTCCCGAATAGCAAAACGCAGACCTTTCTCTAACGCCACCGGATAGATAAGCTTTATTTTCATCTCTACATTATCACCGGGCATAACCATCTCCACCCCTTCCGGTAGCTCAATACTTCCGGTGACATCTGTGGTTCTAATATAGAACTGGGGCTTATACCCATTAAAGAAAGGAGTATGCCTGCCCCCCTCTTCCTTACTTAAAACATAAACTTGAGCCTCGGCATAGGTGTGTGGTTTAATAGAGCCAGGAGCAGCTAACACCTGACCCCGCTCCACCTCAGCTCGGTCTACACCTCTAAGTAGAACACCAACAGCATCCCCCGGCTCAGCATAATCCAGAATCTTATGAAACATCTCCAGGCTGGTAGCTACCGTCTTGTGGGGCTCATGGTGTAAGCCTACAATCTCAATTTCATCCCCAGGCTTAATCACTCCTCTCTCAACCCTCCCTGTGGGCACAGTACCCCGTCCTTTGATGCTAAACACATCTTCCACTGACATCAAAAAGGGTAGGTCTCTGGGTCGCACCGGAATAGGAATATAGTCGTCTACTGCATCCATCAGCTTCCAGACACCGCCACACCACGGGCATTCCCGCTTACCACAACCACACTCGCCAGCCTTAAAACCACTCACCCTTACCACCGGTACCTCATCACCAGGGAAACCATACGAACTAAGCAACTCCCTCATCTCCATCTCTACCAGCTCCAGAAGCTCTTCATCCTCCATCAGGTCTACCTTATGCAGGCAAACTACAATGGCTGGAACCTCCACCTGGCGGGCTAACAAGAGATGTTCCCTGGTCTGGGGCATAGGACCATCCGGGGCACTCACCACCAGTATAGCCCCGTCCATTTGAGCCGCCCCAGTTATCATATTCTTAATATAGTCAGCATGACCCGGACAATCTATATGAGCATAGTGCCGCTTTTCAGTCTCATACTCAATATGAGCAATAGCAATAGTTAATCCTCTTGCCTTCTCTTCCGGTGCATTATCAATACTATCAAATGAGCGATACCCCGTTGAACCTTCTGCCGATAATACCTTGGTTATGGCTGAGGTTAACGTTGTTTTCCCATGGTCAACATGACCGATAGTGCCTACATTGCAATGCGGTTTGGTTCGCTCAAATTTCTTTTTAGCCATTCTTAACCCCCTTTATTTAAGCCCACAACCAGACTCGAACTGGTGACCCCGTTCTTACCAAGAACGTGCTCTACCTGCTGAGCTATGTGGGCACTAACCCTATTATACAGATACCAGAGTATAGTGTCTAGTCTATATACAAAAGCTATGGTGGAGGGAGTAGGATTCGAACCTACGTAGCCATTAAGGCGGCAGATTTACAGTCTGCTCCGATTAACCACTCCGGCACCCCTCCCAATGCTACCATTAATATCCCAGCCCGAGAGGGGATTCGAACCCACTAACCTACCGATTACAAGTCGGTTGCGCTACCATTGCGCTACTCGGGCACTTGCCAGCAAAAACCAGTAACCAACGCTAATTAGCGTGAATATTATAAGAATGAATGACACTAAAGTCAAGATTGTGTACTGGTTCATATGATTAGTGACACATCCTCCTTTCCTTGATATTGTTTTGTTCAAGAAATTGCTGTGGTGTGAGGTATCCCAGTGCTTGATGTGGTCTGATAGTATTATACACCTTCTCCCATT
>DUFC01000013.1 GCA_011191875.1 Dehalococcoidia bacterium | reverse complement strand
GGCCAACTTGAGAGGGCCATTGCCGACTTCGTTGAATACTACGACTTCCGCCGGTACCACAAGGCATTGGGCAATGTGACACCAGCTGATGTCCTCCAGGGCAGGAGAGAGCAGATACTACAACGAAGAAAGGAGGTGCAAATACAAACGATCAATCGTCGAAGAGACTACAACCGGGGCCTCCGGGAGCTTGCTAATGCCACCTGATTATGCCAAAGTGTTCGGTTTAAAAAGTGTCCCATTTCGCTGATTGACAACAATAGGAGGTAGTATGTCCCCACAATCAGAGGAAACGAAGAGGCAATGGGGGATAGCTGGTGTTGCTATACCTGCAGGACTCTTTATCGGTATGGGTATTGGTTTTTAATCGGTAATATTACTGCAGGTATCTTTCTTGGTCTTGGTGGTGGTTTCCTCGTCATGTTAATCGGCATGCTGATTCTACGGGTCACTCGTTCTACAAAACAGTAAGTTGTTGCGCACAACATTTCTGCATAATGTCACATTATTGATATTTGGTGGTAAAAACAATAAAATCAGGGTGTCGGCTGACCTAGTGTCTTGACACCCTGATTAAAAGTCAGGTGCACTACTATTAAAATCCATTTCATGTTCATTATGCAACGTGACAAATACTTGTTGTTATGATATCTTAGAAATGCGATAATTTCACAATAATTAACTGGAGGCTGTATATGACTGATAAAATAATAAGACTGAGGTCTCTGGTTCGAGCCCAGAATGGCCCACCAAATGGTAACAATACCACCTCTAATTTCTTTATATCCAATATCATTTCTACTTCTTCATATGTTCAGTAGCTCACACTTACTATTGACTAATTGATATTTGTATTATCCTCGGTAGCCGAATATTTGCCTGTTTAAAATGTAATCTCAACTCGGTAGACGGAAGTAGTATTGGCATGTCCACTTTAAAGATTTAGCGTCACCCAAAATCGCCATACCCTGGACAAGCCCTACCCAATATAGCTTGACAAAATGTCATATATGGTATACCCTGTGTCCAGAGCTATGCCAAATAATGAAGGACTAACCATTACCCAAGCAGCCAAAGCTATGCGCCTATCCCCAAAGACAGTTAGACGCCACATCAAACAAGGCAAAATCCCTTACAAGCTAGTGCCCGGTAAATATGGCGATGAATACAGAATAACTGAACTGCCACCCCAAAGATTAAAGGAGCAAACCCTAGACACAACCCCTACCCTAGCTCTAGACATTGTCCAGAGGTTAGAGCAAGAGAACCGAAACCTTGCCGGACAGCTTGGCGCAGCCCATGAGAGAATACGAACCCTTGAGAACCAGATTAAACTACTAACCGCAGGCAAGCAACCTTGGTGGAGACGACTATCTAAATTATTTAAGAGGATGGTATAAAGTAGCTACAGTGTTACCCACATCATAAATTGACCCCTTCGCTTATATATTCATATTTATAATCGCAGTCTTTATTTAACCCCTGGGTATTGGTGCCTATTTTGGCACAAACTAAAAATTAAACAAGTCACCATTCATCCTGCTCTTAATAAGTCATCCCTCTTATTATTCACCAGGGAAAAGTCTTCTTCTGTCCTCTCACCGCTGCTCATAGCACTTCTAAAAGAGACGAGAAAACGCTCAAGTGGATTTGCTTCTCCCCTTTCTGAAGACCACCACCTCAGTAAATCGTTTACCTTTTAAATCACAACCTTTTATCCCTTGACTACCCTGGAGTGGCAGATGCTAGCTAATCATCTAACGACTTTAATTGCTCTATCTTGCCCGATATCAAGTGAAGCATAGGACCTAACTTAGCCTTGCCATCTTCCTGTAAGGCGAAGCTTGCCACTCTCTTAATGCCAACCACCTTATCACCCCTTTACTACTTTCTTAAACCCCCGATAGCAGCCTTAATACTATCCCTTGATACCGTCTTTACCCTGCAGCCATCAGGCTCTAAAGAGAGCGGCGTAGAGCCAAACCCATTTAGCCCTACACCCCTTAAAAGCCTTATCTGGTGTAAATTACTTACAGACTGTCTTAAGCCCGTAGATTTTGATTACAGTGCATCTCATACCGTGGTGCTACCAGGGTTGACGCTGTAGGAACTCAAGCATGAGAACATGAGGCTGAAGCAGGTGATGGCCAAACTGTCCCTCCAGGTGAATGTTCTCAAAAAACAGCCTGTATTAGGTATTAAAGAACATTAGCTTTCATCGAGCAACTCTGCTATGCTCATTGTGATAAGAAAATACCAAGGAGTTTCAATATGAAAGTGAACAACTACCTGGAGACAGAAGCGATAGAAGAGCCCCCGGGTGTCTTACGCCGCGTGGTCATCGGTGCTGACGACGGTGCTCCCACATTCGTTATGCGTGTATTTGAGATTAAGCCGGGTAGTTCTACCCCTTTCCATTCCCATTCGTGGGAACATGAGGTCTTCGTTCTGTCGGGTAAGGGGATAGTCAAGGGTGAAGGAAAAGGAAAGCCAGTAGGAGAGGGCACTGTGGTGTTTGTTGCCCCCAACAAGAAGCATTGTTTCACCAACACCGGCAGCGATGTTCTTCGCTTCATCTGTGTGATTCCACTGCCAGATATGGTGACACCGTAGCCGCAATAAGATTGGGGATTGCTAGCGAGCCTCTACACGGCCGGGTGTTGCACAAAGCATCAAATTGCGCAGCCTAAAAACGAACCTTTTTGGGGCGAAGCTAGATTTAACAAATAGCCAATTTGTTACTTATCACACATTATGAACTTTCGTGCAATGGTGAACTCCTGTCCGTGCCAAATATAGCTACGATTTTGGAGAGGAAGATGCTGCTGAGTATCAAGCAGCAGGTAGAGACCGCTGGGCGCTGAGTGCCCTGAGAACGGCATCGCCAACACTTACCCCCAGCAACCTCGCCACTATTGGACACTTAGCCCTCAGGAGGAAGAAGATGTTACCCGACTCCTCATCCAGCGACTCATAGTTTCCCTGCCCCTTAGCAATTATAACATCGGCAGAATGGTAAAGCCTTAGCATCTCAGAAGAGCACTGGGAGAGAATAGTAGCCGGAGCGTCACAGCCGCTGGAGACTATCCTGGCTACCTTGTCCATACCTACAGCTATAGCATCCTCCACGGTAGCATCATTAATGATTGGTCTTTCTCTTACCACAAAGTCAATCTCCAGCTCCCTAACCTGACGAAGTTCCTCAATAAGCACGCGGTCAAAAACAATCTCCCCAGCATTATCCCCAAGGTATAAGATGTACCGTGAGTTATTGATACTGTTTCGGAATTCCTTATAGTCATCGATGGCTAGTTGAAATGCCAGAGCCGTCTCTACGAGATTATTGATACCACCATAGTCGAAGTCAGGAGCAAAGTCGATGGAGTTACCGGCAATAGCCAGCTTACATGCCATGAGCAATGGGTCTTCTGAATTAGCCACCACCTCTTTGAGATGAGGGTAAAGAGCCAGTGCCACACGGTTAGCCTCAACTTTTGCCTGATGGAATGGGTCACTATTCCCGGTAATCTGGTAGATTAGCTGATAGCCCTGCTGAGCAATCTCCGGCGGTCTCAGACCCAATGAGAACTGTGGAATCATACCGGCTACCGAGTTTATCACCTTGCGGTGGATATCTTCGTCTTCAGTAGCTGCTCTAGCTGCCTCCAGAGCCTGTCTCAAGAAGCAAGGTAAACAATCAAGGTAGACTCTCAAGCTTATTCCTCCTCAGTTTTACCGTTTTTAAACGTCAGGGCACCGGTAGGGCAGACACTAACGCAGTCTCCACATTCCTGGCATTTAGACTCACCAAATGGCTCACCAGCAAAGGTAGTAACCACTCTCTGGAAGCCACGATTAGCAAAGCCGAGGACACCTACACCAAGACGTTCCCGACATACCCAGACACAACGACCACAAAGAACGCATTTATTCGGGTCGTAGGTGAATAGAGAACTGCTATCATCTATTGGGAGTTCCCGCAGCAACTTCCTGAAGCGCTTTGATTTAAGCTTAATATTAAGATGATGGGCTATTTTTTGAAGCTCGCAGGAGCCGCTCTTGACACAGTGGGCGCAGTCCATCGGGAGAGATGACAGCAGTAGTTCAAAGCCGCTGCGTGCCATCCTCAATGCCTCGGCTCCTCTGGTGTTAACCACCATGCCTTCGGTTACCATCTCGGTACACGCAGTAACCGCTTGCTCCTTACCCACCACTTCAACAAAGCACAAACGACAGGAAGCCACCGACTCTGCCTCATCCCGAAGACCACACAGGTTAGGAATATAGATACCATTTTCTAATGCCGCCCATAGGATTTTCTCCCCGTGGCGAGTTTCTATTTTCTTGCCATCAATAGTTAAAGATACTGTTTTCATTTTTCTACTCTGAACCTGGCACCTCACTAGGGGGTGATAGCTTCACCACGGCATTATATTGTGGGGGGCAGGCATCAAGGCAGGTACCACACTTGACACACTTTTCCTGGTCAACAACCTTTATTCTTTTCTTATTGGCCGATATTGCTTCAACAGTGCAGGTTCCGACACAGGCGTCACAGGAGCGCTCGCACTTTTCTGGGACGATGTAATAGGCAACAAGGTCCTGGCACATAAGTGCCGGGCATCGCCCCTCCTTAATATGTGCCTCATATTCGTCTCTGAAGTAACGCAAGGTGGTTAATACTGGATTGGGCGCACTTTGCCCCAGACCACAGAGGGAACCTGCTTTTACATCTTCAGCTAACTGGCTGAGCATACCAATATCGTCAATTTTACCCCGCCCCTGGGTGATATCATTCAGAATCTCCAACATCTGCTTTGTCCCCAGGCGGCAGAATGTGCACTTGCCACAGGACTCCCTCTGAGTAAACTCTAGAAAATAGCGGGCTATCTCCACCATACAGTCATCCTCGTCAAGCACCACCATTCCTCCTGAGCCCATCATAGCTCCAGCATTAGTAAGGGAGTCAAAGTCAATAGGCAAATCCAGGGCAGCCTCAGGCAAACAACCGCCAGAGGGACCTCCAATCTGAACCGCTTTGAAACGTTTACCCCCGGGGATACCACTACCAACATCAAAGATAATCTGGCGTAGCGTGGTGCCCATGGGTACCTCCACCAATCCGGTATTAACCACCTTACCGGCTAGGGCAAAAACGGCAGTTCCTTTACTCTGCTCAGTACCAGTACCGGCGAAACAGTCAGTTCCATTGTTGATTATTTGTGGTACGAAGGCTAATGTCTTTACATTGTTGACAGCAGTTGGCTTGGCAAATAGACCTCGTGTAGCCATACGGGGTGGTCGGGGGCGGGGGATGCCGGGCTTTCCCTCTATACAAGCAACAAGCGCTGTTGCCTCGCCACAGACAAAGGCTCCTGAGCCCTGAAATAGCCTAATGTCAAAGTTAAAGTCACCGCCTAGTATATGATTGCCCAGAAGATTCAACTTTCTTGCTTGACGAAGAGCAACCTGGACACGCTCCACGGCTAGGGGATACTCAGCACGAATATAGATATAACCGTATCGGGCACCGATGGCATAGCCAGCAATAATCATCCCCTCTATTACTGAGTGGGGGTCGCTTTCCAGTATTGCCCTGTCCATAAAGGCGCCAGGGTCACCCTCATCGCCATTACATATTACATACTTGGGCTCTCCTACGGCACGGCGACAGACCTCCCACTTCTGCCCAGTGGGGAAGCCGGCACCACCCCTACCCCTTAACCCTGACCTTTTAACCTCTTCTATAATCTGCTCTGGCTGCATCTGTAGCGCCTTGACTAGGGCTGAGTAGCCACCTTTAGCAATGTAGTGGTCTATCTCAGTGGGGTCGATGTGACCACAGTTTTTCAGGATAACCCTTTTTTCATACTTAGCCCGGGGAAAATCAGAGAAGCTGGGAACGAGGTCGTTTTCCTCCAGGGCACCCAGGACGAATTCAAAACAGGGGTTATCACCAAGGATAAATTCCTTAACCAGTCTCTCGGTTATCACTGGGTTGATATGCCCGTAGCATATGGAAGGGTATCCCGGCTTACTTATAATTACTACTGGCTCAGCATAGCAGTGCCCCATGCAGCCGACCTCAATCACAGGGCAGTTCAGGTTCTGCCTCTTGAGCTCGCCTCTTATTGCTTTAAGGACTTCCAGAGCCCCGGCTGCCCGACCACAAGTAGCGGTTCCCACCATAATTACTGGTTTGCCACTATCATAGAGTGCCCGCCAGTGCGATTCAGCACGGTTCTTTATCTCCTGAAAGGCCGAAGTAATGGTTGACAGGTCAGCCATTTTCATTCTTACTCTTCTTTTCCTGCTCATGTTCAAACGCAAGCAGGAGCCCATCTACTTTGGTGGGTTCAACCTTACCCTGCGGCTTACCATCAACCACAGTTACTGGTGCCATAACGCAGCAACCAACGCAGGCGACACTATCCAGGTCAAATTCCCGGTCAGGGGTAGTTTCGCCTCGGTCAATGTCTAACCTCCTCTTCCAGGCATCCAGAGTAATATAACCACCCTTCATATGGCAGGCAGTTCCTAAGCATACTCTTATTGAGTGCCTTCCCGGGGGGTTGAGACGAAATTGATTATAAAAGGTAATCACGCTATATACATCTATCCCCGGTATCTCAAGAAAGTCGGCAATCTCCAGCATAGCCTCTTGAGGAAGATAGCCGAGCTTTCCCTGAACCTTCTGTAGGATGGGCATAAGATTCCCCCGCTTCTTACCAAACCTTTTGAAAATTTGCTTGGTTTCCTGTCTGATTTTTACTTGTTCCTCAGTAGTACTAACTTTCTTGTTCATAATAGCCATTACCTTTGAATTACCCCGCTAGCAGTCCCTCCTTTTGCTCCATACTGCCATCTCTAACCCAAATCCGGTACATCCTCTCACCACTCTTCTCGTAGCATTCAAAGCCTCTATAGTCTATTTCTTCTACCTCTACGCTATCTCCTCCACACAGTTCTAGACATTGGTTCAACCAGTTCCTAAAATGCGCTCCCCCTCCGAAGTAGACCTTTCTCCACCTCTTCCCTTTTTCGTCAACTTTTTCCTGAACTCTTTACTCCTCAGCAACTCTCTCACCAACTGTCCTTTCTGAGTCTGTTTGGTCTTGAGTCATTTTGCTCTCCTTATTTACCACAAACCAATTCTTTAAACAAGCGTATACCTTGCCCTGTAGCTAGACTGATGAACTTGCCTTTGCTACCGGCATTGCGAATTAGGCTTAACAGCAATGTCGCTGAGATATTGTAAAAGACCCATCATTTCGTTAGTGATGCTGAAAACATCTCTTTTAATAGACGGATTTTAACCACTCCTACCACCCCTGTCAAAAAGCAAGCTTGGTAGGTATTTTACAAGACACTAGACAAAACTGTGGCTGGTAACAGAAAAGACAACAAAGCCACTAAAATTACTCTCACACCCCCTATCATTAGTGCCTAAGGAGGAATATAATATGACAATAGAAATTGCAAAACAAGAAGGAGATACAAGAATGGCAGATTGGGAAAAGGAACTTCCGCCGATAATGAGGGAGAGACTAACCGACGTCGGGGAGGTAACCCCAGAAGACAAGGAGAGAATGAAAGAGCTTAACAATCTGGATTCTCTGCTTAAGGAGTTTTACAAGGGTCAACTCAATGCACAAAGTTTATGGAAAAGGCTAAAGGAATTCGAGGAGCAAGGTAAACAATTCCTGCTAAGAGATGCCTATACAAAATTGAAGGGCTCATTCAAGTGGAAGGGATTACCAATAAAGTTTGAAGAGACAAGCGATGGCACACTGTCTATTGAATTCCGGGAAGAAGAGGAAAAGGCATTAGTGCTTGAGCTGACCCAAAGTAACTTTGACGAAGCGGTCAAGAATTACCCGCTGTTAGTAGCTGATTGCTGGGCAGCGTGGTGTGCTCCGTGCAAGGAAGTAGCCCCAGTAATCGAGGAGCTAGCCGAAGACTACCAAGGTAAGATTACTTTTGCTAAACTAAACGTGGACTATAATCCATCAGCGGTAGCACGATACAATATTATGTCCATTCCTACCCTCCTGATATTCAAGAATGGTAAGCTGGTTGACCAGAAGGTTGGTTCTATACCAAAGAGAGCACTGGAATCTGAGCTGTTGAAGTATATATAGTTAGGTGAGGGATTACAATGTCTGAAGAGCTAGGGAAAATAGAGAAGCCTCTGGTTGAGGAGTTTAAGAAAGGGAGGAAGTTATACTTCGTTCCCCTTATTTACTGCAAAAGAGAACCCCCAGCCGAGTATCTTGAAATATTTAATAAGTATTGGAACCAAGTTGAAAATCAAATGAGTGAGCTGGAACTAAAACTAGGGAAGGCTGATAAAATATACCATGAATTGATTCCAGTGGGTGGTGAAGACGGAATCAAAGCAATAAAAGAGCTGAATGATAAAAGCTATCAAGTTATCAAAAACAGGCTAGACAAAGGTGCTCAACTTGAAGCCACTGAGCAGGGTGAACTACTAACAGAGTTTATGGATTGGAGTAAATGCTTACTCACAGGTTTACAGAACCAAAAAATATTTGATAAGATTTACGATTTTTATGCAGAAGCAAGTAAAAAGAGAAACGAACATATCGCCAAGCAGATAGATGAAACACTTAGAGCCGATGAAATTGGGGTATTGTTTATGAGAGAAGGACATCAGGTTCAATTTCCATCAGATATACAGATATTGTATGTTGCTCCTCCTGCCCTAAATGAGATTGAGCGCTGGTTTAGAGACCGTATGGTTGAATCACAAGAAGAGTAATATATGTCTGAGAGCTCTCACCGCCGGCACTAAATGGAACTATTGCTACTGGAGTATAAAGTCGAAGAGCAAACACAAAGAACCCTGCTGGGAAACCTAGCCAGTAAGCCGTACAGGACTCGAACCTGTACCAGCAGATTAAGAGGCAGTCGATCTTCACTACGCTTCAGCAGCTTTGAGACTAGAACCCCGCAAAGAGGAGTTATGAAGCAACCGAGGTATCAATCTTTAGCTCTCTTCTTCGTTCCTTAGTTAACAATACAACCTCTGCATAATTCTAGCGGTACGATAGTACGGAAGTAGAAAAACCAACTTGGCTAAAAGCATGTAACTATTGCGAGCTGGCAGAGGTTGGTGCTACAATCAAGCAAGAAGGTGATAAAGTGGAAAATAGAGGATAAAAAATCCACTATCCAGAGCAGAATGGTACTAGCAATACAATGCCTGACTTTATCCTTCCAGAGAGGTATTCTTAGCCATGGCACAATTACTGCGAAATAAGAGTCTAGCTACAAAATTCCAGATATTAGTTCAGGTAGCGACAAATCAACCCAACATACAGCAGAAAGATATTGCTCGGAAACTTGATATCACTCCACAAGCGGTCTCGGAATATATCAAGGAAATGATAAAGGACGGCTCACTTACCTCAGATGGGCGATCCAAATATAGAATAACTACCAAGGGCGTAAACTGGGTTTTAAAGGAGCTCACAAAGCTACGAGGCTACCTCATCTTTGTACAAAGGGCAATAACGAATATAACAGTTAGCGCGGCGGTGGCAGACCACGACTTATTTCAAGGTCAAGTAGTGGGGTTAACGATGAAAGACGGCTTGCTCTTTGCCACTGATGCTTTGGGAAAGGCGGTAAAGGGGGTAGCCGTTTTCAATGCTAAAAAGGGCGAGGAGGTAGGCGTCTCAAACATACAGGGGATAATAGATTTCGAAATAGGAAGGATAACTGTTCTAGGGATACCCAGCATCCAAAGGGGCAGCTCTAGAAATGCTAACCTTGCCAGGTTGAAGAAAGAGCTTAGCAAGAAAGAACTTATTGGCGCTATAGGCATTGAAGCTTTGATTGCGCTACGGCGTATAGATATTGAACCTCACTATTTCTACGGTGTAACAGGGGCAGCTATTGAAGCGGCTCACTCCGGTTTATCCTTCCTCATAGTATGTAGTGATGACGCCATCCCTGACCTACTTAAACGACTAGAGGAAGAAAATCTGAATTACCGACTCCTGGACTTAAGCAAAGATAGCAATCTGGGATAATTCCCCATTTAAGTACTTATAACGCTCCTTCTAATCCCCCTTTCCCTGTCTTCTAAGATGCCGATTATTACCAATTTTTTAGCTATTGACAACACAACAGAGTTCTATTATAATCAAGTTTACTTGTTATAAATCAAGCTAGATTACATCAGCACATTTACAAAGATATGGATATAACAAAGTGCCCTAAAAGGGCTTAAAAGGGGAAGCCCGGTGGGAATCCGGCACTGTCCCG
>DUFC01000012.1 GCA_011191875.1 Dehalococcoidia bacterium | reverse complement strand
GGTACTATTCAAATAGTCTCCCTGCCCTGGCTAAGACGCAGTGCCATATTAAGCAAAGAGGAGACTAAGAACCTTAGCTTGGAGCAGATCAATCAAAAATTACAGCAGGTGTTAACCAATGTTATTGCTGCCAATATCTTAAAGCTTGACCCCAGGCTACCGTCCATACTAGCCGCTCATGTCTGGGTCTCCGGAGCCAAGGTTGGCTCAGAGAGGTTAATGACCATCGGGCAAGAGCACGCTTTGTTACTAAGTAATGTGGCTAATCCTGCTTTTGATTATATCGCCTTAGGTCATATTCATAGGCGCCAGGTCTTGTCCCATAATCCACCGGTAGTTTACTCCGGTAGCCTGGAGCGGATAGATTTCAGTGAGGAAGAAGACGACAAGGGCTTCTACCTGGTAGAGATTGAATCGGATAAGGAAACAGGTAAAAGACAGGTCTCCTTTGACTTTCACCCAGTAACTGGGCGCTGCTTTCTTACTATCAATATTGATATTGAGCCACAAGATACTGACCCGACAGCAACCGTGCTCAGGGCTATTGTTGAGCAAGAGGACAAGATTAGAGATGCCGTTGTCCGACTAAGGATTAACCTATGGGAGCAGAGTGAGGGCTTATTTAGGGATAGTGACATCAGGGATGCGGCCAAGGAGGCTCACTATTTTACCGTTGCTAAGGATATACAGCGAGAGACACGCCTCAGGCTGGGCAAGTGGACAGCCGAAGAAATAACCCCTCTTGAAGCCTTGAAAGCCTATCTTCAGTCAAAGAAGCTAACCCCGGAACGAACCGGGCTCCTGCTTGAGTATGGTGAAAAGCTAATACAGGAGCAAAAAAATAAACAGTGATAAAGCGATTAAAATGCTGGGAAGAGAAAAGCGTTAAGAATTTAATTTTTACCCGGAGGTTAACATAGAACTGGATGCAAGATGCAAAACCACCGCTATGGGCATCATGCCTCACACCGATATTGAAAAAGCCCTCAGACTGAGTCTCAGCTTGGATATCCCATTTTGGCCACAGCTCCCTAACATAAACTTCTATGAGGATATGTATGCCCAGGTATCACAAAACTTTCCCGGGATAGCTGTCGACCCTGAGGATAAAAGAATCAGCTTCGATACTGCTGGGTTTGAACGGGAACTTGCGGGTTATTCTCAGAAAATGGATGAGCCTGATATTTTTACCATCAGCCGGGACTATTCAGTAGTTTATCATAAATTCTTAGCCAATGAACTTGAAGGCTACCACGCCATCAGGGGACAGCTAACTGGGCCGGTAAGCTTCGGATTCAAGATTCTGGATGAGGGCAACAAGCCAATCATTTACAACGATGAAACGAGGACTATCCTATTCGACTTCATTCAGAGGAAGGCAAACATCCAGTACCGTGAGCTTAAGGAGAGAAATCATAACGCCTTTGTCTGGCTGGACGAGCCAGGTCTTGGCTGGGTCTTCAGCGGACTATCTGGCTATAACGATGTCCAAGCCAGGAAAGATTACGGGGATTTCATGGATGGACTAGAAGGTCCTAAAGCACTACACCTTTGTGCCAAGGTTAACCTGCCATATCTGTTAGGACTGGGAATCGAGCTTCTATCCTTCGACGCCTATCAATTAGAGTTTATGCCTAAAGGATATACCAGCACCGTAGCCGAATTTCTAAGAAGCGGTGGTGTTATCTCCTGGGGCATTGTGCCCACTGATTCCTCAAGCCGGGCTAAGGAGACACCGGAAACGCTATCTAAGCTGCTGTCAGGTTACTGGGAGGTGGTATCCCGGCATAGTGGTTTATCGACAAAGCAGATTGCCAAGCAGGCGTTAATTGCTCCAGCCAGATGCTGTCTTAAAAATATAGGGCAGGTTGGTGCGGTAGACGAGGTTATAAGCCAGAGTGCGGAGGGCTCCCAGATTTCCAGCATTGAAGAAAGCCTCGTTGAAAGGGCATTTGCCTATCTGGGGATACTTTCAGAAATACTTAAGGATGAATTTGGCTTATAACATAAGTATGATATGATTAGGGTGCCAATGACCAAGAGAAGATTTGGCAATACGGGTGAAAGTTAAGGCACAGAAACTCACCAAGGGGAGGTAAGCAAATGACACCACGAAAATCATCTAAGACAGAACCCCAAATCCTGGAAATGCCGCCACAAAAGGTGGCAGTAGTCTATGGCAAGGGTACTCCAGATAAGGTCTTCCCTGAACTCATGCCTGCCCTATACGGCTCAGTTTACACGCTAAAGTTTGACCTTAAGAAGAAGGGACTGCCGACCTTTAAGGTCAGCGGACTCCGCGCCCGCTATCCTGATGCCCATCTTGTGCCTATGGATGAATGGACACATATTATCGGCTTGCCTATTCCTGAGGATACCACGTCCTTACCTCAGAAGGTAGCTGGCACTGAAGTCAAGATTGAGAACTGGGAATATGGCACCGTAGCCCAAATTCTTTACCTTGGAGCTTATGATGAAGAAGGTCCCACTGTTGAGCGCCTACAGAGGTTCATTGAAGACAGCGGCTACGAGATAGCTGGTGCCCATGAGGAAGAATACCTCACCAGCCCCGACGCTAAAGTGGTCAAGACCATCATCAGGTATACAATCAAGAAAAGTAGGTAAACTGTTTGCAACCGGCAAGCTGATGTGATGAACATGGAGTCAGTACAGGTTCCAATCCTGTTCAGGGAAGCTTTTTTATCTGCCTAAAATAACTGCTCAACTAACCAAACCCATCCGCATCCACCAGACCCGTTACCTATTTGGCGGTGGTTAATCTCGCCACAAGCGCCGTCTGCGCCATTCTGCAAGTTGCCGAACTACTTCATCGTCGCTAACATCATACCAGTAACGATAGAAATCGGATACGTAGAATTTGGGCATGAATCCCATAGTGCAGGTTACTACCTTGTCAGTGACTTTTTCTAACTGCTTCACGGCTAGTGCCGAAGCACAAGGCACCGCTACCATTGTTTCCTTTGGTCGGCGAT
The DNA here is from genome assembly GCA_011191875.1 of Dehalococcoidia bacterium. Taxonomy (GTDB): domain Bacteria; phylum Chloroflexota; class Dehalococcoidia; order Dehalococcoidales; family W498; genus W498. The sequence continues at coordinate 31,196 of DUFC01000012.1, read as the reverse complement.
GGCGCACGGATTCCACCGCTGCCATCATGGTAAAGCCTGAAGCCAGTCCATCATCTATGATTATTACCACTCTGCCACTCACTCTAACCAGGGGTCGATCTCCTCGGTAGAGTATGCTCCGCTGTTTAATATCAGCTCTTACTTTGCTAGCTTCATACTCTATTTGTTGCCGGCTTAATCCGATTCTTTTTACTGCTTCCTCATTGAGTATAACTGTTCCATCATCGGCAATGGCACCGAAGCCGGCTTCAGGGTTAAGGGGCGCCGGAATTTTACGAGAAATAACCAGGTCAAGGTCAGCTTTGAGCGTATCAGCTACCTCTATCGCCACCGGTACACCCCCGTTAGGGATGGCAAGCACTACAACGGACCGGTTATTATATTCACCTAGCTCGGCGGCCAACCGTCTACCGGCGTCCTGTCTGTTCTCAAAGACAGCTTGGGGTGCAGTAGAATACGTTGTCGTCCTCCTTATTTAATCAGTTTAAATTCGTTCACATCTACCAGCCCCAGGTCAGTGAGCCTGATTTCAGGAATCACTGGTAGAGCTAGAAAGGAAAGGGCAGCAAAAGGTGAAGACAGGGTCGTTCCTAAATCCACGGTTAGCCGCTCCAGCTCCTCCAATTTACTCACCACCACCTCTAATGGTTCATCAGATAACAATCCAGCAATAGGTAGGGCTAAGCTGGCTAATACCTTGCCATCGGCAGCAACCACCAGACCACCGTTTAGTTTTTCAATTTCCTTAACGGTAGCAAATATGTCGTCATCATTTGTCCCGACGGCAACGATATTATGAGAATCATGGGCAATAGAAGAAGCCAGAGCACCTCTCTTCAGACCAAATCCCGTGACCAGCCCCAAACCAATGTTGCCTGTAGCCTTGTGCCTCTCTACTACAACTGCCTTCAGAATATCCCGGTCAATATCAGGCACAACAACTCCATCCAAAATCTTAATCTTTTCTATTTTTTTCCTGGTAATTATCTGACCAGGGACAATCTCAATAACCGGCTCAGTTTCCCCTGAGGGAAAAATCCTCAATGCCTCTTTATTGAAGGGTTTAATATTTACCGTATTAGCCAGCCCCTTGCCTCCACCCTGATATGAAGGGAATAGCGGTTTCCCTTCCCTGACTACCAGGCGACCTCGGTAAAAAACCATATCTATTTGCAGGCTAGATAGCTCTTCAATCACAACTAAATTGGCGAAATAGCCGGGGGCTATTGCTCCCAGTTTATCCAGCCCGAAATAATCGGCGGTATTGATAGTAGCCATCTGGATAGCCCGCACCGGGTCAAGACCGCGACTAATTGCCTTTCGCACTACGGCATCAATATCACCATCCCTAAGCAGGTCAACACAACTACGATCATCAACTACAAAAAAGTATCTTTTATAGGTTTTATCAGTAACCAAAGGCAATAAGGCATCAAGGTTTTTCTCTGAAGAACCCTCTCTAATCATGACATACATACCTTGACTTAATTTCTCTCTAGCCTCATCCAGATAAACAGATTCATGGTCGGAATAGATGCCAGCGGCAATATAGGCAGTGAGGTCCTTCCCGGTAACGCCGGGGGCATGACCATCAACCACTTTCCCTTTAGCCAGGCTAATTTTACTCAGTACACCCACATCACCACCAAGCACACCGGGGAAATTCATTACCTCCCCCAGCCCAATACATCCCTGCCACCTGAGAAGCCGGCGGATATCTTCAGGCTCAAGGCTGGCTCCCGATGTCTCCAAAGGAGTAGCTGGCACACAAGACGGAGCCATTAAGAAAAGTTTAAGGGGTAAACGGCGAGCGCCGCCCAGCATATACCTTATACCTTCTAGTCCACAGACATTTGCTATCTCATGGAGGTCGGTAACCATCGCCAAAGTGCCCCGCGGCACTACTGCCTTGGCATATTGACCCACATCAAGCATAGAGCTTTCTAAATGAGTATGTCCGTTAATAAGACCCGGTGCCAGGTATCTACCTCTTAAGTCCAGCACCTGTTTAGCCTGGTTATAATCCCCTATTCCGGCAATCCTGTCTCCGCAAATAGCCACATTGCCTGACTCAATCTCACCGGTAAACACATTCACCACCCTGGCATTAGTCAGAACCAGGTCGGCAGGAAGCTCCCCCTTAGCCACCGAAATTAAGCGAGCTAGCTTCGTTGGTGTCAACTTTCCTCCTCCAAAACGCATATATCGGGAAGATTGCGGAACTTCTCGTTCAAATCCAGCCCGTAACCCACCAGGAACTTATTGGGAACGGTGAAACCCAGATAATCAATGGTAACCGGAGCACGACGCCGGGAAGGCTTGTCAGTCAGAGTACAGAGCCTCAAAGAGGCCGGCTTTTTCTTGTGCAAATAATCCAAGAGAAAACCAGTAGTGATACCAGTATCCACTATGTCCTCAATGACCAACACATCCCTGCCTTTAATTTGGGAGTGGAGATACTGCACCACTTTGATCCTCCCTGAAGTCTCCTTACCCCGACCATAGCTAGATAACCGGATAAAATCCACCTCCAGTGGGAAGTCAAGCTGCCGAATCAGGTCAGCCATAAACATAAAAGAACCTTTTAGAACACCTATCAAAAGGGGATACTTACCTTGGTAATTCTCTTTTATTTCAGCCGCCAGCCGTTTGACTGCGGCTTCTATCTCTTCCTTGGTGAGAAGGATATGAAGTATAGGTTGAGAATCCATAGCTAACTCAGATTATAGTCCTCCCTCAAATCCTGGTTCAAGAAAGGCTAGATACCAACGCACATCCTTAGCTAGATGTAAAACTTAGAAGCGGCATCTCTCTAATGGACATTTGGATATCAGAATCAGTTATTTCTGCCTCTCCAATAAGGGGCTTTGCAAACAGCCTTTTGCCAAATTCCTCTATCACTCGTTCCTTCTCGGCATAGAAACCTTTCATCTGCTTACCTCTTATTACTAGCCCTATCCTCCGTAAGTATTCTTTATCAAGTGTTGAGTTTTGTATAAAGTCAAAGCCCTCTTTTACAATGTCGAGCATTTGCGTAGGAGTAACATCTTCCTCTCGTACCTTTTTGATGTAATAGACCATTCCATCGAAGTAGACTCCGACTTCGGTTCTCCCCTCAATGGATAAGAGCCATACATAATAGTTATCAGGTGAATGAATCTCTTCGAATTCACCCTTCCTTGTTATTTCCGCTGATATTTCCTTTAAATCCCAGTCTTCTGCCGTAAGAGGGGTAAATATTATGCCAATAGATACATCTTTCATGCTTTCTCTTCCTTTTCCCTACGAATGTCTCTCAATGTCCTCTCGGATGATCTTTTAAGCTCAAATTCTGAAACATCTTTAAACTCTCGTTCCGCCTCCTCGAGTTTTTTGGTCACTCTCCTGTCTTTATCTATCGCCGTTTCGAGGTATTCTTCACATACCTTGGCTTCCTCTTCGAGAGGTTTTACCCGTTGATCTTTGTAAGTCTGAAATAAACGCTGCTTAAGCTCTTCCATCTCTTCACTAGTGATGTCTTCATGAGGCTTAACTTGTTGTTCAATGTATTCCTCGACTTTACAATAGATTTTCTCCTGAAGCCTCTCTATCCTCCTTTTTGCATCGCGAAGACGCTCAAATCCTATCTCTTCAAGTGATGGCTTTCCAATCGCGGGTCTCCAACCAAAATCGCCCGATTTCTCTTCCATATCTATAGCTCCATTGAGGAGAAAGCATCGTAAATCAAAGTTTCAATATGCTTGATATTCGGAGCGATATTATCAATATACTCCTCATCCCACCTTCCCTCCCTTTCCGTAACCTTTTTCTCTAAAGTTGAATAAAGCTCAAGAAGCTTTTGCCTTAAATCGTTGGTGCAATAGGTAAAACAAGTTCTCCCCTCTCGTAATGCCCCCAATATGCCATTGAGGTCATTGACATCATGCTTAACATCTAATCTATATGCGTACTTCAAGAAAGGTTGGAAAATCTTTATATCTGCCTCTTCAAGCCGAGATACTTTCCTAATCCAAATATCTTTTTCCCGTTGTTTTTTTAAGTGATACCAAGTAGCCAGAAATGAAAATCCCCCTCCAGCAAATGCGCCCAAAAGTGCACCTAACAACGCTGCGATACCGGGGTCCATTGCTCAATTCTCCTTGCTGCTGTGTCCTAAGAACTTTTCCTGGAAAGACTTGATTTCTTCGTTGAACGTTGTAATGAGTTCTTCAACAATCATCTCTTTGGGCGCTTTATCTATTTCTCTGAGGAGGCGCTGTGCAAGTACCAAGGCTGACCACGGTAGCGTTCGCAGATAAACCTTCTCACCATTATTCTTTGTAAGATCTAGCTCGATGAACCAAGTCTCCTTTTCCCCACCCTCACGGAATGCGGTAATGTCCGCAGTTCTCCAATCATCAGCCTTTTCGCCAAACAAATCGTAAGCCTTTTCTAGTTCATCCCCGTATAGCGCGGTGATATATTGCAGAAAGGGAAGGACTTTGTCTATGCCCTCACCTTCAATTTGCTCTCTTATATCCTCGAAGAATTTGCTCGAATTAGCTAGGAATGAATCCACTATAAGGCGTCTTGCTTTTGTTCCCACGAGGATTTTCAAGCTCGTAAATATATTGATATAGGTCTCACCATCGATTCCCCGCTTCAAATGATGCTCGATGGTTTCACGAATCCGCTGCTCTATTAATGGGTTATCGGTAAGAATGTGAGCTAACTCAGTAACGTTCTCCTCCATCCCTGCCTTCGGTTTTGCTTACTTAGCCATCGCTATTCCTCCTCATTATTTATAGTTCCACGCTAAATATGCAATGTTTTAGCACGCGTGTCAAGTCTTAATACCCAGAGTCATGATAGTTCTAAGGCATAACTAAATTATATTTACAGCGCATATCTATCTGCGATTATAGCTTTTACCTTTAATACTGTCCAACAAAGAGTAATGGAATTGGTTAAAGCCCTATCCCCTTCATCCCCTTATTAAGCGGAAGAATAACTAATTATGCTTGCAGATAACCACGAAGTGTCATGGCATTTCTCACGGCAAAGGCTTCAGCATCATTATTAAAATAAATATAAACTTCTTTCAGGTTTGCGGCTAAATCAGCCAGTCTCTTTGCCCAATCAGCTAGTTCATCATCGGAGTAGCAGCTCCAATAGAGTCCGGTGCTGCCGTGAAACCTGACATAGGCAAAATCAGCTGTCGCCACCAAGGGACAACTAAGGGATGGCATATCAAAAACACAAAGCCCAATACTATACTTATGTAATATTTTAAAAACCGGCTCTTCAAGCCAGGATTGGTGCCGAAATTCAAACACGTGCTTCAGCTCCTGCGGTAAAATGGATACGAATGCCTCTAACCTTTCATCATCACGACGCATATTAGGTGGAAGCTGATATAAAAGCGGGCCTAATTTCTCTCCCAATATTTGAGCCCTACCGATGAACCTCCCTACCGCTTCCTCGGTATCTTTCAGCCGCTTAATATGAGTAATAAAACGACTAACCTTTACAGCAAAGGTAAAGTTGGCTGGTGAGGAGTCACGCCAAGTAGTAAAAGCAGCTTCTGAAGGTAGCTTGTAAAAACTGTTATTGAGTTCAACTGTAGAGAAATTGGTGGCATAAAATTCAAGCCACTTCGTCTTACTCAATTTCACGGGATAAAATCGGTGCCGCCAGTGTTCATAATGCCAGCCTGATGTGCCAATATGATAATGCAGTGCCATTAAACTCCTTCTTGAGGTGAACTACCTATACCTTGCCTTGCTGGCACAGTTCAGCAATTAGAATATTGAGTGTAAGCTCAGCATTATATTTTCCTGTCTTAATGGAGAGGTCAGCTTCTAAGAGTTTATTGTATACTTGCTTAAGCCGTTCCAAAGGATACCTATCAGCTTGGTCTAATATCTTATGTAAAGCAAATTCTGAGGTCAAACCTAACCTATTTTGAATCTCTGTCTTGGGCTCTCCTTGGTGTCTTAGCTCTCCGGCTCGAACAATCATCCGAACCTGGCGTGATAGCATAACCAGAAGATAAGCCGGGGCGGCTCCTATTTGCAGTAACTGCTGTAGCGCTTGTTCGGCTACCTTAGCTTTGAAACCAAGGATAGCATCAATCATAGTAAAAACATTAGCCTCCTGAGCATAGCTTACTACCATGTCAACATCCTCCTCCTCAATACGGCGACCCGAGGTAAATAGTAGTAGCTTATTGATTTCATTGGCCATAATCCGTAAATTGCTACCCACAAGTTTAGCTATTGAGTTTACTGCTTGAGGAGATATGCTGCAGTCTTCCTTTGCCACATATCTTTGAATCCACTGACGCAGCTTAGCATCTCTCAATAGAGGGAAAGACTTTACTTCCGCCTTGGACGAAAGCTCCTTGAGCAAAGGATTCTTACCTTTTACATTACTGTCTATTAATACTAATATGGTGCTATCGGGTATTTTAGTAATACAGGCAGCTAACGATTTATACTCGTCTTGCTGGTTGGTTATATGCGTGTTTTTTCTCTTTCGGCTGGATTTACCTCTAGGTTCAAAGCGCTCCAGCAGACCGTTGATAATGACTAGGCGTTTTTCAGCCAGAAAAGGCACCGTCTCACAAACAGTTCTTAAGTGGTCTAAGGTGAGTTGTTGTCCATCGAGTGTGGTGGTATTAGCCTCTAAAAGTGTTTGGTCACCTATACTTCTCTTTATTTCCTCAAGGGAGTGACCGATAGAGAAATCATCCTGACCTAGTAGAATATAAAGCAAGGCTTGCCTCTCCTATTTATATATATCATTACTCACCATCCTTTAAATCACCAGGGTTCCTCGTGCATATTAGCTTAAGTCCATCTTGTCCCACTACGGTAACTTCCTCACCATTGTCTATGTTCCCACCTATCGAGGTAGCCTGCCAAAGCTCTCCCTTAATTCTGATGATACCGCCTGGGGTTAACGGGCTTACCACCTTGCCCTTGCTGCTAATCAGAGGCAGAACTATTTCCGGTTTCTTCCTCAGAGCCCGGCTGCCCATCCGATAAGTAGTAATAGAATATGTACCCCATGCTACCATCAAGGCGATAAGACCCCACAGAGGTATGTGAATGTCTAAGTGGGGCAAGCCTACCAGCACAATCACCGCTATAGCTGACTCCTCAAGTATGGTGCTAACAATGGCTAATATAAGTCTACCTCTCATTATCTTCCCCAACTTCCTCTATTCTATTATAGCAGGACTGCTACTGTTGCCGATACTAAAATATGGGTGCTATAATTGGTAAACATAACTATACGGAGTAAGTAAATGAAACTAAGCCGTGAGGAAGTGTTACATATTGGTCTCCTGGCTCGGCTGGGCTTAACCGAAGCCGAAGTGGAAAGACTCGGAGAGCAATTGTCTAACATCCTGGAGAACTTCGAGATATTACAGCAGGTAGATACTAGTGGTATCTTGCCCACAGCCCAATCTATTCCTCTCCAGAATGTAACCAAGGACGACGAGGTAACACCTTCCTTAGACCAAAGTCAGATTCTAGCCAATGCCCCCCGAAAGGAGGGAAACTTCTTTAGAGTAAGAGCCGTACTCGAGTAATTAAAGGGGAGTTTAGAGGGGCGAAGCCCCTCTATATAAATTATCTTCCCCCTTCCCCTTGATAAGGGGAAGGGGGATAAAGGGGGATAGGGTTACTATTGAGTCAATTGACCATTCATGAGGCACACAGGCTGCTTAAGACCAAGCAGTTGTCCTCAGTTGAACTAACCAAAACCAGCCTAGAGCGTATTCACCAGGTGGAGCCAAAGGTTCATGCCCTGGTTACCATTACCGATGAGCTGGCTTTGAAGCAAGCCCAAAAGGCTGATGAGCTTATCGCCTCTGGTGATATTAGCTTTCTCACTGGCATTCCGGTAGTAATCAAAGATGTTATTTGCACCAAAGGAATACGAACCACTTGCTCATCAAAAATACTAGAAAATTTTGTGCCACCTTATGACGCTACCGTCATGGAAAAATTAAATGGCTGTGGCGTGGTATTGGTAGGTAAAGCCAACATGGATGAATTTGCTATGGGTTCATCTACTGAACACTCTGCTTTCTTTCCTACTCATAACCCCTGGGATTTAAGTCGCGTCCCCGGGGGTAGTAGTGGAGGCTCAGCAACGGCTGTGGCTGCCGGTGAGACCATTTTCGCTTTGGGCTCAGATACCGGAGGCAGTATTCGTCAGCCGGCTGGTTTCTGCAGCGTTACCGGTTTAAAACCTACCTATGGCAGGGTAAGTCGTTATGGCTTGGTTGCTTTTGCCAGTTCTCTCGACCAGATTGGTCCCTTAACCCAGGATGTTATGGATTGCGCTATGGTATTAAATGCCATTGCCGACTACGACAGTAGAGACTCTACTTCAGTTCCTTCCCCTGTGCCCGATTATACTCAATGCCTGACTACCGACCTTAACGGGCTTAGAATCGGCATCCCTAAAGAGTATTTTGTTGAAGGAATGCAGACAGAGGTGGAAATAGCCATAAGAGCCGCCATCAGTAAGCTCGAAGAGCTTGGGGCGAAGGTAGAGTGGGAGGTATCACTACCCCATACTCCCTACGCCCTGGCAGCATACTACATCATTGCTCCCTCAGAGGCTTCGGCTAATCTGGCTCGCTACGATGGGGTGAAGTATGGCTTCTCCTATTTGGACACCGACAGTATGTGGGAGGCTTTGGAGAAGACCCGCCAGTATGGCTTCGGTGATGAGGTAAAAAGACGCATTATGCTGGGAACTTACGCCCTTTCTGCCGGTTATTATGATGCCTGGTATGTTAAAGCCCAGAAGGTTCGTACCCTTATTCGGCAGGAGTTTGACCATGCCTTTGACAAATATGATGCCCTGGTAACTCCAACTTCTCCCACCGTCCCGTTTAAAATCGGTGAGAAGGTGGATGACCCTCTCCAGATGTATCTCAGTGATATCTGCACCCTGCCGATAAATATTGCCGGTATTCCAGCTATTTCCATTCCCGCCGGCTTCGACAATGGTCTGCCCATTGGACTACAGATTATCGGCAAGCCATTCAACGAAGAAACAATATTGAAAATAGCTCACGCCTACCAGCAGGCAACCGAGTGGCATAAGAGGAGACCCGAAATTTAAGGTGGAATGATTTAGGGGGAGACAAAATGGATAAAATTAGTTGTATCGTATGCAAAAAGCCGATTAAATTTCCTTCATATATTGACCCTGACGATTACGATGGTCATCTTTTTTGCCATGAATTCAATTTGTTGCTATACATAAAAATGAAATCATCTAAGGTAAAGAAATATAAGGTTGTTGAGAAGCAGAAGATAAATGTGTAAGGAAATATAATTGTTCAGAGCCCTATTCCGAAACCAGATTATATTCCCCGAGATATTATAAAAAAGTAACTGAAATGAGGAGTCCAATAGGGGCAGAGCCCCTCTTATATAAACTAATTCCCCTCCGTTATTAAAGACTTTTCCGTGGAGGGCTCTAGCCCAGAGGGAGAGGGAACAAAGCGTGTACCCAGAAAATCGAAGATTATTATGTGTGCTTAAAAGGATGATGATTACCTAATAAAAACCAAAAGAGATGGAGTTGAATAATCTAAAAGTTAACTGCTATTCAGGGAATACCTACGCTGAAAGATCCGAGTCTTTTCTGTGGCAGGGTATAAAGTATGAGTTGGTGGAAATAGAAAAAGCATGGCTGGAGCCGGGAGAGAGGCATTTTCAGGTCAGAACCAGGGATAACAAACTGTTCCAACTCTGCTATAATGATACGGAAAAGCACTGGTCGCTAACCGAATTACTAAGGAGCTAAATATGATAAAAGACATTCTTAAAATACTGGAAAATGATGCCCGAACTACCACCAAACAAATATCAACTATGACCGGCACCCCCAGCACTGAGGTTGCCAAGCTCATTAAGCAGGCTGAGAAAGACCGAACCATCCTTAAATACAAAACTATTGTCAACTGGGAAAAGGTGGGGGAGGAGCAGGTATTGGCTTTGATAGAGGTCAAGATTACTCCCGAGAGAGATGTTGGTTTTGACTCTATAGCCGAGCGTATTTACCGCTTCCCGCAGGCTCGTTCGGTCTACCTGCTCTCAGGAACCTATGACCTGGCTGTTCTGGTAATAGGTAAAACCATGCATGAGGTGGCTGACTTCGTATCGCAAAAACTTGCCCCTTTGGAGGGGTTACAGGGGACAGTTACCCACTTTATGCTTAAGCGATATAAAGAAGATGGTGAAATCCTGGAAGGGAAAGAGGAGGTTAAGCGGCAGCCGGTAATACTCTAATTACCGTTAGGAGATTTATCATGTCAACAAGACCCCGTAGTCAGCGTAGAAAATATGGTCTTACCTCAAAGCGGGTAGAGCAATTATCCCCTTCCGGGATAAGAAGGTTCTTTGACCTGCTGGCTTCTATGGAAGAGGTCATTTCCCTCGGTGTTGGAGAGCCTGACTTTGTCACCCCGTGGCATATTCGTGAAGCAGCTATCTACTCGTTGGAGAAGGGCTATACCATGTATACCTCAAATTTAGGGATGCCTGAGCTGCGTCAGGAGCTGTCACGATACCTGAGGGATAACTATGAGCTGGGATATAATCCAGATAGTGAACTTTTAATTACAGTCGGTGTTAGTGAAGGATTAGACCTGGCAATGAGAGCTATTGTAAACACCGGGGATGAGGTTATTATGCCCGACCCCTGCTATGTTTCTTACAGCCCTTGTGTCATTCTGGCTGGAGGCACACCAATTATGGTGCCGACCAGCGAGGAGAATAATTTTGAGATTAGTGCTGCCGATATTGAGGCACGGGTTACCAGCAAGACTAAGGCGATTCTTATTGGCAACCCCGCCAACCCTACTGGAGCGGTAATTCCCAAGGATAAACTATTGCCAATAGCAGACATAGCTAGGCGTCATAAGCTATTAGTAATCTGTGACGAGATTTACGCCAAGCTCATCTATGGTGTGGAGCATACTTGCTTGGCGACACTACCTGAGATGAAGGAGAGCACCATCCTTCTCAGCGGATTCTCCAAGGCTTATGCTATGACCGGTTGGCGTATCGGCTATGCTGCCGCTTCTGCAGAGGTTATTGCCTCAATGACTAAGATTCACCAGTATACTATGATGTGTGCACCGATAATGGTGCAGGTAGCCGCTATTGAAGCATTAAAATCAGGCGATGCTAGTGTTGCCGAGATGGTTGAGGAGTACAATCAGCGGCGTTTGATAATCGTTCAGGGGTTAAACAATATTGGTTTATCCTGTTTTGAGCCTAGGGGGGCATTCTATGCCTTCCCATCAATAAAGAGTACCGGCATGACCTCAGAGGAGTTTGCCGAAAATCTGCTAATTGAGGAAAAGGTAGCGGTTGTCCCTGGCACAGCCTTTGGACAGTGTGGTGAGGGGTATGTCCGTTGCTGCTATGCCACTTCATTGGCTGATATTGAGGAAGCCCTATCCCGGATGAAACGGTTTGTAGATAGGCATAAGAAGTAGACTGTTTTATTAATCCCATCTCTGTTTGTCCCCTTTTCCCTTATAAAGATGAAAGGGGATATTTTTGGGTGCTTCTTAAGATTGCTTCGTGATTCCCCTTTCGCTTCGCTCAGGGCTTCGGCTCACCCTCGCAATGACACGGGAATAACAATTAGTATTTAGATATTAGGATTTGAAGCGAAGCGAGTTTAGGATTTCACAAAAGAATAAGGTGAGGTAGATTAAACTTAAAGAAGCCCCATCTTTTGCTTAACCTCTTTTAGGGTTTCTTTGGCAATAGCTCGGGCTCGTTGAGCGCCATCAGCTAATACATCAACTAAATATCCTGGCTTCTCAGCTAGAGCCGCCCGCCGTTCCCTAAAAGGTTTAAGGGTAGAATTAATCTCTTGAGCCAATAGCATCTTGCAATCAACACAGCCAATTTTAGCTGTGCGGCACTGCTCACCGATATTATCTAACCCAAAAGGATTGAAATATTGCTGAAGCCGATAGATATTGCATATCTCCGGGTGCCCGGGGTCATTACGGTATCGACGAGCCGGGTCAGTAACCGCCGTCATTACCCGTTCTGTCGTCTCCTTATCGGAAAGAGATATGTCAATATCATTGCCCACTTGCTTGCTCATCTTCTCTTTACCATCCAATCCCAGTATCAACGGAAACAAGGTAAGCTTGGCTTCCGGTTCAGGAAAGGTGTAGCCAAATAGGTTGTTAAAGCGGCGGGCAATCTCCCTGGCTAACTCTATATGGGGCAGTTGGTCTTCACCAACCGGTATAAATTCACCCTTATACAGCACAATATCGGCGGTCATTAGAACCGGATAGCCTACCAGCCCATAGTTAATATTCTCGGGTTGGAGTCTTGCCTTCTCCTTAAAGGTAGGCACCCTGAGTAGCCAGCCCAAGGGGGTAATCATGCTGAGTAGGGTATGCAGTTCCATCACCTCAGGGATATGAGACTGGACGAAAAGGATACTTTTCCGAGGGTCAAGACCAGCTGCTAGCCAGTCCAGCACCATCTCGTTGATATTTTTTTGCAACCCACCGGTGTCTTCCAATGAGGTTAGAGCATGAACATCAACAATACAATAGACGCAATCATACTCGTCCTGAAGGTTCACATAGTTTTGTATTGCTCCCAAGAAGTTCCCCAGGTGCTGTCTCCCGGTGGGACGAGCCCCAGAGAAAACACGACGCTTCATCTAACTTCCTCAATCAGAAAGTGTAACATAGAAAGGGTTATAGCGACAAGGCTGAGATTGTTTACCACTCTTACATCTTTTCCGGTGCTGCCATCCCCATAAGTTGAAGGGTTTTAGCTAGAACAACCTTGGCCGCCTCAACTAGCTTGAGACGAGCTTTAGTTAGTGCCTCATTACGGGAAATGACCCGGCATTGCTTGTAAAAGCTATGGAAGACAGTAGCTAAATCCTGAGCATAGTAGGTAAGATGATGAGGTTCCAGAGTATTAGCTACTATCTCAATTATCTCTGGTAACAGTAGCATTTTTCGGATTAATATCAACTCAGGCTCCTTAGAGAGTAGAGAAACATCCCCATCCTCATAGTTAACCCCTCTCTGCTGAGCTAGACGGAGGATGCTAGCGATACGAGCGTGGGCGTACTGCACATAGTAAACAGGATTATCTGCCGACTCCCTTTTAGCTAATTCTAAGTCAAAGTCCATTTGACTATCAGCCGAGCGTGATAAGAAGAAGAAGCGGCAGGCATCAACTCCCACCTCATCAATCACCTCACGCAGGGTAATAATATCACCGCTGCGCTTAGATATACGTATCAATTCGTTACCACGACGCAAGGTAACCATCTGAGAGATTATTACCTCAAGCCGTTCAGGGTTAACACCCAGGGCACCAACCACTGCTTTCATTCTAGATATATGCCCCTGATGGTCAGCCCCCCAAATATTAATCACCCTATCAAATTTGCGTTCTATAAACTTGTTGTAGTGATAAGCAATATCAGAGGCAAAATAGGTAGGTGAGCCATCGCTACGTAGTACTACATTGTCTTTGTCTTCACCAAGAGCAGTAGATACAAACCAGGTAGCGCCCTCCTTCTCTCTTATATAATCCGCTTGGCGCAAGAGTGACATTGCCGTCTGGTACTGCTCATTATCATAAAGGCTTCGCTCACTAAACCAGACATCAAAGCTTACCCCCAATAACTCCAGGTCACTCTTAATTTGGTTTATCATCTTCTCCAAACCGAGCTGACCTAACTGCGATATTGCTTCCTGCTCTGGTATAGTAAGAAATCTGTCTCCCTCCTCAGCCGCAATCTCCTTAGCCAGCTCTACCATATAGCTGCCAAAGTAGCCGTCAGACGGCATCTCAGCATCAATATTCAAACACTGTTGATAGCGAGCATTGAGGGAGCGATAAAAAGCATCTACTTGATTGCCCGTATCATTAATGTAATACTCCTTCTCCACATCGTAACCAGCAGAAGCCAGGACATTACCTAAGGTACTACCCAGAATAGCACCACGACCATGCCCCACATGAAGCGGTCCGGTGGGATTAACACTAACAAATTCTACCTGAACTCGGCTGCCCTGTCCCAGGACAGCATTGCCATAGGCATTGCCAGCGGCTAGTATTGAATCTATCTGGTTGGTCAACCAGTCACTTTTAAGGGTGAAATTAATGAACCCCGGTGGCGCTACAGTAATAGTATCGATTTCAGGGCCGGGAGTGGTAAGCTCCACTATATCATTAGCAATAGTCAGAGGGCTCACTCCGACTGACCGAGCCAACTTCAAGGGAAAACTGGATGCGTAATCTCCATATTCTGGGTTCTGGGGGCGCTCTATAGTAACCTCAGGTAAGGCAATAGAGGGTAGCTTACCCATCTGCTGAGCCTCACCCGCCGCTTGTGTCAATAGTTCTATAAGCCTCTGCTTAAGCATTACTACTCCAAGCTATCCTTATGCCCAGATTATATCACAATGCTGGTTGAAGAGGGTAACCTGCATCCTTACCTGTCTGTGGGATAAAAAACAAACCTTTTTCATTGTCTCTATCTTGGTAAACTTAGTGGGTGTTAAAAGTGAACCGTAGTTAAGCTTTTAATATAAGTTGTAAAAACTGTTATTTCTCATTTCATATCTGCACTGCTAATTCTCCAAATAGCTACCATTTCAATTGGAGATACCCGATCCCAACTAGTAGGTATAAAAGTTGGTTCAAACCCCCAAATAGTATGAGAAAAATACTTATCAATTTTCTCTTTTCTGTCAGAATATTCAATTGCCAAATCTATTGCTAAATCTTTTTCCCCTTTGATTACAGCTTGGTACGAAGCATTTTTTACTACAAAAGAGGTCTTAACGACTTGATTTGGCATTATAATTGACAGACTTGTTTCAGTTTCCTCTGGCTTTTTAGTTTCAGATCCAACCTTCATACAAGGAGTTAGTTTCATAAAAGCGGGAATCTTTCCCCCATTCGTTATTTCGACCTTTATTGTCATCATATCTCTGTGCAAGTATGTGTTAATTTTAACTGGAAAAACCCAAGGTCTTGATTCTTTAGAAGCCGTCTCTATTGCGGCTTTAGCCGCTTTTATGCTGAAGACTGTACCAATAATTGCAACTATCAATGTTACTGCGAATATGGATACCATCACGATTTGAACAATTTCTAATTTTTCCATTATACCTATATACCTAGCTCCATTCACCAGCCTCCGGCCATACTCGAGCTAGCTCCTTAGCTAGAGGATGATGCCCAGACTTATCCAAGCCGGGGTCTATCTGAAATAGTTTTATTGCCTCACTTCGGGCTAGCTCTAGTAGTGCCACATCGGTAAGCCTAGCCATGCGAAGTTCAGGTAAACCACTCTGCCTGGTGCCAAAGAACTCTCCCGGACCCCGCCGACTCAAGTCCTCTCCAGCCAGTTTGAAGCCATCTTGAATCTTCTCTATTATGTCAAGTCTCTCTCTACTGACCTCTGAAGGGTTTTCGGCTAACAGTATGCAGTAGCTTTGCTCCTGTCCACGTCCCACCCGGCCACGAAACTGGTGTAACTGCGAAAGACCAAAACGGTCAGCACTTTCTATCAGCATCACCGTAGCATTAGGTACATCTATGCCTACTTCTACCACCGGAGTTGAAATCAGAATATCCAGCTCGCCAGAGCGAAAACAACGCATTATCTTATCTTTCTCACTAGCCGGCATACGCCCATGAAGCAAGCCCAGTCGTAAGTCATAGAAGACGTCATCAGATAAGCGTTCATATTCAGCTATTGCCGCCTTAGCCTGAATTGTCTCTGACTCTTCAATAAGTGGGCAGATAATAAATGCTTGGCTACCGCTAGCTACCTGACGGCGGATAAAAGCATAGGCGCTATCCCTTTGCCCTGGTTTAAGCCACTTGGTCTTTATTTCCTGTCTCCCCGGAGGAAGCTGGTCTATAACCGACAGGTCAAGGTCGCCATATAAGGTCAGGGCTAGAGTTCGTGGGATAGGTGTAGCCGTCATTACCAACACATGAGGACTAAATCCTTTTTGCCGTAGTGCTGAGCGCTGGGTAACTCCAAATCGGTGCTGCTCATCTACTACGGCGAACCCTAATCGGCAGAACTCCACTCCCTTTTGAATAAGAGCGTGGGTTCCAATAACGATATCTATATCTCCATTTACAATATCCTGCTGGAGCTTCTGTTTCTTAACCTGGTTAATGTCACCAATAAGTAGTGCCACAGTAAGAGGATGTGATACCAGACCGGAATAGCTACAGAGGTAATCTTTCCCTTCCTCTTGATGTCCTACTCTAGATAGAAGCTCGCAAATAGCCGAATGATGCTGCTCAGCCAGAATTTCAGTAGGCGCCATAAATGCTCCCTGATAGTTATTGGCAGCAGCCACTAGCAGAGCTGCCGTAGCTACTACCGTCTTGCCACTACCTACCTCACCCTGTAATAACCGGGACATCGGTATTGGTTTCTCTAAATCAGCCAGTAGCTCTTTGAGAACTCTGTGTTGAGCCGCAGTTAGTTCAAAGGGCAAAGAACTTATAAAAGCATCTAGCACTGGTGTCTCGGTACTAAAAGGGCTACCTGGCTGGTCCTCCTGCCAGTCGCGTTTCTTGTTCAGCACACCTAACTGTAGGAGAAATAGCTCATTAAAAGCCAAGCGAACCCTTGCCTTGTCCTTCAGTACTTCATTTTCTGGGAAGTGAGCCTGATTTATTGCCTCAGATAGCTCCAGAAGGTTACACCGCTCTTTCAACTCTTGTGGCAAATAATCTTCCACCTGCCACGCCCACTGGTCTATAACCCCTTTCATCAATTTTCTAACTTGGCGGGAGTGCAATCCCTGAGTGAGAGGGTAGATGGGAACCAGGCGCCCGGTGTGAATTAACTCTTTATCTTCAACAACCTCCCACTCCGGGGATTCAAACACATGTCGTCCGTTAAACAGTCTCACCTTACCACTAAGAACAATCTTAGTATTAGTAACTAGCTTCCTAGCCAAGTAGGGTTGATTAAACCATACTACCCTGATATTGCCGGTTTCATCGCCAACAATAGCCTCAGTGCTACGCCTGCCACCCAGTATAATCTCCTTAGCCTGCCACACATTTACAATAATAGTCGGCTCCTCTCCCTCAACAAGCTCAGAGATAGAACTCCTATGGCTGTAGTCAAGGTGACGATGCGGGAAGAAATAGAGCAAGTCTCGGACTGTCTTTACCCCCAACCGGTTAAACTTGGTAGCCAGGCTTGAGCTAATGCCCCTAATAGTAGTAATGGCTGAATCAATGGATTGTTTAGCTACTACACCGGGTCGTTTTGGTCTAGAAGAAAGCTTACTAACCAGCGGTATTGGCTTTGCTTTAACTATTTCCTCTTCCTTGGGCTCTGCCTCAGCTACAAAGTTAAGCACATTATTTACCCATTCTTTACGCTGCTGCTTAGTCAAGGAGGCATAATTAGGGTTAGCAAGATGAAGTTCATGAAAACGGTTTAAGAGCTGAGGGTTAGTTATCGATTCTATAGCCTGACCAGCCCAGTTGTGAAAGAAGCTATCCAAACCACCAATTACTGCTGAATCTACATAACCCCTTTTACATTCTAATTCAAGAATCTTATGCAGAGGCTCAACATTTATTGGCACGGCTTCGTCTCCATTCGTCTAGGCGAGTAGCCGCAGGCAAGAAAAACTCAATCTAGGTCTGTGTAAATAAGGTAAAGAAATTCTCTTCCTTGAGGGCTCACCTTCACCAGCGTTCTGCCCTATATTACTTATCTTTTCTCTCAAGGCTAAAACCAAGGTGCCGGGACCACCATGAACCCCTAGAGCTGGTCCTAGCCTAGTTAGGTGAATCTGCCCCTTATCAAAGATAGAAGCTATGCGCTCCCTTAGCGAACCAGCTTCATCAGGTGTAGTGCTATGGACAATAGCTAATTCTTGAATATTAAAGGCGTTCTTTGCAAAATCAAATAAACGGTCTACACCTCTGGCACGGGTGCGGGCTAGACCAACCGGTGAAAGCTCACCATTTCGCATAGTAAGCAGCGGCTTTACATTGAGTATACTGCCCAATAATGCCTTAGCCTTACCGATACGTCCTCCTAGAAGCAGGTATTTAAGTGTATCAAAAACACCAAGCAGATGTATATTGGGAATAGCCTGCCTAATCTCTTCCATTACCGCTGGCAAACTTTCTCCAGACTTGGCTAACCTAGCAGCACCCATGGCTACCATTCCCAGGCCCATAGATAGTGAACGTGAGTCTACTACCTCAATATGACATCTTGTCTGGGCTAGTTCCCTTCCCTGCAACGCTGAGTTGTAGGTGCCACTTTGGCTACTGGTGAGATGAATAGAGACTATCTCATCGGTTTCCTTTGACAACCTACTATAGACATCGGCAAAGTCGGCAGGTGTGGGCTGGGAAGTAGAGGGATGAATGGGACTCTCCACCAGCTTCCGATAAAATTCGTCCTCACTTATATCCACCCCGTCCCGGTAGACCATTTCTCCAAAGCGAAGATAGACCGGTACCACTGTAATCCCAAGCTCCTGAACTATTTGGGCGGGAAGGTCGGATGTGCTATCAGTGACAATCTTTACCGTCATTAACTAATTGCTTTCTGCCTCCAGAACGGTTACCGCCATGGCACCAGGTCCGGCATATGTTCCCACCACTGGGCTGATTGTCGACTTGTGGATACGCTCCTTGGGGAATAACGAGCTGAGTCGCTCAATTAGCTCTTCGGCATCCTCAGGGGTAGTAGCATGCTCAACTGCCAACTCCTCAATATGGGTAAAGCCTGCTACAAAATTGTATAGATAATCCATACCCGCTGAGCGAGACCGCAACTTTGTTTTTTCTGACATCTCGCCATCCTTCACGGTAAGTATTGGCTTTATGGATACCATTGCGCCTAGCAGCCCCTTTGCCTTACCGATACGCCCCCCTTTGGCTAGGTATTTAAGGGTGTCAAAAAATGCAATAAGGTGCGACCGAGGTATAGCCCCATGCACCAAATCAGTAAGCTCGTTCAGGTTTGCTCCAGCTTGGGCTGCTTTAGCCACAGCAATGACTATTAGCCCCAGACCCATCGCCACCGTCAGCGAGTCAATCACTTCAATACGGCACCCTGTCTCCACCATGCTCTTGGCGCTTAGAGCCGACTGATAGGTGCCACTAAGCTTGTTGGACAGAGTAATAACTAGAATTTCGTCAGTTTCTTTAGCCAGCTTATTATAGACATCAACGAAAGTGCCAGGAGGGGGCTGTGTTGTAGTCGGCCAGGTAGCATCATGAGTTAACCTATAATAGAATTCATCTGTGTTCATAGTAATGCGGTCAAGAAAGGATTCCTGACCAAAAGTTACGGTTAGCGGCACAACGGTAATTCCTAACCCTTCGGCTACGTCACTGGTAATATCAGATAGGCTATCAGTTACAATCTTGACTGTCATAATAAATATTCCTCCTTTTTATTCTATGGAGACAATGTAGTTGTAGTGAGGTTGACCTCCTCGAACTACATCAACCTGAAGTTGGGGGTGCTGCTCACGAATACTGGCGCTAACTTGCTCTGCCTCAACTAGCTCAGTATCCGCTCCATAGTAAATGGTAATTATTTCAGATCTCTTTAAATCTAGCTTATTCAGCATCTTATTGAGGACGTCAGCAGTATTATTACCTGCCACTAGTAAATCTCCATCCAGAAGACCAATAGCCTGTTTCTTCTTTATGGATAGACCATTTAGCTGTGTTGAGCGCACAGCTCGGGTAATTTCAATAGACTTTATTGCTGATTTTGCCTCTGTCATAAGCTGGGTGTTTGTTTCCAGGTCAGCCTCATAGTCAAAGGCTAAAAGAGCAGCCACTCCTTGGGGAATTGTTTCTGTAGGTACTACTTTAATAGATTTTGTAGTTAGAGACTGAACATGCTCAGCGGTAAGCACTACATTTTTATTATTAGGCAGAATGATAACCTTGTCTGAAACTACTAACTCTACAGCCTGCACCAAGTCCTTGGTACTGGGGTTCATTGTCTGTCCGCCAGGGACAATAGCTGCCACCCCCAGGCTAGTAAATATATCACTGAGCCCATCACCTAATACAACAGCAACTACAGCTATATCAACCGCTGGCATCCTTTCTCTCTGTATCTTTAAGAAGTCCTCGTGCTGTTCGTCCATATTCCGAATTGATACCTGATGTACAGTACCTAACGAGGTAGCATAGCGGATAATACTACCTGGGTCTAGGGTATGAATATGAACCCTAACCGCAGATTTATCACCAACTACAATCAGACACTGACCCTTATTCTCCAGTCGTATTTTCATTTTATCTGGTTTAAGCTTCTGTCCCTTAAGTAGAAACTCAGTGCAATATCCGTAGGGCACCTCCTCTACTGTCACCATTTGTGGCAACCTAGTAACCAGAGGTATATTACTAGCAATCATCTGGGGTTTGCGGAATTGCATCAGTTCTACCTCGCCCCTGAGATACCGGAGTGCTCCCTCCAGAATGGTATATAGACCTTGCCCACCAGCATCCACCACTCCAGCTTCTCTTAATACCGGCAGAAGGCTAGGGGTATTAGCTACGGACTCATTAGCGGCACTAACTGTAGCCTCCATAACTGATATCAGGTCATCGTTGCCGCTTGAAGCTTGTGCCTCAGCAGCCGATGCCGCTTCTCTAACCACAGTAAGAATAGTTCCCTCCATGGGGTTACTTAGTGCCTTATAAGCCATGGTGGATGCCTGCAGTAAGGCATCAGCCAAGTCACTGCCGATAAGCGATTCCTTCTCCGCCAAACCCTGTGCTAGTCCACGCCAAATCTGTGATAGGATTACCCCGCTATTACCCCGAGCTCCCATCAACGCACCTTTAGCCATGGCTTGAGCCACAGTGGAAGCGCCATAGTCAGGAGCCCGATATGCCTCATCAACAGACGAACGCATGGTAAGCAGCATATTAGTCCCGCAATCACCATCAGGTACAGGGAATACATTCAGGGCATCAATATCTGGTACACTCTTCTCCAACCAGGCAGTAGCTGTGGCAAACATCTCCCTCAGCTCTTGACCGGTGATTGATTCAACTTGTTTCATTCTAATCCCTTCCTTGCCAAACAGGTTTATCTATGCTAATATTGAATGGTATTTTATAATAAAGCTACTTGATAGTCAAAGGAGAAGAAATATTGAAGTGTGATTTATGTGGGAAGTCACCTCAATTTGGTCATAATGTTAGTCACTCTAAACGCCATACCAATCGTCGTTGGTTGCCTAATATTCATCCGGTTACCATTACCATAGATGGTCAATCAAAACGGCTTAACTTATGCACTAGATGCCTACGCAATCAGCATAAAGTTGCTAAAAAGCTAATTACAAGCTAGCCCGTATCTTTCCTAGGGCTTCGCTTATAGTTTGTTCTGAATTAAACACGGCTGATCCGGCTGCTAATACCCTGGCTCCGGCTCTTACTACCCTGGGGGCAACTTCAGCATTAATGCCACCATCCACTTCTAGCTCGGTATTTAAATTCTTTCTATCTAACTCAGCGCGCAATTGGGCTACCTTATCCAGCACAGCCTCAATAAAGGTCTGCCCGCCAAAACCAGGATTAACCGTTAAAAGCAGGACTAAATCAAGGGAAGGAAGAACATCCATAACCGTATCTATTGATGTGTCCGGGTTGATGGCAACTCCTGCCTTAACTCTAGCTTCCCTAATTGTCTGCACCGCTCGGTGAATATGAGGACAGGCTTCTATATGAACGGTGATAATGTCGGCTCCGGCATCAATAAACTGACTAATTTGAGATTCTGGCGCCTCAATCATAAGGTGGACATCCAGAGGCAAGTTAGTCCAAGGACGAATAGCGGCTACTACCGGAGCACCGATGGTTATTTGAGGCACAAAACGCCCATCCATAACATCTATGTGAATGTAGTCAGCGCCAGCCTTAGTTGTCTCAGCTACCTGCTCACCAAGACAGCTGAAATCAGCGGAGAGAATTGACGGGGCAAGCTTAACCTTATAGCTACTTCCCACTTTTAGAATCTCCGATTATTTCCTTGGCAGTGGCTAACGCCTGCTCTACCTGCCTCGGGGCGGTGCCACCAATGATATCCCTGTCTGCAATAGATGATTCTATTGTTATTGAGTAAACATCCTCTTCAAATAAGGGAGAATAATCCTTATACTCAGTAAGGCTAAGCTCACTAAATGATTTGACCTTCTCCATAGCGTAACTCACTAACCTAGCTACTATATCATGAGCGGTGCGGAATGCTTCTCCCTTTCTGACTAAATAGTCAGCCAGGTCAGTGGCTAGAATGTAGCCTCGCTTAACCGCCTGCCCTGTATTTTCAGCTTTAACTTTAAGTGTTTCAACCATACCAGCAAACACTTCTAGGGTAGATAGCAATGTGTCTATGGTATCAAAGAAACCCTCCTTATCTTCCTGCATATCTCTATTATAGGACAAGGGTAGACCTTTCATAGTCGTCAGCAGAGCCATAAGCTTGCCATAGACCCGCCCTGTCTTACCACGAACCAGCTCGGCGACATCAGGATTCTTCTTCTGGGGCATAATGCTGCTGCCTGTGGCATATGCCTCATCAATCTCAATAAAATCAAACTCGGCTGAGGACCACAGGATAATTTCCTCAGCCAGTCGGGAGAGGTGCATCATACACAGGCTAGCGGCTGCTTCATACTCCACCACAAAATCTCTGTCAGAGACAGCATCAATGCTATTTTGGCTTATCTCGCTAAAACTTAATTCATGAGCTAAGAATTCCCGGTCAATATGGTAGGCTACACCAGCTATAGCTCCGCTGCCTGAAGGCATGACATCAGCTCTCTTGAAGCAGTCGCTGAATCGGGCAACATCCCTCTGAAACATCTCAAAATAGGCTAAAATGTGATGGGCCAGCAACACCGGTTGTGCTGGTTGCAAATGGGTATATCCCGGCATAACCACACTTTTATTAGCTTCAGCCAGGCTAATTAAAGCCTGCTGAAATTCCCTCAGCTTTATCAAGGTGTCAGAGATTGCTTCCTTAGCAAAGAGGCGCAAATCCAGAGCCACCTGGTCATTTCTGGAACGAGCCGTATGGAGCTTGCCACCTACCTCACCTACCTTCTCCAGCAACCGGGCTTCAATATTCATATGGATGTCTTCTAATTCAGTTTTAAACTGAAATTGACCCTGCTCTATTTCCTGTCTAATAACCGCTAGTCCGTTAGTAATAGTTTCAGCTTCTTCCTGTGAAACAATACCCTGCTTTGCCAGCATCCTGGCGTGGGCAATTGACCCGGCTATATCATAGCGATATAAACGCCAATCAAATGGAATAGAGGCAGTATATTCTGTTACCATTTTATCAACACTCTTGTGAAAACGACCACGAATATGGCTCATTTTAACCCTTCCGCCTTTGTTTCTTTCTCTTTGGTATCATAATGCTTAGTGGACCCTCAGCTTTACCTAATAGCTGTACTTGTACCTGGGTTCTGACTGGCAATCCCCAAATATGGATAAAGCCGGGGGAGGCACTCTGGTCAAACTCGTCTCCCTTATCGTAGGTAGCCAGACCATAGTTATATAGTGATTTAGGTGACTTCCGCCCGACAACACTTGAGCTTCCCTTAAATAGCTTCAGTCTAACTGTTCCGGTTATATAGCACTGTGAGCTCTTTACATAGGCAGCTAAATCTTGATGGAGCGAGGTAAACCATAGACCGTTATAGATGAGGTCGGCGTATTCCTGAGCTACCTTCTGTTTAAACCGTAGTTGGTCCTTAGACAAGGTCATTGCCTCTAGAGCCTGGTGTGCTTGGAGTAGAACTATTGCCGCCGGGGCTTCGTAAATTTCTCTTGACTTTATTCCCACCAGCCTATTCTCCAAATGGTCAATCCTGCCTACCCCATGCCTGCCAGCTAGCTCATTCAGTCGTTGAATTAAGCTAACACCATCTAGTTTATGCCCATTAAAGGTAACCGGGATTCCCTTGTCAAAGCCAATCTCAACATATTCTGGTATATCGGGCGCTTCACTAGCTGACGTTGTCCAGGCAAATACCTCTTCGGGTGATTCAACCCACGGGTCTTCAAGAACTCCACACTCAATACTCCTCCCCCACAGGTTCTCATCAATGGAATACGGACTTGAAGTAGTAGCTGGTACTGTGATGTCATAACGCTGGGCATACTCAATGGTTTGTTCACGAGTCATGCCCCACTCTCGAGCCGGTGCTATAATTTTGAGAGTGGGTGACAGTGCGCTAATACTTACCTCAAACCTCACTTGGTCATTCCCCTTGCCGGTGCAACCATGTGCCACTGCTGAAGCCCCTTCCTCCACCGCAGTGTCCGCTAGCAGCTTAGCCATTAACGGACGAGACAGGGCGGTAGCTAATGGGTATTGTCCCTCATAGATAGCGTCTGCCTGTAGTGCCGGGAAAATAAAATGGTTTACAAATAACTCCTTAGCATCTGCTACCAATGCCTTCACAGCGCCAACCTTAAGCGCCTTTTGCTGAATAGCAGAAAAGTCACGCTCATTACCCACATCAATAGTAAGGGCAATAACATCCAGGTTATACTTTTCCTTCAGCCATCTGATAGCTACTGATGTATCCAATCCACCACTGTAAGCTAATACTACCTTATCTGACACTATACACCTCCATTTTAGCTAACAATAATAGACAGTGCCTTATCTAGAATGCTTAGCGCCTCATCAACCTCCTCGTTACCAATGATAAGGGGAGGCATAAAACGCAAGGCATTGGGCTTCAATTGGTTAACCAATAAACCTCTATCAAGGCAATCCATTACTAAAGACTGGGAAATATCGCTACTAAACTCCAGAGCTACCAATAACCCGTATCCCCGAACATCAGTGATGAACTGGAACTTCTGCTTAAAGCCTTTCAGCCCGTCAATAAGATAACGCCCTATTCTGCTAGCATTCCCAGCAACATCGTTGTCAAGAATAAATTTTAATGTAGCATAACCAGCAGCACAGGCTAAAGGATTACCACCAAAGGTAGAACCATGCTCCCCGGGATTGAAGACAGAGGCTCTATCCTTGGCTAAAATAGCCCCAATTGGTATGCCGCTGGCTAAACCCTTAGCCAGTGTCATAACATCAGGTTCAATGCCAAGCTGTTGGTAAGCAAAAAGTATCCCCGTTCGCCCCACACCGGTTTGAATTTCATCCAAAATAAGTAGAATACCCTTTCGGTCACACCACTCCCGCACTGCGGTTAAATAGTTATTGTCAGGCAGGTTAACTCCTCCCTCCCCCTGCACCGGTTCCAGCATCACGGCGCAGGTTAGACTGGTTGTAGCTGCCTTTATAGCTTCAATACTGTTATACTCTACATTGATAAATCCACCCGGCAAGGGAATATACGGCTGCTGGAATTTAGGCTGACCGGTAGCTGCCACCATATTTAGGGTGCGCCCGTGAAAGGAACCCATCGTAGTAATAATCTCATGGGCTCCACTCAGATTGAGCTGCCCATATCGCCTGGCTAGCTTCACCGCTCCTTCATTAGCCTCAGCCCCGCTATTACAAAAAAAGACCTTATCCAAACAACTATTTTGAACCAAAAGCTCTGCCAAACGAACCTGAGGAACAGTATAGAACTGATTTGAAGCCTGAATAAGTGTATGTACCTGCTCCACTACTGCTTCTACAACCACCGGGTGACAGTGTCCCAAACTATTAACCGCCCAGCCACCAACAAAGTCCAGATACTCCCGTCCATCCTCATCCCATACCCGCGCCCCCTGCCCCCTAACCAGGGTTATAGGTAAGCGCTCTACAGTGCTCATATAGTATTTATGCTCAAGCTCCTGCCAGTAGCTCATTTTCATACCCTATTGTGAGATTATTTATTAGAAGAGGCTTTGCCCCTTCAATCTACCATTGATAAACGCTGTATTGTCGTGCCGCCACTGCCTCCCTCAATCTCCCTAAGCAAGGTATGTGGCTGCGTGCCATCTATGATGCGGGTAGTTGAAGTGGTAGATAAAGCCCTTAAGCAGGCTCTAATCTTAGGAATCATACCCCCTGAAACCACACCCGAAGCCACTAAGGCTTCAAGTTCATTAGGCGATAGCTTAGGCAGCAATTTACCTGAGGCGTCACAGATACCAACCACATCGGTTAGAAAGATAAGCCTTTCGGCACCAATAGCGGCAGCAATTTCACCAGCCACCGGGTCACCGTTAATATTAAGAATCGGTGGAGCTTTGTCTGGTCTATCAAATGAGTAGAGGCTTACCGGAGCCACCACCGGAATATAGCCTGACTGTAATAGTGCCTCCAATAGAGCAGAGTCTACCTTCACTACGGTTCCCATATAGCCCATCTGGTCGCTCTTAATCCTACCTTTAATAAGACCTCCATCCACGCCGCTAATACCCACTGCCCGTCCACCTAAGGTATTGATTGAAGCTACAATTTCCTTATTGACTAAGCCACCTAGTACTGCGGTTACCATCTCCAGCATTGTCTTATCGGTTACTCGCTCACCATCAACAAATCTGGTGGAAATCCCTTGTCGTGAAAGCCACTCAGTAACTACTTTAGCCCCGCCATGCACTATAATCAGTAGTCGACCCTGCTGCTGAAGCTCAACTATATCCTCAATAGTAGTGTCATGGCTACCAAAGATAGCACCACCAAGTTTAACCACGATAACTTTATCCAATTTAACCTCTACCTCTCACAATAACAATAAGATTGTTCATTACCCCTATCCTCCCCTTATTAAGGGAAAGGGGAAAGAGAATTCCTTTTAGAAGAACGCTCCTTTAAAATTCTCTTAACTGCTATAGATTAAGTCGTGTATTGACTGTTAATAGTTACATATTCCTCAGACAGGTCACAACCCCAGGCGGTGGCAGTAGCTGTGCCCAGATTAAGCTGCAAAGTTATTGATACCTCACTACTACGAAATACTGCTACTACCTTCTCCCTGTCAAAGGGTAATTGATGACCAGCTTTAACCAGGCTGATATTACCTATATAAAGGTCAATCTTTGATTCCATCACTTCTACCCCACTTCGCCCTACCGCTACCATTATCCGTCCCCAATTAGGGTCACCGCCGTGTACTGCTGCCTTCACCAGTGGTGAACTTGCCACTGCTCGAGCAGCCAGTCTTGCCCCAGCCACACTAGGCGCCCCCTTAACGGTAACTTCCATAAGCTTACTAGCTCCCTCACCATCACTGGCAATGCATTTAGCCAGATAAATACAAACTTGGTCAAGCGCTTCCTGAAAGGCACTAGCTTGGTCTGAATCTTGCTCAATCACTCTATTCCCTGCCAGTCCGTTAGCCATTATCAGCACCATATCATTGGGGCTGGTATCACCATCAATTGATACCATATTAAAGGAATCATCCGCTGCCTTTCGTAGTGCAAGTCTTAGGAAATCTATATCTATGGTAGCATCGGTAGTTAAGAAGCAAAGTAAAGTAGCTAAATTAGGGTGAATCATTCCCGACCCCTTAGCTATACCTCCAATGGTAAATTCGCTGTCACCAATCCTTACATCTACTGCTGCTTTTTTGGGAATAGTATCAGTAGTCATCATAGCCCTTGCCAGTTCGTTACCGCCCTCTCGCGAAAGAACAATTTGTCCTATACCAGCTCTTATCATATTCATCGGTAACGGTTGACCAATCATCCCGGTGCTAGCTACTAGAACATCCTCGGGTGATAGCCCTATATTCCAAGCTGCCAACTCTGCCATCTCAATGGCATCGCTAAGACCCTGCTCACCATTACAGGCATTAGCGCAGCCACTATTTACCACTATGGCTGCCGCTCTCCCCGACTGCAACCGCTGCTGACACAGAACTATCGGGGCTGCCTTAATCCTATTGGTGGTAAACAGAGCTGCAGCCTTACATGGTGCCTCAGAAAACAGTATACCGAGGTCTAAGGCATTATCAGCTTCTTTCTTTATCCCAGCGTATGTAGCCCCAGCGTGAAGTCCTCGAGGGGAGGTAATACTGCCCCCGGTAATAAACTTAATTTTAGCTTCCATCACCAAAACTATATCATACTGAACATAACTAAGGCAATTTGATTGATTATCTACCTTATCCAACTAAAGCACGCATAATATTGTCTGATTTTCCTGGAAACCACCGTAATTTACCCCAAATATTAAGATTTTCGGGGATCTCGATTTTACCCTCCTCTCGTCATTTCTAAAGTGTGCCTAAGCTCTGAGTAAAGCATAGGAGAAGCGACGAAGCAATCCTCAGAAATGCCCCGAATGACCACGCTTTCATTCGCAATGACATTCCCTTTCATCTTTGCGAGTCCTTCAAAGGAACTCATAAGTATTAAATATATGTTTTTGCAACTAGTGGAGCGTCTTGATAAGGATCTTGAAATTATTTTAGGGCAAATTAATAAATAGCTTAATCTTAAGGTTCAGTACCTCCTACCCCTCTCTTGCCTTCTGTTGGAGTTCGTAGAGTTTGGTGATGAACTGGTTACATCATCCAGTTTGCAATCTAGGACTGATACAGGTAAACTAACTTCTAACCCATGAAGATTGTGCGTTTTGCCATTGATAATAAGGTCAGGTATGGCATACTAAAAGGCGAATCTATCCAGGCTATTGAAGACAAGCCTTACCGTGGCATCAAACCCTCTGATTGTTACTATCAACTAAGCGAGGTTAAACTCTTACCTCCATGCACACCCTCCAAGATAGTGGCTATAGGGCTTAATTACCATAGCCATGCTAAGGAAGTTAATGCCCGCGTCCCCAACGCCCCCTTGATATTCCTCAAACCATCAACAGCATTAATAGGACCAGGCGATAATATTGTTTATCCTTCGACCTCACATAAAGTTGACTATGAAGGCGAGCTAGGAGTAGTGATAAAGAAACCAGTTTGGAAGGTATCAGTAGAAGATGCACTTGACTATGTCTTGGGCTATACCTGCTTTAATGATGTTACTGCCCGCGACCTACAATACCACGATAAGCAGTGGACTAGAGCCAAGAGTTTTAATACTTTCGCTGCTGCGGGACCGTGTATTGAGACAGAACTCGACCCGGGAAATTTTGTTGTTGAAACATACTTAAGTGGAGAGCTTAAACAGAAAGGTAACACTAGCGACCTTATCTACTCCGTCCCAGAGCTGATAGACTTTATCTCTCATGTCATGACCCTGTTACCGGGTGATATTATCGCTACCGGCACACCCAGCGGTATTGGTCCAATGTATCCTGGCGATACAGTGGAGATAAAAATAGAGACGATAGGCACACTAAGAAATTATGTAGTTGGTGACAGCAAGTAGCCTAATTACCCCTCCATTGCCTTCTTTTGCAGTTCGTACAGTTTGGTGATTGCTTCTAGTGGGGTGAGTGAGTCTATATCCAGTTTTTCAAACTCCTCTATAAGCGGTGACTTTTTTCCTAAAAGTGATAGCTGTAGTGGTATTGCTTCTTTTGGTCGGCGATCCTTGGGCGAGCGCCTAGTCAAATCCTTTCGGCTACCCTCCTCCAGTTCCTCTAGTACCTCCTGGGCACGATGCACCACTGATTTGGGTAGTCCAGCCAGTTTAGCCACATGGATTCCATAGCTCTTATCTACTCCACCGGGCATAATCTTGTACAAAAAGGTAACTTCGCCACCCTCTTCAGTTACAGCCACATTGTAGTTTCTCACCCGGGGTAGAAAACCAGCTAGCTCCACCATCTCATGATAATGAGTAGCAAACAGAGTCTTAGCTCCCAGTCCGGGATAACTATGGATATACTCGGCAACGGCTCTGGCGATAGACAGCCCATCATAGGTGCTAGTGCCTCTCCCAATCTCATCGAGTATAATTAGCGAACGTGGTGTAGCGTTATTTAGAATATTGGCTGTCTCTACCATCTCCACCATAAATGTAGATTGACCGGCAGCTGAATCCTCCCTGGCACCAACTCTGGTAAAGATACGGTCAACCAAGCCAATGGTAGCTGAGTCGGCGGGAACAAAGCTGCCTATCTGAGCTAGAAGCACAATTAAGGCTACTTGTCTTAAGTAAGTTGACTTGCCTGACATATTGGGACCGGTAAGAACAATAAGCTGGGCATCATCATTGGATAAGTATGTATCATTGTGTACAAAGCCAGTATCAATCAAGCTTCTCTCTATTACTGGATGCCGTCCTTTGTTAATGGTCACTTTATTATCTGTTTTCAGCTCAGGTCGGATATAGCTATAGCGAACCGCCACCTCAGCCATGCTGGAGAAGACATCTATATTAGCCATAGCATTAGACACATCTAAAATGCGTTCGCTATCGGCTCCTATCTGATGACATACCTGACGAAAGAGAGCAGCCTCAAGCTCACTGAGCCTTTCGTTTGCATTTAAAATCAACGACTCGTATTCTTTCAGCTCAGGAGTAAAAAATCGCTCACCACCGACCAGTGTCTGTTTTCTAATGTATTCTTGAGGCACTTGAGATAAATTTGATTTAGATACCTCAATATAGTAGCCGAAGACCTTATTATAACCTACCTTTAGCGATTTTATCCCGGTTTTTTCTCGTTCCTGGCTCTCCAGATTAGCCAGGTATTGCTTGGCATTTTTAGATGTCTGGCGAAGGCTATCCAGTTCCTCAGAAAAACCCTGCTTGATGACACCGCCTTCATCAAAACCAGATGCCTGCTCGGCTATAGCTTCAGCAATCAAATCAACCACATCCGTGCAGGACTTCAACTCTTCCCTGAGCCATACTATTGAGTTATCGTCCCCAAGCATCTTCCTCAGCTCAGGTATTACCTCCACGCTACGGCGTAAGGTAACTAGCTCACTGGGTAGAGCAATACTACTCTTTACCCTATTTATCAGCCGTTCAAGGTCAGCCACTTCACCCAGCAAAGAGATAATCTGATTACGAACCAGCGTATTATCATAAAACCAGCTGATAGCATCTTGTCTTTTAACCAATTCCGTTATGTCAAGAAGGGGCTGACCTAGCCATCGTTTTACTAACCTTCCCCCCATAGCTGTCTTGGTTAGGTCAATAATCGACAATAGTGAGCCACCAATCGTTCCCGAATGACTGGTTCGGAAAAGTTCCAGGTTTCTCTGAGTCTGTTCGTCAAGCGCCATAAAT
>DUFC01000011.1 GCA_011191875.1 Dehalococcoidia bacterium | reverse complement strand
GCCCTAAGCCTGAACCTAGAGTTTGGCTTTACCGGACTGGCTAACTTTGGTAAGGTGGCTTTCTTCCTCATCGGTGCATATACCTATGCCCTTCTATCTCAAATGGGTGTTCCCTTTTACCTTTGCCTTATCACCGGTGCCTCACTTGCGGCTATTTTCGGTTTGCTTGTTTCCTTGCCGGCTTTGAGACTGAGGGCTGATTACCTAGCTATAGCCGTCTTAGCCTTTGGTGAAATCTTGAGGTTGATTGTTAAATCTGAGAAGTGGCTGGCTGGGGGTGATTGGGGGACACCAGTCAATCCTATTTTCCCTTACACGGGCTCTTATATTATTTACCGCTTAGAGAATATAGGTTTAGTCTTTCTCTGTTTGATTATCTGTTTCCTTGTCGTTCAGCTATTAGCTAACTCTCCTTACGGTAGGGTGCTGCGAGCCATAAGGGAAGACGAAGTAGCCGCTGAGGCACTGGGTAAGAGTAAGGCTAAATATAAGGCTCAAGTATTTATGTTAGGTTCGGCTATGGCGGGACTGGCTGGAGGTCTTTACGCTCAGTACTTGCAGTATGTCCTCCCCGGTATGTTTATGCCTATGGTTACCTTTACCGTGTGGATAATGGTTCTTTTGGGCGGGCCGGCTAATAACTGGGGAGCACTACTGGGTGCGGCACTGGTTCAAATTTTTGCTAGGGGTACAAATATAGCCAAGGACTATATCGCCTTGCCTATTGACCTCAACGACTTGCAATATATTCTATTCGGTGTTTTAATAATACTTATGTTACTTTTCCGACCTCAAGGTTTGCTAAAGGAAAGTACGATTAAGACAAAGGCACTGAAGTTGGTCAGAAATGGAAGAAGAGCTATTAAGAATAAGGGAAGTCAGTAAGCACTTTGGCGGTGTTTACGCCGTCAATGGGGTGAGTCTGGACATAGACCATGGTGGAATCTGCGGCTTAGTGGGGCCCAATGGAAGTGGTAAGACAACCCTGTTTAATACTATCCTCGGTCTTCATAAGCCTGACCAGGGAGATATCCATTTTAAAGGCAAATGTATTAATAACCTGGCTATTCACCAAATTTATGATTTAGGCTTGGTAAATGCCTTTCAATTGCCTCGACTCTTTTTTAATTTAAGCGTACTAGATAATATGTTGGTGGCGGCCAGAGGGCAGCAAGGCGATAGGCTATATAATAGCCTTTTTCTGAGAGGGAGATGGCAGGAGCAGGAAAAAGGGCTGATTGAGGAGGCTCTGGATATTCTGGAAGTTGTGGAGTTGACTCAATGGGCTTTTTCCCCGGCTGGTGAGCTTTCTGGTGGACAGAGAAAGCTTCTAGAAGTTGCCAGGGGGCTTATGGCTAAGCCGAGGCTTCTGCTTCTAGATGAGCCGGCGGCGGGGATAAATCCCGTATTGGGGAAGAAAATATTTCAGAAATTAAAGGATTTCTCTTATAACGGCATAGCCTTTTTTATTGTGGAGCACCGGTTAGAGATATTATTTGATTTTGCCACCTGGGTTTATGTTATGGATAAAGGGAAGGTAGTAATTGCAGGAGAACCACAGGCCATAATTGACGATCCGACTTTCTACGCAGTATATCTAGGGGAAGAGTAAATGGATGCTATCTTTGCTGCCGAAAACATTGGTGCTGGCTACGGCGATGCCATTATTATTCAGGATATCTCTATCCATGTGGCTGAGGGCGAGATTGTAGCCATCGTAGGACCCAATGGTAGTGGCAAGTCAACTCTGATTAAAAGCTTCCTTGGCTTTGCCAGGTTGTTTCAGGGTAGTGTCTTTTATCAGGGGAAGGACATCACTGGCGTAGCCTCCGATCGAGTAGTGAGCCTGGGAATAGGCTATGTTCCTCAGATAAACAATATCTTTCCCAATCTTACTATAGCCGAAAATCTGGATATGGGAGCATATCACAGGAAAGGTAAAGCCTCCATCAAGTCGGCGATGGAGGAAGTATATGATATGTTTCATGAGCTCAAGGAGAGGAAGAAATCTCTAGCCGGGAACTTGAGTGGTGGTGAAAGGCAAATGCTTGCTATAGCCAGAGCCATGATGGCACAGCCTGAAGTTCTGTTGCTTGATGAGCCGCTGGCTTCCCTATCCCCTAAGCCAGCTTCAGTTATCCTGTCTAAGATGGAGAGCATAAGAGAAAACGGTACCGCTATAGTAATTGTGGAGCAAAATGTTAAAAAGGTGCTGAGCATCTCGAACCGGGGCTATGTTTTAGTTAATGGTACTTGTGCTATGGAGGGAGATGCCGAATCTCTATTTGCTGAAGAATCCTCCAAACAGCGCTATTTGGGGTTAGAAGCTAAAAAGGATTGATGCGTGTTTAGTTTTCGGATTAAACTGCATTAAACGCTAGATTTTAAGGAAGGAGGTGATTGATACAGTTTTTAGATGAATTAGTATTAAGCGTAATATTTTAAGAAAGGAGTAATATATGGTTAAAAAGTTGTTATTGGTGGTAGTTGCTCTGTCCTTGCTTATACCAGCGGCAGCTTGTGCTCCGGCAGAGGCTGAGACAATCAAGATAGGCTGTGTGCTAGAACTCAGTGGACCTTTGGGTCATATGGGGGAGATGATGCTGAATGGTGCCGAGATGGCAGTTGAGGACATTAATGCTGCTGGTGGGGTGTTGGGGAAACAGTTGGAACTATTGGTAGAGGATGGTGCTACTGACGCAGCCATAGGCTTTGACAGAGTTAAGAAGCTAGTTGAGATAGACGGGGTACAAGCAATTGTCGGTCCTATGATTACACCAACCTCTGAGCTTTCAATGCCATATGCTAAGGTACATAAAATTCCTTTGATGACGATGTCAGCTACAGGGGTTCCACTCTCTGAGGTAGAGGGTACAGAGTGGTACTTCCGCACCTGCCTGCGTGATGATGCTCAAGCCCTGGTGTTAGCCGATTTCGTTCTGGCTGCAGGCTATACCAAACTGGCTACTATGGTATTGGATAACACCTATGGTATAGGTTTAGAAACAGCGATTGTTGACGGACTTGAAGCGGCAGGATGGCCGGGAGAACATGTGGCAACGGTACATTATGATATAGCTAAGAAGGACTATCGCACTGAGCTAGGGGTAATTAGGGATAGCAACCCAGATGTAGTTCTGGCGGTTACCTACGGTGATGATGGCATCATAGTCTTTAAACAGGCCTTAGAGATGGGCCTGGATGAAATTGCCTGGCTTGGCTGCGATGGCAATTACGGCTCAGCTCTATTTGCGGAACCCAGTAGCGCTGAGTTTATGGAGAAGGCCATTGTTGCTGGGACTAGAACCGTTGGCTTAGGAACACCTTATGAAGAGTTTGTTACTAACTATACCGAAAAGTTTGGTGCCGCTCCTGAAACCTACTGTGATACCACCTATGATGCGGTATGGGCAATAGCCAAGGGAATACAGGATGCTGGTGTCTATGACGGTGAAGCGATAAGGACTGCCTTGACTGAAATATATGGATTTCATGGTGTCACTGGCCCCATCGTTTTCAATGAATTAGGCGACCGCACCGCCGGTGCCTTTGAAATCTGGGAAGTGGTAGAAGATCCTACCACTGAAACTGGCTATAACAATGCTCCAATAGAGGTGGTTACCTGGATTATGTAAGTGATAGCAGCCATTATTTGTTGATTACTATTACTGAGTGGAATGCTACCATAACCTGACTATGGTAGCATTCTGCTTGTCATAAGGGGGCAGATATAGAGAAACTCGGCACGTTAGATAGTCTAAGAATTACAGTTCTGGCGGAAGATTCTGTAGTCTACGAAAGTCCATATTTGGGGCAGCACGGGGTTTCTTTCTTACTTGAAGGTGTGAGTGGGGGAAATATACACAGAATCCTGGTTGATGTTGGTCAGAATTCCGAGGCTCTGCTCAGCAATATGGGAATCCTGGGTATTTCCCCAACAAGTATTGATACAATTGTGCTAACACATTGTCACTATGACCATACCCAAGGAATAGTGCGTATGCTCAAGGAAATTGGCAGGAGGGATGTTCAGGTGATTGCTCACCCCAGCATCTTCCGTCTGCATTTTGTTACTCAACCCTATCACAGACATGTAGGTATTATGCCAGGTGATTCAAAGGTGGAGATAGAAAAAGCTGGTGGTAGTTTGTCACTAACCAAAGACCCTTTGGTGATTATGCCTGGGATTGTGACAACCGGTGAGGTAAAAAGACGAACTGACTTTGAGGAAGCGATTATAGGGCTGAAGACTATAGAGAACGGAATGATTGTTGATGATTTAATGCTTGATGATATTTCTGTTATAGCAAATGTCAAGGGTAAAGGGCTTGTGATTGTTACCGGTTGCAGCCACGCTGGCATCATTAACATTGCCAAACAGGCCATAGAAGTAGCTGACGGCAATAAAATAGAGGGTATTATTGGTGGATTACATCTCGTGGAGGCATCCAGTACTGTAATAAAGAGAACGGTTGAGGGACTCTCTAAGCTGAATGTGGCATGGATAAGTGCCGGTCACTGTACCGGATTCAAAGCACAGGTTGAACTTTATCTTGCCTTTAAAGAAAGGTTTTCACCTTTACATGCCGGGATGCAATTTAAATTGGGGTCAACAGACAGAAGATTGGTGTTATAATAACCGATAAGACCACCTAAAAAGTAATCACCTCATCCACTGCGACCTTAACAATGTGGTTAACTTTCATCCCCATTGGTTCAAATTTAGCCGAGATAGTATTAAATAGGTCGCCACTATCTAGAGTCTCCACTGCCCTTCCCCAGATTCGGCAACCCTTACGCGTAGGGGGGTCAAAGACTATTGCTGATAGTTGTGGATTCTCTGCTAGGTTAGCCATAGTCCGTGGTGAAGCAATGTCAGCGAAGATGACATGCTCATCATCCAGAACGCTAAATGAACCTTTAGGCGACACATTTGGCTTTCCATCCTTGCTAGCGGTGGCTACCAGTGCCGCACCGAACTCAGCTATTGCCTTCTTGGCTTCCTCATTCAGCTTTGCCATATCAGAACCTCCTTATTACTACTAGCTGAATTATAATGAAAGCCAATTAAAAAGACAAGAAAACTTGTAAGGCTTAGTGGTATAATAAAGCTATGAAAAGAGAGTTGATGGATGTTCTAGCCTGTCCGGTGTGTAAGGGGGAACTGGAGCTTATCGTGGAGGAGGAGAATGAGCAAGAGATAGTTACCGGTTCCCTATACTGCCCAAAGTGTGATGAGCGCTATCCTATTGTGGATACCATCCCCAATCTGTTGCCGCCAGACCAGCGTGATTAGTCAAGGCTATAAGCGACACCACTCTGGGGAGACTCCCATACCTCTACGCAGGAGATTGAAACCGGAGCTGTTGCCAGCTTGGGCTGGAGTTCTTTATAGATGGTGGAGGCAATATTCTCCGAAGATGGGTTTATTTCATCAAATGGTAGCACATCGTTGAGACAGGTATGGTCAAACCTTGCCAGAATATCGGCTAAGTGCTGCTTTAGCACCGTGAAATCGTAGGCCATACCAGTGTCATCAACCTGCGCAGATTGTACCTTGACTACTACCCGGAAACGATGCCCGTGTAACGCCTCGCACTTGCCGTGATAACCCCGCAGAAAGTGGGCGGCATCAAAATCTTGTTCTACAGATATTTGATACATTTCTCTCCTTAACTATTTTTCCATTTAAACACGCCCTGAACCTCAGTTACCTCTTCTAATAGCTGTTTAGTAGTCTTGCCAGTTACCGGGTGCACCAGGTCAGGAGCAATCTCAGCTAAAGGAACCAGAACAAAGGCTCTCTCCGCCACCCGGGGGTGAGGGATAATCAGCTCAGGAGTTTCAATAATCTGGTCACTGTAAAATAGGATATCTATATCAATAGGGCGAGGAGAATTAGAGGTGTGGGGTAACCTTCCCAGCTTGCTCTCAATGCCCTTAGCCAGGGTAAGTAACCCCATCGGGGTAAGCCTGGTAGAAACCTGACACGCCAAGTTAAGAAAACGTGGCTGCTGAACATTACCTATTGGCTCGGTATCATAAATAGATGACACCTTTTCTAACCGCAACCTTTGTGTCAGAAAATCTAATGCCCTCTCCAGATTATCCTGGCGATTTCCCATATTTGAGCCAAGACCAAGATATGCTGTTATTGGTTCAATACTCAACTAATCCCCCTTACCCATATTGTAGCACTCTTTCGCCACTTATCAAGTATCTGTGCTCGTTTACTACTTTAGTGGTAGCTCTCTTTTTTTTCAAGGCTGTAGAT
The DNA here is from genome assembly GCA_011191875.1 of Dehalococcoidia bacterium. GTDB lineage: Bacteria > Chloroflexota > Dehalococcoidia > Dehalococcoidales > W498 > W498. Next base: position 25,761 of record DUFC01000011.1, on the reverse strand, counting down.
GGCGGCGGATGTTCCCCTCTGTTTTCGTTACCGGCGAGGTATATATCCTCTCGTCATGGCGAGTCCATCTGTAGAAGGATGAACCAATAATAAAAGAGAGCGTGGCTGGCAGTGACATGGAAGTGAGGATAAACTGTGCTGTATTCTAAGTAACATAGTGTTCCCGGTCTATCTGAAAGAGAGCAGCATCACTCAGCGGGATATAGTATGTTACTAGGTTGATAAAAAACCTCCACCTTATTAAGATGAACTTGCTTACATGATAGGCAGTATGATAATATTATCCATCTAAATTCAGCCTTCACACAAGGGGTAATTGGTTCAAATGACAATAGAAGATAAGTTGGATAGGTTAGCCAAACTGAAAAAGGAGGCGAAGGCTGGTGGTGGTGAAAAGCGCATTGAACAGCAACACGCAAAAGGTAAGCTAACCGCCCGTGAGAGAATTGACCTTCTTCTTGACTCAGGTAGCTTCGAGGAGTTGCACCTGTTTATAACTCACCGAGCTACCGATTTTGGACTTGCTGAGCAACAGTACCTGGGTGATGCCGTAGTTATTGGCTCAGGCAGGATAGATGGCAGGCTTGTTTTTGTCTACTCTGAGGATTTTACTGTCATTGGTGGCTCAATATCTGAAGTAAGCTCCCAGAAAATTTGCAGGGTGATGGAGTTAGCTGTTAAAAAGGGAGCGCCTGTAATTGGCTTAAATGACTCCGGTGGAGCCCGCATTCAAGAGGGGGTTGTGAGCCTCGGTGGCGTAGGTGATGTACTTTTGCAAAATACCCTGTGTTCAGGGGTCATTCCACAATTATCGGTAGTAGTGGGTCCATGCGCTGGCGGGGCAGTCTATGGTCCAGCTATAACCGATTTCGTCTTCATGGTAAAGGGTATAAGCCAGATGTATATTACTGGTCCCGATGTAGTTAGGGCAGTTACTGGGGAGCAGGTTAGCTATGAGGAGCTGGGTGGAGCTATAGTCCATGCTCAAAAGAGTGGCGTTGCCCACTTTGTGGCTGAGGATGAGCCACAGTGTTTCCAGATGGTGCGCCGACTTTTAAGCTTCCTCCCCCAGAGTAATATGGAGGAGCCATCTACAATAGAGCCTACTGACGACCCAAACAGGACAGAAGAAAGCTTGCTCAACCTCATTCCCAGTGACCCTAATGAGGCTTATAGTATGAATGAAATAATCTTTAATGTGGTAGATAATGGCGACTTTATGGAGGTGCATCAACACTTTGCCCCTAACCTTGTTGTCGGTTTTGCCCGGTTAAATGGCAAACCAGTAGGGATTGTGGCTCAACAGCCAGCTTACTTGGCTGGGGTTATTGATATTGACGCTTCAGTTAAAGGGGCTAGATTCGTCCGCTTCTGTGACGCCTTTAACATTCCCCTGGTAAGCTTCGTCGATGTCCCCGGATTCATGCCTGGCATCCATCAAGAGCACAGTGGCATCATCAGAAACGGTGCCAAATTCATCTATGCCTATGCCGAAGCTACTGTGCCTAAGGTTACTGTTATCACCCGCAAGGCTTATGGGGGAGCCTATATAGTGATGAGCTCGAAGCACCTCCGCGGTGACATTAATTATTCCTGGCCCACCGCAGAGATTGCTGTCATGGGACCAGAAGGAGCGGTAAATATCATCTTCAGGAAAGATATAGCTGAATCAGCTAACCCGGATGAAACATGGCGGAAACTAGTCAGCGACTATAGAGAGAAGTTCGCTAATCCTTATAACGCTGCGTCCAGGGGTTATATTGATGATGTCATTGACCCTAGGGTAACACGCCCTAAGCTGATTAGGGCACTGGAGATACTTGAGAACCCCACCAATAGCTCTCCCCTGTATAAAAAACACGGGAATATTCCGTTATAAGGCAGCGAGGGGGAGAATATGGAGGATAGAAGGAAGTTAATAGCCGCCATTATGAGTGCCGTCAATGCCCGCATCCAGATGGAACAGCAACCTCCTTCGGTAGCTCCTACAGTAGTTCCCGGGGTTGAGCCTCAACCGAAAGTTAGCTGGTGGAAGATTTTCAGACGACGGGGCTCTATAAAAGCGTAAAAGGCTTAAACATTAATTCAACTACAAATAATTCCAAACGGAAAGGGATAGACTAAATGGAGATGGCAATGAACCCTGTGAAAATTACAGATGTTACCTTCCGTGACGGGCATCAATCGTCACTGGCTACACGAATGCGAACTGAGGATATGGTGGGTATTGCCGAGGAAATGAATAAAGCCGGGTTTTACTCTATGGAGGTCTGGGGTGGGGCTACCTTTGATGTTCCTACTAGATTCCTGAATGAGGACCCGTGGGAAAGACCACGCATCTTGAAAAAACTTATGCCTGATACCCCTCTTCAGATGTTGCTTAGAGGGCAGAACCTGGTAGGTTATCGCAACTATGCTGATGATGTGGCTACCGCTTTTGTGTATCATGCTGCCGAAGTAGGTATTGATATCTTCAGGGTATTTGATGCCGTCAATGATGAGCGTAATTTTGAGACTGTCCTGAAGGCAATCAAGGAGTGCGGCAAGCACGCTCAGCTTTCTATATGCTACTCTCTTACCGAGCCCAAAATGGGAGGGCCGGTATACAATATTGACTACTATGTTAATAAGGCGCTTATCCTTCAAGATATGGGAGCTGATAGCCTATGCATTAAGGACATGGCTGGGCTTATTGCCCCTGACGATGCCTATGAGCTGATTAAGGCACTCAAGCAGGTATTGAAGATACCAGTACAGCTACATACCCACTACACTAGCGGTATGGCATCTATGAGTTGCCTTAAGGCTGTTGAGGCTGGGGTAGATATTATTGATACCGCCCTGGCTCCCTTTGCCCTGCGCTCCTCTCATCCAGCTATTGAACCTATTGTGGTCGCTCTTCAGGGAACACCTAGGGACACCGGGCTTGATTTGGCTCACCTATTCAAATTGGGGCAGTATATTGGGTCTATAACCCCTAAGTATCGGGACTTTCTGGATACTACTAGAATGGCAGTTATTGATACCGGGGTGCTGATGCACCAAGTTCCTGGGGGCATGACTACCAACCTGGTATCCCAACTGCGAGAGGCTGATGCCCTTGATAGGATTGACGAGGTCTATGAGGAGTTGCCACGAGTTCGAAAAGAGCTAGGCTACCCGCCCTTGGTTACCCCCACCAGTCAGATTGTGGGTATTCAAGCCGTCCAGAATGTCCTCTTTGGTAGATATAAAATGATATCGGACCAGGTAAAAGACTATGTTTACGGACTATACGGCAAACCCCCAGCCCCCATTGACCCCGAGGTTCAGAAAATAGTGCTTAACGGCTATGAACGAGGAGAGACACCCATTACCTGTCGAGCCGCTGATATACTTGAGCCAGAGTTAGAGAAAGCTTATGATGCTACCAGGGATATTGCTAAGGACATCGGTGATGTACTCACCTATGCCCTCTATCCCACCACAGGAATGCGCTTCCTAAGGTGGAAGTATGGTTTGGAACCCCCACCCCCTGAAGTAAAGCCAAAGACCATGGAGGATGTAAAGCGTGAAGATGAGCTTATCGCCAAGGCAAAAGCTGGCAAGCTGGTAGAGATGCCACCAAAGGGGGCTAATGTCAGAACATTTAATGTCTATGTTGGCGAGGAGCTATATAGTGTAGGGGTGGAGGCAGTCGGTGCTCCTCCACTAACTGCTCCGGTAACTACTCCCACTGTTGCCCCGCCGGCTGAACCGGTAACTACTCCCGCTGTTGCCCCGCCGGCTGAACCAGTGGAGGAAAAAGCACCACCAGAGGTGGCTAAGGTTGGAGGAACGACTATTGTGGCCCCTATGCCGGGTATAATAATACGCTATGAGGTGACAGTCGGCGATGAGGTCAAGGCTGGTGATACTGTGGTTATACTGGAAGCAATGAAGATGGCTAATGCTCTGACTACTCCAGTTAGTGGGCGGGTTGAGACGATAAATTTCAATAATGGCGACCGTGTAGCTAGAGAGGATATCCTGGCTGTAATCGGTTAGCTATCAATTTAGTGAGTGCCGGGCTACCGTGGGAAAAACATTAGCTGAGAAGATACTGAGCCAAAAGTCTGGAAGTGATGCCCGGGCAGGAAGTATTGTAGTGGCTGAGGTAGCTCTGGTTTTTGCTCAGGATACTACCGGACCACTTACCGTAACGCAATTTCAGGCAAGCGGGTTTCAGAATCTGGCTAACCCAAATAAAACTGCTCTATTCCTTGACCACGCTGCCCCCAGTCCTAATTATAGATTGTCCTCTGAGCACATACTCCTACGCCAATTTGCTCAACAAACTGGCTGCCTTATCTTTGATATTGGAGACGGTATTTGTCACCAGTTGGTAGCCGAGTCTCTGGCTAAGCCAGGTGATGTAGTAATCGGTGCTGATTCCCATACCGTAACTGCTGGTGGTCTCGGTGCTTTTGCCACCGGAATGGGCTCTTCTGACGTAGCTGTTGCCTTCGGTCTGGGCAAGACCTGGTTCCGAGTCCCAGAAAGTATTAAGGTAGTCGTCTCAGGTAATTTCGTTGAAGGCGTCTATGCTAAAGACCTTATTCTTCATCTTATTGGAAATATCGGAGCCAATGGCGCTACCTATAGAGCATTAGAATTTAGCGGTGATACCGTGGATAGAATGTCTATGTCGCAGCGTTTTACCATAGCCAACATGGCAGTGGAGGCTGGGGCTAAGGCAGGGCTTTTCCCCGCCGATAACATAACCAAAGACTATTTAATATCTCAGGGGAGAGGTAACCACTACCAACCAGTCTTTCCTGATGCCGATGCCACCTATGAACAAATCATTAATATTAATGTGGCTGAGCTTGAACCCACCGTATCTAAGCCCAACACCGTAGATAATATTGCCCTGGCTGGAGAGCTTAAAGGAACCAAAATCCAACAGGTATTTATTGGCACTTGCACTAATGGACGTCTGGAAGACCTGGCTGTAGCCGCTAATATTTTGAAGGGAAAGAAACGCCACCCTGACACCAGACTTATAGTTGCCCCAGCTTCACGGCAGGTTTTACTGGCGGCTATTGAGGCCGGTTATATCCAAAGCTTAATTGAGGCTGAAGCTGTTATCTTACCGCCCGGCTGTGGGGCTTGCCTTGGGCTCCATCAGGGAGTGTTGGGGGATGGGGAATCATGCCTATCTACAGCTAACCGAAATTTCAAGGGGAGGATGGGTAATCCCCAAGCCTCTATTTATCTGGGTAGCCCGGCTACGGCTGCCGCTACCGCTATTACTGGTGAAATTACTGACCCCAGAGAGGTAATTTAGATGCTTACCGGAAGAGCCTTAAAATTCGGTGATAATATCTCTACCGACCATATTATACCTGGGCGTCTGGCTCACTTGAGAAGTAACCTCCCCGAGCTAGCCAAACATGTCATGGAAGACGCCGACCCTGATTTTGCCTCCAGGGTAACCCCAGGAGATTTCATAGTTGGTGGCTCTAACTTTGGGCTCGGCTCCAGTCGAGAACACGCTCCACTGGTTATTAAAATATCCGGGGTAAGTGCTATATTGGCTAAATCGGTAGCCCGGATTTTCTTTAGAAACGCTATCAATCTGGGGCTCCCGGTATTGATATGCGATACTGATAAGATTAACGATGAGGATAAGTTGGAGGTAGACCTGGTAGCGGGCACAGTCAACGACATAACCAATGGCAACCGGCTCACTTTTAGCGAAATCCCTGAGGTAATGCTCCATATCCTTGACGAAGGTGGGCTTATCCCCTATATTCAGAAGCATGGTGACTTTAAGCTATAACTTGAAAGTGATAATGGAGGCATGCTAGTGGTTTACGATGTTACCCTTATCCCCGGTGATGGAATAGGACCCGAGGTTACCGAGGCGGCTAAAAGGGCTTTGGAAGCAACCGGGGTCATTTTTCACTGGGATTTGGCTTATGCTGGGGCTAGTGTCCAGGATAAGTTTGGTACGCCCCTCCCTGACCTTGTATTTGAGTCCATCAGAAAGAACAAGGTCGCTCTTAAAGGACCAGTTACCACACCTGTAGGCTCAGGTTTTAGAAGTGTGAATGTAGCTCTGCGTAAGGGGCTAGACCTTTATGCTTGTCTCCGTCCATGTAAAACCTACTCCGGGGCTCCCACTCTATATAAAGATGTAGATATTGTAGTGGTGAGAGAGAATACTGAAGACCTCTACAGTGGTATTGAGTTTGAGGAAGGAACCCCTGAGGCAAGAAGGCTAATTGAGTTAATCCTGGAGACGAAGGAAGAGGCAGTCAGGACGGATTCAGGTTTCAGTATAAAGTCAATCTCGGAGGCAAACAGCCGAAGAATCGTCAAATTTGCTTTTGAATATGCCCGGGCTCACCAAAGGAAAAAGGTAACCGCAGTGCATAAAGCCAATATTATGAAATTCTCAGATGGATTGTTCCTGGCTGTTGCCCGGGAGGTAGCCAGAGAATACCCTGATATTGAATTTGAGGATAGGCTTGTAGATAACATGACCATGCAACTGGCGAAAAGACCGCAACAGTTTGATGTAATAGTGGCTCCGAATCTTTATGGGGACATAATCTCTGATTTATGCGCCGGGTTGGTCGGCGGGCTGGGGCTAGCCCCCGGGGCTAATTTAGGCGATAACATGGCTGTCTTTGAACCGACCCACGGCAGTGCGCCTAAGTATGCCGGACAAAATAAGGTCAATCCCATGGCAGTGATGCTCTCCGGAGTGATGCTGCTCCACCACCTCAACGAGACGAAAGCGGCTGATAGGCTGGAAAAAGCTATAGCTGAGGTTATCGCTGAGGGGAAGAGTGTTACCTATGATATGAAGCTTAATATGGCCGATGCCCAGGCAGTAGGCACTTCACAGGTAGTCGATGCCGTAATTGAGAAGCTAGAGGAGTCAAGCCATAGTTAATAAAATTAGCATTATTGGTGCAGGAAATGTCGGGGCTACCTGCGCCCAACGATTGGTTGAGAGAGGTTATGCCGATATAGTCTTAATAGACATTATTGAGGGGCTGCCTCAAGGTAAGGCATTAGATATTCTTGAGTCAGCGCCTATCCTCAATTTTGATACCCACATTATCGGAACTAATAGCTACCAGGAAACGGCTAACTCAGATGTGGTCATCATTACCTCCGGCACTGGTAGAAAACCAGGCATGACCCGTGATGAGCTGCTATTAACTAATGTAAAGATTATTACCGAGGTTACCCATAACGTAGTCAACCACTCACCCAACGGCATCATCATTGTGGTTACCAATCCTGTGGATGCTATGACCCATTTAGCTATCCATAGCAGTCATTTTCCCCGAAATAGGGTATTTGGCTTATCCGGCGTCCTTGATAGCACCCGATTTAGCAGCTTCATCGCTACTGAGCTTAATGTATCAGTAAAAGATGTGTCAGTTTGTGTTCTGGGGCAACATGGCAAAAATATGGTCGTTATTCCCAGACTATCTACGGTTGGTGGTACACCAATAACTAAGCTCCTGCCGCAGGAAACTATTGATAAACTGGTAGAGCGCACTATAAATGGTGGTGCCGAGATTGTTAACCTGCTTAAAACGTGCAGCGCTTTTTATGCCCCATCAGCCGCCGTTGCCCGGATGGTAGATGCTGTAATTTTAGATAAGAAAGAAGTCCTGCCCTGTGCTACTTATCTCCAGGGAGAATATGGAATTAAAGATACCGTCATCAGTGTCCCGGTAAAGCTGGGTAAAAGCGGCATTGAACGAATAATAGAATTAGAGTTAACCGATGAAGAAAAGCAAGCCCTAACCACCTCGGCGGAGGCAGTGCAGGAGCTGGTAAAGACTATGAAATTGAGTAAGCCTAATATCAAGCACACCGCCAGGGGGTAAGGTAGGTAAAGGTTGCGAAGGATTGAAGCTAGCACCATAATCCAAGCGGTAGCCCAGCTTTGTCAGCAGGCAAACTTTGAGTTGGGCGAGGATGTCTTAGCTGCCCTTAAGCAAGCCCAGCAGGATGAAGAATCTCCACTGGGGAGGGAGGTTTTATCTCAGCTCATAGAAAATGCAAGAATTGCCAAAGAGGAGCATCTTCCATTATGCCAGGACTGTGGCACGGCGGTGGTCTTCCTTGAAATAGGTCAGGAAACTCATATTATTGGCGGCGACCTATATGCTGCCGTAGAGGAGGGAGTGAGCCTGGGCTATAGTCAAGGTTATTTGCGCAAATCCATAGTCGGCCAACCATTCTCAGCCAGGATAAATACCGGGGATAATACCCCTCCGGTTATTCATACTGAAATAGTCCCCAGTGACCAGTTAAAGATTACCCTTATGGCCAAGGGGAGCGGGGCTGAGAATATGAGCCGCTTGGCTATGCTCAAACCAAGTGACGGCAGGCAGGGTATCATTGACCTGGTAGTGAGAACCATTGATGAGGCAGGAGGCAATCCCTGTCCGCCACTGATTGTTGGCTTGGGCATAGGCGGCACAGCCGAAAAAGCAATGTTACTGGCTAAGAAGGCACTGCTCCGTCCGGTAGCTAAACCAAGCCCTGACCCTGAGGCTAGCGAGCTTGAGAAAGAAATTCTAAGCCGTATCAATGATTTAGGTATCGGACCGCTGGGCTTCGGCGGTAGTATTACTGCTTTGGCAGTACACGCTGAGGTTATGCCTACCCATATTGCCAGCCTGCCGGTAGCCGTTAATCTTCAGTGCCATAGTGCTCGCCATAAAGAGATAACATTATAAGGGTCTTCAAATGATAAACAATTTCTATATCACATCACCAATTGAGGCTGAAGTAATAGAAAAACTGACAGTAGGCACCAGAGTCCTATTTTCTGGGGTTATTTATACTGCCCGTGATGCCGCTCACCACAGGCTTGTCCAAGCCCTGGATAAGGGTGATAAGCTACCCTTTGACCTTAACGGACAAGCTTTATATTATATGGGACCATCCCCCGCTGCACCAGACCAGGTTATCGGCTCAGCCGGTCCAACCACCAGTAGTCGTATGGATATATATACTCCACGCCTTATTGCTGACGGGATTAGAGCCATGATTGGTAAGGGTAACCGCTCACCAGCAGTAAAAGAAGCTATTAAAAAGTATAAAGCTGTCTATTTCACCACCATTGGTGGCGCTGGCGCTTTACTAGCCAAATCTATTAGGCAGGTGGAGGTTATAGCTTACGAAGATTTGGGCACTGAGGCTATTTTACGGCTTAATGTTGAGAATTTCCCGGCTATTGTAGCTAACGATATTTATGGGGAAGACCTATTTGACCAGGGCAAAGCCAGATACCAGAGGAGGAAATAGAGAAGTGGAAATGGATTGTATTTTCTGTCAAATTGTAGCTGGTGAGCTATCTGGTGAAATCATTTACCAGGATGAGGAAGTGATTGCCTTCCGAGACATTAATCCTCAGGCACCCATACACCTGCTAATTATCCCTAAGAGACACATTCCTTCCCTCATCCATCTATCTGAAGCGGAGGCTCAGCTAATGGGACATATGGTGAACATTGCTAATCAACTGGCAAAAAGGGAAGGTATATCTGAAAGTGGGTATCGCCTGGTGGTGAACTGCGGTAAGGAGGGCGGACAGGTAGTGCCTCATCTTCATCTGCACCTTCTTGGAGGTAGAAAGCTCTCAGACACACTGGGCTGATTGACGATACTTTAAGAAGATAAGCAAGCCGGCTATGCTCTTGGCATCACAAATAGAGCCCGAGGCAATAAGACTGGGAACCTGACCAATTGGCACCCTTGTTAATCTAATACTCTCAGTATACTCAGCATATAATTGGCTGGGAGTAAGGTCGGTAGCCAGATAAAGATAAAGGTATTCAGTGCAATAACCTGGTGTGGAATAGAAACCACCCAACCTTTCTACCTTTCTGGGGAGGTAGCCTGTTTCCTCGCCTAATTCGCGATGAACAGTGGCTACCGCCTCTTCTCCAGGCTCAATACCACCAGCCGGTATCTCCAGTAGCTCCTTCTCCACTGGCTTGCGAAATTGATTAACCAGTAGCACATTATCATTACTATCTATAGCCACAATGGCTACACAATCACTGTGCTCCACAATCTCTCGTATAGTTTGTCTACCGCTGGGCATTTCAACTGTGTCAACCCGTAGCTTTACCGCTTGTCCCTCATAGATTAGTTGGCTGGATACCGTTTTTTCTTCAGCCAAGTTAGACTCCCTCTAAATGATAGATAAGAGCTACCTCATCACAATTGGGGAATTTGGGGCAGCGAAAGCAGTCAGTCCAGACCTTACGCGGTAGCTCCATCTTATCTATATCAACAAACCTTTGCCGCTTAAAAAAAGCTGGCTGATAGGTAAAACAAAAAACAGTGGGGATGCCAAGCTCTCTAGCCTCCTTGAGACAGGCTTCTACTAGCTGGGTGCCGATTCCCTGTTCCTGACTATCCTCGACTACAGCCACTGACTTTATCTCAGCTAGGTCTGACCAGCAAACATGTAGTGCCACACAGGCAATCACCCGCTCACCCTGTCTAACCACGAGGTAATCCCTGATATTTTCGTATATCTCACTCAGCGAGCGAGCCAACATATCACCCTTATCAGCAAAATAATTAATTAACTGATGCATCTGGGGTACATCTTTAATGGTGGCTTTTTCTACTGGATTCATACTATTGCTTTCCTTTCAATCTTTGCTCCAGAGAGCTATAGAAAGAGGTCTCGGGATGGATTCTTAAAAATCGGGTGGTATTAGAGCTATGCTTTACCGTGACAGTGGCACCGCTTGACAGTGGTAAATTTATATGACCATCAATGCTCACTGTTGCCTGGTGAACGGTGCTAATGCGTAGCTTGACTACTGCTGTGGAGGGTAGTACCAAAGTGTAAGCTGAGCTAAGATGAGGTATTATTGGTAACAGCAGGAATTCCTTAGCCGGCGGATGGAGGATAGGTCCACCGGCTGCCAGTGAGTAGCCGGTGCTGCCAGTAGCTGTAGCCAAAATTACTCCATCAGCTCTATAAGTAGTCAATGGCTCACTATCAATGCTGGCTTCTACATGTATTATCCGAGGTATTACTCCCCGTGCCACCACCACATCGTTTAAGGCATAAAATATATGGGGTGGCTTATTCTCTTGGTCGGTAGGGGAAAACTCAGCCTCGAGGATAGCCCGCTCATCAATCCAACCCTCCCCAGCCAGCAAGGCAGGTAGCTTATCCTGAGCTTCATCGGCGCTAAGTTCTGTCATAAACCCTAGCTTGCCTAGATTTATCCCGGTAATAGGGGTTTGCCCAGGGACTATCGCTTGAGCTGCTCGGAGAATAGTGCCATCGCCACCGATACTAAGAATTAAATCGCTATCATTTACCTGAGCCTTGGCTTCCTCTCCTTTCCAGGCAGAACACAGCCAGGCAGAGACGCCACTCGAGCTTAAGAACTCCTGTAGTTCCTTAGCCAGAGTATAGGCAGCTTCAATCATAGGGTGATAGAGAATACCAACTCTTTTCACAGCGATAAGCCGCTTTCTAATCAGAAGACTACATATATGAGGTAAAGGAAGTGTAACATTGGCACCTTGAGGTGTCAAGGTTATATTGTGCGGTTGTTAATGTTCTACAATTTTGTCACCATCTAAGTGTTCTGAGAAAACGTCACTATATGAAAGAGTTGGTTTATATTGAACAAGAAAGAGCAAAAGAGGTTGATGGTATTAAATTATGTAGGGATGGGTAAGATAGTTGGCAGGGAAGCAACTGAGGTATTAGGCCTCTCCCTGCGCCATGTGAGGAGATTTTTAGCAGCGTACAGAAGGGAGGGCGTCCAAGCATTAGCAGAATGATAATGCCTATATCGAGCCGAAGAGCTGGACCCATGGAAGGAAGGTGTTAGGTTACCTACTTAAATAACTTTACAAACCCTCTTGCCTTATGGGGGTTTGGTATGATATACTAACCACCGCTATTGTAAAAAGGGGGCAATAATTGCTCACAAACTACGGTTATATTGGGTTATTTCTGGTAGTTGCCATTGTTTTTACTGTTAGTACTCTTCTACTCCCTGTTACTCTCAGATTTCTTAAGATTATTCCCCACAAGCCTAGCCCTATCAAGAGTTCCACTTTTGAATGCGGTATGGAGACCATTGGTAAGACGTGGGTTCAATTCAATTTCCGCTATTATTTTTATGCCCTCATGTTTTTAGTTATTGATGTCATGGTTGTTTTTCTATATCCTTGGGCAGTTGACCTTAAGCAACTAGGACGTTTCGGTTTTATCGGGATGTTTATTTTTATTTTCATCATTGTTATCGGCTATATCTATGCATGGAGGAAGAAGGTTTTGGAATGGAAGTAGTTCAAAGATATATCTATTCTGATACTGAGTTAGATAGGACAGAAAGCGAGGCTATCGAGGCGCTGAAGGAGAATAGCCAGCAGCCCATCCCTGATCCTGATAGGTGGTTGGATGAAGAACTAGAACGCAATATCCTGTTGACTTCGCTAGATACTATACTTGACTGGGCGCGGCGCTCTTCGTTATGGCCTGCAATTTGCTTTCCCGCCTGCTGTGCCTTTGAGCTTATTGCCGCCAACGCTTCTCGATTTGATCTTTCCCGCTTTGGTATGGAAATTTTACGTGCCTCACCACGCCAAGCCGACCTAATGATTACCGCCGGGACACTGACTTGGAAAATGGCACCCCAGGTCAAGCGAATCTATGACCAGATGGCTGAGCCGAAATGGGTGATTGCCATGGGCGCCTGTGGAATCAGTGGCGGCATTTTCCGCTCATCTTATAATGTAGTCCCGGGATATAATCGTATAGTTCCGGTCGATGTTTATGTGCCCGGTTGTCCGCCTCGTCCCGAAGCGTTAATTCACGGGATAAGGATGTTGCAGAATAAAATAGCCAAGGAGCACACTAATATTAAATTGTCTCCCCTATGAATTAAGAAAACAGAGTCGGGAGTAATTTTCTATAACTTATAAGGAAGAGTAATGACTGTTTCTCTATCAGCTTGGGATGTCGCTAATCAGATAAAAGAGCAATTTCCTGACGCCGTTTCTGAAATAAATGACCAGGCTATATTGGTCAGAAGTGAATCCCTTTTTGAAGTGGCTCAGTATTTGAAGAACAGGCCAGAACTTAACTTTGATTACCTTAATTATATTAGTGCTGTTGACTATTTTGACTATTTTGAGTTGGTCTATCAGCTAATCTCAATCAATCATAACCATAGCCTGATATTGAAGACGCGATGTTATGGTCGGGATAACCCCACACTTCCTTCACTGGTTAGCTTGTGGCGAGGAGCTGATTTTCAGGAGCGAGAAATTTATGACCTTATTGGAATAACTTTTAAGGGACATCCGAATTTGAAGCGTATTGTCCTCTGGGATGGATTTCAGGGACATCCGTTGCGTAAGGATTATCTATGATGGCAATTAAAACCGAACCCTTTGTTCTCAATATAGGTCCAGTACATCCGAGTACCCACGGGGTGTTTCGCATGAGGGCGACCCTTGATGGGGAGGTTATCGTCAATTTAGAGCCGGTTTTTGGCTACCTACACCGCGGGATTGAGAAGCTGGCTGAGGAGCGAACCTATACCGGGATCATTCCACTAACCGACCGACTGGACTATTTAGCTTCAATGAGCAATAACTTGGCTTATGTTCTAGCTGTGGAAAAGTTGGCCGGAATCTCTATCCCCGAACGAGCCGAATACCTGCGGGTTATTATTGCTGAGTTACAACGCATCGCCAGCCACTTAATAGCCGTTGGTGCTTTTTTAAATGACTGTGGTGCCTTTTTTACGCCTTTCCTGTATATGTTCCGGGAAAGAGAAAAGATTGTAGACCTCTTTGAGATGCTCAGTGGTCAGCGGTTGCTCTATAACTACATGCGGATTGGTGGCTTTACCCAGGATATTCCTGATGAATTCTTACCAGCTTTAGATAAATTCGTTAAGCAAATGCCTAGTTTTATTGATGAATATGACTATCTGCTAAAGGAGAACGAAATACTGCTGGCTCGTGCCAAGGGTGTAGGCATTTTACCCAAGGAACTAGCTATTAATATCTCAGCCAGCGGTCCAGTGCTGCGGGCTAGTGGAGTTAAGTGGGACATTCGTAAGGTAGACCCATACTCCATTTATGACCGCTTTGAGTTTGATATCCCCACCGGTACTGCTGGTGACTGCTACGACCGCTACCGGGTAAGGGTTGAAGAGATGCGGCAGAGCTTGCGTATCATCAGGCAGGCTATGGAGCAACTACCAGCAGGACCAATAAGAAGTGAGGTACCACACTTGGTTCGCCCACCAGCGGGAGAAGCCTATGGTCATATTGAAGCCCCTAAGGGTGAGCTTGGCTTTTATTTGGTATCTGATAATTCAATTGCTCCATATCGCTGCCATATTCGGGCACCAAGTTTGCTTAATTTAACAGCCCTCCGCGATATGATGATCGGCTGGAAGATACAGGATGCCATAATTATCTTTGGCAGTATTGATATTACTATGGGTGAGGTAGATAGATAGTGGCTATAGTTGATTCTGCACCTACTGCACTAGGTCGCTTAGAAACCCTGCCCTCTGACTGGCCAGTAGGGTTCTGGTCTCACTGGGGGGTATTTACTGTGGTAATAATCGCCTTTGTCTTACTTATGGTAATGGGATTTATCTGGCTTGAGCGAAGAGGTATGGGACGTATGCAGGCGCGGCTTGGTCCCAACCGGGCTGGCCCCTTTGGGCTGCTTCAACCGGTGGCTGACGCGATTAAGGTATTGCTTAAAGAGAACATTACTCCAGCCCAGGGGGATAAGATAGTCCACTGGCTGGCACCAGTTGTTGTCTTTGCTCCAACATTAATGATTTTTGCGGTAGTGCCGTTTTCAGACGGGGCATTACTGGCTGATCTGAACGTTGGCATTCTTTATGTAGTAGCCATTAGCTCGATATCAGCACTCGGCGTATTTATGGCCGGGTGGGCCTCCAGCAACAAATATTCTCTGGTCGGTGCTATGCGTAATATAGCAGCCGTGGTGAGCTACGAGATTCCACTGGTAGTAGCTATCGCCAGTGTGGTACTGCTCACTGGCTCACTATCCATGAACGATATTGTACTGGCTCAGCATATCCCCTTCATTCTGCTACAGCCTCTAGGCTTTCTTATATTCTTCATCAGCGGCTGTGCCGAGATTAATCGTAGTCCCTTCGACCTCATGGAGGCTGATTCCGAGCTTGTCGCTGGCTTCCATATTGAATACTCAGGAATGAGATTTGCCATGTTCTATCTGGCAGAATACTCTGAAGCCGTGATTATTTCGGCTATTATCACTACTCTCTTTCTCGGTGGCTGGAGAGGACCAGTACTGCCACCATGGCTATGGTTCATAGTTAAAGTCTTTATTGTGTTCTTTGTCATGGTCTGGACACGGACAACACTGCCTAGAGTTAGAATAGACCAGCTAATGGCGCTGGCCTGGAAGTTCCTCTTCCCCTTAGCTTTGATTAATCTGTTTATCACCGGCATTGAATTGTTAACCTGGCCAGAGGCTTTACCATGGGTTATGATACTGGTCAATATTGCTATAACGGCAGTACTGGTGCTGCTGTGGTCTAAGTTCTTTAAGTTAGGATGGGGTAGAGTTGAAGTTTGAACGGTATGGAAAAGGTATTGCTAAAGGGTTGACGGTAACCATAAGACACCTGTTACGTCACCCGGTCACGGCACAATATCCTGAGCAGAGACTTAATGTCTCGCGCCGGACTCGGGGCAACGAACTAATCTGGGATAAGGAAAAATGTACCGGCTGTGCTACTTGTGCTAAGACTTGCCCTCAGGGTGTTATCCATATTATAACCTCGGTTAGTGCCGAGGAGAATAAATATGTGGTTGAGAAATTTGAGATGGATACCGGCTACTGTATCTCTTGTGGCTTGTGTGTCGAGGCTTGCCCCTATGAGGCATTATTTATGGGTTATGCTTTTGAGCGGGCAAAATATCAGCGTGGTGAACTGGTGCAGGCTGATGAAATGCTACTAGCATCGGCGAAGAGGCGACCCAGTGGCTACATGCACCCCGAGATTGCATCAGAATTACCGAGGCAGACTCTGCTTGTGGAGAGGATTACAGAGGAGAAGTAATGGGACTTGAGATTGCCTTCTGGATATTAGCTGTGATAGGTATCGGGGCTGCCTTAGCAGTAGTTTTACTGAGCAATGTTTTCCGGGCAGCTCTTTGCTTGGTTCTATGTTTCCTGACGGTAGCAGGAATCTATGTTACCCTCAGCGCTGACTTTCTGGCAGTGGTTCAGATTCTAATTTATGTTGGTGCTATTGCGGTATTGATTATTCTGGCTATCATGTTAACCAGGGAGGTTCAGCGAGGCAGTCCTGCCAATAAACTCCGGATTCCGGCCTTTTTTGTGGCTATATTATTCTTAGGGACGGTGGTAGGGACGGTGGGCTTCGCTATGGTTAAAGACCAATGGCGGTTAGCTGGCGTAGCTCCGTTGGAGCCTACCACCCCAGCCCTGGCTGGTAAGCTTTTTGGTGAAGGGGGCTTTATTTTACCCGTAGAAATTGCCGCTATTCTGTTATTGGCTGCCATCCTAGGGGCTATCGTTTTGGTTAGGGAGAAGTAGAAAGGTGTCTATAGGTTTAGAACATTATCTTATATTGTCAGCCATTCTATTCTCTATCGGGCTATATGGGGCTCTGGCTAAACGCAATGCCATAGTTATTCTAATGTCTATTGAAATTATGCTTAATGCGGTGAATATTGCAATGGTTGCCTTCTCACGATATATTGTGCCATTGATGCTAACGGGACAGGTCTTTGCTATTTTCATTATGGTGGTGGCAGCAGCTGAGGCAGCCGTTGGCTTAGCTATCATAATAGCCATCTACCGGAGTCGTGAGACTATAGATACCACCAAAATAGATTTAATGAAATGGTAGTTTAATATGTGGGTAGAAGTTAAACAGGCACAAAGCTTAATGCTGGCTGAGATGTGGAAGGAGTTCTTTGAGGGCGAAGGGATTCCTACTCATATTACGCCAGCCTCTGACGAACCTAGAGATAGGGAATTAGCTGCCTATCGTATTCTTGTGCCTGAAGATAAAGAACATGTTGCCGAAGAGGCGTTAAGGAAACTGTGATGCCAAGTCAACTAATCTGGCTCATATTTTTACTGCCAGTTAGCTCATTTGTAATAGTCTCGTTTTTTATCAGACCCTTCGTTAAGCCGGAGTCAAGGGTTGCTGGTTATATCACCATTACCGCCATTAGTGGTTCATTAGCCCTGTCTCTCTGGGCACTAGCGGCAGTGATGGCAGCACCCCATCACCAGATAGTAGTGCCTGATATTAGCTGGTTAGTTGTTGGGGATGTTACCATCCATCTGGGACTGATAATGGATTCACTAACGGCAGTAATGCTTGTCGTCGTTACCATAGTCAGCCTGATGGTACAGATTTATTCACAGGGCTACATGCACGGAGACCCTGGTTACCACCGCTACTATGCTTGGATGTCGCTATTTACCGCTTCAATGCTAGGTGTGGTTATGGCAGACAGTCTGCTCTTAGTATTCGTATTCTGGGAGGGAGTTGGTTTATGCTCCTACCTGCTTATCGGCTTCTGGTTTCATAAGCCGTCGGCAGCTAATGCGGCTAAAAAAGCTTTTATCGTTACCCGGTTTGGTGACTTTGGTTTCTTAGCCGCCATCCTGCTTTTATTTGCTCACACCAGGACCTTTGATATTGCTGAACTGCATGGTTTAGCTATAGCCGGGGCTCTAGCTGGGACAACCCTTACCTGGGCAGCTATCGGCATCTTTTCTGGTGCGGTGGGCAAGTCAGCCCAATTCCCTCTCCATGTATGGCTGCCTGATGCTATGGAGGGCCCGACACCGGTTAGTGCCTTAATCCATGCCGCCACTATGGTAGCCGCTGGTGTCTTTCTGGTAGCTCGCACTTTCCCTCTCTTTGCCCACTCGGTTGAAGCATTAACTACAGTGGCTATTATCGGTGGGGTTACCGCTATTTTTGCGGCTTCTATGGGCTTAGTGATGACCGATATTAAGCGAGTTCTGGCTTATTCTACTATCAGCCAGCTTGGCTATATGATGCTGGGCTTGGGAGTTGGTGGGGTAGCCATTGGTATTTTCCACCTGTTTAACCATGCCTTCTTCAAGGCACTACTGTTTCTTGGGGCAGGTAGTGTCAATCACGCCACCGGGACATTTGATATGCGAGAGATGGGTGGACTGCGTAAATTTATGCCGTGGACATATGCTACTTTCCTCATTGGTGCGCTAAGTATTGCTGGCATCTGGCCTCTCTCCGGCTTCTGGAGTAAGGATGAGATTCTTCTCCACTCTCAAACTGGAGGCCCATCCATACTGTTCTATCTGGCAATGATAACCGTATTTATGACTGCCTTTTATATGTTCCGGGTGATATTTATGACCTTTGGTGGTGAGTACCGAGGGGGTGGTTCGGGGGCTCACGGTCATCCTCATGAATCGTCTTCGGTAATGGTTACACCGATGGTGGTTCTGGCTGTCCTGGCCGTGGTTTCCGGTTTCTGGAATGTTACCGGGCAGTTTGGTGCCTTCATGGGTCATGGTGAGACACATAGTTTTGTTCATGGCCTTTTCCATCCCTTTACACAAACATTACCCTGGATATCACTTATACTGGCTGGTTTGGGCATTTTATTAGCCTACGCTATATATAGTAAGAAGTGGCTATCGGCCGAACGAATTGGTAGCATGTTCAAACCACTGTACACCCTGTTTATCAGGAAGTACTGGATGGACGAACTCTATGAGGGTGTCCTTGTGAAAAATGCTTTAATCGGTGGATTTTTTGCTGGCTTACAGCAAGTTGATACTTACGGTGTAGATGGAGCAGTCAATGGAGTGGCTAATGGAGCAATAGCAGGAGGTAGGGCTATCCGGCGAGCACAAACCGGTCAGCTACAGTTCTACGGTCTGTTCATAGGCATAGGTATTTTAGCTATTATTCTCTGTGTATATTTCTTTGGATAAGGATTTATGGACTTTAATTATCTAACAACGATAATCTTCTTGCCGGTGCTCGGGGCAATTTTAATTGCGTTTATACCCGGGCTATCAGCCCGGTTGATTAAGCGTATCGCTGCCATTTTTACCCTTATTCCTCTGGCTCTATCCGTATTTCTCTTCTGCCAATTTGATAGGTCACTAGTGGTAATGCAATTTCAGGAGAAGCTGTCATGGATTCCGGCTATCAATGCTCACTACCATCTGGGGGTTGATGGCTTGAGCCTGCCTCTGGTAGTGCTGACTGCCTTCCTCGGTTTCATAGTGGTTCTCATCTCGTGGAAGATTAACCTCAGAATTCGTGAGTATTTTGCCTGGCTATTGCTTCTGGAGGCAAGCATTCTGGGGGTATTTTGCTCCCTTGATCTGCTGCTCTTCTTCATCTTCTGGGAGATAGAGGTCATTCCGATGTATTTCTTAATCTCTGTCTGGGGGTCAGGCAGAAAAGAATACTCAGCGATAAAGTACGTTGTTTACACCTTATTTGGCAGTGCTATGATGCTGGCTGGCATCCTTAGTCTCTACTTCACCACTGGTAGTTTGAGTATGATTGAACTGGCCGAGGGCGGACTTGGTATGGTGCAGTCTATTATGCCGGCAGCAGCCATCTTCTTCCTGCTTCTAACTGGCTTCGCTGTTAAGCTGCCCGTTGTCCCTGTGCACACTTGGTTGCCTGACGCCCATACTGATGCCCCGACTGCAGGGAGTGTAATGTTAGCCGGGGCACTAATTAAGATGGGTGGTTATGGGATGATTCGTGTGTGCGTGAGTATCTTCCCCCAGGTTGCTAGAGATTATGCCCCCTTACTGGTTATATTAGCCGTGATTAGTGTGCTCTATGGGGCAGCATTAACCCTAAGGCAGACTGACCTGAAGCGGCTAATCGCTTATAGTAGCGTTAGTCATATGGGCTTTGTGCTACTTGGTGTCTTTGCTCTGGGTCAGGTGAGCCTGACTGGGGCTGCCCTGCAGATGGTCAGTCATGGTCTTATCACCGGTCTTCTGTTTGCTATGGCCGGTTTAACCATACACAATGTTGGCGAGCGGGACCTTAGTAAACTTGGCGGTCTGGCACGGCAGATACCGATTATCGCTGTTGTCTTCTCAATAGCGGGATTAGGCGGTCTAGGCATGCCAACTACCAGCGGCTTTGCCGCTGAGTTCATAACCTTTATCGGCAGCTTCTCCAGCACCGCTTTTAGTGGCATGCAGGTCTGTACCATCTTGGCAGTATTGGGTGTTGTCCTGGCCGCTGGCTATATACTGTGGATGTTACAGCGGACATTCTACGGTCCGGTACTGGAGCAATACAATGGTATAAAGGATGCTGACGGTTTGGAAAGGGTATATATGTCCGCCTTCATTGTTTTGATTATGCTGGTTGGTATCTATCCGGCAATTATAACTGATATTATTAAACTCGGCATTTCGCCCATAGTGGGCTTACTAGGAGGGTAAAGGAGCAGACTTTTGAATCTTCAGCTATTTATACCAGAGTTGTGCTTAATTGCCTGCGCTATAGTGGTAATCTTGCTTGACCTTGTTATCCAGCGGAAGGGGCTGCTGGCCATAGTCAGCATAGCTGGGTTGGTGGTATCTGCTGGCTTCACTATAGCTATGTGGGGAGGCAACTCTCAGGCCATCTTCAATAATATGCTGGCGGTGGATAACTTTGCCCTGTTCTTCAAACTGTTATTTTTAGGTATTGCCGCCCTGGTTATCCTGGCTTCTACCGATTATGTATCCAAGTTTACTCGCTTTCAGGGTGAATACTATGCTCTGATACTTCTATCAACTCTAGGCATGATGCTAATGGCGGCTACAACTGAGCTAATTTCTCTTTATGTTGCATTAGAGCTGACCAGCATATCTTTATATGTTCTGGTTGGCTTTCTCAAAGACCCCAAGTCAAGTGAGGCTTCACTCAAATACTTGCTGCTTGGTGCTATAGCCTCGGCAGTACTTCTTTATGGCATGGCACTCATCTTTGGCTTTACCGGGAAGACACAGCTAGGAGAGATTGCCCAGGTTATCCAGACTATGTCTTTGTCAGGTATTCTGGATAGCCCAGGGCTTATTCTGGGCATAGTATTACTGGTAGCCGGCTTCGGCTTTAAGATTGCGGCTGTGCCCTTCCAGATGTGGGTGCCTGATGTTTATGAAGGGGCGCCAACACCAGTAACCGCCTATCTCTCGGTGGCTAGCAAGGCTGCCGGTTTCGCCATTATATTGCGGGTTTTCTACTCTGCCTTTGGCCTACCACAATGGCTGAGTCTAGACTGGGGGTTAGTCTTCGCTGTGCTTGCTGCTATCGGTATGACCGTGGGCAATGTAACTGCCCTCCCCCAGACCAACATCAAACGTATGCTAGGTTACTCCAGTATAGCTCAGGCGGGCTATCTTATGGTGGGGTTAGCCGCAGTGGGGTTGTCTCCAGTGACTGATGCGGTTGGGCGGAGCGCTGTTCTCTTCTTCTTAGCCAGTTATGCTTTAACTAACCTGGGAGCATTTACGGCTATCATTGCCATCTCCAATAAGGTCAATAGCGACCTAATTGAGGATTATTCCGGTATGGGCAAGCGGGCACCGCTACTGGCTTTAGGTTTGACCCTGTGTCTTATTTCTCTTATTGGCATGCCACCAGCCGCCGGGTTTATAGCCAAGTTCTATATCTTTAGCGGAGCGGTGCAGCATGGCTTGTTGTGGCTGGTCATTATTGCTGTGCTCAACAGTGTAATATCTGCCTACTACTATCTCCGGGTAGTCAAGGTGATGTGGCTTGGTAAGCCAGTCTCCGAGGAAAAGGTGCCTTCTTCCGGAGCCCTGAGATTAGCTCTATCCGTCTCCTGCCTGGGCGTCTTACTACTGGGTATTATCCCTGGTTTCGTAATGAAGCTCGCCGAAGCAGCCGCCAAGATATTCGGTTTCTAACTGAGGACTGCCCTTAGAACGGCTTCTTAAATCTTACCGTGTAATTCCACAAATTACCTAGATTACCCTCCGGGATAAATCCTTCGTACTTGCATAGTTTGATAGTGGTCAAGCGCCAAGGATAGTCCGGGTCAGGTAGAAATTCAGTTATAGCTAGTATTCCACCGGGTTTCAATACCCTGTTGATTTCCCATAGTGCTTTACATCTCCGCACCTGAATTAACCAATTATAGGCGATACTACTTACGATGGGTAATGGTCATCAAAATGGTGTCTATCTAACTAATTTATAGTGTATAATGAAGTCAGGTAGTTACTGCTAAAAAGCCCAACGGGAAAACACTTGGAGATAATAATGGAAATCGTAATAATTGTCCTTCTAGTGATTTTGGTCGGCTTTTTCCTTTGGGACAGGCTTCGTGCAAGCCAGAGGTGGAGAGAGCAAGGCGACACCCTATCGAAAACAGTGGGAGAAAGAATAGCTGACACTACCAAAGTCTTCGGAGAGGTTAAAGAAAGTTTGGGGGAACTTACACAACGAACAGAAGAAATCCAAGAAGTTGGCAAGAGTATCTCTGGTTTACAAGAGATTTTACGCGCACCAAAATTTAGAGGTGGTTTTGGTGAACTCCTGCTGGAGAGACTGCTGGCTGATATTCTACCGCGTGATAATTACTCACTCCAATATAGGTTCCGAAACGGTGAGACTGTTGATGCGGTCATTCGAATCGGTGAAAATCTTGTCCCCATTGATTCCAAGTTCCCTTTAGAAGATTTTAAGCGAATAATTGCAGCAGAATCTGAAGAGGAGCAAGTATCCTTACGAAGGCAATTCACTCGCACTATTAAAAAGCATATTGACGATGTAACCAAATACATTCTGCCTGACGAAAATACGTTTGACTTTGCCCTTATGTATATTCCGGCAGAAAACATTTATTACGAGACTATACTCCGTGGTTATGCTGAAGAAAGTGAGATATATTCCTACTCTCTCCAAAAGAGGGTTATCCCGGTTTCACCAAATAGCTTTTATGCCTATTTACAGGTTATTGTACTGGGGCTAAAGGGGTTACATATTGAGAAAACCGCTCGTGACATCCTTGGACATTTGGGGCGTCTGCAGGGTGATCTTATGGATTTTCAAGATGACTACAAAATATTGGGTGGACATATTCATGACACCGTAACTAAATATGACAAGGCAAGTAGCAAGCTTGACAGGCTTGGGGATAAGCTGCGACTTGCCGGTGAAGCTCGTGTTGAAGAACTACCCGAAGGGGACAATCAGACAGGCAATGAGGGTAAGTAATAAATGAACAGAACCAGGGGATTTGTTAATCTAAATAGGTTTAAATCGGGCAGGGCGATAAAACAGCTCAAGAAGGTTGCCGATAAGTATAGATTGAACAAGCAAAGGAGTAGGAAATGAATCAACGCCTTCGTACCCTGTATATCTTATTAGGGATTAGTATCCTTATGCTCTGTGTTGGCTTAGTTCTCCTCTTGGTACAATCATGCTGAGGATGAGCCGGAAGTGGTTAATACTAATAGGAGGTTAGAGGAAGTGAAGGGGAAATTAAGTTGGTCAATATTTTGGGCATTGGTAGGAGTTTTCATTGTAATAGCCAGTGTACTTTTCATTCCAGCACTTAGAGAATTACTTATAGGTTTTCGTTTCTTTCTTTTTATCATCGTCTCTGGATCCATTTTCTTTCTGCTAGGTGTGGTATTAATATTTCTAACTGTGAAGGGAAAAGTAGGAGGGATACTTAAAAAGTTCTTATTATTGACCGGAGCTTCCGCTGTAGGATTTTTTATCAGTGTCTTTCTGCACAATGCCTTTTATGCTTTAGCCATAATGACCAGCCACATTGCTGCATTAAGCCATGCGATGGAGGTCTTTCATGTGGTATTCTTCATCGTGGCAATCTTTATATGCCCAATAGGGTTTTTAGTGGGAGTGGTAGGCAGTATAGTTCTCGCTATCAAGCAGTCTAGAATGGTGGAGTAGGGTACAGCTAAAAGTTAGCACCTAAAGCTTTAGATGTTTTCTAACTCACTCAACCTCTATTTTAGTTCTTTCCTTAGTCTTCTCGGCTTCCTCAGACCGCTCTATCGCCTTATCAAGCAAACTGCGAAGGGCTAATAGTGCTTCTTTGTGGGCTGTTTTGAAATGCTCCCTGGTTGCCTCAGGCACAACGGAGAGTATTGGCGCTTTGAAGCGCAATACTACCTCCTCTCCCGGGTGATACTCAACTTCAAAAACTTTCTTAGCCATGCTTTTCACCTCCTTCCCGTTGGTTAAACTGGATTCTTAGCTTACCCTCTTCAAATTTTGCTTTGGTAGCAGCTAAACCAACCAAAGTATGGGGGAGGATGATATTCCGTTTGAAGTTTCCTACCCGAATGATGAGTTCATCACTGCTCTGCGTCAGAGAAATGTCTCCCTTTTCAATTAGAGGGAGGGACAAGGTAAGGATGAAGTGTGCATCCTCTTTCTGCAAATCTTGAACCTGCCCCTGAAAGTAAAGGCTAGTGGGGTCGTCTTCCTGGTAGAGGGTATCAGCTATAACTTCAAGCATGGGGATGCCTACTACCTCCCGGTCAAGAAGGGGTATGGTTGAGATGGGAAGAGGAGCAAAGCACTCCTCAATAACCCTATAATATTTGCTTTGGCTCTCTTTCCAGAAATTAAAATACTGGTCAGCTACCTTACTAGGAATTACGCGATTACAGATAATGAGGTCGGTGAGATAACCATAGAGGTTAAGATAGGTAAAGGTGCGCTGTGCTTCCTTGATTACCATTTTCTCTGGATTGACCACTAGACGCACCGAGGTTACATCTTGATTGCCGAGGAGAGCCTTTATTTCGTTAAGCTCAGAATATAGGTTCTCCACTGAGATGAAGACCTCATCATTAGGGATGGGGATATTTGTCAGTGCACTAACTAGGGGACGTGCCAGACTTACTGCTTTACGCTCGATGGGGAATATCTTTTCCATCCACCAGTGCAATATCTCGGGGAAAGCAAGGAAGCGCAGTGTCTCCCCCGTAGGAGCACAATCCACGATAATGACTTCATATTCTCCACTCCGGTAGTATTCAGCGATATACAAAAGGTTGGCTAGCTCCTCCATTCCGGGAAGAACTGTCATCTCATCGGCGATTATTTCATCCATTCCCCGCCACGCCAAGAGGGCTGATACCCATTTCTGGATAGTGCCCCAGCGATTTCCCAAGGTGTGTGTTATTTCCGGTTCCTGCCCCCAAAGGTTAGGAATAATAAGCTGAGGTTCACTCCCTAGGCCAAGGTCAAAGGAATCGGCAAGGCTATGAGCACTATCGGTGCTGAGAATAATGGTTTTGTAACCCAACTCTGCCGAGCGCAAAGCAGAGGCGGCAGCAACTGTGGTTTTCCCCACCCCTCCTTTTCCCGTATATAGAATAACTCTCACGCTGATGTCTCCCTATCTCCATATTGTAGCCCGTTGGAGTTTCCTTGACAAGCACATGGACTTGAGATTGTTTACCAACCTCCTCTGCTCTTTCCTGTTCAATAACACCATCTCCTTAATGGTGACATTTTCTCAGAACACTTAGATGGTGACAAAATTGTAGAATATTAACAAAACCATTTAATTTGGGTATGCTCTGGTTCAGATAGATAGGTGACACTATAATAGTGTCATTATGAGAATAGTAAGCGGTACAGTTTCTGGAGTTTCTCGTCTGGCTGGACTTCAGGT
>DUFC01000010.1 GCA_011191875.1 Dehalococcoidia bacterium | reverse complement strand
TAAACTGTGCCGGGTGACTGAAGGAGATTCCCTCTCGCTCCACAAAGTTCACCCCCATAGCAGCCGCATCAAGCAGGACATCCACTAGATGGTCATCCAGCAGGTTTACCTCATCAATGTATAAGATTCCCCGATTGGCAGCAGCCAGGAGTCCTGGCTCAAAGTGCTTCTCTCCTGATTTAATTGCCTTCTCTATATCAAGCGTGCCTACAACTCTATCCTCGGTAGCCCCTATCGGCAGTTCCACTACAGGCACCTGCCTCTTGGCAATACCAAGCTTCTCACCCTTAAATATCCTGGCAGCACAGGCATCACATATAGTCATCTTGCTAGTGCAGGCATCACATATAGCCATCTCGTCAGCGCATGTATCACATAGTTCGTCTAGACGATGGGGTTCACAGAGGAAAGGGCAATCGGGTACTACCTCAATCTGGGGGAGGAGCTGAGCCAGAGCCCGCACCGCTATCGATTTGGCTGTCCCCTTTTCACCACGGAGAAGCACTCCCCCAATCTTAGGGTTGATGGCATTGAGGAGCAACCCCTTCTTCATGTTTTCCTGCCCAACAATGGCGCTAAACGGATAGACTAATCTGGTTTGGGGCATAATATACTATTTCCTTTCTTTTTCTACCACTGGCTATCACTTATTTGGTTATGGTTTCTTTTTGGCAGGTTTGGCAGAGACCAATGAACTCAAGCAGATGACCGTCTATTCTGAATCCAGTCTCTTTGGAGAGACTTTGTTGCAGTTCCTCCAATTCACAACCAGTAAAATCAACAACCCTGCCGCAGTTTGAGCAAATCAGATGGTGGTGATGCCCTGGGGCGGCAATTGTGTAGCTGTGGCAGCTACCCCCAGCGTGTAGTTCACAAATAAGGTTAAGCCTGGCAAGTATCTCAAGGGTGCGGTATATAGTTACCAGCCCAATATTAGGGTAGTCTTGATGTACTTTCTCATATATGGCGGTAGGGGTATGATGGTCTTGAGTAGAGACGACCGTCCGTATCACCACCCGCCGTTGCCAAGTGAGCTTATAGCCATGCTGCCTTAATATTGTTACTACTTCCTTCTCTGTGAGTCTCATTTCCAATTCTAAGTGAAATAATTTATCATTTACATACTAGCAAAATTACCCCTTGTTGTCAATGGCTCTCCTGCCGCCGGTTTGCTGCTAACCAGGTGCGGCTTCAGCTTTAGGGTGGAGAGCTTCGCCAGCGCTGATAGACTGGGTTTTTGGGGGCTGCGGTGCACGGCTCGCATATCGAGGACTATTACAGGGTTCCGAGAGGGATATTGACAACCAGGTGCCTTGGATATATTATTGGGGATATAAGTGATAGGGGGTCAGGATACCTTATCGCGAGTTGAAATGGGAAATGTCGGTTACATGTGCTGTTTTAGGAGATATGAGAGACGCGGAAGGCAAGCTTATTAAGAATTGGTAAGGCTCAGAACATAAGCTAGTTAGACTTAAGAGACACCCTGCAGTATTTCCCAATAAGGGAGGGCATTCATGTTTTGCAAACAATGAAGGATAGTACTAAAGTTTTGTAGAAACTGCGGCAAAGAGCTATTAAAAACACGAATAATTTGCAGGGCTTGTGGAGCCAGGCCTTTAGTGAGAAGTAACTTTTGTCAGACATGCGGTGCTCAGACAGACCCCCGAGATGAAATATGTACTAAATGCGGGACATGGCTAGTAAAAGTATAGACAGTGGACATTTCACCAAAATCAAGACTCGTTGCTATTTTACTTTAAGCGGTTCTCGCCTATTTTATTGCCATAGCTGACATTCATCGGTTCTATTTGGGGAAAGTTAGTTAATAAGTAGCTGATTCCAGCTTTACCACAATTGCTTATCTCTTACTCACATGAAAGAAGAGAGATGTGTCAGAGAAGTACCGATGAGAACAGCACTGGACAGTGGGTGGATTATGTGCTTATTTAAGGATATACTTGGCGGGAATCCTGATTCCCAATTAGAAGAAACAGAGAAGATAATAGTATTTACCAAGGGATATCTTGGCAAATACTGGAGGGACTTTGCTGGCTCTTAACCACTGATGGCAAGACTTACTTCCTTTATCCTTTTCTCTGACCGGGGTTCTAACCCCTTCGGTTGCATTTTAGATGATTTAATACGACCAACCTCCTCTGCTCTTTCCTGTTCAATAACACCATCTCCTTCATGGTGACATTTTCCCTGAACAGTTAACTGGTGACAAAATTGTAGAACATTAACAACCGCACACCTAGGTATTGACAAACAATGATGAACCTGATAGACTTACAGGTTGTTACCCTCGTTTTGAGGGTGGGCGTGGCATTGGTTTTTCATAGCAGAGGTTGATGCTTGCGCTGTTCAAGATGATGCCACCCAGATAATAATAGGAGGTGAAATATGTAAAGTGTGGATTAGAGACAGGAGTGGGTATTCAATTAATAATCAAAAAGGAGGTAAGAATTGGCTGTTTCAGAGGAGAGGACTCAGGAAATCTTGAAGAACCTGCACGACGCAGTAGTAGACTACGACGAGGACAAAACTGTTGAGTGGTGCAAG
>DUFC01000001.1 GCA_011191875.1 Dehalococcoidia bacterium | reverse complement strand
AGTAATCTTTCCTATCCTGCCTGAGGTTTTTCAGTGTTTAGTTCGTAGTTTTAGCCTGTTTTACATGTCTATAAATGTAGAGAGCAATAAGGACGATTATGATAGCGATAATAAATGGGTCGAAAGGACGCATGATAGTTCGTATTTGCTCCCAGTGCTCACCCAGTAGGTAACCTCCGTAGGCAAGCCCGGCACACCAGATGAAAGAGCCGATAAAGGTATAGACTAAAAACTTAACAAAGTGCATTCTGGCTATTCCAGCAGGGAGACTAATGAAGGTGCGTATCACTGGTAACAGTCGAGACAGGAAAATTGACCAACTTCCATACTTATTAAACCATCGATCAGCCAGGTCAAGGTCGTGACGAGATACAAGAATGTATTTTCCATATTTCTCCAAAAGAGGACGACCTCCCCACATACCTACCCCATAGGCAATAACCGAACCAATAACGCAGCCTAGAGCTCCATAGGCACCTGCTGATAATATATGTATAGCTGATAAGGATTGGTTCTTAACAAGCATCCAGCCGGCAAGTGGCATAATTATCTCACTGGGCAGGGGAATACAAGCACTCTCTATAGCCATAAGCACCACTACTCCCGGCCATTGTATTAAGATGTAGACATTACCTATAAAATGTAGTAACCCCTGCTCCAGAGATTCCACTTTCGTAGTGTAGCAAATAGGCACTAGCTTGACAACTATTTGTCTACATTGCTAGTATGAGGTCGGCTGTTACAGTTGATTGGGCAGCAGGCTAAAATGGCGTCGTTATTAGATAGAATAGACAATCCCGCAGATTTGAAAGGGTTGACACAACAGGAGCTCAGGCTATTAGCTTCTGAGATTAGGCAGGAACTGGTAGCTATAGTAACTACTAAGGGAGGTCACCTAGCTTCCAATCTGGGTGTGGTTGAGCTTACTATAGCTTTGCATCGGGTATTTGATAGCCCGCGAGATAAAATTGTATGGGATGTGGGACATCAAAGCTATACCCATAAACTACTTACCGGTAGAAGAGAGCGTTTTGCTACTCTCCGTCAGTATGGAGGATTATCCGGTTTTACCAGTCGTGATGAGAGTCAGCATGACCCATTCGGTGCCGGTCATGCCAGCACCTCAATTTCGGCCGCTCTTGGTATGGCTGTTGCTTGTGACCTATCCGCTGATAACTATCATGCGGTTGCTATTATCGGTGATGGTGCTATAACCGGCGGCATGGCTTTGGAGGCATTGAATCAGGTAGGGCAGTTGGGTTCTAGGCTTATCGTGGTTCTCAATGATAATGGGATGTCAATTTCACCTACAGTTGGAGCCTTGGCTAAGCTATTAACTAAGATACGGTTTGACTATCGCTACTATCGGGCAAAAAAGGAAAGCAGACGGCTACTTACCACTCTTCCTTTAGGTAATAGGCTATGGCAAGCAAGCCAAAAGATAAGGAGTGGCTTCAAAGGCTTAATTTTACCGACAACGCTTTGGGAGGAATTCGGTTTCACCTATATCGGACCTATTGACGGGCACAACATTTCCGAATTGGAGCTTGCTCTTAGCCAGGCAAGAGACTATCATCGCAAGCCGATTTTGGTTCACGTTATTACTACTAAGGGCAAAGGTTATCATCCAGCCGAGGGAGATGCTGTTAACTTCCATGGTGTATCAGCCAAAGGTGTAAGCACTAAGGCGATACCGACTTACAGTGAGGTATTTGCTCAAACGGTACTTCGCCTGGCAAAGGAGAATCCCAGGCTGGTAGCGGTTACCCCAGCCATGCCCGAGGGAAGTTATTTAAGTATTGTTGCTTCTGAGTTTCCGCAGCGTGTATTTGATGTTGGCATCTGCGAGCAGCACGCGGTTACCTTTGCCGCCGGGTTGGCTACCCAAGGTTTCATACCTGTTGTGGCTATATATTCTACCTTCTTACAGCGTGCTTTTGACCAGGTTATACATGATGTTTGCCTCCAGGATTTGCCGGTTATTTTTGCTATTGACCGAGGTGGCATTGTCGGTGATGATGGTAAGACGCATCAGGGGACATTTGACATCTCTTATTTAACATTAGTTCCTAATCTAATTGTAGCTGCACCCAAAGATGAAAATGAGCTTCAGCACTTGCTTTACACAGCAGTGAAATCAGACCATCCTATGGCAATACGATACCCACGTGAATCTGGGTTAGGGGTAGAATTGGATACAGAACTGTATGAGATTCCCATAGGTAAAGGGGAGACCGTAAGATATGGAAAGGATGTAGCCATATTAGCTATAGGGACTATGGTAGCTCCCGCCCTCGAGGCAGCCCAGGAGTTAGCCTCAAACGGGATTGAGGCTACAGTAATTAACGCCCGCTTTGCTAAGCCATTAGACTCAGAACTCATAGTAGATGTGGCTAACTATACCAAGCGTTTGGTTACAGTTGAGGAAAATACTCTAAGCGGTGGCTTTGGTAGTAGCATAGCCCAGCTTCTTCAACAATCAGGTATGTGTGATATTCAGGTAAAAAGTATTGGTATCCCTGACGAGTTTGTCGAGCAGGGCACTCAAGCTGTCCTTCGCTCTAAGTATGGTCTTGATGCTGAAGGGATAGCCAAACAAGTAGTAACCTTTTTTACTAACCATGATTCTTTGCTAACGGAGATAACAAGAGGTTCTTTATTGAGGGAAGATTAAAAGGTTGAGGTTGACGCGAAACAAGTCCTGTAACCTGTATTTACGGGACAAGCCATATTAGGGTTAATAAACAGCCTCTATCGAAATAAATGAATAAGGTGACGGTCAGGGATATAGAGGTCGGTGGTAAAAGGGTTTTAGTCAGGGTTGACTTTAATGTCCCTCTAGATGAGAAGACAGGGGCAATCGCTGATGATAGTCGCATTCGAGCAACTCTGCCTACTATCAAATACCTTATTGACCGAGGAGCCAGGATTATTCTGTGCTCTCACTTAGGCCGACCCGGGGGGAAAGTGGTTGATAAACTACGATTACCCATTATTGCCCAGCGCCTGTCGCAGATATTAGGTAAGCAGGTTGGAGTTACCAGGGATTGCATTGGCTCTGAAACGGAGAAGTCAGTACAAAGCTTGAAGAGTAGTGATGTTTTACTGCTGGAAAACCTTCGTTTTCATTCTGCTGAGGAGAGGGATAATCCCATTTTTGCTCGAGCCTTGGCTAGGTTAGCTGATATATATGTTAATGATGCCTTTGGTACCTCTCATCGAAGTCATGCCTCAATAGTAAGGATTACCGAATATCTACCTTCAGTAGCTGGATTGTTACTAGAGAAGGAAGTTAAGACCCTGGGTGGTGTCTTGGAGAATCCAGCTCACCCTTTTGGCGGTCTTGTTGGTGGGGCTAAAGTAAGCGATAAGGTTGACATGCTGGAAAATATTATGAGCAAGGTGGACTTTCTTTTAATTGGTGGTGGTATGGCAGCTACCTTCCTCAAAGCCAAGTCTTATGAGATAGGTCTATCATTAATTGAGTCTGATAGAGTGGACACTGCTGCTGGATTAATAGAAGAGGCGTCCAGGAACGGGGTACGCTTGTTGCTTCCGGTTGATGTTATTGTTACTGATGAAATTGGGGACGAGGCTAAGGGTAAAATCGTATCTATAGAAAGTATATCACCCCAGCAGAAGATTGTAGATATAGGTTCCCATACTATTAGAAACTTCTACGAAGAATTACGGAGATGTAAAACAGTTTTCTGGAATGGACCTATGGGTATATATGAGATACCACAGTTTGCTGAGGGAACCAAAGCCATGGCTAAACTGTTGGCTAGTCTTGATGCTATTACAATTATTGGTGGAGGTTCAACGGCTGAGGTAGTGATTGAGCTGGGATTAGCCGATAAGATGAGCTTTGTATCTACCGGAGGTGGTGCCTCGCTAAAATTCCTGGGCGGTCAGACATTACCGGGGGTGGAGTCATTGCTAGATAAAGACTCGTTAGTCATCGGTAAATTGAAGGGGGTTACGCCATCGAGGTGAAAACTTTTCACGTTTAATCTCTCTTCTATAGAGGAGGTTGACAAATAACCTCTAACGGATATGGTTAATTTAGAGTTAATAAAGCCTATTTCCAGGTCTTCGCCTAGTAGGATTGTGTTATTAGTTATTGATGGGTTAGGCGGATTACCCAATCCCCAAACCGACAAGACAGAACTTGAGACAGCTAATACACCAAACCTTGATAATTTGGCAAATAGAGGGACATGTGGTCTTATTGACCCAGTGGGCCCAGGGATAACTCCTGGTAGCGCGCCGGGTCATCTGGCTCTGTTTGGTTATGATCCTGTCAGCTTTAATATCGGTCGGGGTGTACTGGAGGCAGTAGGGGTAGACTTTGACCTTCAACAGGGAGATATAGCTGCCCGGGGTAACTTTTGCACTGTGGATGAATCTGGCTTGGTTACCGATCGTAGGGCAGGTCGTATCTCTACCGATAAGTGTGCTGAGCTGTGCCAGTTGATAGATGGACTGGTAATAGATAAGGTTAAATTTTTTGTTTGTCCGGTTAAGGAGCACCGCTTAATAGTGGTATTTCGGGGAGAGGGACTTACCTCTGAGCTCAGCGACTCTGACCCCGAGCAAGTAGGATTAGCTCCAAAGGTTGTTACTGCACTACATCCGGAAGCAGGTAGGATGGCTGGTATTACTAATCGATTTTTGGCTAAGGTCAAGACAACATTGGCTGGGTATTATCCAGCCAATATGGTTCTCCTCCGAGGCTTCTCCCAGCGTCCTCAATTTCCCACTATGGTTGAGGTCTGCAAATTGAAGCCAGCCGCTATTGCTAGTTATCCTATGTATCGTGGACTAGCTAAGTTAGTTGGTATGGAGGTTCTGGAAACAGGAACGAGTATTGAAGATGAATTCGTCACACTTAAACAAAACTACGCTAACTATGACTTTTTCTTCCTGCATATAAAGGGAACTGATTCGGCTGGTGAAGATGGTGATTTTGACAGGAAGGTTAGAATTATAGAGGATGTTGATAGAGCTATAGCTGACCTTATAACTATAGAGCCTGATGTCATTGTAGTTACTGGCGATCACTCAACACCAGCTTTACTCAAGGGGCATAGCTGGCACCCGGTGCCTATTCTTCTATATTCTAAGTGGTGCCGTCCTGATAAAGTAACTGAGTTTTCTGAGTCAGCCTGTGTTTCTGGAGGACTAGGACGGTTTCCAGCTACGCAGATTATGCCTCTGGCGATGGCTAATGCTCTGAAGCTCAATAAATTCGGTGCCTAAGTGAAGAGGGTAAGAAGTGGCGAGGGGTGAAAACATGCCTTGTGAGTGGCTCTTCCTCAGTATATTGTATGAGTCCGGTAGAGAGACTACGCTACAGAACATTTACGCCTCTATTGAAAAGAAGTTCCATGAAATTGAAGAAGAAGACATTAAACTCATAAACCCAAAGTTATTTGAGATAGACCCCAAGTTCGGAAACCGTTCTATATACCAGCATACTGTTCGTGGATACCTAAGCGCTTACAAGAAGCGAGGCTTGGTGGAATGAATGGGTTTATACATCTATCGGCTAACTGATATGGGATTGAAATGTCTTAGTGGGTATTAAGAGAGACTTCGATTCTCTTATATATCTGATTCCCATTATTAAGGAGAAAGGGATAAAGGAGATAGGGTTACCAAATAAAGACCTAGAGGGGTGAGGTTGCTAAATAATCCCCTTGGAAGGCTAAAATGAGGGTGCCTATAATTGCCGGTAACTGGAAGATGAATACCACGGTGAGTGAAGCCGTTGAACTGGTCAACGAAATGCGTCAGGGGCTTGACGAGATAGATAATGTTGATAAGGTAATTTGTCCCCCTTTTATTTCTTTGGCTGCGGTAAGAGAGCTAATCAAAGGAAGCTCGGTAAAGTTAGGGGCACAGAATATATACTTTGAGGAAAAGGGGGCATATACAGGGGAGATTGCACCACTAATGCTTGCTGAACTATGTGAATATGTTATTATAGGACACTCTGAGCGCCGGCAGTATTTTAATGAGACCGGGGAGATTATAAATAGAAAGGTTCAAGCAGCACTGAAGGCTGGGCTGAAGCCTATCTTGTGCATAGGAGAAAGATTAGAAGAGAATGAGGCGGGAAGAACAGAAGAGGTAATAAGCCAGCAGTTAAAGGCATCTACAACTCGGAAATATTATCAAAGCGGATTAATAATAGCCTATGAGCCAGTTTGGGCTATTGGTACCGGCATGGCGGCTACTGGTAAGCAGGTAAATAAGACCATCGGTTTTATCCGCCAAATTATCTACCAAAAATGTTGTACTAGAGTTGCCCAGGAGACGCGTATTCTCTATGGTGGTAGTGTAACTGCTGATAATATTGCTGAATTTATAAGCCAGCCTGAGATAGATGGTGCCCTAGTTGGTGGAGCCAGCCTAAAAGCTGACCAATTCTTAAGCATTGTCAAGCAAACCTCAGAAATCGGAGGTTTAAAAGAAGGGGCCAGCTCCTCTTAGCAAGTTGTCTCCCCTTTAAATTAATGTTGTGATGAACCGTCTGGTAGCTATAGTTGGTCCCACTGCCGTAGGTAAGAGCCAGCTGGCTCTTCGCTTAGCTCAGGCTTTTGATGGGGAGATAGTAAGTGCTGATAGCCGACAGGTATATCACCATATGGATATTGGCACGGCTAAACCTAGCCCGCAAGAGCTATCTCTTGTTCCCCATCATTTAATTAATATAGTTAATCCTGATGAGGATTTTAGTCTGGCTCAATATCAAGAGCTAGCCTATACAGCTATTGAGAATATTCAACACCGTGACAAATTACCCTTGCTAGTAGGTGGCAGTGGATTATATATATGGTCGGTTTTGGAAGGCTGGGGAATACCACAAGTTCCACCCGACCTGGAATTCAGACATAGTTTAGAGGAAAAAGCAGCCACAGTGGGGAAGGATGAGCTTCATCAGGAGCTTAAGGAGGTTGACCCGGTAGCCGCGCAGAAGATTGACCAGCGTAATGTGCGCCGCACTATAAGGGCTCTTGAGGTGTGTAGAGGCGCAGAAGCTCCGTTTTCTAAGCTTCAGCATAAGAAGGCACCATCCTTTACTACACTCATAATGGGTTTAACTACGGACAGGGGTGAGCTTTACCGTAGAATTGATTTAAGGGTTGACAAAATGATAAAGCAAGGCTTGGTAGCTGAGGTAAAAAAGCTGGTGAATATAGGCTATGACTGTACCCTGCCAGCTATGTCTGGTATTGGCTACAAGCAAATTGGTATGTTTCTTGGAGGTGAATTAACCTTAGCTGCGGCCATTCAGCAAATCAAGTTTGAAACCCATCGCTTTGTCCGCCACCAGTATAATTGGTTTCGGTTAGAGAGTGACAGGATTGAGTGGTTTGATATACTGGGCACATCGGAGTGGGAAATCACAACTCGATTAGCTGCATTCATAGGGGGGAGAAGTACTCAATGAATTTCACCAAGATGCAGGGGGCTGGAAATGATTTTATACTGGTTGAAGCTAGCAACCTAAACCGGGATTGGCCACAGACGGCGATAGCTATGTGTGACCGACACTTCGGGGTTGGCAGTGATGGTTTGCTGCTGGTGTTGCCTTCAAATATAGCTGATTTTCGGATGGGCATGTTTAACCCCGATGGTTCTGAGGCAGAAGTCTGCGGCAATGGATTAAGATGCCTGGCTAGATATGTTTTAGATAAGGGGTTAGTTAAGACTCAAGAGATATTAGTGGAAACATTAGCTGGTGTAAGGAAAGTAAGAGTTCATAAAGCAGGAGATGGAACGGCTAGAATTCAGGTTAGTATGGGCGAGCCAAAATTTGGAGCCAAAGACATTCCAGTAGTGATAGCGCCTGATGAGAATTCTTTATTGCCCATAGAACCAATGTTAGATTATCCCGTTACTATAAAGGATAGGGAGTTATCCTTAAGCCTTGTCTCTATGGGAAATCCGCATGCTGTTTATTTTGAGCAGCACTCAATATCTGACTTCCCATTGTCCCGGCTAGGACCAGAGGTGGAGCAACTAGCAATATTCCCCGACCGGGTCAACTTTGAAGTAGCCAGAGTAATAAACCGGGAACAGATAGAAGCTCGGGTGTGGGAAAGGGGAGTAGGGGAGACATTGGCTTGTGGCAGTGGTGCCTGCGCTGTAGCTGTTGCCGCCCAGCTTCACGGGTATATTGATAATAGGGTTGACATAAAACTACCGGGAGGTATACTGGAAGTGGATTGGGATAGAGGAAGGGAGGTATTCCTTAGCGGTCCGGCTGAAGTAGTATTTACCGGGGAATGGTTAAGTGAGGTATAGCTGAGATGAAAATGTCTAAACGGGTTGAAAACTTGCCACCTTATCTTTTTGTGGAAATTAATAGAAAGATTGCTGAGAAACGGGCTAAGGGAGAAGATATAGTTAGCTTTGCTATAGGTGACCCTGATATTCCCACGCCATCCCACATAATTGATAAGCTTTGCCTGGCAGCACAAGACCCAACTAATCATCGCTACCCGGAGACAGCCGGTCTATCAGAATTGCGTCAGGCTGTAGCTGGGTGGTATGAAAGGCGCTTTGGCGTTTCTCTTGATGCTGATAAAGAGGTATTGCCACTTATTGGCTCAAAGGAAGGTGTTGGTCACATTGCCTTGTGTTTTATTGATTCTGGGGATATAGCCCTGGTGCCTGACCCAGCCTACCCCGTTTACTCGGTAAGTACTATGTTAGCTGGCGGCAGACCTTATTATATGCCACTCGTTGAGGAGAATAATTTTCTACCTGATTTGGATGTTATACCGGCTGACATCCTGAAGAGGGCTAAACTTTTATGGATAAGCTATCCGAATAACCCTACCAGTGCTGTAGCTGATATTGATTTTTTCAACAGAATAGTTAAATTTGCTCAGCAGCACGACTTGGCTATCTGCCATGACGGACCATATTCAGAGGTTGCCTTTGATGGTTATCAACCAGTTAGCTTTATGCAAGCCGATGGAGCTAAGCAAATGGGGGTAGAGTTCCACTCTCTGTCGAAGAGCTATAACATGACTGGGTGGCGAATTGGGATGGTAGTAGGTAATGCTGAAATTATAGATGCCCTGAAGAGGGTTAAATCGAATTTAGATTCAGGGATTCCACAGGCTATCCAATATGCTGCTATTGAGGCTTTGACCGGTTCCCAGGATTGCATCCAGGAGCATAATGCCATTTATCAGAGACGCCGCGACCTTATTATTGATGTGTTAAATAGTGTTGGTCTTGAAGCCAAACCACCGAAGGCAAGTTTATATATCTGGGCTAAGGTTCCTGAGGGCTATACTTCTATAGATTTGGCTACCGATTTATTGGAAGAAATTGGAGTGGTAGTTACTCCAGGGGTAGGTTACGGCAGGAATGGTGAAGGTTATGTGCGGTTGTCGTTAACTATCCCAGATGCAGATCTAGCAAAAGGCTTGTCACGACTATCAGGATGGCATAGCAAAAGAAGCCAACATAAGGCAAACAAGTAGCTTGACATAATGTTTTTCTGTTAGAAGTAAGGGGGATACTATTACCAGAAGAACGCTTATTACAAAAGCATCTCCTGAGCGAGCATTCTTGGTAGCTGTAGCTGCCAAGAGAAGCATTAATAAATGGCCGGTAGAAGATTCTATACAAGAGTTGGCTCAACTAGCTTACACGGCAGGAGCTAGTGTAGCTGGAAAGCTTATCCAGCGGTTATCCACACCATCAAAAACACACTATCTGGGCAAAGGTAAGTTAGATGAACTATTATCTTTAAAGGATAGTGTCGACTATGATGTAGTAATATTTGATGATGAGCTTTCGCCACTGCAGCAACGGAACCTGGAAGAAGCCCTTCAGGTAAAGGTGATTGACCGTTCTGCCTTAATATTGGATATTTTTGCCAAGCGTGCCCGAACGCACGAAGGTCAATTACAAGTAGAACTAGCTCAGCATCAATACCTTCTGCCTCGTCTTGCGGGACAATGGAGTCATCTGGAAAGGCTAGGTGGTGGTATTGGTACCAGAGGTCCCGGTGAATCACAAATAGAGACTGATAGACGCCTGGTTCGTAAGAAGATACATCATTTAAAAATGCAGATTGAAGAGGTGAGGAAACACCGCAGTCTATATCGCCAGAAGCGTAAGAAGAGCGGCATACCTATAATAGCTATAGTTGGCTATACTAATGCCGGTAAAAGCACTTTACTTAATGCTCTCAGCCTGCCTAAGGAGGGTGTATTGGTAGAAGATAAGCTATTTGCTACTTTGGACCCAACTACTAAGCGTCTGACTTTACCTGATCAAAGTGCAGTCTTAATTAGCGACACCGTTGGCTTTATCAGAAAGTTACCGCTGACTATTGTAACTTCTTTTAGGGCAACCCTTGAAGAGCTAACCGAAGCTGATGTACTCCTTCATATAGTTGATTTTACTTCACATAACGCTATCGAACAGTGTCAAACAGTAGAGGATATTCTTACAGACCTCGACCTTATGGATAAGCCCAGGATTACGGCGTTAAATAAAATTGATTTATTACTGGATGACGATAAGACCTGGGATGAGGAGACAGCCAAAAATTATCTCTATGACCGGCGAGATGTTATGAATGAAAGTACGGTGCTCATTTCTGCTGAAAAAGGATGGGGACTGACCAAACTCCTGGAATTAATCAGAAAAACCATCGCTAAATCCGAGCAATCGGCTTAACTGGTATCCTCGAAAAATGACGCTCTGTAATCAAATTCTAGACGTCTAAAAATCCTTTTGAATGGTTTACTACCTTTGGAAGCATCAAGGTATAATCAGACCATTTTTCGGCTACACATTTCCATCGTTGCCTAGGCATTTTTTAATTTTGTAATATTACTATGAGTGGTTATTTGGCTTTTTACTGCCAGTGCTAGAGTTACAGTTTGAGTTAGAGTAAGCATCAAATAAAGTTATAGAAGAAGTTACCAAAATAAAGACCAGGGATATGAGTTGATAATATAAAGTAAAAAATCATCTCAACTGCTGACTGTATTATGTAAACCAGCGCAATACAGTATAATATTGGGACGCACTATATATCTTATGT